>NZ_JBHUFR010000018.1:0-212931 GCF_042680985.1 Paraburkholderia dipogonis | reverse complement strand
GCCGCCTGCGCTGCTGCCGGCGGGCGTCGGCGGATAGACGGGCACGCCGGTCGCCGTGCCCGTGTTGCCGCCGGTCGCGGGCGCGCCGGGACTGACCTGGGCGAGCGGCGGCAGCGGCACCGGCAAGCCGTCGGCGCCGGGCTGTTCGGCCACGGTTTCGCTGCCCGCCGGCGCGCCGGCACCCGGTACGCCTCGGCCGCGTTGCGACATCTCCAGATTGGTCACCTGGCGCTCGAGTGAATGAATTTGCCGCTGCTGCTCGTCGACGACCCGCATCAACGTGTTCAGACGTTCTTCGACCGATTGTCCAGCGAGCGCCTGGGCGCCCGCTTCTTGCGAAAGCGCCAGCAGCATGACGGCGGCCGGAATGGCCGCCAGTGCCATGCGCGGCACCTTCTTCGACGAAAGACTGTTCATTTTGTATTCCCCCGGTGTTCGGGCCGCGCAGCCCCGGTCCTGACGATGCGCGGCCTGACGTGTACTGCCTTGCTACGGTCGGCGGGTGGCGGCCCGCGTGCTCACCTCCTGTTTTGCAGCGCTTGTAGTACGCCTAGCTGGCGGATCATCGAGGCCGACATTGGCTGAGTTTGCAAATGCAGCTGCAATGCGTTGGCGACTTGCTGGTTATTGCCTGCGATCTGCAGCAACTGGGCAATTTGCCCGTTGCCCGGCGTGACCGTCTGGGTGGCGAGCCCAGCCGGCGTCTGCAGCGCGACACTGATGCCGTTGCTGCCGAACGAGATGCCGGCTTTGACGGAGCCGGTCGAATTGCTGGCCGTGGCTGACGGGGTATTGGCGGTGCCCGCCAGCGTCGCGGCGTTGTTGTTGAAATCGATGAGCGCGGAATTGGCGCCGCTGTTACGGTCGCCCGCGACCTGTGTCACTTGTGAAACACCGTTGACCGTGATGCTCTGGCCACCGTTGACGTGAGCGTTGGGATTGGCTCCCGAACTGGCGGCATTGGTGTGGCTGCCGGGGCCGCCGCCGCTCACGCTCGCGAGCGTGCTGACGGAGGTCGTCACCTGGCCGAGCGCATTCCGGGTCGCGCCGAGCGTGCCTTGGGCGAGGGCGGTCACGCCGTTGGGCAATTGCCATTGCGAGAGGATGTTCAGCACGAAACCGGAGATCATCGTGGCGCCGGCGTATTTGCCGGTCTGTCCGGCGAGGACCTCGTCGTCCACCATCTGCACCTTGACGGCGGCGGAACCGCTGTCATGAGAAGCGAGAAATTCAGGCAACGGCGGCGAGGCGGCGCCCGATGCCGCCTGGGCACTGCCGCTTACGACGCTCAAGCCGCACATCATGGTGCAGAGCGCGAGCCCGAACTGGGTGAGGTGTTGCTTCATGGTTGGTTCAGAACAGGTCTGCCTTGATCAAGCCGTACTCGACGAAGGGAGTCGCAGCGGTGCCGTTGGCCAGCGCGCTGGCGCGCAGCTTGAGCGCGAGCGACTCGTTGTCCTGCAAGAGCGGGGAATCCTCCCTGAAGGGTTTGCCGAGGACCGCGAACACCAGACCGTTCCAGGTCCGCATGAAGTCCTCTTCGAGCACGATGCGATTGCCGAGAGCAGGATCCGCGATGAACACGCGGCCGTCCTGCGCATGCTTGACGATCACGAAATGCTCGTACCCGTCGATGTTCATCAGGACCATCACGGGAATCTGCAAGTGCTGGAGCGCGTCGGCGTTGACCCGGAAGCCGCGGCCGCGCAAACCGATGGTCTCGACGAATTTCTTCATGTCGAGCATGGAGAAGCCATTCTTGACAACGACTTCGGGCGTGGAGAACACCATCATCCGGCGAATCAGTTCGGTTTCCGGAATATCGATGCCATAGCCGTATTTGAGGAGCGTAGCCAGCGCCGCCGCACCGCAGCTGTAGTCGAACTGCTGATTGACGATGTGGCTGTAGCGGATGTCCTTCATCGAGCGCACCGTCTTTTTCAACGGGACGCCCGCCAGCGTGGACGTGTCGATGCTCGACTGCGCGTAGCTCTGGCCCGCGCACAGCGTGCAACTGGCCAGCGCTACGGCGAACCGTAGCGCCGGGTACCACCGGAACCCCAACATGCTGGTCTCCCCCTTCTATACGCGCCGGCCGCTGCGATGGCTGCCGGCGCGTCCTCCCCCAACTGCTTGCTGGCTTCTTTCTTCTGCCTGTCGCCGGCTTAATGGCCGCTGTTCAGCGCAGCGATCGCGAGGCCGTTGTGCTGCAGGTTGCCCGCGCCGCCGGCGATATTCACGCCGATGTTGCCGGATGCGTTGGCGAGCGCGTTGGAACCCAGCATCGCGGTGCCCTGGAATTGACCCGTGACCGTCATGCCGGCGGTTTGCGAGTTGTCGTCCGTGGCGACCATCGCCGTGGTCAGCGCGTTGCCCGCCTTGGTCGTCGTCACGGCGCCGGCGAGGCTGTTGTTCTGCACGTTGCCGATGCCCGAGGCGACGTTCACCCCGACGTTGCCCGTCACCCCCGACAGCGAACCGTCCCCGATCGATGCATTCAGATTGAAGTTGTTGATCCGGGCGTTGCCGCTCGACGCTTGCGTGCTGAAGATCTGCGCATTGCCGAACACGTTGCCGATGTCGACCGAGGCGAGCGACACGTCATTGCTTTGGGCGTTGCCGATGCCTTCCGCGATGTTGATGCCCAGGTTGCCCGAGACTCCGTTGGCCGCGTTGGCGCCGGTGGTGGCGTTCAGCGTGCCGGCCGCTTGCGTGTTGATGTGCTGCGTCACCGAGCCACGGGTCGTCACGTCGGTCGTGGTGAGGCTTGCGTCGACGCCGAATGCGGCGGCATAAGCGTCGCTGGACGAGGTCCGGCTCCTCGTGTAGCCGGACGACTGTTCGCCGACCGCCGCGAAGCCCGAACCTTCGCTGGCCTTGTAGCCCCACACCTTGCCCTGTCCGGATGCTTCCGATGCCTCGAAGCCGCCGGCCACGCCCGACGAGTTGGCGTAGCTCGATTCCCGGTAGCCGGCCTGCAGTCCGCCCGCTGCATGGAACGACCCGCCGCCGCCGAACGGCGTGTTGATGCCCGAATAGTTGTAGTTGCCGCCGATCGAACCGCCGGCTGCGATGTGGCCGCCAGAATTCTGGCTGGTGTGCGTGAAGCCGCCGGTGATCGCCGCTGCCTGCTGGCTCGTCTGATAGCCGCCGCCCGCGACCGAGCTGCTGTGGCTGCCATACACATAGCCGCCCGATGCCTGATAGCCCTGCGCGCTCGACGAAGAAGTCGAATGGCTTTGCGATGCCACGGCGAACACCGAGCCGCCGCCCTTGATCGACGAGCTATTGTTGTTGTACGTGGTCGTCACGCGGCCGGTCGTGTAGCTCTGCGATTGCGGGTTGAGCGTCGCATTGATGTTGACCGACTGGTTGTTGTTGACGACCGCGCCGGCCGTGCTGGACACGTGGACGCAACCATATAGGCCGACCAGACCTTCGATGCCGACCGCTTCGCCGACCAGCGTCGCATTGAACAGATAGGCCTTTTGCGGTGCGGCAAACGCGCTGCCGGATGCGGCAACGAGAACGGCTGCGGCAATAAGAGTGCGCTTCATGATTCGCTCCGATACTTTAAGGTTGGTCAGTTAAAAAAAGTGCCCGCCGGGGGACGGAGCACAAAACTGTTCGCCGTGGCATTACCGGCGCCGGCCGTCTGGTTGATCTGCACGATCCCGCTGATGTTTCTGAACGCATCATCTGAAATCGTTGCTTCGCGGACGCTGTGAATCCCCGCTGATTGCCCCAGACCTCCGTTTTTCGCGGCCGTCGCGGATAGCTCCCCATCCGCGACGGTCTCGACTCCGAGCGCCGCAGTGCCCAATTGGGTGCTGTTGCGCTGCAGATTTCCTGCTCCGGCGGACTGGTTCACCAGCACCGCACCGGATGAATTCGAAAAAGCATTGGCTTCGATCGACGCCCGCGCGCTCGCGACCTTCGCGGCCACGGCGGCGCTTTGCACACTGGCGTTGTCGTTGCCGGCCATGCCACCGTTCGATACCGTGATCTGATTGGCCTGCGCGTTGTTCAGGCCGGCCGTTTCGTTGACGGCGAACGCGCCCGTCACGCCGGCCGCCGCGCCGTTGGCGATGATCGAAGTGGCGCCGATCGTCGGTACGGACTGCGCGTGCGCGTGGTTCGCCAGCAGGGCCGCGCCCATGCAGACGCACAGCGCCGCCTGCAGCGTCCGAAGCTTGAGGGGATGCGCGAGCGGGCTCATTTCATTCCTCCAAGCGCGCCGGTGAGCGCATTCGACAGTGGCGCCAGCGAGCCCGTCACCGTGGAGGTGATGGTCCCGCCGATGCCCGGCGCGGGCAGGCCGATACCGCCGGAATTGAGCGCCACGTTGTTGCCGGTTGCCTTGCCGCTAAGGATCTGGGTCACCGCTTGCATACCGGTGCCGCCGAGCACGCCGCTGTCCGCGACGCCGCTCGACCCGTGCGCATTCGTCAGATCGGTATCGCCCACGATCTGGGCGACGGCCGGATTGAACGAGTTAGCCGGGAAAGTGGTGGCGCGCACGGCGACCGGGTCCTGACTTCTCGGCACCGGCACGAAGGCGTCGCGTGGCGTAACCGTGCGCTCGACGATGATGTCGCCAGGATTGACGGCCTGCTGCGCCATGGCGTCGACGGCAAACGAGGCGCTGACCAGGACCAGCACGCTTGCCAGCGCCGCCGGCAACAAGGTGAGCGACGACGCCCGCGACCTGCGTGCGCGCGGCGTCCGGTTCGAGGCAGTCATGTCGGTCCTTGCTTATGTCTTGTTGTCTTGCCTGCGGGCGGTGCATTCGCCGCACCGCCACCCCTGTCTGCTTTGCTTAGTTCGTTGGCTACTTTCTTTGATAGTTGGCGACGTTGCCCTGGGCGGCGCGTGCCGCGTCGATCGGAATCGGTAAAGGCGAGGGCGGGGCGATCTCGTCCCATAGCGTCACGTTGTTGCCGCTGCCGCCGTTGCCGCGCATGAGCTGCGGCGTCGCGGCCACCATCACCATGCCGACCGCGCCGCCGCGTTGCTGCGAGAGCATCTGGTCGTCGAGCGAAAAATCGTTCACGGATGCACCATCGGCCGGAATGCTCAGCACGTTGGCGGCAAGCTGGGAGAACAGGGTGGCGGCCCGCGTCGTCGTATCGGATGAAGCGAGGGGGGCGAGCGAGGCGTTCGGGACGGTGGCGGAGCTTGCATCGGCGGATTCCGTCAGCGTGGCGGATGGAGCCTGTCCGGTTTCCTGTGCGTTGGCGCCAACGGGTAGCATGACGAGCGCGATTGCGGTGCAAAGTGCCGCGCATGGTGCAACGCTGCCCAGATCGATGCGGAAAGCGAGTCGCATGATGTGTCTCCTTGGTGCACGGCATTTAGCGAAACGTGTGCCATCGCTCGCAATCCATTGATGGATCAGGATGCGAGTCGAAACGCGGAAGTCACAATTGAGAAATCGGGCAAAAACGTTTCAGCGCTGAAACGGCGAGCAGAAAATACCTGTAATTCGTTAATTCGGGCGGTATGAACTACCTTGTGTCAACGCCAGGAAAAGCGCTTCCACTAATGTTTTATTCGTCGGCTGAATAACTGTTTATCGCCCGCGGAGGCGCGCTGGGTAAGGTGTGAGCGATTAAATTCGCATAATTGTTTTCCAAGCGGCGCGCGTATAGTAAGCTCTCGAAAAAGAGCTTCAGATTTAAAAAAGCCCGCTAACGGGCCGTCTCAAACACACACGCCGCTTTCTTGGGGATCAGCTGTCCGCACGGAATGGAATGGCCGTTCGGTTTTTGCTATATCGCGAATCCCGAATGAGTCAGCGTGTCTGAACATGTTTCAGGTGCGTGCGTCATCCTTAACGTTCGTTGACGAGAGGATCTGAATAATGGAACCCGCAACGCGGCAACTGATTTACGTTTCGCGCGATCCGAGCGCGGAGCTGAATACTCGGTTTCACCAGCGCGGCTGGCATGTCGAAGTCGTGGGGTCGGCGCGCGACGTGCGCCGGGCCGTTCGCGCCGGAATGGCGGCTGGCGGCTTGCTGGACCTGTCTAGCGAATTTCAGCCACACGAAATCGCCGCCTTCGAATCCTGCCTGACCATGCCGAACGTCGGCTGGGTCGCCGCCACCATGCCGGGACAACTGCAAGACGCCGCGTTGCGCCGGCTCGTGCGCGACTACTGTTTCGACTACGTCACGGTGCCATATTCGGGCGACAGGATCGTCGATTCGGTGGGTCATGCGTACGGCATGATTTCGCTCGGCGAAACGGCTTCCAACGATGCATCGCAAGGCGCCGAAGGCGAAATGGTCGGCTCGTGCGACGCCATGCTCGCGCTGTTCCGTTCGATCCGCAAAGTGGCGATGACCGACGCGCCGGTTTTCATCTCGGGCGAATCGGGCACGGGCAAGGAACTGACGGCGGTTGCGATTCACGAACGCTCGGCGCGGCGCAATGCGCCTTTCGTGCCGATCAACTGCGGCGCGATCCCGCCGCATCTATTGCAATCCGAACTATTCGGCTATGAACGCGGCGCGTTTACCGGCGCCAATCAGCGCAAGATCGGCCGGGTGGAAGCGGCGAACGGCGGCACGCTATTCCTCGACGAAATCGGCGACCTGCCGCTCGAAAGCCAGGCGAGCCTGTTGCGCTTCCTGCAGGAGCGCAAGGTGGAGCGGCTGGGCGGGCACGGCGCGATCGACGTCGACGTGCGCATCATCTCGGCCACGCACGTGGATATGACCGCGGCGATGATCGAAGGACGGTTCCGCTCCGACCTCTATCACCGTCTGTGCGTATTGCAGATCGACGAACCGCCGCTGCGCGCGCGCGGTAAGGATATCGAACTGCTCGCGCGGCATATGCTGGAACGTTTCAAGAAGGATGCAAGCCGTCGCTTGCGCGGCTTCGCGCCGGACGCGATCGCGGCGCTCCATAACTACGGCTGGCCGGGCAATGTGCGCGAGCTGATCAACCGCGTGCGGCGTGCGATCGTGATGTCGGAAGGGCGCGCGATCACGGCGCGCGATCTCGAGCTCGCCGAATACGTGGAGATCGTGCCGGTGTCGCTCGCGCAGGCGCGTGAAGCGGCCGAACGTCAAGCTATCGAGCTGGCGCTATTGCGTCACCGCGGGCGTCTTGGCGACGCCGCACAGGAACTCGGCATCTCGCGCGTCACCTTGTATCGGCTGCTCTGCTCGCATGGCATGCGCCATATGGAAGGCGAGCCGCTCGCCGCGCCGCACGGCGAATTGCCGGCTTCGGTGCCGCATCTGTAGATCGTTTGACGGGCCTCGCGGGTCTCGTGGGCCGGTAAACGATTTCAGCAGGACCCTCCAGCGTATCGAGCGATTCTGCGAACGGTTTCATGCCGTGCGCTCGCGCCAATCTCGCGCCACCTCGCCTCATATTTCTGTCGATCTTTCCGATGCCGCGCGTCACGCCCGGACGTCGTCCCGCCGCGCTTGTTAAAATCGGGTTTTCCGCTCAATCTCCGTGGCGCCCGGATCAAGCCGGTCAGCGTCTCGTCGAAGGAACCCGAATGAAACAATACCTCGACCTCGTCCGCACGATTCTCGACACCGGCACGTGGCAGGAGAACCGCACTGGCATCCGCACCATCAGCATGCCGGGCGCGATGTTGCGCTTCGACCTTCAGCAAGGTTTTCCCGCGGTCACCACGAAAAAGCTGGCGTTCAAATCGGCGGTGGGCGAACTGGTCGGGTTCCTGCGCGCATCGCGCAGCGCGGCGGATTTCCGCGATCTCGGCTGCAAGGTGTGGGACGCGAATGCCAACCAGAATCCGCAATGGCTCGCCAATCCCTACCGGCAAGGTCCGGACGATCTCGGCGACGTGTACGGCGTGCAGTGGCGCCAGTGGCCCGCCTACAAGGTGCTGGATGCGAGCGCGGGCGCGCAACTCGCGGACGCGACCGCGCGCGGGTTCCAGGTGGTGACCGAATTCGAGGAAGACGGCGGCAACAAAATCCTGCTGTACAAAGCGATCGACCAGCTGCGCCAATGTCTCGACACCATCATGCAGAACCCCGCGGACCGGCGCATTTTGTTTCATGCGTGGAATCCTGCGGTGCTTGATCAGATCGCATTGCCGGCTTGCCATCTGCTGTACCAGTTCCTGCCGAATGCCGTGACCAGAGAGATTTCGCTGTGCCTGTACATTCGAAGTAACGATATCGGGCTCGGCACGCCGTTCAATCTGACCGAAGGCGCGGCATTGCTGCATCTGGTCGGTCGATTGACGGGATACACGCCGCGCTGGTTCACCTATTTCATCGGCGACGCGCACATCTACGAGAACCAGCTCGACATGTTGCAGCAGCAGCTCAAGCGCGAGCCTTACGAAAGCCCCACCTTCGCGATCTCGGAGCGCGTGCCGGAGTATGCGAAAACCGGCGTGTACGAGCCGGAATGGCTTGAAAAGATCGAGCCGTCGGATTTCTCGCTGGTCGGCTACCGGCATCACGAGCCGCTCACGGCGCCAATGGCTGTTTGATCGTCGGCCGGGTTGGCAAGCGGCCCATTCGCATAAAGAAAAACCGCCGCGATGCGAATCGCGGCGGTTTTTTTACGCTCTCTGCCGGCTCTCAGACGCGAGGCGCTCAGCCTTTGCGATGCTCGTCGTGGTTGCCGCCGCCAGAATGCTGGTCGCCGTGCTGCGGCTGCACCTGAGGACGCGGCTGCTGCGCCTGCTGCGGACGCGCTTCCTGGTGCGGCGGCTGCTGCGGTTGCGGATGAAACTCCGGCCTGGGCTGTTGTTGCGCCTGCTGCGGGCGCGGCTGCTGTTGAGGCTGCGGCTGCGGATGAAACTCCGGCCGAGGTTGCTGCTGTGCCTGCTGCTGACGCGGTTCCGGACGCGGCTCCTGGCGCGGCTGCTGCATCGGCTGCTGGACGGGCTGCGGATGGTATTCCTGACGCGGCTGTTGCTGCGCCTGGGTTTCTGCCGGACGCGGCGCCTGCGGCTCAGGCTGACGCTGCAGTTGGGCCTGTTGCTGCGGCTGCGGCCGAATTTCCTGCTGACGCGTCTGCTGCTGTTGCTGCTGGGCCGCCGGATTTTCCACGGGACGCGCCGCGCCGTGTTGCTGCGCGCCGGGCTGTTGCGCGAACTCCGGCCGTCCGGCCTGCGGCTGCGGACCGCCATGCTGTTGGGCTTGCTGCGCCATCGGCGTGTGCGGCTGAGTCCAGCCGGGCTCGTGACGCTCGTTCACGCCTGGCTGCTGACCCGCCTGCTGCGGCATTCCCCGCTGCTGCTGCTGTGCAAACCCCGCCTGATTGCCGCCGTTCGCTTGCGGCGGACGCGGCACACCGTTCGACGGACGCCCCGCCTCGCCAGGCTGCGGCCGCTGGTTGGCCATCTGCGGCGGCATGCCCGGTCGCGCTTGCAATTCGCCGCCGTGCGGCGCTTCACCCGGCCGCTGAGCGGCTTGCTGTTGCATGGCGCCCGCTCCGCCCGGCGCACCCGGCGGCATCCCTGGACGCGCTTGCTGCTCGCCACCGCGCGGTGCTTCGCCCGGCCGCTGCTGAATCCCATTCGGTCCGCCCGGCGCGCCCGCGGCCATGCCCGGCGCACGCCCGGCGATATGGGACTGCACGACCCGCACGTTCTGCACCGGCAGCGCGCTCGGTCCGCCCGCCATGTGCGCCGGCACCGAGGTCCGCACGATCGGCTGACCGCCGCCCGGCACCCGTCCGCCGCTTTGCGCGAAACGCTGCGCGAGGCTGTCGTGGTAGGCCGCCGGCATCGCCGGACTACGCGTCGCCACCACCGGACGCGCCATCACAGCCGCCGGCGGCCGGTAATTCGCGTTGCGCTGGCCCGGCCCGAAACTCTCCCGCACCGGCGCGATGCCCGGACCGCCCGGATTGATCTGCGCGTTGCGCCATTGCCGCGGATCGACCTTCTGGGCAAAGCGCCCGACCGGCTGTCCGTGCACGAAGGCCGTCGCCGGCACCGCGGTCACGGCGCCCGGCGCGCGGTAGTTGACGTACGTGTTGTGAATGTTGGTCACATTCACGTTGCGGTTGTAGTTGTTGACGATCGTCGTCTGGTTGACGCGGTTGTAGTAGCCGGGACTCCAGTGATCGTGACCGCCCCAATGCGGATGCCACGGCTCGCCTGGCCCGAGCGGGAACCACGCGACGCCGGCTGCGACCGCTCCGCCTATCGCCAGATCCACACCCCAGTTCACGCCGCCGCCACCGCCGCCCACGAAGGCGACGAGCGCCGGCGCGTAGACGGGCGGCTCGCTGACCGCAACCGGTCCCGGCACCCATGCCCACGTGTCGTCGACCTGCGCCCAGCGGCCGTAGTGGTAGGGCGCGAAGCCCCACGGCGCGTCGTCGACCCAGGTCCAGCCCCACGGCGCCTGCCAGACCCAGTGGCCGTCGCGATAGGGCGCCCAGCCGGCGGGCGTGCCGCGCGGCACCCACACTTCGCCGTATTGCGGCGAGCTTTGCCACGTGCCGTTGGCGTCGAGGTCCTGGTAGCCGGGAATATCGCGCGACACGTAGCGCGCCGACACCGAGCGGTCTTCCGCAGCGTCGCGGCCGGCGGCCCACTGATCGAAGGCGTCGAGTCCTGGCGCGCCGTTGTCGGCGACTTGTTGGAGGTTGGAGCCGCCAAAGCGGATCTGCTGGCCGGCAGCAACCGGCACCTGGCCGCTGTCGCCGTACACCGTCGCGCCGCCGCTGCGCACGGTGACGGTCGTGCTGCTGCCGTCCGGCGCGACGTCGACGCGGTAGTCGCCGGGACCGTTGAGGCCGAGCGCGAGATTCGGCGTATCGATCTCATAGGACGAACCCGGCGCGAGCTCGCGCACGCGCGCCGACAACGTGCCCTGCGCGACTTTGAGCTGGGCGCTGTTGTCGTCGAGATTGAGCAGATCGAGACTGGTGGACGACCCGAGGCGCACGGCGGTCGAACCGATGTGGAGCTCCGAGCGGGCGTTCTGATCGTTCCACAACTGGTCGCCGGTGGTGAGCGGGCGGTTGATCTGCGCGTACGACCAGTCGGTGGCGCCGGCCGGTTCGGTGGTCACGGCGCCCGCCGTGTAGTTCAGGCGCGCGACGCGGCCAGGCGGGTCGGTGTTCTGCGTGGCGGCGGCGCTCTGCGGCGCCGCCTCGATTTCCTGGGCGAAGGTGGCCTGGCCTGCCAGCAGGAAGGTGGCGGCTGCGATCAGCGTATAGCCGATAACCCGGCGGTTCGAATAGCGGTGTGGGGTGACTGTTCTCATGATTTATCTCCGACGGACGCGGCATCGTGCGGCGTCCGTGCAGTCACTGTACCCGTGGCGTTTGTTTCAAGACCCCCACTTTTGTAAGGCCGCCTCACCACCGTGTAACAAAAGATCTCGATAAGGCGATTCGTAAGCTGGTTGCCGATTTCCTGTAACCGCGCCGGGCAGTCAGCCGCGTGTCACACAGCAAGAAACGCGTCGAAATGACGATGCCCGGCCGGCGTGATGCGCAGAATCCGCGGCCGCTCGGTGCGCTCGACCCAGCCGTGCGACGTCCACGAATCGAGCAGCGCCGCGCCGAGGGCGCCGCCGAGATGCGGCCGCCGTTCACTCCAGTCGGGGCAGGTGCACGCAAAGCGGCGCCGCCGGGTTTTCTGGGCCGACATGTCGATGCCCCAGTCGGCGAGGCGGGCGACGCCGTCGGCGGTGGCTTCCAGCGACGTGCCGTGCAGCGTCAGCAGGCCGCGCTCGACCAGCTGCTCGAACACGCGCACCGACAATTCGCCGGCCATGTGGTCGTAACAGGTGCGCGCGTAGCGCATGTCGAGCGGCACGGTGCGCACCGGGCGCGGCACGGGACGCTGCGGCGCGCTGACTTGCGCGACGTTGGCGAGCGCTTCGATCGACGCGGCGATATCCGGCGACGCGATCCGGAAATAGCGATGCCGGCCGCGCACTTCGAGCGCGAGCAGGCCTCCGTCGGTCAGGCGCGCGAGATGGGCGCTGGCCGCCGATGGCGAGAGCCCGGCGATCATCGTCAGCTCACCGGCCGGGCGAGCGCTGCCGTCCATCAGCGCCCACAGCATGGCGGCGCGGCCGGGATCGGCGAGCAGGGCGCCGATGCGGCTCAAGCCGGGGAAATGGCTCTGGTTCTGTTCGTCTGCGAGGATGGCGGGCATCTGAGGTCTCCGGAGAGCGGCGCTTTCGTCGCGCCATGTAGTCCACTGTAGCGGGCTGCGTGATTCGATGTTTCAGCTTAGCGTGAAGTGTCGAATCGGACTGCTACGAAAACCTGGCGCATGGAGCAGATCGCGGGTTTGGGGTTGACCCCGACCCGTGCTTCGGTGCCGCCCAAGACCGCCAGGCTAGAATCGAAGCCTGTCCTAGCGGGAAACACGCAGCCATGAAAACTCTTCTTGCCGTCCTTGCCGCGGCCTTGCTGCTCGGCGCATGCGCGCAGGGCGGCGCGGCGTCGGGATCGGGCGCGGGCACCGGCAGCATCACGATGTACGGCACCATCGACGAAGGCATCTCGGTCCGCAAATAGGCGAGGGGCCGGGCGACTGATCACCGTTGGCAGAAATTGATGCATCATTGGCAACTCTGCCATCGGCGCTCATGTAACGATCGGGTCACCCCACTTCCGCCGCCTAACGGCCTATCGATGCCACCGTCCGCCGCTTCCACCGTTCCAGCCCGTTCAACCGGCCTGCGCGACACCGATCCGCACGACCGGCGTGCCGCGCGCGTGCTTGCCGTGTGCCAGGCGCTGTACACCTCGTCGGTATCGATCGATCTGACGCTGACCGGTCTGGTCGGCTACACGCTTGCCGACGACAAAGCGCTCGCCACGCTGCCGTTCTCGCTGATCACCGTCGCGGCCGCGCTGACGACGGTCTTCGCGTCGTTCCTGATGGCGCGCATCGGCCGCCGCGCGGGGTTCGTGCTCGGCGCGGGCGTCGGCGCGCTAGGCGGCGCGATTTCGGTGTGGGCGATTTTTCACCACAGTTTCTGGGCCTTCTGCGCCGGCACGTCGACGGTCGGCGTGTTCCAGGCGTTTGCGCAGTATTACCGCCTGGCCGCCGCCGACGCGGTCGGCATCGACGATAAAAGCCGCGCGATTTCGACCGTGCTGGCGGGCGGCGTGGTGGCCGCCGTCTGCGGCCCGCTGCTTGCCGCGTGGAGCAAGGACTGGCTGGCACCGGTCGCATTCGCCGGTTCGTATGCGCTGGTAACGGGTTTCGGGCTCTTATCGATTGCGTTGCTGGCGCTGCTGTATCGCGACGCGGCGCCCATCGCGAGCACGGCGGCGACCCACGAGACGGCGCGGCTGCTCGGCGAGATCGTGCGGCAGCCGATCTTCGCGGCGGCGCTCGCCAACAACGCGCTCGGCTATGCCGTGATGATGTTCGTGATGACCGCGACGCCGATCGCCGCCGTCGCCTGCGGCCACACGATTGGCGACGGCGCGCAGATCATCCAGTGGCACCTGGTCGGCATGTTCGCGCCGTCGCTGTTCTCAGCGCGGCTGATCAAATACTTCGGCGTGCTGCGGGTGATCGGCGCGGGCATTGCGCTGTCGGCGCTGTGCGGCGTACTCGCGTTGCGTTCGACCGATCTGCCGCATTTCTACGCGGCGCTGGCCTGTCTTGGCGTGGGCTGGAATTTCATGTTCGTCGGCGGCTCGACGCTGCTCGCGCAATCGTACCGGCCGTCGGAGCGGGCCAAGACGCAGGCCACCAGCGAGTTCACGACGTTCGCGTTTTCCGCGCTGGGGTCGCTGTTCGCCGGTCAATTGCTGGCCCGTTTCGGCTGGGCGACGATCAATGCCGCGATATTTCCGCTGCTTGCGGCGGCGGCGCTGGCCACGCTCGGGTACGCGTGGTCGCGCAAGCGGCGGTTAATGGCGGAGGTGTCCTGATGGCGGCGCGTCATATCGTTTTCGCGGTCGCACCGGATCTGGTGCTGCTAGACGCCTGCGGGCCGCTGGAGGCGTTCTGGCGCGCGGAGTTGACGGTCGCGGGGACGGCGGGAGCGGGAGCCAGCGACGATCGAGTCGCCCGCGACGCGGGCCGATCGGGCATATCAGGCAGTGCGGCGAATTCGGCTGGTGCGGGTAAGCCCCTGAGTTCGGCTAGTTCGAACGACACGGCTAATTCGTACAGTGCGACCGGTGCGGCCAGTTCGGCTAGTTCGAACGACACGGCTAATTCGTACAGTGCAACTAGTGCAGCCAGTTTGGCTAGTTCGGCCACTTCACCCAGCCCGGGTCGCAGCCTGCCCCAGCCAGTGGCATACCACACCACCGTCGCCTCGATCGACGGCGGCATACTGCAGACTTTCCCCGGCTTGCCGATCGTCACTGAACGCCTCGACTCACTCGACGACCGGCCGATCGACACGCTGATCGTTCCCGGCGTCCCCGTCGACGAACATTGCACACTGCAACCGGAACTCGTCGCGTGGATCCGGCGCCATGCGCCGCGTGCCCGCCGCGTGTGCTCGGTGTGCACCGGCGCGTTCTATCTGGCGGCGGCGGGCCTGCTCGACGGCCGCCGAGCGACCACGCATTGGCGCGACGCGCCGCGCCTCGCGCACCGCTTTCCCAACGTCCAGGTGGATGCCGATCCGATCTTTATCCGCGACGCCGGACGTCACGAAGGCGATGGCGTCGTCTGGACGTCGGCGGGCGTGACGGCCGGCATCGATCTGGCGCTGGCGCTGATCGAGGAGGACGTCGGTCACGCGATCGCGATGCAGGCGGCGCGGCGGCTGGTGGTTTTCATGAAGCGGCCGGGCGGGCAGTCGCAGTACAGCGCGGCGCTGGCGGCGCAGGCCTCGGCGAACGGGCCGTTCGAGGCGCTGCACAGCTGGATGACGGCGCATTTGCGCGACGACCTGTCGGTCGAGCGGCTCGCCGAACGAACCCGGATGAGCCCGCGCACCTTCGCGCGGCGCTACGTCGACGAGGTCGGCCGCACGCCGGCTAAAACCGTCTCGGCGCTGCGCCTGGAAGCGGCTTCGCGCGCGCTCGCCGAATCGCGCCGGCCGCTCAAGCGGATCGCGCTCGACTGCGGATTCGGCAGCGAACAGAACCTGCGGCGGGCTTTTCTGCGACGTTTCGGCGTGCTGCCGCTTGATTATCGCGAGCGCTTCATGTCGGCGGCCGCGCCGCGGAACGGGCCTGTTTCCGCGGCCGCCTCAGAGGTTGCCGAGGCGAGCTGATCGCGGCATCCACAACGAAAGCTCCCAGCAAGCCAAACCCGCGCTCCCACAGGACTTCGCCCGCGTGGCGCATGCCAGCCACGACGGGTCAATATTGCGCTCGTATAATCGCCTCCTTTCAATGCATCCGATTGACCGGAGTCAAGATGAGCAACCCTTCCGTAGCGCCGCTGGATCGTTCCGAAACCACTTTCCGCTTTCTGGCCGAGCCGAGCTCGGTCAATTTCGGCGGCAAGGTGCACGGCGGCGCGTTGATGAAGTGGATCGACGAAACCGCGTACGCGTGCTCGGCGGTGTGGTCCGGTCGCTATTGCGTGACGGTCAGCGTGGGCAATATCCGCTTTCGCCGGCCGATTCTGGTCGGCAACCTGGTCGAGCTGCGCGCCCGGGTCGTGGCCACGGGCCGCACCAGCATGCACATTCATGTTTCGGTGCAGGCGGGCGATCCGAAGGGCGGCGAACTGCTGCAAACCACGGATTGCCTGATCGTGATGGTCGCCGTCAACGAAAACGGCCAGCCGGTGCCGGTGCCGGCCTTCGTGCCGGAGACGGACGAACAGAAGCGCCTCGCCAGGTACGCGATCGACGTGAAGGAAGCGCTCGACGCGATTGTCGAACTGAAGCCGGAAGAAGTGGCGCAAGGGAAGGTTTAAGCGGCGCCTGAAGGTGCCGCTCGCGGTCCGCGCGAAGTTGAAATCCGCGCGGACTGCTGTTGTCTTGAAGCACGCCGGGCTTGCGGCCTGCAGGTCAGCCTGGCCGGCCGGGCCGCCCGAGCGTGAGCGCGCAGTTGCCTAACCCGCCGAATTGCCGACCATATCCTTCGGCTGCACCCACTCGTCGAACTGCTGCTCGGTGACGAAACCGAGCGCCAGCGCCGACGCCTTCAGCGTGGTGCCTTCCTTGTGCGCCTTCTTGGCGATCTTCGCGGCCTTGTCGTAGCCGATGTGCGGATTGAGCGCCGTCACCAGCATCAGCGATTCGTTGAGCAAGGTATCGATGCGTTCGTGATTCGGTTCGATGCCGACCGCGCAATTGTCGTTGAAACTGCGCGCGCCGTCGGCGAGCAGGCGGACCGATTGCAGCACGTTGTGCGCGATCATCGGCCGAAACACGTTCAGCTCGAAATTGCCGCTCGCGCCGCCGATATTCACCGCGACATCATTGCCGAACACTTGCGCGCACAGCATCGTCAATGCTTCGGATTGAGTCGGATTGACTTTGCCCGGCATGATCGAGCTGCCCGGTTCGTTCTCCGGAATCGACAATTCACCCAGGCCGCAACGCGGGCCGCTTGCGAGCCAGCGAACGTCGTTAGCGATCTTGTTCAGACTCGCCGCCACCGTCTTCAGCGCGCCGTGCGCGAATACGAGCGCGTCGGCCGCGGCCATCACTTCGAATTTGTTCGGCGCCGACACGAACGGCAAGCCGGTCAGCTTGCCGATAGCGGCCGCCACCTTGTCCGCGAACTGCGGATGCGCGTTCAAACCGGTGCCGACCGCGGTGCCGCCTTGCGCCAGTTCGTACAGATGCGGCAGCGCCGTTTCCACGTGACGAATGCCGTGATCGAGTTGCGCGACGTAGCCGGAAAACTCCTGGCCGAGCGTGAGCGGCGTGGCGTCCTGCAAGTGCGTGCGGCCGATCTTGACGATGCCGGCGAACGCCTTCGCCTTGCCGTCGAGCGTATCGCGCAGCGTCTTCAGCGCCGGCAGCAGATGCTTGACGATCGCGTACGCCGCGGCCACGTGCATGGCGGTCGGAAACACGTCGTTCGACGATTGGCCGCGATTCACATCGTCGTTCGGATGCACTTTGCGTTCTTCGCCACGCACGCCGCCGAGCAACTCGCTCGCGCGATTCGCGATCACCTCGTTGAGGTTCATGTTGGTCTGCGTGCCGGAGCCGGTCTGCCAGACGGCGAGCGGAAACTCATCCGGATGCTTGCCGTCGATGATCTCGTCGGCGGCCTGCATGATTGCCTTCGCCTTGCTTTCGTCGAGCACGCCGAGGCCGAGGTTGACTTCGGCGGCGGAGCGCTTGATCACCGCCAGAGAAGTGATCAGTTCGGGCGATTGCTTCTCGGTCGAAATACGGAAGTTCTGCAGTGAGCGCTGAGTCTGCGCGCCCCATAGCCGGGCGTTCGGCACGGCGATCTCGCCAAACGTGTCCCGCTCCATTCGTACGTCTTCAGTCATGTTCCACTCCGCTGATCAAAGTTCTGCGTTAACGGGCAATAAGGAGAATAGACCTGTTAGCGCGTTCCGGTACAAGCCGGCCTGCGGATCGAATATGTAGGTGCGGCGCTTGCCGTCTTCGACGTCGGTCCACACGAGCGGCGAGAGCGGCGCGCCGATCGAGCGCAGGTAGGCGAGTTGCGCGTCGTCGGCGAGCGTGACGCGATAACTTTCCTCGGGCGCCGTGGCGCGTTCGAAAATTCCCGCGACCTGTTCGGCGAGCGCCGGACTGTGGATCACGAGCGCGAGTTCGGTGTTCAGATTGGCCGAGCGCGGGTCGAGATTCATCGAGCCGATCACCAGAATCTTGCGGTCGATCACATAGGTTTTCGCATGCAGACTGGCGCGCGACTGCGAGCCGGCCACGCCCGCGTTGGGCGTGTCCTGCTGCGGCTTGAATTCGTATAACTCGACGCCCTGTTTCAGCAGCGGCACGCGAAACGGACTGTAGCCCGCCTGCACGGCGACCGCGTCGGTGGCGGCGAGCGAATTGGTCAGTACGGCAATGCGCACGCCGCGATGCGTCAGCTCGCCAGCCGCCCTGACGCCCGCATCATGCGGCACGAAGTAGGGTGAAATGATCAGGAAGTCTTTCTGCGCGTCCTGCATCAACTCGTGAAGCCGCTGCATCGGCGGACTCACATAATCCGGCGACGGATGCACGATCTTCTCCGGCAAGTCCGCTTTGAACTCGGCCGGCGCCCAGGTCAAACCGAGCTGATCGTTGGCGATCTGCGTGGCGAGCGGCGTCGCATTCAGCGGCTTGGCGTTGTACGGATCGGCGTTGGTGCGCCAGTGTTGACGCAAGTCGTCGCGCGTCTGGTCCAATTCCTTCGCGTCGAACTTCTGCTTGTTCAGCACGCGCAACGGATAAGCGATGCTGCTGTTCCAGTAGTCGTCGAAACTCGCGGAGACGTCGGCGGTGATCGGGCCGGCGGCCAGCACGTCGAGATCGCGGAATTGCAGCGTTTCGCTCGCGCTGAAGTATTCGTCGCCAAGATTGCGGCCGCCCACGATTGCGATCTGGTTGTCCGCGATCATCGCCTTGTTATGCATGCGCCGCGTGAAATGGCCGATCTGCGTGAACAGGTTGGTGGTGCGTTCGAATACGCCTTGCTGCGCGCTGCCGAACGGATTGAAGACGCGAATCTCGATGTTGTCGTGCGAGTTCAAACCCGCCATCACCCGGTCGATGTCCTTGAAGTTCAGGTCATCGACCAGCATGCGCACCCGCACGCCGTGGTCGGCCGCATAGAGCGCGGCGCCAAGCAGCAGCTTGCCGGTGGTGTCCTCGTTGGCGATGTAGTACTGCATGTCGAGGGTTTTGGTCGCGGCGCGCGCCAGCGCGATGCGCATCTGCAAGGCGTCGGTGCCGCTTGCGAGCACACGGAAACCGGACTGATCCGGATGCGCTGCTTCGAGCGGCGCGAGCGCCGCATGCAGCGGTGTTTTTTCCGTGGCGGGAAGTGCGTGGGTGACTTGACGGTCGAATGCGGTGGCGGGCGGTCTTGTCGCGCAGGCAGTCAGAAATGCTGTTGCGCAACACAGCAGGAGGAAATGTCTCGTTGTTCCCCAAGCGGACTTCCTTCCGGGTATGCCGGACGCGCACCTGCGTTGCAGTGCGGCCCGGCTTTGATCTCGATGCGACGGCACGCGTTTCCCCTAGTTTGCAGGCTTCTCATGGCGGCAGCGAGTGAGTGGCTCACGCTGTCGAGAAATGCATTCTAAGGGGAATCAGGCTGATGGGCTTTTGTTCTTGCAGATGGTCCCGGCGACGGGACATTCGCGTTGGACCACGCGCGCAGGGGGCGCTGCCGTTACGTCGTGGACGCAACGGCAGGAGCGGTTGTCGAATGCACGATCGTGCAGGACGTGCACATCGAGATCCCGAAACGGCCCGACGCGCGCGGCCTGCTTGCTAACCGCGTTCGGCGTTCAACACCTGTCCGCTATCCACATGCGTCGAACCTTTCGCGGGACGTCCTGCCCAGTGGCCGGCGAGCAGCGAGCCCGACAGGTTGTGCCACACCGAAAACAACGCGCCGGGCAAGGCCGCGATCGGCGTGAAATAGAGTTTGCCGAGCGTTGCGGCAAGGCCCGAGTTCTGCATGCCGACTTCGATCGCGAGCGTGCGGCACACGGCTTCGTCGAAACCGAGCAGACGGCCGCCCCAGTAGCCGCCGAGCAGGCCGATGCCGTTATGCAGCACCACACCCAGCATCACCACGAGGCCGACCGACGCGATGCTCTTCTGCGTGCCGCCCACCACCGCGCCGATGATCAGCACGATCGCGACCATCGAGATCAGCGGCAGGATCGGTTCGAGCTTGCGCACGACCTTGCCGAACAGATGATTGACGATCAGGCCGACCACGATCGGCAACGCGACGATTTGCAGAATGCTCATCAGCATGCCGTGCACGTCGACGGCGATCGACGCGTCCACGTAAAGACGCGTGAGCAGTGGTGTCGCAAACACGCCGACGAGCGTCGACAGCGCGCTGATCGTCACCGACAACGCGACGTCGCCGCGCGCCAGATAGATCATCACGTTCGACGCCGTGCCGCTTGCCACGCTGCCCACCAGCACCATGCCGGCGGTGAGATCGGGCGGCATGCGCAGCGCCTTGGCGATCACCCAGGCGGCGAGCGGCATGACGAGATAGTGCAGCACGATGCCTGCGATCACCGGCGCGGGACGCGTGAAGACGCGCTGGAAATCGGCCACGGAAAGGGTGACGCCCATCGCCAGCATGATGATCGTCAGCAGCGTGGTGACGTGCGGCGCGACGCCTGCGAACGAGGCGGGCGAGAAGTAAGCGGCAATCGAAACGAGCACGGCCCAGAGCGGGAAAAGACGGGTGACGCGGGCAAGCATGGCGGGTGGTCCTTGATTATGTTTTATGGCGAGAAGCGGGGTCGGTCGAGCGGCGCGCCACCGGCGGCGCGCGCTTGCGGGAGTCTGCCGCGCGAACGCGGCAAGCCTTGTCGGCGGGTGATGGGCCTTCGGGCCGCGCTGGCCTTTTTGAGGCGCGCGAATGGGTTTCGGCGTAGGGGGCGGGTGCGCGAGTCTACGCCGGAGCACGGTATTTTACCGTTCGTGGTGAATTGCTCGTGGGTCGATGGTTGCACGTGCAACCAGACGCGTAGCGTTCTACCGGGGTTGGGGCGGCGGCGTGGCGAGTGTGGGCGCGCTGCGTCAAACCGGTTTGACCGGGGACACGCCAGGCGCGGCCGGCACGCGCCGCAGGCTCAGTTTGTGAAAGCGCAGCGTCATCAGCAGCGCGACGCTGGCGAGGCCCGCGGCGAGTCCCCACCACAAGCCGCGCGCGCCGAGGCCAAAGTGAAACGCTAGCGTGTAGCCGGTCGGAAAACCGATCGCCCAGTAGCCGAAGGCGGCGGCGATCATCGGTACGCGCGTGTCTTTCAGGCCGCGCAGACAGCCGGAGCCGACCGTCTGCATGCCGTCGACGATCTGGAAGATTGCCGCCACGCCGAGCAGCGAGCTCGCGAGCTTGACCGTGGCCGCGTTGGCCGGATCGTCGAGATGCAGATAGAGGCCGACGATCCAGTGCGGCGCGGCGATCAGCACGAGGCCCGACAGCGTCATGAAAGCGACGCCGAGCGCGAGCGCGACGAAACCCGCGTGGCGCGCGGCGAGCGGCTGGCCGGCGCCGGACCAGAAGCCGACGCGCACATTGGCCGCCTGGCCGATCGCCAGCGGCACCATGAAAGCCACCGAGGCGACGTTCAGCGCGATCTGATGCGCGGCCAGTTGCGACTCGCCGAGCAGGCCGACCATCAGGCCGGTGGCGAGAAAGAGCGTGGACTCGACGCCGTAGGTGATTGCGACCGGCCAGCCGATGCCGAACAGTTCGCCCATCAGCGGCACGTTCGGCCGCGTGGCGACGACGAAATGGCGATAACGCGGGCGCAAATGCAGCAGCGCCATCAACACGAGCGCGCTGAGCCAGACGGTGATCGAAGTCGCGGCCGCCGAGCCGAGAAAACCGAGCCGCGGCAGACCGTAGACGCCGTGGATCAGGCCGTAATTGAGAAAACCGTTCACGCCGACGCTCACTAGCGACACCCACAAAAGCCGTTTGGCTGCGCCGATCGCCGGCAGAAACGATCGCATCAGGCCGACCCCGATCAGGCTGCCGAGCGAGCCCCAGCGCAGCACCGCCGAATATTCGCCGACGTTGTGCGCGAGCAGCGCGGGTTCGCCGAACGCGAGCAGGATCGGCGTGGCGAACGAGAGCAGGAAGAACGCGGGCACCGACAGCAGCACGGACAGCACGAGACCCGTCCAGTAGATGTGCGGCACGCGGCCTTCGTCCTGCGCGCCGCGCGCGTGCGACACGCTCACGCTGACGGAGGTCAGCACGCCTTGCAGCAGCGTGACCACCACGAAAAACAGATTCGCGCCCAGGCCGCCGGCGGCGAGCGCGTCGGGGCCGAGCGAGCCGAGCAGGATCGTGTCGGTGACGCCCATCGCCATTTGCGAGAGCTGCGCGATGGCGAGCGGCGCGGCGAGGCGCGCGGTGTCCGCCGCGTGGCGGGTCAGGGTTGGCGGCCGGGAGGCCACACGGGTGATGCCGGATTGAGTCATGGAGCGCCTGGCGGCGGAAGTGGCGACAGCGCGACGGCGGGCGCGACGTGCGCGCGAGCGGAGGCGAGGGCGGCGGCTCGATGAGCCTCGGCGAACGCTCGAGGCAGCCGCCGGCCGGGTGTGTCAGCCGATTGTTGGTTTGTTGAAACTGACAGCTTATTGCTTAGGCGCGGCGATGTCGATGGAATCGGCACAATTTTGGTGCGCCCGTTCCTCCGAGTTTTCGGACTGCGGATCGTGCTTCAGTCCGTGCGTTAGTCCCGTGAATCAGCCAGTTGAGTCAGGCCTCGTGGACCGCAATCCGCGTATCGCCTAACAGCACGACCTGACCCGCGCGGATCTTGCAGGTTTTACGCGTCTCGACCCGGCCGTCGACGGTGACTGCGCCGTCCGCGACCATCATTTTTGCCGAGCCGCCGCTGTCCGCCAGCCCCGTTATCTTCAGGAGATTGTGCAGTTCGACGTAGTCGCCGGTGAGCGTGAAATCGAGGTTGGGCATGGCGTTTGCGCCTCCAGGCAAAGGGTTCGCATCATAAGCCAGAAGCTTGCCCTGGATGAAGTTCGCGGTGTGCGCCGCCGTCGTGTGAGTATCTGCAAGCAGATGTTATGCGTTTGTCAGAAAGTGAAACGTTCCGTAACGATGGTCGTAAAACCCAATCTTCACTCGTAAAGTGCAGGTCAGTAGGGAAAGCCTGCTGGATTTTTATCTGGCAGCGAGCAGACCGGCGAGGCACGCAGAGCGCGCTCATGCGGGCTCGAATGCGCAGCGCCAGACAGGTCGCCCGCGTCACAACAACTTGGAGAGGATTAGCCATGACCCAGATTCGTACGCTTCTGATCGGTACCGCCCTGACGGCCCTTGCTTCGACCGCCGCGTTCGCACAGACCGCGCAACCGGCAGCGGGTACGGAAGGCCAGCCGCAGGTTCAGATGCAAGGCAATGACGCGGCGCCCGCGGCGCAGGGCGTGCAGCCGGTGACGCCGGCGCCGACGCGTCTGACGGCATCGGGCTCGACCGACCCGCTGGTGCAGAAGCGCGACGCTAACGCGAAGGCTAACGCCGAATATCGCGCGTCGAAGAAGGCATCCAAGGCGGAGTTGAAGGATCAGCAGAAGGCCGCCAAGGTCCAGTACAAGGAGCAGGTGCGCGACGCCAAGATCAATCAGAAGGCGGATAAGCAGACCGCCAACAACGAAATGAAGATGAACATGCAAGGCCAGACGGGCGACCAGTCGGACGGCACCGACGTCAAGCATTAAGGCCGGGTTTTGAGCAGGCGGGGTGGCGGTTCGGTTAGCCGCCGCGGCCCTCGCTTTACCGGACTTTCGGGTCCGGGCATTTCGATTCAAGGGAGGTATCGCATGAGCATCGCCCATTCCACGAAGACCACGCTTGTTGCCGCGTTGATCGCGGGTTGCCTGTCGTCGGCTGCATTCGCGCAGGCTAGCGACCCGGCTATGGCGCCGGTTACGCATGCCGACAAGAAGGCAGCCAAGGAACAGTCGAAGGCGGACAAGAAGGCTGCGGTCGCGCAGGCCAAGGCCGACAAGAAAAAGACCGATGCCCAGGCCGACGCCGACAAGGCCAGCGCCGACGCAAATGTCAAGGACGCGAAGAAGCAATAGCAGGCTTCGCGGCAGCGGCTGACGCGGGGCGCGTGAGCGTCCCGACGTTGTGCCTGCGAAAAATGGCTCGTGTGCATTCGTGCGACGGGCCATTTTTTTGTGCTCCTGTTCGCTCGCACGACAGGCGGGAAAACGTGGACAGCGCATCCTGCTAAAAAAGGGGCGCTTGTCGGCGCCGGTTGTATGGATATACAGTATGCGTCGCCACTCTGAATCCATCCAACGCCCAAATCGATCGTGCTCTCCGTCGCCGAATCCGCACCGTCCCCGACGCCCTCCGCGCCCGACCCCGCCGCCTGGCTGGCGAAGCTCAACGACGCCCAGCGCGAAGCCGTCGACTACGGCGCCGACACGCCCACCGCGCCGCCCGGCGCGTTGCTGGTGATTGCAGGCGCCGGCTCCGGCAAGACCAATACGCTCGCGCACCGGGTCGCCAATCTGGTGGTGAAGGGCGCCGATCCGCGCCGCATCCTGCTGCTGACCTTTTCGCGCCGCGCGGCGCTCGAAATGACCCGTCGCGTCACGCGCATCGCCGGCGCGGCGCTCGGTTCGCGAGCCGCGCTCGCGCAGGGGCTGACGTGGTCCGGCACGTTTCATAGCGTCGGCGCGCGGCTGTTGCGCGAATACGCGGATCTGATCGGTCTTGCGCCGGCCTTCACAATCAACGACCGCGAGGATTCCGCCGATCTCATGAACCTCGTGCGGCACGAGCTCGGCCTGTCGGCGAAAGAGCGGCGTTTCCCGGCCAAAGGCACGTGCTTTGCCATTTACTCGCGCGTCGTGAACACCGGCGCGTCGCTCGGCCAGGTGCTGGACAAAGCATTCCCGTGGTGCCGTGAATGGGAGGCCGATCTGCGCATGCTGTTCGCGTCTTACGTCGAAGCGAAGCAGAAGCAGAGCGTGCTCGACTACGACGATCTGCTGCTTTACTGGTCGCACATGGCCGCCGAGCCGGGCATCGCCGCCGATCTGTCCGGACGGTTCGATCACGTGCTGGTCGACGAGTACCAGGACACCAACCGTCTGCAGGCGTCGATCCTGCTCGCATTGAAGCCGGACGGCCGTGGCCTCACCGTGGTCGGCGACGACGCCCAGTCCATCTATTCGTTTCGCGGCGCGACCGTGCGCAATATTCTCGATTTCCCCGCGCATTTCGATCCGCCGGCCAAACAGGTCACGCTCGAGCGCAATTACCGCTCGAGCGCGCCGATCCTGGCGGCGTCGAACGCGGTGATCGAGCTGGCCAGCGAGCGCTACACGAAGAATCTGTGGACCGACAAGGCGTCGGCGCAGCGCCCGCGCCTCGTGACGGTCGCCGACGAGGCGGATCAGGCTCGCTACATCGTCGAGCAGGTGCTGGAAGCGCGCGAGCAGGGCATGACGCTGAAGTCGCAGGCGGTGTTGTTCCGCGCCGCGCACCACAGCGCGGCGCTGGAGATCGAACTGACCCGGCGCAACATTCCGTTCGTGAAGTTCGGCGGCCTGAAGTTTCTCGACTCGGTGCACGTGAAAGACGTGCTTGCCGTGTTGCGCTGGGCGGAAAATCCGCGTGATCGCGTGGCCGGCTTTCGTGTCGTGCAGTTGCTGCCGGGCGCGGGGCCGGCCACCGCGGCCAGGGTGCTCGACGAGGTCGTCGCGCGCGCGGGCAGCGGCAACCCCGCCGACACCGCCGGCGGCGCGCTGGCCGCCTTCACCGCGCCGGCTCGGGCGCAGGAAGACTGGCATCCGTTCGTCAAGCTGATGTCGAGCGTCTACGGGCGCGAGACGCCATGGCCCGCCGAGTTCGAAATGGTGCGCCGCTGGTATGAGCCGCATCTCGAACGCAATCACGAAGACTCGACCATCCGTCACGCGGACGTGTTGCAGATGGAGAGTATCGCGGGCACGTATGCATCGCGTGAACGGTTTCTGACCGAGTTGACGCTCGACCCGCCCGACGCCACCAGCGACGAATCCGGCGTGGCGCTGATCGACGAGGACTACCTGATCCTGTCCACCATCCATTCGGCGAAGGGCCAGGAGTGGCGCAACGTGTTCGTGCTGAACGGCGTGGACGGCTGCATTCCGTCCGATCTCGGCACCGGCAGCGAAGAGGAGATCGACGAGGAGCGCCGTCTGCTCTATGTGGCGATGACGCGCGCCAAGGAGGACCTGCATATCGTCGTGCCGCAGCGCTTTTACGTGCACAACCAGACGCATATGGGCGATCGTCACGTGTGGGCATCGCGCACGCGCTTCATTCCCGCGCATCTGATGCCGTTGTTCGATGCCTATGCATGGCCGCGCGTCCCGGTGCCGAGCGCGCCGACGGCGGCCGGTCTGGCCGCGGCGGCGCAGGCGAAGATCGAGATCGGCGCGAAACTCAGGAAGATGTGGGATTGAGAGTGGCGGCGCGCTCCTGTGCGTGACAGCCGAGACGCGATTCACGCCCACCGAAACGACGTGGCTAGATCGCCGGCCCAGTCCGTTGTTCTGCGCAATGTCTCTCGAGCGGGAACGGTTGCCGCTGTCGGCCACCGGACTCAGTGACGGATTCCGAAGCTCTTCCGCCTCAGCGCGGCTGCGACTGCCGCTGCTGCTGTTGCTGCGGCGCCGGACGCGGCGGCACGAAGAAATTGCGCAGCCAGGCCGCCATCCGCGAAAACACGTCGTATGGCTCTTCCACGAAAATTTCCGGCTTGAGCAGGCGCAGGAACTCCATGATCTGCTGCGCTTCCTGCTTCTGGAACGAGCCGTGTGAAATACCCAGCCGCAGCAGCCCGCGCAGTTCGCCCAGCTTCTCGCGAGCCGTGCTGCCCACGCTCGTTTCGCACGCCACCTTGGCCTCGTAGACGCGCTGACGCAGCGATTCCACCAGCCGCCACGCGGGCGTCTGCATGACTTCCTCGAGCGCCTGAATATCCTGCGCCGCGCTCTTGATCTGCGCGGCAAGCGGGTCGATCAACGCGGCGTCGCCTTCCGCTTCCTTGACGATCGCCGCCGCCCAGTCGCGGCACTGCTTGGCGAGTTCCTCCGGCGTCCATTCCGAGCGGGCGGCGAAGCCGAAGCCGAACTCGCCCGCCTGCCGCATCAGAATCGCGACGACATCCGGAAACTCCTTGTCCAAAGTGCGTTTGGCCCACGCGTATTGGCCGCCCTGCAACATCCGCTGAACCGCGTGTTCGGTCAGCGGCACCATATTGTCGAGCAGCTTGGCGCGCAAAAAATCCTCAAACGACGGCGTCGCGAACTGCGGATCGAGCTTCAGCGATACCCGCAGAAAAGCGTCGAAATCCTTGCGCAGCGTCGCGATGGTCTCGTCTTTGAGCGTGAGGGTGATTTGACCCATGTGTTATCCCGTTTGGTCCTGCCGCGCGGCCTCGCCACACCGCCCGGCCGCGCGGGCCTTGGCAGACGCGGCGTTCGACGCCGGCGCGCTTGATTCCTGCCTGATGCCGCATCACCAGCGGGACGTATCCCGACGAGCGGACCTCGACTGCATAACGGCGGATCGGGGGGAAACTTAAGGGAGTGCGGGGCAGGGGCGCCCGCTTTAGAGGGAAGCATCGCCCGGCTTGCGCAGACATGGTGCGAGCCGGGCGACGCTGTCGCGGCCTTGAAAGCAGTGCGCGTCTATTTCAGCACGACGCATTGCCAGACAAAAAACACCGTCAGCCCGACGGCGATGGTCAGCAGCGGCCGCCGTGTCAACGCGCTGACGAGCACCGCGGCCAATGCGCCGACCAGCTGGGGATTGCGCCAGGTCAACTCGGCGTCGCCGCCGTGCGGTGCAACCGCCATCGGCACGATGATCGCGGTCAGCACGGTGACTGGCACGAAGCCGAGCGCGGTGCGCACCAGCGGCGGAAACACCAGCCGGTCGCCGAGCACGAAGACGGCGGCGCGGATCACCCACGTGATCGCCGCCATGCCGAGAATCAGAACGACGTAGTTCATTGCGATGCCTCCGCGGTTTTGCCGTTGCCGCGCAAATTGGGCCGCGACGTCGTCAGCAGCACGCCGATCGCCACGCCCGCGAACACCGCGCCGAGCAAACCGAGCTTGTACGGCCACGCCTGCCAGAAGAAGGCCAGCATGCCCGAGGTGACGGCCGCCGCGATGTAGCGCAGCGCGACGAGTTGCGGCACGACGATCGCGATGAATGTGGCGACCATGGCGAAATCGAGGCCGAGCGATTGCAGGCCCGGGAAAGCCGCGCCAAACAGCAGGCCGGCCGCGGTCCAGAGCTGCCAGTTCAGGTACATGGCCAAGCCGGCGCCGAAGAAGTAATGCGGCCCGATCGTGCCGGGCTCCCGATGCCGGTAGTGTTCCCACGCGACGGCGAAGACTTCGTCGGTGAGCAGCGCGCCGAGCACCCAGCGCCAGCGTGCCGGCAGATGCGCGACGTGCGGGGCGAGCGTGGCGCTGTACAGCACGTGGCGCAGATTGACGACGAGCGTGGTCGCCCAGACGACGGCAAAACTCGCGTGTCCGGCAATCAGGCCGAGCGCGATGAACTGCGCGGAGCCCGCGAACACGACGAGCGACATCAACTGGCCGTGCCATAGATGCAACGGGCCGGACGCGACGAGAGTGCCGAATATGACGCCGAAAGGCGCCGCGCCGACCATCATCGGGATGATGTCGCGCGCGCCTGCGGTGAGTTCTTTGAAATGGCTTGGGCCCGTGGGCCCGTCTGCGGTGGAATGGGTCAATCTAGCCTCCTTGGTTCGGGAAGCATAGCGGCGGTGGCCGGGCGGGGCTTGTACGTTCTTGCGGATGGGCAATGGTTCGATGCGGAGGCGGCGCGCGCCAGGCCGTGTCATGACATGCGGCCGGAATGAGCAAATGACATGGCATGCGCAGGTCGCCGGTAATGTGGATGTTGGCGTCGTGTCCGGCGGCTGGGTTGATCGGGGCCGCGCCGCGCCGGAGGCAGCCGCTCGCGTATTTGCGAGCACATGGGATGGCCGAGGCGGTCGAGCGGGATAGGCCGTAGGCAAAGTTCGCATTTGCGTCGTGTCGCGCGGCTGGAGTGCTTGAGGTCGCAGGTCCCACAGTGCGCCCGCAACGCACACACCCGCGTCGCGTCAAACGCCCTGCCAGCGCCCGGGCGGTACGCCGAACATGCGACGAAAGTGTCGCGTGAAGTGGCTCTGGTCCGTGAAGCCGCTGGCGGCGGCGACCTCCGTGACGGAAACGCCCGCGCGCAGCGGCGCGAGCGCGCGCTGCAAGCGCACCTGATTGCGCCATGCGTGGGGCGGCAGACCGGTCGTCTGGGTGAAAAGACGCGCCGCGTGGAACGGCGAGAGTCCCGCGACCTGGGCCACTTCAGCGAGCGTGACCGGTTCGACGAGGTCGCCCGTCAGGCGATCCTGCATGAGCGTCACGCGAGCGTCGTCGGCGGCGAGGCGCGAACGCGCCGGTTGGGTCTGCGCATAGCGCACCAGCAGCGTGGACAAGGCGTCGAACATGGCGGCTTCGGCGGCAAGCGCGTCGCCGCCCGCCTCCAGCAGACGGTGCGCGTGCGCCAGCCGCACGGCCAGATCCGGATCGCGGATCACACCCGGCGCAAACCACGGCAACGCCTGAGGCTTGCCGCTGACCTCGTTGGCGAGGGCGTGGATGAAATCCACCGGCGCATACATCACGCGATACCGCCAGCCCGCCTCGACCGCCTTCGAACCGGTGTGCAACTCGCCGGGATTGATGATGGGTACGCTGCCGGCTTCGGCGACATAGTCGGAACCGAGATACCGATACCCCTCGGCGCCCGCCACGATCACCGGAATCGTGTACGCGTCGTGCCAATGCGGCGTGAACTCGTGATCGTGATATTCGGCCGTGAGCAGGTCCGCGCCGGGCAAAAGCGGCGTGCGCCAGTAGCGGGCGGAATCCTGGAAACGGTGTGCTGCGGTCATGATAAAAGTCCGGCTGGACCGGTCAGTGTAGCGCGTCGCGACCATGGCGCGTCATGCGCTGATGTGCCGGCCGACTGCGTTTTGCCGTAGGGCAGGGTCTACTTGACCGGGATCGTTGTACCGGCCGGCATCGGTACGGCGCTCACGCTGTTCTTCGCGCTGCCGCTGACCACGCGGTCGCTGTAGGTGAGATACACCAGCGAGTTACGCTTTGCGTCGACCACCCGCACCACATGCAGCGACTTGAAGATGAACGACATGCTCACCGAGAACACGTCGGCCTGCTTCTTCACCGGACCCGTGAAGTGGATTTCACCGACCTGCCGACAGGCAATCGACGCTTCAGTTGGGTCTTCAGCGATGCCGAGCGTACCTTTGACGCCACCGGTACGCGCCCGCGACACATAGCAAGTCACGCCTTGAACCACCGGATCGTCATAGGCCTCGACGACCACGCGGTCGGAACCCGTGACGCGGAAATTGGTATTGACGCTGCCGACTTCTTCGCCGTGTGCCGAGGGCAGCAGGAGGGCGGCCGTCGCCGCAAGCGAGATGCGCAACAAAGTGGGTTTCATGGGATGAGCTTGCCGGAAATTGAGCGCGTGGATTGGGCGCGGGATGTGCGCCAGGAAATCGTCATCGTATAACGGCGGGCAGGTCAGATGGCCAATGATCCAGCCGACGCGCCGGTCGTATCGGCGCGAGCACGGCGTCGACCAGGGCAGGGCGACATGGTTTGGCAGCGTGCGGCGCGCAAAAAGAAAAAGGCCCGCACGGATGCGGGCCTTTCAAATTTTTTGGCTCCTCGACCTGGGCTCGAACCAGGGACCTACGGATTAACAGTCCGGCGCTCTACCGACTGAGCTATCGAGGAACAGCAGTACAACTTGATTAACTACAGCTTGATCTACATAAAAAAGCCCGTCTTGGTTAACGGGCTTTTGCAATTCTTGGCTCCTCGACCTGGGCTCGAACCAGGGACCTACGGATTAACAGTCCGGCGCTCTACCGACTGAGCTATCGAGGAACAGAACAACAAACAGCAGAGAAACGAAATTGTAGGAGGAGGTTAAGCGCCTGTCAATACCCTGCGTTCATCTCGATTTCATTCGAATTCGGTTGCGGACGCGACAGGCAGCGAGGCTCAACGTGCGAGCAGCGCGAGCTTTTCCTTCACGTCCTTGAACTCGTCGGCTTCCGGCAGCGGCGCCTTGGTCTTGGTGATGCTCGGCCAGTTCTTCGCGAGATCGGCATTCAGCTCGATGAAGTTCTGCTGGTCGCCCGGCACGTCTTCTTCGGCATAAATGGCGTTCACCGGGCATTCGGCCACGCACACGGCGCAGTCGATGCATTCATCGGGGTCGATCGCGAGGAAGTTGGGACCTTCGCGAAAGCAGTCCACCGGGCACACATCGACACAGTCGGTATAGCGGCACTTGATGCAGCTTTCGGTCACAACGTGAGTCATTCAGGCAGCTCCTGCATGCGGTATCTGGGGAGGCGGAAACGCCAAAAGCGCTATTGTATCGTAACGTCAAGAGGCGCATGCAGCATCGCGCAAGACCGTTTATACGTTTTCGTGATTAGTTTATGGCCTCCGCCCGGCGGCTCCTCCGAGCGCCCGGCGCGGGAGTCTGCCGGCGCGCTGAATACCGGCGCATTCGGGTAACATGCGACAGGCCGGTGCGCACGGGGCGTGCCGTCGCGCATGGGTGAGTCGGGCCTTCGTGTCAGGCCTTCCGTTTCTCCGCAGTCCAGTTCGCACCATCATGATTATTACTTCGCTGCTCGACACCGATCTGTACAAGTTCACGATGATGCAAGTGGTGTTGCATCACTTTCCCGCGGCGAACGTGGAGTACCGCTTCCGCTGCCGAACGCCGAATGTCGATCTCGTACCGTACATCGGCGAGATTCGCGACGAAGTACGCAAGCTCTGCCAGCTGCGCTTTACCGACGGCGAACTCGACTACCTGCGGCGCATGCGCTTCATCAAGGGCGACTTCATCGAGTTTCTCGCGCTGTTCCATCTGAACGAAAAATACATTTCGATCCAACCGTCGCCGAAGGGCAATGGCGAAATCGACATCGAGATCAAGGGACCGTGGCTGCATACGATCCTGTTCGAGATTCCGATGCTCGCGATCGTCAACGAAGTCTACTTTCGCAATACGCAGCAAAAGCCGGACTACAGCGAAGGGCGCGGGCGCCTCGTCGACAAGATCCAGTTGCTCGGCGCGCGTCCGGAATTCGCCGACTGCAAGATTGCCGACTACGGCACACGCCGCCGCTTCTCGAAGCAATGGCACGAGGAGGTGATCCTCAAGCTCAAGGAAGGCCTTGGCGAGCAGTTCGCCGGCACCAGCAACGTGTTCTACGCGATGAAGCACAGCCTCACGCCGCTCGGCACGATGGCGCACGAATACCTGCAGGCGTGTCAGGCGCTCGGTCCGCGGCTGCGCGATTCGCAGATCTTCGGCTTCGAAATGTGGGCCAAGGAATACCGCGGCGACCTTGGCATCGCGCTTTCCGATGTGTACGGCATGGAGGCGTTCCTGCGCGACTTCGATATGTACTTCTGCAAACTGTTCGACGGCGCGCGCCACGATTCCGGCGATCCGTTCGACTGGGGCGAGCGCCTGCTGAAGCACTACGAAGTGAATCGCTGCGACCCGCGCACCAAGATCCTCGTGTTCTCCGACGCGCTCGACATTCCCAAAGTGCTGCAACTCTACGAGCGCTTCCGCGGCCGCTGCAAGCTGGCGTTCGGCGTGGGCACGAATCTGACCAACGACCTTGGCTATAACCCGCTGCAGATCGTCATCAAGATGGTCCGCTGCAACGGTCAGCCGGTGGCGAAGCTGTCGGACTCGCCAGGCAAGAACATGTGCGAAGACAAGGCTTATCTCGCTTATCTGCGGCAGGTGTTCGGCATTGCGCAGCCCGCGGAAGAGGCGGCCAAGTAACGCGGTTGATCGCTAGCTGTCAGTAGCTTATGCCGCGCGTGCGATGCGCGGCAATAGGCCGTTCGGCCAGGGTGTTCGCGCGCAGGGTGGCCGGTATAATTCTCGCCATATCGCACGGCTGTCGACACGAGGATTTCGCACATGGATACATCGCTTGCACGCCGCAACATCCTGGCGCGCATCCGCGCGGCGCAAGGGCGTGAGCCGGAGCCGTCAGCTTCCGAGCGCGAGGCCGCCGCGGACTATCGCGCGCGCCATCCTGCCGGCCCGCGTCCGGAGATGCCGACCGACCTCGTTGCGCGCTTCATTGAAGAAGCGCAAAAAATGGCCACCACGGTGGAATCGGTTGAAGCACTGAACGACGTTCCGGCCGCGGCGCACCGCTACCTCACGCAGCATGCGTTGCCGTTACAAGCCATCGCCTGGCAAACGCTGCAAGATCTGCATTGGACGGAAGCCGGCCTCACCGTCGAATTTCGCAAGCCGCAAGACGGCGACGTAGTCGGTCTCACCGGCTGCTTCTGTGCGACCGCCGAGACCGGCACACTGGTGCTGCTGTCAGGCCCGGAAACTTATGCGTCGGCCGGCCTGCTGCCGGAAACGCACATTGCGATCGTGCCGGCATCTCGCATCGTCTCGGGTCACGAAGAGGCGTTCGCACTGATCCGCAAGGAACGCGGCGAACTGCCGCGCGCGATCAACTTCGTCTCCGGGCCTTCGCGTACCGGCGATATCGAACAGACCATCGTGCTCGGCGCGCATGGGCCTTACCGGGTGCATGTGATCGTCGTGCAGGGCGCCTGAGCGGCAAGCATGGCCGTGCCGCAAAACGCGTGCTCCAGCGTGCGGTCGCAATCAATAACAAGGACTTCAAACCTATGAAAGGACGTGCCGTCTGGACGGGCATGGCGCTCGCGGCTGCATTGGCGCTGGCCGGCTGGCCTCAACTGGCATCTGCCGCCACGCTCGACGGCGCGAACTTGTCGGCGCTATGGGGACTGCCGTTCGCGGGCGTGCTGCTGTCGATCGCGGTATTTCCGTTGATCGCGCCGGCGTTCTGGCATCACCATTTCGGCAAGATCGCGGCGGCGTGGGCGCTGATGTTTCTCGTGCCGTTCGCGCTCAACTACGGTAGCAGCGTCGCATTCGGCACGCTCGTGCATGCGCTGCTCGAAGAATACATACCGTTCATCGTGTTGCTGACGGCGCTGTACACCGTGGCAGGCGGCATCTGCGTGCGCGGCAATCTGCATGGCACGCCGCGCCTGAACACCGCGATCCTCGCGCTCGGCACTTTGCTCGCGAGCATCATGGGCACGACCGGTGCTGCCATGTTGCTGATCCGTCCGTTGCTGCGCGCCAACGACAATCGCAAGCACGTCGTTCACGTGGTCGTGTTTTTTATTTTCCTCGTGGCCAACGCGGGTGGTTCGCTTTCGCCGCTGGGCGATCCGCCGCTCTTTCTCGGCTTTCTGCAGGGCGTGAGTTTCTTCTGGACCACCCTGCATCTCGCGCTGCCGATGCTGTTTGTCTGCGGCGTGCTGCTGGTCGGGTTCTATGCGCTGGACTTGCATTACTTTCATCGGCGCGAAGAGGAGCGTTCGCGTTTTCTCGATCCGACGCCCGACACGCCGCCGCTCGGCATCGACGGCAAAATTAATTTTGTGCTGCTTGCCTCGGTGATCGCGCTCGTGCTGATGAGCGGGCTGTGGAAACCGGGCGTGGAATTCGACGTGTTCGGCACGCACGTGGCGTTGCAAAACGCCGTGCGCGATGCCGCACTGATCGGCGTCACCTTGCTCTCGTTGGCGCTTACGCCGCGCGCGGCTCGCGCGGGTAACGACTTCAACTGGGCACCAATCGAAGAAGTGGCCAAACTGTTCGCCGGCATCTTCGTGACGATCGCGCCGGTCATCACGATTCTGCGCGCGGGCGAGGCGGGCGCGTTCGCGGGCATCGTCCATCTGGTCAACGACGCCTCGGGCCAGCCGCACGACCTGATGTACTTCTGGGCGACCGGGCTGCTATCTTCGTTTCTCGACAACGCGCCGACTTACCTCGTGTTCTTCAACCTGGCCGGCGGCGACGCGCAGGCGCTCATGACCACCGGCGCCAACACGCTCGCGGCGATCTCGGCCGGCGCGGTGTTCATGGGCGCGAACACGTATATCGGCAATGCGCCGAACTTCATGGTGAAGGCAATCGCGGAATCGCGCGGCGTTCACATGCCGGGTTTTTTCGCGTATCTAGGCTGGTCAGCCGTGGTGTTGTTGCCGCTTTTTCTTGTCACCGGCTGGCTCTTTTTTTGACGCCGAGGCAATCGAACTCGACGCGCTTTACGGAGAATTGCAATGCAGAAGATCCTCGTCGCCCGTCCGATCTTTCCCGATGTGATCGAACGGCTCAAACAGTATTTCGACGTCGACTGGAATCAGGGCGACGTGTTGCCCGCCGACGAACTGCAACGCCGTCTCGCGGATAAAGACGGCGCGCTGACCGCGGGCGATCCGGTCGGTGCCGCCGAACTCGCGGCGGCGCCGCGTCTGCGCGTGGTGTCGAATATGGCGGTGGGCTACAACAACTTCGAGATGGCCGCCTTCAACGCGGCCAACGTACTCGGCACCAATACGCCAGACGTGCTGAACGAATCGACCGCGGACTTCGGCTGGGCGCTGATGATGGCGGCGGCGCGCCGCATCACCGAATCGGAGCACTGGCTGCGCGCGGGCCAATGGCAGAAATGGGCGTATGACGCGTTTCTCGGCAGCGATCTGTACGGCTCGACGCTCGGCGTGATCGGTATGGGCCGCATTGGCCAGGCACTCGCCCGTCGTGCGAAGGGCTTCAACATGCAGGTGATTTATCACAATCGTTCGCGCGTGGCGCCCGAGATCGAGGCAGAGTTGAACGCGGAGTACGTGTCGAAGCAGGACCTGTTACGGCGTGCGGATCATGTCGTGCTCGTACTGCCGTACACGAAGGAGAACCATCACACGATCGGTGCGGCCGAACTCGCGCTGATGAAACCAACCGCGACGCTTACGAATATCGCGCGCGGCGGTATCGTCGACGACGCGGCGCTGGTCGAGGCGTTGCGCTCGAGGCAGATTGCCGCCGCCGGTCTCGATGTGTTCGAAGGCGAGCCGAATCTGAATCAGGATCTGCTCAGCGTGCCGAATGTCGTGCTGACGCCGCACATTGCCAGCGCGACCGAAGCCACGCGCCGCGCCATGGCGAATCTCGCCGCCGACAATCTGATCGCGGGCCTGGGTGAAGGTCCGCGCGCGGGGCGGCCGCCGAATCCGGTCAACCCCGAGGTCATCGGCAAGGCGCGTTCATGACAATGTATCTGGTGGCGGCCGTCACCGTGCTGGCGGTCGCTTTGGTTATCGCACTGGCTTTGCTGATGCGCGTGCATAGCCGGGCGGAGGACAACGAGCAATTCGAGTTGCTCAACGAACGCATCGACGTGGCGACCGACGCGCAAGCGCACGCCTATGAGCGGCTTGAGCGGCAATTGCGCAATGACATCACCGAGACGGCGCGCGTGTCGCGCACCGAGCAGAGCAGCGGCTTCGCGCATTTTCAGCAGACGCTGGCCGCGCAGTTCAGCAGCATGACGACGGTGCAGGCCGGCAAGATCGACGGCTTCGCGCAACAGCTCGACGCCGTGCGCCACAGTCTGCAGGCGCAGGCTCAGCAGGCGCGTGACGAACAAGGCCGCTCGCTCAAACAGTTTGGCGATACGTTGAGCCTGCAACTGGGGCAGATCACCGAGGCGAACGACCGCCGCTTCACGGAAGTGCGCGCGACCATCGAACAGCGGCTGAAGGATATCGAGGCGAACAACTCGCTCAAGCTCGACGAAATGCGACGTACCGTCGACGAAAAATTGCACGCTACGCTTGAACAGCGGTTGGGTGAGTCGTTCAAGCTGGTGTCGGACCGGCTCGAACAGGTGCACCGTGGGCTGGGCGAGATGCAGACGCTGGCGGCCGGCGTCGGCGATCTGAAAAAGGTTCTCACTAATGTGAAGACGCGCGGCACGTGGGGTGAAGTGCAGCTCGAAGCATTGCTCGAGCAATTGCTCACCGCCGATCAGTACGCGAAAAACATCGCGACGGTGCCGAGAAGCGCGGAGCGCGTCGAGTTCGCGATCAAGCTGCCAGGGCGCGCGGAACAGGGCGGTGCGGCCACACCTGTGTGGCTGCCCATCGACGCCAAATTTCCGCGTGAAGACTACGAACGTCTGATCGAAGCGCAGGAACGCGCCGATCCGGTCGCGGTGGAAGAAGCGTCACGCGCGCTCGAAGCGCGGATTCGTGCCGAGGCGCGCACGATCGCGGAGAAGTACGTGTCGCCGCCGCATACCACCGACTTCGCGCTGCTGTTTCTGCCGACTGAAGGGCTCTATGCGGAAGTGTTGCGCCGGCCGGGCCTGACGGACCTGCTGCAACGCGACTATCGGGTGACGATTGCGGGGCCGACAACGCTCACCGCCTTGCTCAATAGTTTGCAGATGGGTTTCCGCACGCTCGCAATCGAGAAGCGATCGAGCGAAGTGTGGCAGGTGCTCGGCGCGGTGAAAACGGAGTTCGGCAAATTCGGCGACGTGCTGGCCAAGACGAAGGCGCAACTGGAAACCGTCACGCGGTCCATTGAAGCGGCGGAAACGCGCACACGCGTCATGAGCCGAAGATTGCGCGATGTCGAAGCGTTGCCGGGTGAAGAGGCGAGTGGGTTGCTCGGCGATGCGCTGTCGGGGGTGGATCCCGACGAACAATGACGCAATCGTGCGAGCGGTTTGCTATTCGTAGCGGCGCGGCAAGTTGGCTCCGCGAAACCAACGCAAGAACACGCCTGGCACTTGCTCAGGCGCTTGCGCCTGCCGCCAGCTGCTCCAGCGCTTCGCCCGCCAGACGCACCACGCGCCAATCCGGCATGACAGCCGCGCCCAACTTTTCATAGAAGCTGATGGCCTGCTTGTTCCAATCGAGCACGGTCCATTCGAACCGCCCGCATTGCCGTTCCACCGCCAATGCGGCAAGACGCTGCAACAACGCGGTGCCAAGACCGCTACCGCGTTGGGAAGGTTGCACGTAGAGGTCTTCGAGATACAGTCCGCGTTTGCCGACAAAGCTCGAGTAATTGTGAAAGAACAGCGCATAGCCGACGATGCGGCCTTCGCTTTCCGCCACCAGCGCTTCAATGGAAGGCCGCGCGCCGAACAGCGCGTCGCGCAAGCCGTCTTCGGTCGCAACGAACACGTGCGTGAGACTTTCGAACTGCGCGAGTTCGTACGTCAGCGCGAAGATGGCGCCGGTGTCCGCGGGCGTGGCGGCGCGGATCGTCGCGGGCATTACGCCTCTTCCGGCGCGTCGGTCAGCTGGATTTCAATGCCGCCGAAGCGCGACGCCACCCAGTTGTACGCATGACAGGCGATCCACAGCAGGATGAAACCGAGAATCGCATTCAGCAGCAGCGCGCTGAACACCGTGCTCAGTTCCACCGAACCGTAGCGCACGAACGCGACCAGCACGCCCAGCAGCACGATAGGCACCGAAAACGTCAGGTACACGAGGATCAGTGCTTTGGCCGTCTGTCCCGGTGCAATGAACGAGATCTGTTTTTTCATGTAAGTCAAACCCGTGTGTCGTAGTGGTAATGGGTAAAGCAGTCAATGAGCGCTGAGGGATGCGTTGCCTCGGCCCCGCGTGCGCCGTCAGATGAGACCGTCGAACAGCATGATCGCGACGCGCTCTCCTTCGGCGACTTCGCCGTCATCGTGCTCGAGCACGATGAAGCAATTGGCTTCGCTCATCGAACTCAGCACGCCGGAGCTTTGCGAACCGGTCGGCGTGACGTGCCATTGTCCATGCGCGTCCTGTTTCGCGACGCCGCGCTGGAATTCGGTGCGCCCGGCGCGCTTGCGGATGGCCCGGCGGCTCATGGCGTGGATGACCGGCAGCGGTTGCGGCGTGGCGCCGGACATCAGCAGCAGCACTTCCCGCACGATCTGATAGAACGCCACCATCACGGCGACCGGATTGCCCGGCAAACCGAAGAATAACGCGGGAAGCCCCGCACCCGGTCGCTCGCCGGACCAGACGCGGCCGAAGGCGAGCGGGCGCCCCGGGCGCATGGCGAGACTCCAGAACGCGACGTCGCCGAAAGTTTGCAGGAGTTGCTTGGTGAAATCGGCCTCGCCGACCGACACGCCGCCCGAGGTCAGCACCACGTCGGCGTTCGCCGCGGCGCTGCGCAAGGCGGCTTCCATCGCGGCGGGCTCGTCGCGCACCACGCCGAGGTCGAGCGTGTCGACGTTCAGGCGCCGCAGCATGGCAAACAGCGTGTAGCGGTTGCTGTCGTACACGCAACCCGGATCGAGCGGCTCGCCGAGCGAGCGCAATTCGTCGCCGGTCGAGAAGAAGGCGACGCGCAGACGCCGCCTGACATTGACTTCGCCGATACCGAGCGAGGCCAGCAAACCGAGGTCCGACGCGCGCATGATGCGGCCCGCCCGCAGCGCGGCATGACCGCGCGCGAGGTCTTCGCCGGCGAGGCGCCGGTTTGCGCCGGCCGACACGGCGGTGGCCGCAAAGCGGATCGAATCGGAATCGGCGCCGCGCTCGACGAGTTCTTGCGGCACGACCGTGTCGCAGTCGGCTGGCATGCAGGCGCCGGTCATGACGCGCACGCATTGCGCGGTCTCGACGCGGCCCGCGAACGGATGCCCGGCCAGCGCCTTGCCGACGATCGCCAGTTCGACAGCGGCCGCGCCCGTGGCGAGTGCCGCGCGGTTGAACGCGTAGCCGTCCATGGCGGAGTTGTCGTGCGAAGGGACGTCGATCGGCGACACGATATCGCCCGCGAGCACACGGTCGAGCGCGTCGCGCAAGGCCACGCGTTCAACCGCAGCGACCGGCGCGGCCCACTGACGAACAATCGCCTGTGCGGCCGGGACAGGTAGCGCGTGAGGATCGTACTGCGCGACGCAGCGGGAAAATTCGTTAGACGTGGTCATGAAGAGCTGGGCGTCGCGACCGGCGGCGGGTGCGGGAGCGGCGGTTGCCGTGCGGCCGGAGCGGGATTTCAACCGGGGCCTCAATCACGCTGGAGGTCGGCGAGTTCTTGTAGCGAATTGATATTGTAAAACGCGCGCTCGTCGGTAAAGACGACTTCCACCGTCTTGTGGCGCGCGTACCACGCGCGAACTTTACGCTCGCCGGCTTCCAGAAAGGCCGACAGATCGTCCGCGAGGTTTGAACGCAAGAGCGCGAAGACGGGATGCAAGGATGTTTGGCCGTGCGCGTCGGTGGTGTTGACCGTGGCGATGTCGGCTGCGTTCGAGTCCAGCGCGTACGCGAGGCGCTCGGCCAGATTGACGGGCAGCCATGGCGAGTCGCAGGGCGCACTGAGCACGTACCCGGTCGCGGCTGCGCGCAGCCCGGCGAGCAGGCCGGCTAGCGGGCCCGGAAATCCAGTCAGAGTGTCAGTCACCACCGTGGCGCCGAACGGCGCGCCGAGCGTGTTGTAAGTCTCGAGGTGACGATTGGCGTTGATCAGGAGCGCGCCGGTTTGCGGCGCGAGGCGCTTGAGCACATGCGCGGCGAGCGGTTCGCCGTGCAGCATTTGCAGGCCCTTGTCGGCGCCGCCCATGCGCATGCCGCGGCCGCCCGCGAGCAACAGTCCGGTGATGTGTTCGCGCGCCGGCTTCATGCGCCGCCGCTCAGCCGCCGATATACGACATTTCCACGCGACGGCCATCCCGCGCGCGTGAATCGGCGGAGGCGCTGCCGCGCAGTTGCGAGTAGCGGTCGCCGCGGTCCTGCCAGATTTCGGCGATGGCAGTGGCGATGGCGGCGTCGCTCGCGCCGTTGCGCACCAGCGCGCGCAGGTCGTGCCCCGACGAGGCGAACAGACACAGATAGAGCTTGCCTTCCGTCGACAGGCGCGCACGCGTGCAGCTGCCGCAAAACGCGCGCGTCACGCTCGAAATCACGCCGATCTCGCCGCCGCCGTCCACGTAACCCCAGCGCTGCGCGGTCTCGGCGGCGCTGTGCGCTTCGAGCGGCGCGAGCGGGAAGTGCTCGGCAATGCGCGTGACAACGTCGGCGGACGGCAGCACTTCCGTCATGTTCCAGCCGTTCGACGTGCCGACGTCCATGTATTCGATAAAGCGCAGTACCGCGCCCGAGCCCTTAAAGTGACGCGCCATCGGCACGATTTCGCTGTCGTTGGTGCCGCGCTTGACGACCATGTTCACCTTGACCGGCGCGAGGCCCACCGCGTGCGCCGCGGCAATGCCGTCCAGCACGTCGCCGACGGCGAAATCCGCGTCGTTCATGCGACGAAACAAGGTGTCGTCGAGCGCGTCGAGGCTCACCGTGACGCGTGTCAAACCGGCGTCTTTCAGGCTGCGCGCCTTGCGTTCCAGCAGCGAACCGTTGGTGGTCAGCGTCAGATCGAGCGGACGGCCCGCCGGCGTGGTCAGTTGCGCGAGGCGTTCGATCAGGAATTCCAGATTTTTGCGCAATAGCGGTTCGCCGCCCGTCAGACGGATTTTCTCGACGCCATGTGCGACGAACAGCCGCGCCAGCCGTTCGATTTCCTCGAAGCTCAGCAAGGCGCTGTGCGGCAAAAACGTGTAGTCCTTGTCGAACACCGCGCGAGGCATGCAATAGACGCACCGGAAATTGCAGCGATCCGTGACCGAGATGCGCAGGTCGCGCAGCGGCCGCGCGAGCGTGTCGTGCAGCGCGCCGCTGGGCGTCTGCACAGGGCCGGCGATAACCGGCACGGCGCTGAGATCGGCAACAGGGATGATGCGTCGGGACATGAATTGCTTCGATGAATTACGTCGGTTAGTGCTTGAAATCAAAGCTAGATATTCATTCTATCGGAAATGATTCCGGCAGCGCGGGCACCCCGGGCCGTGTCGGGGTATACGGGGAGTGGCATACCGCGGCTCGCCTGAGCTGCGGCGCGAGCTCATGAAAACAAAAAGCCCGCCGGTGAGGGCGGGCTTTTCGAGTGCGGCAGGGCAGCTTACTGCGGGTGCTGGCCTGTTTCCACCTGCTGCATCGGCGCGCTGTCGAGCGGCGGCAGCGGCTTACGTTCGCGAGCCACGCGAGCCGGCTTGACGGTCTGCGCAGCCACTTCCTGAGCCGCGCGCAGCTTGTCGGCGTCGGTGTTCACCCAGACGAGGCCGGCTTGTTCCAGCACCGGCTTCAGGGCTTCCGCCGACACGGCGGCTTGACGCGGCGCTTGCTGCGCAGCTTGCGGTGCGACGGCGACGGGCGCCGGCTCGATCGCTGCCGGTTCGGGTGCCGGTGCGACCGCTGCCACGACCGGCTGCGGTTCGACGATCTCGGCCTGCTGGGCGGGTTGAACAACAGGCGCTTCGATCGCCACAGCCGGAGCCGCGGTTTCGACCGGAGCCGGGGTAGCGGCTTGTGCTTCGACAACCGGCGCAACCGCCGGCGCTTCGACCTGCGCATGAGCCGGGGCTTCGACGCGTGCGACCGGTTCAATCAGCGAAACCGTTTCGCCAGCGGCCGGCGCAGCTTGCGCTGCTTCGACCGGTTCCGCAGCGGCTTGCGCCACCGGCGTTTCGGCGACTGCCGGCGCAACCGGCGCTTGCGCGACCGGGACTACCGTTTCCGTCTTCGCAGCCTTTTCGACGGCCAGAGCCGGCGTTTCGGTTGCGGCGTGCAGTTCGGTCACCACGGCGGTTTCCGTCGCGACAGCGGCGACCACTACTTCCACCGGCGTGACGTCCTTCGCCTCGGCGGCTTCCGGTTTGCGCTCGACCGGCTGATGCGCCGCGCGCACCGGCGCTTCGTCGCTTGCGCTCGCATTGTCGCCTTCAGCTTCCGCGACGTCCGCTGCCAGATTGCCGTTCACGTCCTCTTCACGCTCACGACGGCCACCGCGACGGCCGCGACGGCGACGACGACGCTCTTCGCCTTCACGCGCCACTGCTTCCTGATCGATCGGCGCGCCGTTTTCGCCCAAGGCGGTCTGGTTTTGCACCAGTTCTTCCGCCGTTTGCGCTTCGCTTTGCGTCAATGCGTCCGCGGTTTCTGTTTGCGGCTTGCGGCGTTCGCCACGCTCCGCGCGCTCGCCACGTTCACGGCGCTCGCCGCGTTCCTGACGTTCGCCGCGCGGTGCGGCTTCCGCCGTTTCCGCGCGCTCGGTACCGCGATTGTCGCGGTCACGGTTTTCTCGACCCTCGCGCGGCTCACGGACCTCGCGCGGTTCGCGGCCTTCGCGCGGCTCACGATTGCCACGCGGTTCGCGCGCTTCACGTGCTTCGCGCGGCTCGCGGCCTTCGCGTGTTTCACGCGCCTCACGGCCTTCACGCGGCTCGCGTTCTTCGCGGCGTTGCGACGGCTGCTGACCTTGGGCTTGACGAGCGCCGGTCGTACCTTCGCCACGGCCCGCTGCATCGCGAGTACCCGTGCCGGTGCGGCGATTGCGGTTGCGATCGCCGCCTCGTTCGCCGGTGCGCTCACCGCGCTCCGTGCGTTCGCCGCGTTGCGGACGCGCCTGCTTTTCAGTCGGTGCCGGCGCGACGGGCGCCGGAGCGGCCGGCTGCACGCCGAACAGATTCTTCAACCAGCCGATAAAGCCACCGCTCGCCGGCGTGACCGCGACTGGAGCCGGGGCCGCGACCGGGCGAACCGGCGCGCTCGGCGCCGGCTTTTCAGGCGTGATGCCCTTGACCGCCGCTTCCTGCTTCGGCTTCACTTCTTCGGTACGCTTGCTGTAACCGGTTTCCGATTCCAGTTCGCGAGCCGCTTCTTCGGCCATTTTCCACGAAGCGCGCGGATCGTCGAGACGCGCGTCGTCATGACGAAGGCGCTCGAGCTTGTAATGCGGCGTATCGAGGTGTTTGTTCGGGATCAGAACGACGTTGACCTTGAAACGCGACTCGATCTTGTTGATTTCGGCGCGCTTTTCGTTCAGCAGGAAGGCGGTCACTTCGACCGGCACCTGGCAATGGATTGCCGCGGTGTTTTCCTTCATCGCTTCTTCCTGAATGATCCGCAGCACTTGCAGGGCGGACGATTCGGTATCGCGGATGTGGCCCGTGCCGTTACAGCGCGGGCAGGTCACGTGGCTGCCTTCCGAGAGGGCCGGACGCAGACGCTGACGCGACAGTTCCATCAGGCCGAAACGCGAGATCTTGCCCATCTGGACGCGCGCGCGGTCGTGCTTGAGCGCGTCTTTCAGGCGTTGCTCGACTTCGCGCTGGCTCTTGGCCGATTCCATGTCGATGAAGTCGATCACGATCAGGCCGCCCAGATCGCGCAGACGCAGCTGGCGGGCCACTTCGTCGGCGGCTTCGAGGTTGGTGCGCGCGGCCGTTTCCTCGATGTCGGCGCCCTTGGTGGCGCGTGCCGAGTTCACGTCGATCGCGACCAGCGCTTCGGTGTGATCGATCACGATCGCGCCGCCCGAGGGCAGCGGCACCGTGCGCGAGTACGCCGTTTCGATCTGATGTTCGATCTGGAAGCGCGAGAAGAGCGGTACATCGTCGTGATACCGCTTCACCTTGCTGACATTATCCGGCATCACGATATCCATGAAGGCGCGGGCCTGGTCATGGATTTCAGTGGTGTCGATCAGAATTTCGCCGATGTCCGGCTGGAAGTAGTCGCGGATCGCGCGGATCACGAGGCTCGATTCGAGATAGATCAGCATCGGCTGACCGCTCGAACCGCTTTGCGACGCGGCCTCGATCGCGCGCCACAGTTGCATCAGGTAGTTCAGGTCCCACTGCAGTTCTTCGGCGCTGCGGCCAATGCCGGCCGTGCGCGCGATGATGCTCATGCCTTCCGGCAGTTGCAGCTGCGCCATGGTTTCGCGCAGTTCCTGACGGTCGTCGCCTTCGATCCGGCGCGACACGCCGCCGCCGCGCGGGTTGTTCGGCATCAGGACCAGATAACGGCCGGCGAGCGAGATGAACGTGGTGAGGGCCGCGCCCTTGTTGCCGCGTTCTTCTTTTTCGACCTGGACGATCAGTTCCTGGCCTTCACGCAGCGCGTCCTGGATGCGCGCGGAGCGCATATCGACGCCGTCGCGGAAATACTGGCGGGCGACTTCCTTGAACGGCAGGAAGCCGTGGCGGTCTTCGCCGTAGTTGACGAAACAGGCTTCGAGCGACGGCTCGATGCGAGTAATGATGCCCTTGTAAATGTTGCCTTTGCGCTGTTCGCGCCCGGCGGTTTCGATGTCGATATCGATGAGTTTTTGCCCATCGACGATGGCGACGCGCAGTTCTTCCTGCTGCGTCGCGTTGAACAACATTCGTTTCATTGAACGGCTCCAGAGCGGCTTAGCCTGCCGCTCCGCCGCGCGGTTGTCAGTCGCGAGGGCGAAGCGGGCAGCGGCATGCCGCGCCTTATTGTGTTTTCACAAGCACGCTGGAGCGGGAAAGCTGGTGGGAGAATTGCCTGAGAGGGCACGGCCCATAAAAACGGGCACGGTGCCGCAGGGCACATGCGAACACGGCTTCAAATAACGACCCGACACGCCGCGGGTTCTGCCGGCCGACCTTCATAAGCCTTCGTCCACTCGCGCCGGTGCGCCAACTGGGCGCGTGACCGGAGGGTCGAAGGCTGCGGTCGTGCCGCAGCGGGAAGTTCGCGCAGTCGGCGCGTCTTTTCCTGCTGGGGGTGTCTCGCCTCATTTTGACGTCGCCATGTCTTGTATTTTCTACAAGACGCCTTGGGCGCACGCCGTATTTTCGCAACCTGCAGCTTCGTGGAACAGGGCGTCAGACCGCCCGATACCGAAGCTGAAAGTTAAATTCTTTTTTACCAAAATTCCGTTACCGTCGAAGCCGACCTTGACCGAACGCGCCTGTGGGCGCCGTCCCTGCCGGGCACTGACTTCGTGCGTGCAACTTGTTGCATCTCATTTTCAGGGTGAGCAACCAGACCCCGGCGCAAGTAAAATAACGGTTTATCGCTTGCACCTGCGCAATCCGCCCGAATTCCGGACACTGCGCCGGCCGCCGCAGACTGCTGGGCAAATTATATTCAGAATGAAAGAGTTAGGCAAAATATCCCAGAAATCGGTCGCAAGCGACCAGGTCTCGATGATCGAGATCGACGACAGCGCGGCCGGACAGCGCATCGACAACTTCTTGTTGCGCGTATGTAAAGGCGTGCCAAAAAGCCATATTTACCGCATCCTGCGCAGCGGGGAAGTGCGGGTGAATAAGGGCCGGATAGACGCACAATATCGTCTTGAACTGGGCGATCTGGTGCGCGTGCCGCCCATTCGCGTCGCTCAGCCGAGCGAAACGGCCGCCCAGGCTCCGGTCCCGACCGCCCATTTCAAAATTATTTTCGAAGACGAGCACTTGCTTGTGATCGATAAACCGGCCGGTGTGGCGGTCCACGGCGGCAGCGGCGTCGCGTTCGGCGTGATCGAGCAGATGCGCGAGGCGCGTCCGCAGGCGAAATTTCTCGAACTGGTGCATCGGCTGGATCGTGAGACGTCCGGCATTCTCATGCTCGCCAAGAAGCGCTCGGCGCTTGTCAATCTGCATGAGCAGATTCGCGAGAACAAGATGGACAAGCGCTACTTTGCTTGCGTTCACGGCGACTGGGCGAGCGACTGGGGCCGCCGCCGCGCGGTCAAGGAGCCGCTGCACAAGTATTTGACCGCCGACGGCGAGCGCCGCGTGCGCGTACAGCCGGACGGTCTCGCGTCGCACACGGTGTTCAATCTGATCGACCGCTGGCCGGAATATGCGTTGCTCGAGGCGGAACTGAAGACCGGACGCACGCATCAGATCCGGGTCCACTTGCAGCATCTGGAGCTGCCGATCGTCGGCGACGCCAAATACGGCGATTTCGCGCTGAACAAGGCACTGGCGCGCGCCAACGCCAAGCCTGGCCTGAAGCGCATGTTCCTGCACGCTTACCGGCTGAAGCTCACGCACCCGGCAACCGGCGCGCCGCTGCAGTTCGAGGCGCCGCTGCCGGCCGAATGCCGCAGCTTCATCGCACAACTCAACGAACTACGAAATGGGTCACACCCGGAGACGGCACCGCATGGCTAGAGAGCAATTTGATCTGATCGTCTTCGACTGGGACGGGACCTTGATGGATTCGACCGCGCACATCACGCGCAGCATCCAGTCGGCGTGCCGCGATCTTGGCCTGCCGGTTCCCGCCGACGAGGCGGCCAGCTATGTCATCGGCCTTGGTTTGCGCGACGCACTGCAGATTGCCGCGCCCACGCTCGATCCTTCGGACTATCCGCGGCTGGCCGAGCGTTACCGCTTCCATTATCTGGTGAAGGATCAGACCACGGAACTGTTCGTCGGTGTGCGCGAGATGTTGCAGGAGCTGCGCGATCAGGGCTATTTGTTGGCCGTGGCCACCGGCAAGAGCCGCGTCGGGCTGAATCGCGCGTTGGATCAGTCGCGCCTGACGAGCCTGTTCGACGGTACGCGCTGCGCCGACGAAACGTTCTCCAAGCCGCATCCGGCGATGCTGCACGAATTGACGCGCGAACTGGGGCAGGATAACGCTCGCACGGTGATGGTCGGCGATACGACGCACGATCTCCAAATGGCGATCAACGCGGGCGTCGCGGGTATTGGCGTCACATATGGCGCGCATCCTGCGGATTCGTTGAGCGCGTTGTCGCCGAAATTCGTTGCGTCGAGCGTCAGCGTGCTGTCCGGCTGGCTGCGGGAGAACGCATGAACACCGTTGCCTCTCAAGCGCAAACGGAGGCGGTTCGCGTCTGCGCGTCGGATGAGCTGGTCGACGGCGGCGCGGGCGTGCGCCACGCGGCGAAGCTCGGTGGCGACGACGTCGTCGTATTCTTTGTCCGCTACGATGGCCACGCCTACGGCTACCTGAACCGTTGCGCCCACGTGCCGATGGAGCTGGACTGGGCCGAAGGGCAGTTCTTCGAATCGTCCGGTTTATACTTGATGTGCGCCACACATGGTGCGATTTACGCGCCGGATACGGGCAAATGCGTCGGCGGTCCGTGCCGCGGCGGCAAATTGCGGCCGGTCCAGGTGGACGAGCGCGATACGCCGGAAGGCCGAGCCGTTTTCTGGCTGCCAGACGGCGAATTGCGCCCGGCCACATCCTGATTTTTCTCTTCTCTGACCTTTCCACTGCACCGCATGTCCGACAATTTGACTCCCGAGCCGAAGGAACCGTCTCTGAATGGCCGCCCCAGCATGCCTGCTGATGAGCCGGGCTGGGAACGCGCCGCGCTCGAACGTATCGCGCTCGCGGCGATCAACGAACAGCGCGCGGCGCGGCGCTGGAAGATTTTTTTCCGGTTTGTTTTTCTGGTGGTAGTGCTGCTGGCGATCTGGGCGGCTATCGACTTCTCCGGCGACAAGGTTGCCGCCACCGGTCGGCACACGGCTATGGTGACATTGGACGGCGAGATATCCGCAGATACGAACGCGAACGCTGAAGATATCAACACGGCGTTGCAGAGCGCCTTTGACGACGCCGGCACGGCAGGCGTGATCCTGCGCTGCAATAGTCCGGGCGGCAGCCCGGTGCAGGCGGGCATCATTTACAACGAAATTCGTCGATTGCGCGCTAAATACCCGTCAATTCCGCTGTATGTAGTCGTGGGCGACATGTGCGCGTCGGGCGGTTACTATGCGGCCGCGGCGGCTGACAAGATTTATGTCGATAAGGCGAGCATCGTCGGTTCGATCGGCGTGCTGATGGACAGCTTCGGCTTCACCGGCCTGATGGATAAGCTGGGGATTCAGCGGCGTTTGCATACATCTGGTGAGAACAAGGGCTTTTTCGACCCATTCTCGCCGGAAACGCCGAAGATGGACGAACATGCTCAAGATATGCTCGATCAGATCCACGCGCAGTTCATCGACGCGGTGCGTCAAGGGCGTGGCAAGCGCCTGCATGAAACGCCGGACATGTTCTCGGGCCTCTTCTGGACTGGCCAGAAGAGCGTCGAACTCGGGCTCGCCGACGGTTTGGGCGACGCCGATTATGTGGCCCGCGACCTGTTCAAGGCGCCGGATATCGTCGACTACACGGTAAAAGAGAGCATTACGGACCGTGTTGCGCGCAAGTTCGGCGCGGCTGTCGGTAGTGGCGCGGTTCATGCCATGGCGCTTGGTGGGAAGATGAGTCTGCGCTGATTTACAGGTGACGCTTCAAGAAGCGCCGCCCGGTCGTCGTTTGATGATCGCGCGGCGCTTTCTTTTAGTCTCACAACTTGCAGTCAGACCTAATCAAACGGCCAGGATCAGAAAAATAGCCGGCCGCTTGTGCAGATCGATCGCCGGCTTCTTCTTCCAGTCGGCCACGGTGCGGCTGGCGATTGTCTCCGTTTCCAACGTCAGATCCACTGCCACGCAGACGAGCGTGGAAGGCGCACACGTCGCCAGCAGCGTATCCAGCAACGCGCGATTCCGGTAGGGCGTCTCGATAAAGATCTGCGTTTGCTTGCCTTTGCGCGACTGCTGCTCCAGGTCTCGCAGGCGCTTGGCCCGCTCCGTGGCATCGACCGGCAGGTAGCCGTGGAAGGCAAAGCTCTGCCCGTTGAGCCCTGACGCCATCAAAGCCAGCAGAATCGAACTCGGGCCTACGAACGGCACGACTTTCACGCCGCGTTCATGCGCGCGGCGCACCAGCAGGGCGCCGGGGTCGGCGACCGCCGGACAGCCCGCCTCGGAAACGAGGCCGGCGTCCGTGCCGGCAAGAAGCGGCGCGAGCAGCTTGTCGATCTCGCCGGTCGGCGTATTTACATTCAGTTCGCGAATTTCGATTTCCTGGATCGGCCGTTCCGTGCCGACTTTCTTTAGGAAGGCACGCGTGGTTTTCGCGTTTTCGCCGATGTAATAGTGAAGCGATGCCGCACGGGCACGCACCGGTGAGGGCAGGACGGCGTCGAGCGCCTCGGTATCGCCTTCGCCCAGCGTGTTTGGAATCAGATAGAGTGTGCCGCTCATTGAGCCTCCAATAGTGGATAACCCACTGCGAGCAGCATGCGCGACAGTGCGATCAACGGCAGGCCGACAAGCGCGGTCGGGTCGTCGGAATGGATGGCCTCGAGCAAGGCGATGCCGAGCCCTTCGGACTTGGCGCTACCCGCGACGTCGTACGGCGTTTCGGCCAGCAGGTAGGCCTCCAGCGTGGCATCCGGCAGATTTCGGAAATGCACGCGGGTGATGACGTCGACGGCTTGGACGTTTCCCGACCGACTGTCGAGCAGACACAGCGCACTATGAAACAGCACTTCGCGGCCGCGCATTGCCTGCAACTGGGCAAGCGCCTTGTCGTGCGTGCCTGGCTTGCCGATCTGCAGGCCGTCGTAGGTGGCGACTTGGTCGGAGCCGATCACAAGCGCCGCTTCACCGGCGCCGAGTCCGCCGGCCACCGCGCGAGCTTTGGCTTGCGCGAGCCGCAGCGCGGTGACTTCGGGCGTTTCGCCGGCGAGCGGTGTTTCGTCGATTGCGGGCACGACGACATCGAACGGCACGCGCAGGCGTTCGAGCAGTTCGCGACGATAAGGCGAACTCGACGCCAGAATCAGGCGTGGCGGGCGATTGGGAGAATCTGGCATGGGTAATCGACGGCTAGGGAGGCGGGGCGTACGGGGTTGCGCGAAGCTCGCGCGCGTACGGGCTTAAGTGTTTGACTCGAAAAGACAAAACGGATATGATTTCGGGCTTTTCATCGGTATGCTTGCGCTAGGCGAGTCTCGGTGCGTGTCAAGGGCAGTGATTACTGTCGGCAAACACATGAGTCTCACGGGCTGTCTCGCAAATCGGTTATACCTCGCGGTTATATCCGGCGAAATTCTTGCCGACGCAGGAGCGCACATGACTCAACATCCTGGCAACCCTGCAGGTCTGTCCGACCCGCATGATATCGATCTGTTCGAATTCGCGCGGAGTGGGCGTCAGGCCGCGGGTGTCGTGCGCGTCTCGCAACTGCCGCGCATGTTAAACGAAGTCCCGGCAGAAGCGCCAGACCGCGATGCCGCGTTCACCTGGCAAGCCGAAGGGGCGACGCAGCCGGAATTGCAGGACGACGGTACCGAGGGTCCCCAGCCTTATTTGAGGATGGCGATTCACGGCGCTGCCTGGCTCGAATGTCAGCGGTGCATGACACCGTACTTGCAGGCATTCAACGTCGATGCAACTTATCGGATCGTCAACACTGAGGCGGAAGCCGAAGAGTTTCCGCTCGACGAGGATGAAGTCGAAGTGATCGTGGGTTCGAACCATTTCGATCTCATCGACTTGATCGAAGAAGAGTTGCTGCTTTCCTTGCCGCTCGTGCCCAAGCACGAGGTCTGTCCCGAAGTGCACGAGAGCCTTGTCTCGGGTGTGGCCGGTACTGAAGGCGAGGGCGACGAGGGCGCACTGGATGAAGCGGGTGAGGGTGGCGAGCCCGAACGGCCTAATCCGTTTGCGGCGCTCCAGAGTCTCAAGCGCGGTGAGCCGGGCGACAAGAAGCATTGAACAGTTGCAGGGAGCGCGATGCGGGCGCGTTGGCCATTCGGCCAATGGCGGAGACCGGATCGGGCTGTGTTAGAATTCGGAAAATTTTTAGGAGTTAGTCATGGCAGTTCAACAAAATAAGAAGTCGCCGTCGAAGCGCGGCATGCACCGTTCGCACGATTTCCTGACGGCAGCGCCGCTGGCCGTGGAACCGAGCACGGGCGAAGTGCATCTGCGTCACCACGTTAGCCCGAACGGCTACTATCGCGGCAAGAAAGTCGTCAAGACGAAGAACGATTAATCGTTTCATTGCGCGTTTCACTGCGTGTCGCCTTGTGGCGTTTCGCGTGGCGATCGGCTCGCTTGACATTTTCCCGGCTCGGCAAGAAGGCGGCATTCAACTGCCGCTTTTTTGTGTCGATCGCAGTTGGCGCCTCAGCGCTTACTATGATTCCATGCAGGGCGTCTGAAATTCGTCGCACTCCATGACAGTAAAGCTCACGATAGATTGCATGGGAGGCGACCACGGCCCGTCCGTGACCGTTCCCGCTGCCGTCAACTTCGTTCGATCGCATCCCGATGCTGAGCTGCTGCTCGTCGGCATCGAAAGCGCGATTCGTGCGCAGCTGAAAAAGTTGAAGGCTCAGGACCTGCCGGCGCTGACCGTCGTACCCGCTTCCGAGATCGTCGCCATGGACGATCCGGTCGAAGTCGCGCTGCGCAAGAAAAAAGATTCCTCCATGCGCGTGGCGCTAAACCGCGTCAAGGAAGGCGAGGCGCAAGCCTGTGTTTCCGCGGGCAACACCGGCGCGCTGATGGCGGTCTCGCGCTACGTGCTGAAAACGCTGTCGGGCATCGAACGCCCGGCCATCGCGTCGGCACTGCCCAATCCCAATGGCTACACGATGATGCTCGACCTGGGCGCCAACGTCGACTGCGAGCCGCAGCATCTGCTGCAGTTCGCGGAGATGGGGCACGCGCTCGTGTCCGCGCTCGAGGGCAAAGATCGGCCTACTATCGGGCTGCTCAACATCGGCGAAGAAGTCATTAAGGGTAACGACACCATCAAACGTGCCGGCGAACTGCTGCGCGCGAGTACACTTAACTTTCACGGTAACGTTGAAGGCAACGATATCTTCAAAGGCACGGTCGACGTCATCGTCTGCGACGGTTTTGTCGGCAATGTCGCGCTGAAGACGTCGGAAGGCCTCGCGCAGATGCTGTCCAACATCATCAAGGAAGAGTTCGGCCGTTCCTGGCTCACCAAGGTGATGGCGGTGCTCGCCTTGCCGGTATTGATGCGCTTCAAGAAACGCGTCGATCATCGGCAATACAATGGCGCCGCGTTGCTCGGCCTGCGTGGGCTGGTGATCAAAAGCCACGGTTCGGCGGATGCTTACGGGTTTGAGTGGGCTATCAAACGCGGGTATGATGCCGTCAAAAACGGCGTGCTGGAACGCCTTGCGCGAGCGATGGAAGAGAATGCGGGTTCTCTCGAACAGGCGGCGCGCGACGCGAGCGGTGCGGGTCAAGCAAGCCCCATCGCAGGCCAGCCAGCCGAGCCCTACGCTGCGCAATCCTCGAAGGCATAATGGCTCAATCGACAATTTATTCCCGCGTGCTGGGCACCGGCAGCTATCTGCCGCCCAACCGCGTCACCAATCAGGATCTGGCCGAGCGTCTTGGCAAGCAAGGTGTCGAGACCAGCGACGAATGGATCGTGGCCCGCACAGGCATTCATGCGCGCCATTTCGCGGACCCTGATGTCACGACCAGCGATCTCGCGCTCATCGCTTCGCAACGCGCGATCGAAGCAGCAGATATCGACCCGCAGTCCATCGACCTGATCATCGTCGCCACGTCCACGCCCGACTTCGTGTTTCCGAGTACGGCGTGCCTGTTGCAGAACAAGCTCGGCATCAAGAATCACGGCGCGGCATTCGACGTGCAGGCCGTCTGTTCCGGATTTGCCTACGCAGTGGCCACGGCGGACAGTTTCATCCGCAGCGGCCAGCATCGCACGGCGCTCGTGATCGGTGCGGAAACCTTTTCGCGCATTCTCGACTTCAACGACCGCACTACCTGCGTGCTGTTCGGCGACGGCGCGGGCGCGGTGATCCTGCAGGCCTCCGAACAACCGGGCGTGCTGGCCAGCGCATTGCACGCCGACGGCAGCCATTCGAATATTCTCTGCACGCCGGGCAACGTGAACGGCGGCGTAGTCGCGGGCAGCGCGTTCCTGCATATGGATGGGCAGGCCGTGTTCAAGCTCGCCGTGAACGTGCTCGAAAAGGTCGCGGTCGAAGCGCTCGAGAAGGCCAATTTGGCGGCTGAACAGATCGACTGGCTGATTCCGCATCAGGCGAATATCCGCATCATGCAAAGCACCTGCCGCAAGCTCGGTTTGCCGCAGGAACGCATGGTCGTCACGGTGGGCGAGCACGGCAATACGTCGGCTGCGTCCATTCCGCTCGCATTCGACGTCGCGGTACGCGACGGCCGCATCAAGCGCGGCCAGAACGTGCTGATCGAAGGTGTCGGCGGCGGCTTCACGTGGGGCGCGTCGGTTATCCGCTACTGATAGCGGCGACGTTATGGCGAGCGCTCTTCACGGCGCTCGGCTACGCTTGAGCGCGCTCGCCATCAGGGGCGCGCCACCCACATCTGACTAAATCGATTTTGGGGACGATATGAAATTTGCGTTCGTTTTTCCTGGGCAAGGTTCGCAGTCGGTCGGCATGCTCAACGCATTCGCCGATCACGCCGTCGTGCGTGAGACGGTTCAGGAAGCCTCCGATGCGCTCAATCAGGATCTCGGCAAGCTGATCGCCGAAGGCCCCGTCGAAGATCTGAACCTCACCACCAACACCCAGCCGGTCATGCTGACTGCTGCTTACGCCATGTATCGCGCGTGGCTGCAGGCCGGCGGCCCGAAGCCGGCGATCGTTGCGGGTCATAGCCTCGGCGAGTACACCGCGCTGGTCGCGGCGGGCGCGATCGCGTTTCGCGACGCTGTGCCGCTCGTGCGTTTTCGCGCGCAGGCCATGCAGACGGCGGTGCCGGTTGGTGAAGGCGGCATGGCCGCGATTCTCGGTCTCGACGACGACACAGTGCGCGCGGTGTGCGCCGAAGCGTCGGTCGCGGGTGTCGTCGAAGCGGTGAATTTCAATGCGCCGGCGCAGGTGGTGATCGCAGGAAACAAGGCGGCGGTTGAAAAGGCCTGCGAAGTCGCTAAAGCGAAGGGCGCCAAACGCGCGTTGCCGCTGCCGGTCTCGGCACCGTTCCACTCGTCGCTGCTCAAGCCGGCGTCGGACCAGTTGCGCGAATATCTGGCGAGCGTCGAGGTGCAGGTGCCGGCGATTCCGGTCATCAACAACGTCGACGTCGCCGTGGTCAACGAGCCGGTCAAGATCAAGGACGCGCTGGTGCGCCAGGCAGCCGGTGCGGTGCGCTGGGTCGAAAGCGTTCAGGCCATGTCGGCTCAAGGCGTCACGCACGTGATCGAATGCGGTCCGGGCAAGGTCCTTGCGGGCCTGACCAAACGTATCGACGGCAACCTTGTTGGCGCTTCGATCTTCGATCCTGCTTCACTCGAAGAAACGCTCAAGCTGGTAGCGGCAGGCTGAACGCATAGTCTCGTGAGCGCCTGGCAGCAGGCGCTGCACGAGCAGCATCAGACGCAAGCATCAAGAATCAATCAGCCCTCCGAAGGGCATCCGGACTGACAGATGGAAAAGACTCTCGACAAGCAGATCGCAATCGTCACTGGCGCTTCGCGCGGCATCGGCCGTGCGATCGCCATGGAACTGGCGCGCCAGGGCGCGACGGTGATTGGCACGGCGACCAGCGAAAGCGGCGCGGCCGCCATCAGCGAAGCGTTTAACGCAGCCGGCGTGAACGGTCGCGGTGCGGTACTCAACGTCAACGACGCAGCCGCGGCAGAAGCGCTGATCGACGGCACGGTAAAGGAATTCGGCGCGCTGCACGTGCTGGTGAACAACGCCGGCATCACGCAGGATCAACTCGCCATGCGCATGAAGGACGACGATTGGGACGCGGTGGTCGACACCAACCTCAAGTCGGTGTTCCGGCTGTCGCGCGCGGTGTTGCGTCCCATGATGAAGGCGAAGGGCGGCCGCATCATCAACATCACGTCGGTGGTCGGCTCGGCCGGCAATCCCGGGCAGGTCAATTACGCCGCCGCAAAAGCGGGCGTGGCGGGCATGACGCGCGCGCTCGCGCGCGAGATCGGCAGCCGCAATATCACGGTGAATTGCGTGGCGCCGGGCTTCATCGATACCGACATGACCAAAACCCTGCCGGAAGAGCAGCAAACGGCGTTGAAGACGCAGATTCCGCTGGGCCGCCTCGGCAGCCCGGAAGATATCGCGCACGCCGTGGCGTTTCTGGCATCGCCGCAAGCCGGCTATATCACCGGCACGACGCTGCATGTGAACGGCGGGATGTACATGTCGTAACCAAATTCGGTTACTATCCGCGCCTTGATGCGTTTGTAAATGCATAAAGGCGCATGCCTTGACAGCAACCCGATGCGCCGCTTTTTTGCCGGGTCAAACCTGATAAAATGCGCGCACCTGTATTTTTGAACTTCTTTTCCCTTGGAGGGGTAATGGACAATATCGAACAGCGCGTCAAGAAGATCGTCGCAGAACAACTGGGCGTTGCAGAAGCTGAGATCAAGAACGAAGCTTCGTTTGTGAACGACCTCGGCGCCGACTCGCTCGACACCGTTGAACTCGTGATGGCCCTCGAAGACGAATTCGGCATGGAAATTCCGGATGAAGAAGCCGAGAAGATCACCACCGTTCAGCAAGCGATCGACTACGCTCGCGCGAACGTCAAGGCCTAAGGTCATTCGCGCCCGCGTTTCTGCGTTGGCGGCGTATGACGCCCTGCCGTGTCGGTTGCCGACGCCAGCAGGGTTGGTGCTTTTTGCCGCGCGTTTTGCCAAGCAGGAGCCAGCAATGTCGACAGCGCAAAGTTTCGCGCGATTGCCGAGTTAAACAGCCACAGGGCATACAGGGCAGGTTCCTGTGGCCGCTGTGGCTTTTGCTTTTGTCATCTATGAAAAAGGGGTTACCGTGAGCCGCCGTCGTGTTGTTGTTACAGGCCTGGGGCTGATTTCGCCTGTTGGCAATAATGTTGCCGACGGCTGGGCCAATCTGGTCGCCGGCAAGTCGGGTATTGCCAACATCACGAAGTTCGATGCGTCGAACTTTTCGACTCGTTTCGCCGGCGAGGTGAAGGGCTTCAATATCGAGGACTACATCCCCGGTAAGGAAGCGCGCCATATGGATACGTTCATCCATTACGGCGTGGCTGCCGGCATCCAGGCGATGCAGGACAGCGGCCTCGAAGTCACCGACGAGAATTCGGAGCGTATCGGCGTGGTGGTCGGTTCGGGCATCGGCGGTTTGCCGATGATCGAAGTGACGCAAACCGAACTGCTCAATCGCGGCCCGCGCCGTATTTCGCCGTTCTTCGTGCCCGCATCGATCATCAACATGATCTCCGGCCATCTGTCCATCAAGTTCGGCATCAAGGGTCCGAATCTGGCGATCGTCACCGCCTGCACCACCGGCCTGCACTGTATCGGCGAGGCATCGCGCCTGATCGAATACGGCGACGCCGACGTGATGATTGCGGGCGGCGCGGAATCGACCGTGTCGCCGCTGGGTATCGGCGGCTTTGCGGCGGCGCGCGCGCTGTCGCAACGCAATGACGATCCGGCAACCGCGAGCCGTCCGTGGGACAAGGACCGCGACGGTTTCGTGCTGGGCGAGGGGGCCGGCGTGATGGTGCTGGAAGAGTACGAACACGCGAAGGCACGCGGCGCGAAGATTTACGCCGAAGTCAGTGGCTATGGGATGAGCGGCGACGCCTATCACATGACCGCGCCGCTGGAAGACGGCGACGGCGCTCGCCGCTGCATGCTGGCCGCGTTGAAGAACGCGGGCGTCAACACGGATCAGGTGAATTACCTGAACGCGCACGGCACGTCCACGCCGCTCGGCGACCTGGCTGAAACTATCGGCATCAAGCGCGCTTTTGGCGACCACGCCAAAGACATGGTCGTGAACTCGACCAAGTCGATGACGGGTCACCTGCTGGGCGGAGCCGGCGGTCTGGAGTCGGTGTTCACCGTGCTGGCCGTGCATCATCAGGTGTCGCCGCCGACCATCAACATCTTCAATCAGGATCCGGCCTGCGACCTGGACTACTGCGCCAACACCGCGCGGGAGATGAAGATCGACGTCGCGCTGAAGAACTCGTTCGGGTTCGGCGGCACGAACGGCACGCTGGTCTTCAAGCGCGCCTGAAACGCCTGATAGTTGGTGACGCGCCAGTCGACGGCGCCGGCGGTGCCGGCGCCTTCCCCCGAATCGGCCGAGCACGACGGAGCGTCGCAGCGGATTTTGCTGCGACGCTCCGTCGCCGTCTGGGCTGCGTTAGGGGTCTTCGTTCTGACGGCGACATCGGCCGTCTATGCTTGCCTCGCATTGCATCTGGGCGCGCGGCAAGCCGTTCCGTTGACGCTCGCCGTGTGGGCGTGGCTTGCGCTTTGCTCGCTCCGCTATCAGCGCTCCCAACCTGCCGCGTTGAAAATCGGGCCGGACGGATTGTTTGTCTGGGACCGGACTGGCGCGCTGCTGGCGCAAGGCCGCATTGCCGGTTGTTCGCAATGGAGCGGCCGTCTGCTGATCCTGGCGCTGATGCCGGAGCAGGGCCGCTTACGCACTCTGCTATTTGCCGCCGACGCACTTCCGGCGCCCATCTTCCGGGAACTGGCCGTGCTGGGCCGGCGTGGCGCCGGCGCCTGACTGTAAAGACTGTAACCGCTGTTACCGGCGTAACGTACCCGGATGATGGGGACGCTACAATGGTGCCCCGCCATGCGCCCTATAGTTAACGGATTTATCAGGTGAGCGAAAAAGAAATTGATCAGGTGCTGGTCGAGCGCGTCCAGAAGGGCGACAAGGCCGCGTTCGAGCTACTGGTCTCCAAATACCACCGCAAGATTCTCCGGCTGATCTCGCGCCTCGTGCGGGACCCCGCCGAGGTAGAAGACGTCGCACAGGACGCCTTTATCAAGGCGTACCGGGCGTTGCCGCAGTTTCGCGGGGAATCGGCCTTTTATACGTGGTTGTACCGGATTGCCGTCAACACGGCAAAGAACTACCTTGCGACCCAAGGGCGGCGCGCGCCGACCTCGACCGAAGCAGATGCTGAAGAAGCTGAAACTTTCTCGGACGCGGACCAACTAAGGGATATCAACACGCCTGAGTCGATGTTGATGAGCAAGCAGATCGCTGAGACGGTCAATGCTGCGATGGCGGTTTTACCGGAAGAGTTGCGCACCGCCATTACTCTTCGTGAAATTGAAGGTTTGAGCTACGAGGAAATCGCTGAGATGATGGGTTGCCCAATTGGCACAGTCAGATCACGAATTTTCCGCGCTCGCGAAGCCATTGCGGCAAAATTGCGTCCGTTGCTTGACACACCTGAAGGCAAGCGCTGGTAATCCACCAGCCGGTCGGACGGGGCGCGGGTGCAATATCTGGATTAGTGGTGTCACTACGGGGTATTTGTAAGATGGGGAGCATCATGGGGTCGGTCTCGATGCAATCGCAAGCCAGCTCGCGTGGCGAGCGTCTGTCCGCTTTTGTCGACGGTGAGCTGTTCGGCGAAGAGCATCTGAATCTGGACACGTTTATTTCCGGGCTGAATGGCGAGGATCGCGCCGCCTGGTCGAGCTATCACCTGATCGGCGACGCATTGCGTTCTGACGATCTGGCGGTCAGCCCGGCGGCGAGCAGCGCGTTTCTGAGCGGTTTTGCCGCGCGCCTCGACAACGAGCCGCACGTGCTGGCGCCCGCCGCCATGCCGGTTGCGCGTCGTTTGCTGGCGCTGCGCCGCCGCGTCGTACCGGCGTTTGCCGTTGCTGCGGCGGCCGCCACGCTGACGTGGATCGTCGTGCCGCAACTGCAAGGTGTGCCGGGCGGTCCGGGCGCGGCTCAGCTGGCCTCGGTTCAACATGGCGACGCACTGCAACGCGTGGCCATGGCGCCCGCGCCGACAGCTGCGGTGCAGCCGGTCGCGCAAGACGCCAACATCATTCGTGACGCCAGTCTCGACCAGTATCTGGAAGCTCATCAGCAATTCGCGCAACAACCGGTCATGCCGGGCTCGATGCCGCTGATTCGCGCTGCCGCTGTTTCTACGCAAGGCCAATAGTTTGATGCAGACTCCGCGGTTGAATAAAACGACTATCTGGGGGCGGCTGCCGGCATTCCTGTTCTGCGCAGCCGTATTGTTGTCCGCTACACCGCGGGTCTTTGCACAAACCGACGATCCGATCGTTGCCCGTCGCACGGCCGCGGATCTGCTGGATCGCATCCATCAGGCCGCGCAACAGCAGAATTACGAGGGCGCATTCGTCTACCAGCGCGGCAATTTCGTTCAAACGTCGCGGATCGCGCACTACGCGACCCGTGCGGACGGCGAATTCGAGCAGCTCGAAAGCCTCGACGGCAAGCCGCGCAAGATGCTGCGTCATAACGACGAGCTCTACACGTTCGTGCCGGAGCGGCATTTGTGCGTCGTCGAAAAACGTCAGAACAAAGATTCGTTCCCTGCGCTGCTGGCCGTGAGCGGCGAGCAGGTGCTGTCGGTTTACGAGCCCAAGCTGCTCGGCGACGACCGCGTCGCGGGCGTCGACAGCCAGGTGATCGAACTCGATCCGAAAGACGCCTATCGCTTTGCGTACAAGCTGTGGGCCGACAAGAAAACTGGCCTCCTGCTGCGCGCCCAGACGCTCGATACAAATGGCCAGGTGCTCGAGCAACTTTCGTTTTCCCAAATTCGCATCGGCGTGCCGGTTGACAAGGCCGGCATCGTCAACGGTATTCGTAATACGGCGGGTTGGACCGTGGTGCGTCCGCCGGTCGAGCCGGTCGACATGGCCGCGCAAGGCTGGCAGATCACGCCGACGGTGCCGGGCTTCCGCAAGATTCGTGAACTGCGCCGCCCCATGGCCGCACGCGATCCGGGGCAGCCGACCATTCCGGTGGACCAGGCGGTTTTCTCTGACGGCCTCGCGGCCATTTCGGTGTTCGTCGAACCGGTTGAAAACAACACGCGCAAGGAAGGCGCGGGAAGCAGCGGCGCCACGCACGTGCTCGTCAAGCGTCGCGGCGACTTCTGGATTACTCTGCTTGGTGAAGTGCCCCAGACCACATTGCAGCAATTTGCGTCTGCCATAGAATACAAAGCTCCGAAGTAATCCTCCGAATCCTGAATCCCTCGGCTTGCTACGATATGACGACTTTCTCGGTGCGCAAATTCCTCGCGGCCGCGGTGGTGGCGGCTTGTTTGCCGCTCGTGCCGCATACGGCGTCGGCGGCTCCTGCCGCCAACCTGCCCGACTTCACTGATCTGGTCGACAAGGTCGGCCCGGCGGTCGTCAACATTCGCACGACTACACGCGTGTCGAACAGCGGTGCTCGCGGCGGTTTGCCGCCTGGCATGGACGACGGCGACATGTCGGAGTTTTTCCGGCGCTTCTTCGGCATTCCGTTGCCGCAATCGCCGCAATCGCCCGGCTCGCCGGGTTCGCCACGCGGCGGCGACAACGGCGGCAGTGGTGGCAGTCAGGACTTGCCGGATAACAGCGATGCCGAGCAGAACAGCGGCGTCGGCTCGGGCTTCATTCTGTCGGCGGACGGCTACGTGATGACCAACGCGCACGTCATCGACGACGCGGACACCATTTACGTCACGCTCACCGACAAGCGCGAATTCAAGGCGAAGCTGATCGGCGTGGACGATCGGACCGACGTTGCCGTCGTGAAGATCAGCGCCGCCAATCTGCCGACCATCACGATCGGCGACTCGAACAAGGTGCGCGTGGGCGAGTGGGTCGTGGCGATCGGCTCGCCGTTCGGTCTCGAGAACACGGTGACAGCCGGCATCGTCAGCGCCAAGGGGCGCGATACGGGCGACTATCTGCCGTTCATCCAGACCGACGTGGCCGTCAATCCGGGCAATTCAGGCGGTCCGCTGATCAATATGCAAGGCGAGGTGATCGGCATCAACTCGCAGATCTACAGCCGCACGGGCGGTTTCATGGGCATCTCGTTCGCGATTCCGATCGACGAGGCCATGCGCGTGGCCGATCAATTGAAGGCGTCGGGTAAGGTCGTGCGCGGCCGGATCGCGGTAGCGATCGGCGAAGTGACCAAAGACGTGGCCGACTCGCTCGGCCTGCCGAAGGCGCAGGGTGCGCTGGTTAGCAGTGTCGAACCGGGCGGCCCGGCGGATAAGGCCGGCGTGCAACCGGGCGACATCATCCTGAAGTTCAACGGCCATTCGGTCGATACGGCAACGGACCTGCCGCGCATGGTCGGCGACACGAAGCCGGGCACCAAGTCGACGATCACGATCTGGCGCAAGGGCCAGACGCGCGATCTGCCGGTGACGATCGCCGAAATGCAGCCGGATAAATCGGCCAAGGCGGATCAGAAGAAACCGCAGCCGCCGAAGCAGCGCGCCACCAACGCGCTCGGTGTGGCCGTCAGCGATATCCCTGCCGACCAACTGAAGGCGCTGAAATTGCGCAACGGCGTGCAGATCGATGCCGCGGACGGTCCCGCAGCGCGCGTCGGCTTGCAAAAGGGCGACATCATCCTGCGGGTGGGCGACACGGACATCACCAGCGCGAAGCAGTTCGACGAGGTGAGTTCGCACCTCGATCCGCAGAAGATGGTCGCGCTGCTGGTTCGCCGCGGCGAGAACACGCAGTTTGTGCCGGTCCGTCCGCGCAGCGTGCAGAAATGACCAAGGCGGCGCCGCTCACGCTCTACGGGCGCGCGTGGTGCCACCTTTGCGACGACCTGCGTACCGCGCTCGAGCCCTTGCTGGTCGAATTCGGCGCGCAGGTCGAGGTGATCGACGTCGACACCGATCCCGTGTTGGAAGCCCGTTATAACGAACTGGTGCCGGTTCTGGTCTGCGACGGCGTCGAGTTGTGTCACTATCACCTCGACGAAGCGCGGGTTCGTGCCGCGCTCGCCGCACGGGTTGCAGCCATGCCTTGAGCTTGACCAAGGGTTCGAACATAGCGCCGACGCCGCGCCGTTCACATCGAGTCTCACGCCTCTCCTGAGCCGTCTTTTCCGCCCGAGCTTCGCAAGATGCGCCGGGCGATAGCCTTTTCGGCTAAAATAGATAGGTTTTTCACCTACTTACAAGGCGTGCTCCGCTATTGTCCGAGCGCGCCTTTTTTGCTTGATCGGCACTGAATGGATCATATTCGTAACTTCTCGATCATTGCGCACATCGACCATGGCAAGTCGACGCTCGCCGATCGCATCATCCAGATTTGCGGTGGCTTGTCCGACCGCGAGATGGAATCTCAAGTGCTCGATTCGATGGATCTCGAACGCGAGCGCGGCATCACCATCAAGGCACAAACCGCCGCATTGACGTACAAAGCCCGTAACGGGCAAGTCTACAACCTGAACATGATCGACACGCCGGGCCACGTCGACTTCTCGTACGAAGTCAGCCGCTCGCTGTCCGCATGCGAAGGCGCGCTGCTGGTCGTGGACGCGAGCCAGGGCGTGGAAGCGCAAACCGTCGCCAACTGCTACACGGCGATCGAACTCGGCGTCGACGTGATTCCGGTGCTCAACAAGATCGATCTGCCGGCGGCGAACCCAGAAAACGCGATTGCCGAAATCGAAGACGTGATCGGCATCGACGCAACCGACGCCACGCATTGCAGCGCCAAGACTGGCCTCGGCGTCGAAGACGTACTCGAAGCGCTGATCGCCAAAGTGCCGCCGCCCCAAGGCGATCCGGAAGCGCCGCTGCAGGCGCTGATCATCGACTCGTGGTTCGACAACTACGTCGGCGTCGTGATGCTGGTGCGTATCGTCAACGGCACGCTGCGTCCCAAGGACAAGATCCGCATGATGGCGACCGGCGCGCAGTATCCGGTCGAGCATGTCGGCGTGTTCACGCCGAAGTCGAAGAATCTCGAATCGCTGTCGGCCGGGCAAGTGGGTTTCATCATCGCCGGCATCAAGGAACTGGCTGCGGCGAAGGTGGGCGACACCGTCACGCTGGTGAACCGTCCAGCGCCCGAGCCGCTGCCGGGTTTCAAGGAAGTGAAGCCGCAGGTGTTCGCCGGTCTCTATCCGGTCGAGGCAAACCAGTACGACGCGCTGCGCGATTCGCTCGAAAAGCTGAAGCTGAACGACGCCTCGTTGATGTACGAGCCGGAAGTGTCGCAAGCGCTCGGTTTCGGTTTCCGTTGCGGGTTCCTCGGTCTGCTGCACATGGAAATCGTGCAGGAACGGCTGGAGCGCGAGTTCGACATGGACCTGATCACCACGGCGCCGACCGTGGTGTACGAAGTCCTGCAGCGCGACGGTACGACCATCATGGTCGAGAATCCGGCCAAGATGCCGGAGCCGTCGAAGATCGAAGAAGTGCGCGAGCCGATCGTCACCGTGAACCTGTACATGCCGCAAGACTACGTCGGCTCGGTGATCACGCTGTGCACGCAAAAGCGCGGCACGCAGATCAACATGCAGTATCACGGCCGTCAGGTGCAACTGACCTACGAAATCCCGATGGGCGAAGTCGTGCTCGATTTCTTCGACCGTCTGAAGTCGATTTCGCGCGGCTATGCGTCGATGGACTACGAGTTCAAGGAATACCGCGCGGCAGACGTCGTGAAGGTCGACATGCTGATCAACGGCGACAAGGTCGACGCGCTGTCGGTCATCGTGCACCGTTCGCAAAGCCAGTATCGCGGCCGCGAAGTGGCGTCGAAAATGCGCGAACTGATTCCGCGTCAAATGTACGACGTCGCGATTCAGGCCACCATCGGCGCGAACATTATTGCGCGCGAAAACATTAAAGCATTGCGTAAGAACGTGCTGGCAAAATGCTACGGCGGCGATATCTCGCGTAAGAAGAAGCTGCTGGAAAAGCAAAAGGCAGGCAAGAAGCGAATGAAGCAGGTGGGATCGGTCGAGATTCCGCAGGAGGCTTTCCTCGCGATTTTGCGTGTCGAAGACAAATAAGACGAACAACGGAACCCTATGAATTTTGCGCTGATTCTTTTTGTGCTCGTCATTTTGACGGGCGTCGCATGGGTCGCAGACAAACTGGTTTTCATGCCGCAACGGCGCCGCGCGGCGGAAGCCGCGGTCGCCGAGTTCGACCGCCAGCAGGCACGCATCGGCGAGCGTTTCGCCGATGAAAACGCGGCGCAAACGCGCGCGCGTCTGCGTGACGACAAGCTGCGTCAGCCGTGGTGGCTCGAGTATTCGGCGAGCTTTTTCCCGGTGATTCTGGTGGTGTTCGTGGTGCGCTCGTTCGTGGTCGAGCCGTTCAAGATTCCGTCGGGGTCAATGGTGCCGACGCTGCTGGTGGGCGACTTCATCCTCGTCAATAAATTCGACTACGGCATCCGTCTGCCGATCACCAACACGAAAATCACCGAAGGCCGTCCGCTGCAACGCGGCGACGTGGTGGTGTTCCGTTACCCGAAAGACGAATCGGTCGACTACATCAAGCGCGTGATCGGCTTGCCGGGCGACACCGTCGCGTATCAGGACAAGCAGCTCACCATCAACGGCAAGCCCGTACCGGAAACGCCGCTGCCCGATTATCTCGACGACGAACGCATGGGTTACGCGAAACAGTTCGAAGAAGATCTCGGCGGCCGCAAGAACGCGATTCTGAACAATCCCGCCGTGCCGCCGTTTATCGTCGGCGCCGAAGATTATCCGTATCGCGACAACTGCACGTACAACGCACGCGGCGTGATCTGCAAGGTGCCGCCGGGCAATTACTTCATGATGGGCGACAACCGCGATAACAGCGCGGACAGCCGTTACTGGGGTTTCGCGCCGGACAAGAATATCGTCGGCCGCGCGTTTTTCATCTGGATGAACTTCAGCAATCTGAAGCGCATCGGCTCATTCAACTGAGTTCGTTTGCGTTGATTGCACGACACGCCGCGCGCTTGGCTCGCAGTTGGCCTTCACCAGGTCACACGAGCCGCGGCGTGTTCTCACGCTACTTTAAGATCCTGCGGTAACGTCGCTTCACCACGCTTTTTCCGCTGGCCGCCCCGCGTTTTCGCCGGGTCTGGCGCCCGCGTTATACTCTGCCCATGCCCCTATCTCCGTTGGAAAGCCGTCTGCGCTACGAATTTCGCAATGCGGAATTGTTGCGCCAGGCTTTAACGCACCGCAGTCACAGTTCCACGCATAACGAACGGCTCGAGTTTCTTGGCGACTCCGTCCTAAATTGCGCGGTGGCCGCGCTTTTGTTCCAACGTTTCGGCAAATTGGACGAAGGCGATCTCTCGCGCGTCCGCGCCAATCTGGTCAAACAGCAGTCACTTTACGAAATCGCTCAGGCCCTGAATATTTCCGAAGGTTTGCGGCTGGGCGAAGGCGAGTTGCGCAGCGGCGGCTTCCGCCGACCCTCCATCCTCGCTGACACGCTCGAAGCAGTGCTAGGCGCAGTGTTCCTCGACGGCGGCTTCGACGCCGCCCAGACGGTCATCAAGCGTCTTTACGTGCCGATTCTGGACCACATCGATCCGCGCACACTCGGCAAGGATGCCAAGACCCTGCTGCAAGAGTATTTGCAAGGTCATAAGATCGCGCTGCCCACTTATACGGTGGTCGCTACGCATGGTGCGGCGCACAATCAACAATTCGAAGTCGAATGCACGGTGCCGAAGCTGGACGTGAAAGTGTCCGGTTCCGGTGCGAGCCGTCGCGCGGCGGAGCAGGCGGCGGCCAAGAAAGCACTCGATGAAGTCATGGCCGCGGCGCCCGCCGTGGTCGCCAAGCCCAAGCGCTCGAAAGGCGCTCGCGCGGCGAAGCATGCCGAGCCGGAGATCGTGCCCGGTGTAACGGGCGTGCAAGCTGCGCTGGATTTGCGCAGTCCGGATCGCAAGAGCGAGCGCGGAGCGGGGCGCGGTGAATCGCGCGCGGCTGCGGAGCCCGCAACCGAACGTCCGACGTTGACCGCGGCAGCCGCGCCCTTGGCGGTGATTCGGGCCGCGCACGTGGAGTACAGCGGACCGGACAAAACCGAGCGCGCCGAGAAAGCAGACAAGGCGGCCGCTCACGCGAGCGACAAGTCCGCTGACAAAGTCGCAGCGGAAAAAGCCCCCGAAAAGCTCGACACCAAGGCCGCGGATACGAAAGCCGCTGATGCCAGACCCGCTGAAGCCAAACCGGAAGCGAAGCCAGAAACCGCCGCAGTCCGCAGCGTCGACAAACACCGCAGCCGCGAGGCCACGTCCGGTCCCGCCGCGCCCGTGCCGAGCGCGGCAGCGGCGCCCACCGAACACGAACCCGGCGTAGCCGACGCGGTGCAAACGCGCGTCGCCGACGCGGGCCATTGATTGCCATCGGCGCGCCATTCCCGCGCGTCGATCCGAACTTGCCGTAGCCCGAATATGAACACTCCCACTCCCACTGGTTTTCGTTGCGGCATGGTCGCGATCGTCGGCCGCCCCAACGTCGGCAAATCCACGCTGATGAACGCGCTGGTCGGCCAGAAAGTCAGTATCACGTCGCGCAAGGCGCAGACCACGCGCCATCGCATCACGGGCATTCATACGCTCGACGACGCGCAATACATTTTCGTCGACACGCCGGGTTTTCAGACCAAGCACAGCGGCGCGCTGAACCGGTCGCTCAATCGCGCGGTCACGTCCACGCTGACTTCGGTCGACGCGATCCTGTTCGTGATCGAAGCCGGCCGTTTCGGCCCGGACGATCAGAAGGTGCTCGACCTGATTCCGCCGTCGGTGCCCACGCTGCTGATCGCGAACAAGCTCGATCGCGTGTCGGATAAGGATTCGCTGTTCCCGTTCATGCAGCAGGTGAGCGCGCTGCACAAGTTCGCCGAGATCGTGCCGCTGTCGGCGAAAAATCTGGACGACATCAAACGTTTGATGGCGACCGTCAAGCCGTTCCTGCCGGAAGGCGCGCCGATCTACGGCGAAGACGACCTGACCGATCGCAGCGAGCGCTTCCTCGCCGCGGAAATCCTGCGCGAGAAAGTGTTCCGCTGGACCGGCGACGAGTTGCCGTACACGAGCACCGTGCTGATCGACAAGTTCGAAACCGAAGGGCGTCTGCGCCGCATTTTCGCGACCATCATGGTCGACCGCGACACGCATAAGGCGATGATCATCGGGCAGAAGGGCGCCAAGCTGAAACAGATCAGCACCGAAGCGCGCCTTGATATGGAAAAACTGTTCGACGGTCCGGTGTATCTGGAAACCTTCATCAAGGTGAAGAGCGGCTGGGCCGACAACGAAGCCGGACTTCGTGCGTATGGGTACGAATGACGCGTGGATGACGCTGAATTCCGACACCGACCCGGACGATTCGGAGCCGGCCGCGCCGGCACGCGATTTGTCCAAACCCGCGTCCAAACTGGCGCGTAGTACCAGAAAATCTTCATCGGCCAAAAGTGCTCAAGGCGCCGAAGGCGAGCCACGGAAAACGCCCACTCGCCGCGCGCCGCGCACCTCCGCGTCCGACTACCGGATCGCGGAGCAACCCGCCTTCGTTCTCCATAGCTATCCGTATCGCGAGACCAGTCTGATCATCGACGTGCTGTCGCGCGATCATGGCCGTCTCGCGCTCGTCGCGAAGGGCGCGAAGCGTCCGCACTCCGCGCTGCGCGGCGTGCTGCAGACGTTCCAGCCGCTCGCGCTGTCGTGGTCGGGCAAATCCGAAGTGCGCACGCTGACCGGCGCCGAGTGGGTCGGCGGCATGTTGCCGCTGGCCGGCGACGCGCTGCTATGCGGCTTCTACGTCAACGAACTGCTGGTCAAGTTCTGCGCGCGCGAAGACCCGCATCCGCAACTATTCCATCACTACGTCGTCACGATGACGCGTCTCGCGCACGACGAGCCGCCCGTGCAGGTGCTCCGTTCGTTCGAGCGCGTGCTGCTGCGCGAAACCGGTTACGCAATGGCGCTGGATCGCACGGTCGCGCGCAAAGCGGTGCTGGCCGATGGCCGTTATGTGTTCGACCCGGAGCGCGGCGTGCGCGAAGCCTCGGACGATCTGCCCGCGCTTTGGCCGGTGATCGCGGGTCAAACCTTGCTCGACATGGAGCAGGACGATTACCATCGAGCGCAGACGGTGGCGCAAAGCAAAACGCTGATGCGCTTTCTGCTCAACACTTACCTTGGCGGCACGCCGCTCGCGACGCGCCAGATCCTGATCGACTTGCAGAACTTATGAGCTTCTTTCTTACGTCGCCGAATGTGATTGACCTGGGCGTGAACATCGATCACGTCGCCACGCTGCGCAACGCGCGCGGCACGTCCTATCCCGATCCGATCCGCGCCGCGCTGATGGCCGAAGAGGCCGGCGCGGACGTCATCACCCTGCATCTGCGTGAAGACCGCCGGCATATCGTCGACGCCGACGTGCGCAAGCTGCGCCCGCTTCTGAAAACGCGCATGAATCTCGAATGCGCGGTCACGCAGGAAATGCTCGACATCGCCAGCGAAGTGCAGCCGCACGACGTGTGCCTCGTGCCGGAAAAGCGTCAGGAGCTGACGACGGAGGGGGGACTCGACGTCGCCGGCCAGTTCGAAGCCGTACGCGCCGCGTGCAAGCAACTCGCCGACGCGAACTCGCGCGTGTCGCTCTTCATCGATCCGGATGAAACGCAGATTCGCGCCGCGCACGAAGCCGGCGCGCCGGTGATCGAACTGCACACCGGACGTTACGCCGAGGCCCACGATCCCGCCGAACAGCAGCGCGAATTCGAGCGCGTCGTGCGCGCCGTCGAATTCGGCAGGACGCTCGGCATCAAGGTCAATGCGGGCCACGGCCTGCACTATACGAATGTCCAGCAGATCGCGGCGATCGAGGGCATCGACGAGCTGAATATCGGCCACGCGATCGTCGCGCACGCGATCTTCGCCGGCTGGGACAACGCGGTGCGCGAGATGAAGGCGATTATGGTCGCCGCGCGTCTCGGCGCGCGTTCGTAACGCGGCGGCTCGCGTATGGCGATCTACGGCATCGGCACGGACATCGTTCAGGTCAGCCGCGTGGCCGCGGTCATGACGCGCACCAACGGCCGCTTCGCCGAGAAAGTGCTCGGTCCGGACGAACTGCGCGTCTATCACGCGCGCCACACGCGTTCGGCGGCGCGCGGTCTCGCGTTTCTCGCCACGCGGTTCTCGGCGAAAGAAGCGTTTTCGAAAGCGATCGGCCTCGGCATGCACTGGCCGATGACCTGGCGCGCGCTGCAAACGCTCAACAAACCGAGCGGCGAGCCGATGGTGGTCGCGTCCGGTGAACTGGCCGAGTGGCTCGACGCGCGCGGCATCACTGCGCGCGTGACGATCAGCGACGAGCGCGACTACGCGGTCTCGTTCGTGATTGCCGAAACGGCGCAAACGGGCACGCCCGAAGTCGCCGAATAACATACTTTGAACGCGGCGCAGGCCGGCCGCGTTTCTCCTTGCTCCAGGCTTTTTCCAGCGGAAATCAATGAAAACCATTCCCGGACCGGTGATGCTCGACGTGGTCGGCAAAACGCTGAACGACGACGACAAGCGCCGCCTTGCCCACCCGATGACCGGCGGCGTGATCCTGTTCGCGCGCCACTACGAGAGCCGCGCGCAACTGATCGCGCTGACCGATTCGATCCGCGACATTCGCGACGATCTGCTGATCGCCGTCGATCACGAAGGCGGCCGCGTGCAACGCTTTCGCACCGACGGCTTCACGGTGCTGCCCGCAATGGGCAAGCTCGGCACGCTGTGGGACAGCGATGTGCTGCACGCCACCAAGGTGACGACGGCCGTCGGCTATATCCTTGCGACGGAACTGCGGGCATGCGGCATCGACATGAGCTTTACGCCGGTGCTCGATCTGAACTACGGACAATCGCAGGTAATCGGCGACCGCTCGTTCCACCGCGATCCGCGCGTGGTGGCGTTGCTCGCCAAGAGCCTGAACCACGGACTCGCCTTGGCCGGCATGAGCAATTGCGGCAAGCATTTCCCAGGACACGGTTTCGCCCACGCGGATTCGCATGTCGCCATGCCGGTCGACGACCGCTCGCTCGAAGAGATTCTGCGCGACGACGTGGCGCCGTACGACTGGCTCGGCCTGTCGTTAGGGTCGGTGATTCCGGCGCATGTGATCTATCCGCAGGTCGACTCGAAGCCAGCGGGTTTCTCGCGTGTCTGGCTGCAGGACATTCTGCGCAACAAGCTGCGCTTCGAAGGTGCGATTTTCAGCGACGATCTGTCGATGGAAGCCGCGCGCCAGGGCGGCACGCTGACCGAAGGCGCGAGCGCCGCGCTGCAGGCCGGCTGCGACATGGTGCTGATCTGCAATCAGCCGGACGAAGCGGAGAAGGTGCTGGATGCGCTGCGCTTCACGCCGTCGAAGGAATCGCAACGGCGCTTGCAACGCATGCGGCCGCGCGGCAAAGCGTTGAAGTGGAGCAAGCTGGTCGCCGATCCGCAATATCTGCAAGCGCAGGCGCTGTTGCGCAGCGCGTTTGCATAGGCGAACCGAACACCGGCCAAGCATCGCAAGAAAAACGGCGCCTTCAAATCTGAAGGCGCCGTTTTTTCGCGCGAGGCGAACTGCAAAAGATCGCCGCGGCTGTCAGTTCAAGCGCATACGTTGCAGCTTGTTGTATAGCGTCTTGGGACTGATGCCCAGCAGCGACGCCGCCCGGTGACGCGTGCCGCCGACCGCGTCGAGCGTCGCGCGAATCAGCATTTCCTCGACGTCAGCGAGCGGCGTGCCCACTGTGACCTGCACGCGGCTGCCGTTCAGATCGCGGCCGTTCGCCGAACCGGCTTCGTCGGCGCGCAACGACTCCAGCACGTCGCCGGACGCGTGATACGCGCGCCGCACGCGGTCCTGCAATTCACGCACATTGCCTGGCCATTCGTACGCGAGACATTCGCGCAGGAAATTCGGCGCAACCTGCTTGGCGGTCTCCGTGGTGCCGCGCGTCAGGCCTTCGTGATTCAACTCGTCGACGACCGCCTGGGCGATCAGCGCCGGATCTTCGCCGCGCTCACGCAGCGGCGGCAGCGTGACGGCCGCGGCTTCGAGGCGTAGCGCCAGGTCTTCGTGCAGGCTGCCGTCGGCTACCGCCGCACGCGGCGCTTTGCGCGTCGACGCGATCAGCCGGAAGTCCGTCACCACCTGATTCGTGCCGCCGACCCGCATGAAGGTCTGCGAATCGAGCGCGCGCAGCAACGCTTCCTGCTGGGCGCGCGGCAACTCGGCGATTTCCTCGATGAACAGCGTGCCGCCGCTCGCCTGTTCGAACAGGCCCGGTTCGCGCTGCTCGGCGCCGTTGAACGCGCCGCGTTCGTGACCGAACAGCAGGCTGTCGAGCGAGCGTTGCGCGCCCGCGCTATTCGCGCTCCGGCAGTCGAACGTGATGAACGGACCTTTGCGGCGCCGGCTCATGTCGTGCATCGTGCGCGCCGCGATCTGCTTGCCGGTGCCGGTTTCGCCGGAAATCAGCACGGCGGCTTCAGTCGGCGCGATATGTTCGATCGTGTCGTAGACGTGCTGGATCGCGCCGCTGCGGCCGAGCATCGAGCCGAAACGACCTAGTTGACGCAGCGACGCGCGCAGCGTCTGCACTTCCTCGGTCAGTTCGTACGGCCGCGGGATGCGCGCGAGCAGGCTGCGCAAACGGGGAATGTTGACCGGCTTGAGCAGGTAGTCCCAGATGCCGTGGCGCAAACCTTCGATCGCGCTTTCCACCGTCGCATTGCCGGTCATCACGATCACGGGCAGGGCGCCACCGGGCGGATGGGCGGGCAAGTGTTGCAGCAGGTCGAGCCCGCTGCCGTCCGGCAGATTCAGGTCGACCAGCACGACGTCGGGAATGAAGCGCGTCAACGCGGCCCGGGCCTCCGCGATCGTCGTCGCGGTATCGACGGAGAAACCGTCGGCTGCCAGGATGGCGGACAGGCCTGACAGGCTATTGGGATCGTCTTCAACAATCAGGGCGTGTGGCATGGCGAGCGCAATTTTTAGATGGATGGAATACCCGATGCGCTGCGCCGATACGTTGGCGCGCGGCACGGGCGCGATGCTGGCCGGTACTGTCGGTCGGATGCCGAGTCGGATCCGGTGCCGCGTGCGCAACCACGGCGTACGCGGTCGCGGTAAAGGCGCGGCCGGCTGACGTAGGTAGCTCGTCCGGTGCGCGCGCCAGGCGCGGCACCGGCAGAAAGGCGGCGATTCGACTCAAGCGGTTCGGTCCTTTGTGTTATTACCCGGCAATCGGTCATTACGTTTGTAAGCGAGGACCGGGCGCCTGTATTTCCTTCACTCGGGCTGTCAGAAATCCCGATTGCTGTCGAAGAAGCGCCGCACTTCGCGTTCCGCTTCTTCGCGCGTCTTGCCATAACGTTCCTGGATCAAACCGGCGAGCTTGTCAGCGCGGCCTTCGGCCTTGGTCAACTCGTCATCCGTCAGTTCACCCCATGCTGTCTTGGCCTTGCCAACCATTTGCTTCCACTTGCCTTCAGCGATGTCGTTGTTCATGCCGCATCTCCGGAGTTGAAGAAATAAAGCCGTACTGGCCTGTATCCAGAGGTAAGCATGGACCGTGCCACGACAATTTATATAAACTTATCAATGGTTTGTTGGACGGCATACGGGAAATTTGAGGCCAAGGTGTGGCAATTTGGCGAAGATTGCCGGTAAAGTTTTCCTTAACCATACACGGTGGCGCAAAAAAGAAAAAGCGCCCAAATTGGGCGCTTTTTTTGCCATTTTTTTCGCAGCGCCCCCGTTGGAGCGCTGGATTCAGGCGAGCAGGGCGCTTACGCGCGGCTGCGGTACTCGTGCGTACGCGTGTCGATTTCGATCTTGTCGCCGATGTTGCAGAAGAGCGGCACTTGCAGCTCGAAACCCGTGTTCAGCTTGGCGTTCTTCAACACCTTGCCCGACGACGTATCGCCCTTGACAGCCGGTTCCGTGTAGATGATTTCGCGGACCAGCGTAGTCGGCAGTTCGACCGAGATGGCTTTCTCGTTGTAGAACACGACTTCGCAAGCCATGCCGTCTTCGAGGTAGTGAAGGGCGTCGCCCATCATTTCGCCTTCGACTTCGAACTGGTTGTAGTCGGCGTCCATGAACACGTACATCGGGTCAGCGAAGTACGAGTACGTGACTTCCTTGCGTTCCAGCACGACGACGTCGAACTTGTCGTCGGCCTTGTACACGCTTTCCATGCCTGCGCCGGTCAGCAGGTTCTTGAACTTCATCTTGACAACGGCGGAGTTGCGGCCCGATTTGTTGTATTCGGCCTTTTGCACAACCATTGCGTCTGCGCCGATCATCACGACGTTGCCGGTGCGGAGTTCCTGTGCGGTCTTCATAAAACTGTCCTGTACGAATTAAGTAGCTTCAACTTGTGCTCAACGGCATACGGCGCAAGCGGCTTCGGCGCTTTGCCCGCCGCGCGCCGCACCGCCGAAGCGGCTCGGCGGGTCGCGAGCGGGTCAAGCGTGGCCGGCTTGCCGCGGGGCGCGGCGGGAGTGCCGCAAACGCGCGGTCTCAGCCACTCCCAGCAATCCGTTACCTGCTTTTTTACCCTGTGCGGGCGTGTACACGAGTGGCGCCGATTCGCAACATACGTCCCTTTTTGATATTTCCGGCATCAAGCTTTGACTTAGGAAATATCTCGCCTCTTTCGAGGCCAAGGTTGGCGCGCTGCCAAAAGCGAGTTGTTTTGGATTGCGCCGCTGCGATCGGGCCGCGCTTGCGTCGTCGGCCGTTGGATAACCGCTTATTTTAACTGAGTTTTTGCGAACAAGGCCAGATTTCCGGCGAGGTCGCCCACTTGAGCCAGTTCGCCGGCCCACGCCGCTGCGCGTTGCCTGAATGCCGGCAAGTAACGCTGGAATTGCGCCCAGTCCGGCCGGCCGGTGCCGTTCCAGGCGTGCCAGAAGCGCGCGAGCGCGTCGCGGGCGTCGGCGGGCAGGGTGCGCGCGTAGTGCGCGAGCGCGGCGTCGAGCTTCGGCAGATGGGCGTCGTCGGCTTGCGGGTAGATGTGCCAGACGAAGGGTTTGGCGGCCCACTGCGCGCGCACAAACGAATCCTCGCCGCGCACGAAATTGATGTCGCTCGCCCACAGCAGCGCGTCGTAGCCTGGTTGGTCGGTGAAGGCGAGGGCGTGCGCGCTGAGATTGCCGCGCACGCCATGCGAGCCGGCGCCGAACGCCGGGAGGTCGAAAAAGCGTGCTACCGCGCCTGAAATGCGGCCTTCGGGCACCAGCAGGACGACCGGCTCCGCGCTGTCGCGCCATTGTTCGAGCAGGCTGTCGACGGCGGGGTTTTCGTAGGCGAACAGCGAAACGACGGTGGCGGCGGCGGGCGGCGGCGCGTGGCCGGTGGCTTGCCGCCACCATGCTGCGCGCGCGCTGGGCGATGCTTCGAAATCCGCGCGCGCGCCGTCGAGATGCCGTTCCTTCAGCACGCCGCCGGTGCCGGGGCCGAGTCCGGGGAAAAAGAACGTCTTGGTCAACGGATAGCGCGGATGAGGCGACGGCCGCAGATGAAAATCCGCCACCCAATCCTCGGCGCTCAGGTATTCGAGGTTGAACCACACCGGCGTGCGCTCGCGCGCCGCCATTGCGGCGACATAGATGGGCGGCAGTTCGCAGCCGAACGCCTCGATCACGACGTCGGCGACTTCGAGCGTGTCGCCCGCATGGGCCGGCTCGTGCCAATGTTCGACGACGATGCCACCCACCGTCTGACGAGCGCGCTCCGGCGTCAGCGGCGGGCACAGCTTCTGGAACGCGTGCAGATCGTCGACGAACACGCGCACCTGCCAGCCGTGTTCACTCGCGAGTTGACGCGCGAGGCGCCAGCACACGCCGATGTCGCCGAAATTGTCGATCACCGCGCAGAAGATATCGCAGGCAATTGCCGTGGGTGTTCCGGCGGCTTGCTCGGATTGGGACGTAGCGGAAGACATGATGGCCTGGGTCGCGGATTCGGACGGATGGAAGGAGCGGGGCAGTGCGAGCGATCCGACGGCGTCGCACTTCGCCGCGGCATGACGAAGCTGCTGCCGAAGCGTGAGCCGATTCAAGCCAACAAGGCTCGGACGCTCGCGGAATGTTCTAAACTGGCGATTCTAAAGCACTCGTTCACGATTGCGCGCGCATGGCGTCCTGCGGTTCGCCACGGCGCGCGGCAACGGAGCAACGCTTCGCGAGACAGTCCCACCCGACCGATTCTGCATGACCGAACCCGAAGCAACCGACGCTTTCGAGCCGAAAAAAGTGCTCGCCCAACTGCCGCATCTGCCCGGCGTCTATCGCTATTACGATACTCACGGCGCGGTGCTTTACGTGGGCAAGGCGCGCGATCTGAAGAAGCGCGTCTCGAGCTACTTCACCAAGACGCTGCTGTCGCCACGCATCGCGATGATGGTGACGCGCATTGCGCGCATCGAAACGACTGTCACGCGCTCCGAGGCCGAAGCGCTGCTGCTCGAAAACAATCTGATCAAGGCGCTCGCGCCGCGCTACAACATTCTGTTTCGCGACGACAAGTCGTATCCCTATCTCAAACTGACCGGCCACAAGTTTCCGCGCATGGCGTATTACCGTGGCGCGGTGGATCGCAAGAATCAGTACTTCGGTCCGTTTCCGAGCGCGTGGGCAGTGCGCGAGAGCATCCAGATCCTGCAGCGCGTATTCCAGTTGCGCACCTGCGAAGACTCGGTGTTCAACAACCGCACGCGGCCTTGTCTGCTGCATCAGATTGGCCGTTGCACGGCGCCGTGCGTCGCGGCGATCAATGAAGAAGATTACGCGCGCGACGTCGCCAACGCCTCGCGCTTTCTGCTCGGCCGGCAAGGCGAGGTGATGAAGGAGCTCGAGCAGAAGATGCACGCGTTCGCGGGCGAGCTGAAGTTCGAGCAGGCCGCGGCGGTGCGCAACCAGATGAGTTCGCTGTCGACGGTGCTGCATCAGCAGGCGATTGAAGTCGGCAGCGATAGCGACGTGGATATTCTTGCGGTGGTCGCGCTAGGCGGCCGCGTGTGCGTGAATCTGGCGATGGTGCGCGGTGGCCGGCATCTGGGCGACAAGGCGTATTTCCCGGCGCATGTTGAAAGCGCGTTGACCGCAGACGAGGGCGGACTGCAAGAAGACGACACGGCGTTGGCCGATGTCGCGCTCGAGTCGAACCTGCTCGCGCAAGACGATGTCATCGACGATGAAACGGCAGCGTTGGCCGAAGCCGCCGACGCTCTCGCGATCGCGCAAGAGATGCCATCGGAGGACGAAGAGAACGAACAGGACGACGCCGCTGAAGAAGTCGACATAGCCGAAGAAGCCGGCTCCGAGCCCGCAAAGCCGCGCAAAGGCCGTGCTGCAACCGGCGGAATCGAAGCCGAAGTACTCGAAGCATTCATCGCCCAGCATTACCTGGGCAACCGCGTGCCGCCGGTGCTGGTGGTCAGCCACGCACCCGCCAACCGCGAACTGGTCGACGTGCTGATCGAACAAGCCGGCCACAAGGTCACGGTGCTGCGTCAGCCGCAAGGACAACGGCGCGCCTGGCTCGCGATGGCCGAACAGAACGCGCGGCTCGCGCTCGCGCGCCTGCTTTCGGAGCAGGGCTCGCAGCAAGCCCGCACGCGCGCGCTCACCGACACGCTCGGCATGGAGTGCGACGATCTCGCGCATTTACGTATCGAATGCTTCGACATCAGCCACACGATGGGCGAGGCGACCCAGGCGTCGTGCGTGGTGTATCACCATCACAAGATGCAGTCGTCGGAATACCGCCGCTACAACATCACCGGCATCACGCCCGGCGACGACTACGCCGCGATGCGCCAGGTGCTCACGCGCCGTTACGAGAAGATGGTCGAGCAAGCCGCCGCGAATGCCGCCGACGAAGCCGCCGAGTTGCAAAGCGATGCGGCCGCCGATCCGTCGCTCACGCCGGACGCCGCGGAGCCGGTCGCGGCCGGCGGCATCCTGCCCACCATCGTGCTGATCGACGGCGGCAAGGGCCAGGTCGAGATCGCGCGTCAGGTGTTCACGGAACTGGGTCTCGATACCGGCATGCTGGTCGGTGTCGCGAAGGGCGAAGGGCGCAAAGTCGGCCTCGAAACCCTGATTTTCGCCGACGGCCGCGCGCCACTCGAACTCGGCAAGGAAAGCGCCGCGCTCATGCTGGTCGCGCAGATCCGCGACGAAGCGCACCGCTTCGCCATCACCGGCATGCGCGCGAAGCGCGCCAAGACGCGCCAGACCTCGCGGCTCGAAGAACTCGAAGGCGTGGGCGCGAAGCGGCGTCAACGGCTGCTCGCGCGCTTTGGCGGACTGCGTGGCGTGGTTGCGGCCAGTGTCGAGGATCTGGCGAGCGTCGAAGGCATTTCACAGGCGCTCGCGGAGCAGATTTACCGGCAATTGCACTGATTGCGGCGGCCGCGGCCGGCCGCTCAACCGCTGTCGAGCAGCGCCGCGGCGGCGCGCACGGCAAGCCCTGCGCGCCGCTTTGCTTGTGGCAGGCCTTATGACACGGCACAATTGCATCTCCCTTGCCAGACGCTGCGCCTGCCCATGCCGTTTAATTTCCCGATTTTCCTGACCTGGCTGCGGATCGTCCTGATCCCGCTCGTCGTCGGTGTGTTCTATTTGCCCGACATGATGATGAGCCCCGCGCACCGCAATCTGGCGGCCGCGACCATCTTCATTCTGGCGGCGCTGACCGACTGGTTCGACGGTTATCTGGCGCGCAAGTGGAATCAGACCTCGGCATTCGGCGCGTTCCTCGATCCGGTCGCCGACAAGCTGATGGTCACCGCCGCGTTGCTGGTGCTGGTGCAACTCACGCGAATCGATTCGGCGATTGCGCTCGTGATCGTCGGGCGCGAGATCGCGATCTCGGCGTTGCGCGAATGGATGGCGCAGATCGGCGCGTCGAAGAGCGTTGCGGTGAATTCGCTCGGCAAGTTCAAGACCGTTTGCCAGATGGTGGCGATTCCCATGTTGCTGTTCTACGGCCCGCTGCAGTTCGGCGGCGGCGTGGTGGTCGACACGCGCGTGTGGGGCCTGTGGCTCATCTATCTGGCCGCGTTCCTGACGATCTGGTCAATGCTCTACTACATGAAGCTCGCGTGGCCGCAGATCCGCGAACGGGGCGGCGTGGCCTGAGGTTTCGTCGTGGTGAAGGGCGCTTTGAGCGTGTCCGAACTTTGCTGTCGCGTGAGTGAAATCTATTCAGTAAAAGAGATTCGCAAAAGGGGTTGACACGTTTCAGTCGTTTCTCCATAATCTCGTTTCTCCGATGCGCGCAGTTCGAAACGTCGGCGGCAGTAAGAGAGTAGTTGCGGTAACAAGGCAGCAGATAGCACGGCAAAAGCAGCACAATGCGGGAGTAGCTCAGTTGGTAGAGCGCAACCTTGCCAAGGTTGAGGTCGCGAGTTCGAGCCTCGTCTCCCGCTCCAAATTTTTAAAGCGGCGCATTGTTTGGCAAGTAGAAATGCAGTGCGTTGTGAAGCAGTTCAATGCGGGAGTAGCTCAGTTGGTAGAGCGCAACCTTGCCAAGGTTGAGGTCGCGAGTTCGAGCCTCGTCTCCCGCTCCATACATAAGGGGAAGCAGCGCTTCCCTTTTTGTTTGGTGGCCCGGTTCTACCGGTTGTCCGCCCAACAAAATCTGCGAATCTGTTGCTAGGTTCCAGTCCGCTTGCGGCGCGATAGCAAAGCGGTTATGCAGCGGCCTGCAAAGCCGTTTAGGCCGGTTCGACTCCGGCTCGCGCCTCCAGTAGTTGATGTAAAGAAAAGCCCCGACTCGTCGGGGCTTTTCTTTTTTCGACGTCGGTTTCGCCGGCGAAGCGGATGGGGCAGTGGCGCGGTTGCTGGTTTCGTTGCAGGGCCGCAGGGTAGCCAGAGTATATTGCGCACTTGCGATCATCAGCGCTTCGAATGGGCGCGAACGGGACTGTGCAACAGCTTCGAACGCCGGCATCAATGCTTATTTACCAATTGCTTTGCGCGCACTTTCACTTTCGTTTTATTGTCTTTCAAACGTGTCTAGCGAATCGTTTAACACACGGAACGATGCAGTGAGTGCATTCAGCAATTGTCATTAATGTAGAGTGTGCAATACCTATTCTCGCGTTCGTAAGCATTGCTTGTCATCGGTGAAATCGTCGGCGCGGACTGGAGTCGTGAGCGCAATGTGATGGCGCGGAAGTGGTGGTCAACCGGCAGCTCGCTTTCCTCTTGTCGTCCGGCAAACCTGGAATATCGACTACACGGAACTGCATCGGAACAAGTTGAATGCTTCGCGCGGAATGAAGGCATCGCATCTGAATACGCAGCGGCCGATTTTTCTGGGAAGTAAAGCCCCATCGTCCGGGGCTTTATGTTTATATGGGCTGATTCTCGGCGTTGCCGCTATCGTGGCAGGTGCCGTGGCAGATGCGGCGCACAATTCACTCTGCCCGCGGTCGATCAACTGTCGGCGCGTCTAATTCCTGCGTCATTGCCCGTCCACACCGAGGCTGCATGTACCTACAACTCACCGGCACTCAAGTTCGCCTGCTCGGTTCGATGCATCTGTTTCCGGCGACGAGCCGCAGAACGCCGCCGTGGATCGCCGAGGCCTATGACTGGGCCGAAGCGCTCGTCTTCGAGTCCGATCCGCCGACGATCCTGCCGTTTCTCAAGGCCGATCAACCAGACAGCGCGCAGCAACTGCAGCCCTTTCTCTCCGCCGACGCGTGGCGGCAACTCCAGTCAACGTGGCCCGTCGATGGACCTTTGGCGCCACTCGCCGATCTGCGTCCGTGGGCTGCGCTGATCGTCGCACCGACGTTGTTCCAGCAGGTCGTCGAAGGTGTCGAGCTGCGCATGCTGCGCTCCGCGATCACGCAGGCCAAACCCTATCGGTATCTCGAGACCGCGGACGAGGTAGCGGCGGCGCTCGAATCGATTCCGCTAGAGGCGGTCGGCGCGGCGCTTGGCCTGCTGATGGCCGATCTTGACGAACCGCAGCGCACGCTCGAGCGCATGCACGCGGCCTGGCTGGATGGCGATCTGCCCGCCGTGCACCGGATCGCCATCGAGTCGCCAATGTTCAATCTGCCGGGCATCCGGCATGCGATTCTCGACGCGCGCAATCGCGCATGGGCGGCGCGCTTGACGGAGTTGCTCACGCGGCCGGAGCGCACGTTGGTGGTGGTCGGCGCGCTGCATCTGTGTGGCCCCGGTAATCTGATCGACTGCCTCGCGCGGCCCGTCGAACCGGTCTTTGCCAACCCATAGCAAAGCCGTCTCCGCGCGCGCGTGGCAGTCCGATGCGGCGTGCATCAGTGAGGATCGGGCGCGGATCCGACGCGCACGCAATCGGCGGGAATTCTCGCGCCGAGGTTTTGCCCCAAGGTAAAGCACACAGCTATACACTACCCGCCCACCACTTCGGCCAAGCCGGTCGCCCAAGGGAATACCACATGCATGTCCCACCGACGCCCACTAACGAAAGCGCCCGTCTCGGCACCCTGCGTGCGCTGCATATTCTCGATACGTTGCCCGAAGAGCGCTTCGATCGTCTGACCCGGCTCGCCAAGCGGCTCTTCGGTGTGCTCATCGCGCTCGTGAGTCTCGTCGACGCGGACCGTCAATGGTTCAAGTCGTGCGTCGGCCTGAAGGCGAGCGAGAGCTCGCGCGACGTATCGTTCTGCGCGCACGCGATCCTCGGCGACGAAATCCTGATGGTGCCCGACACACTCGCGGACGAGCGCTTTCACGACAATCCGCTCGTCACGGACAACCCGAGTATCCGCTTCTACGCCGGCTGTCCGTTGACGGTGCCCAACGGCAGCAAGCTCGGCACGCTCTGCCTGATCGACACCAAGCCGCGCGGCTTCGACGAAGAAGAACGCGAACTCCTGCGCGATCTGGCGCGCATGGCCGAGCAGGAATTGGCGGCGGTCCAGTTGGCCACGCTCGACGACCTGACGCTGCTGTCGAACCGGCGCGGTTTCGAGGCGCTCGCGCAACATGCGCTGAACGTTTGCAAGCGGATGCACAAACCGGCGTCGCTGCTGTTCTTCGACCTGAACGATTTCAAGCAGATCAACGATACGCTCGGCCACGCGGAAGGCGATCGCGCGCTGAAGACCTTCGCCGACGTCTTGCGTACCGCGCTGCGTGAAAGCGACGTGATCGGGCGGCTTGGCGGCGACGAGTTCGTCGTGCTGCTCACCGATTCGGACAGCGGCGCCACGCAGGAAGTGACGCAGCGTCTCACGCAGATGCTCGACGCGCGCAATGCCGAAGCGCAGCGTGGCTATCACATCCGCTATAGCGTCGGGCAGATTCAATACGATTGCGCCCGGCATCAATCGATTGCCGAACTGCTGGCGGCCGCCGACGCCGCGATGTACAGCCACAAACAGGCGTCGAAGGCGCGCGCTGCGCATCGCAACTGAGCGCGGCACGGCGGCGAATCCGTCACGCGCGGCATAATCACTCATTGCCGCTTGAAGTGCGGCGCGACTCTTTCTCTAGAACGTTGTCATGACTGAACCGCAGCAAACCGCCGCCACACGGCTGGCGCAACTCGACTGGCGCTGGAAATCCTTTCACGATCTCACGGGCGTCGAGGTCTATACGATGCTGGGCGCACGCGCCGCGGTGTTCGTCGTCGAGCAGAACTGCCTGTACGGCGATATCGATGGGCTCGATATGGATGCATGGCATCTGCTGGCGTACGGAGCGGATGAACGACGCCCGGCGCTCGCGGGCTATCTGCGCGTGCTGCTGCCCGATGCGGACGACCCCGATATCCGCATCGGCCGCGTGCTCACGACCGCCGGATTCCGCGGCATCGGTCTGGGCAACGCGATGCTCGAGCGGTCGCTGACGCATATTCGCGCGCAGTGGCCCGGTACGCCGATTCGCTTGCATGCGCAGGCGCATCTGCAAGGTTTCTATGGTGCGTTTGGCTTCGCGCCGGTTTCGGAGATTCACGAAGAAGACGGCATTCCGCATGTGTGGATGCGGTCGGCCTGAAGCGGCTACAGCCAGCTGAGCCCGGCGCGGGCGCGCCCGGGTTGTCAATCGAATCGCAGGCTCAGCGCTGGCCGCGCGCCGGCGCCGAAGCCGCGGGTGCTGGCGTCTGCGTGGCTTTCGCGCGCCGTTCGCTACGCAGACGTCCGCGCGCCGACAGCCGCATCCAGTGACGCAAGGCGAGCAGCGCGCCAATCACGCTCATCATCGAACCCGGAATCCACAGTAACAGCCCGCCGATCTGCTGATCGCGCATCGGGCTCAACCACGTGAACGCGCGGCCGCAGATCGAGTAGATCGGATACAGCTCGTGCGGCGTAAAGAAGATGAACGCGCCGAGAATGATCTGCGGCGGAATCGCGGCGATCACGACCAGCACGCGCTTGCCCGGCGACAAACGCGCGGGCGGCGCGGGACGCGGATCGAGTACGAGCCACCAGAACAGCAGGCCGTCGATCACCATGCTCCAGTTCATCACGCGATAAAGCCGCCAGTCGAGCATCGCCACGAAATGAATCGGTGACATCAGCCAGAAGTAGATCAGCCCGACGAACAACGTGACCGCGACCACCGGATGCATCACCACGTCGAGCAGTTTGCGCACCGCCTGCGTTTCCAGCGCGGGCCGCACGAAGCGCTGCCGCCAGCTGAACGGAATACCCGCGCGCAACGCGGCGCCCGGATACGACAGCGCGATAAAGAACGGCCCGAGGTGATGCAGCACCAGATGCTGCGCGCGATGCATGAAGAACTCATGCTCGAAGAAATAATCGAGCCGCGTATGCAGCGCGACGTATAACGCCACCAGCCCGAACCAGAAGGAGAGGCGCCGCGCGACCGACACCTTCGCTTTACGCGCGCCACGCACGAACAGGATCGCGGGCACCAGCAGCGCAATCACGACCGTCGGCGAAAACTCCCAGGGATCGAGCCAGTAGAGCAGATTCATCGCGGCACGTTGCCTGGTTACTTGGTTTGCGCCGGCGACTTGACGGCGAACGGCGTGTCGAGCGTTTCGCCGTCGGAGAATTTGAGCGTGAGATGCACGGTGTCGCCCGGCGCGACCTTGTGCTTCGCGTCTTCCAGCATCACGTGATAGCCGCCGGGCGCGATCGCGACCTGGCCGTGCGCGGGCACCGTCAGCTTGTCGACCATCACCATCTTCTGCGACGAACCGTTCGACACGGTCTGATGCAGCATCGCGTCGCCGTAGTCATTGCTGGAGATATCGACGAGATCGACCGGTTTGTCGCTCGCGTTGACGAGGGTCGCATAGCCGGCGGCGGGCAGGTTGTTGGGCAGCCAGCGAACCCACGCGTCCTTGACGCTGATCGCATTGGCGCCCGCCGCTTGCGCGGTCGATGCGGCACCGAACGAAAGGGCGAGGGCACAACTCAGTGCAGCGAACGTTTTGATCTTGATCGACATGGTTGAACTCGGGAAAGGTCAGGAACGGTCATCGATGATGCGGCGCAGGTCCTGCGCGATCGCATCGGGTGTGTCGTGATCGGTGGCCAGCAGGCGCGCGTGGCCCTGGCTGTCGAACACGTAGACGGCGGAACTATGGGTGACTTCGTAGTTGCCGCTGGGGTCGCGCTTTTCCATCTGATAGGCAACGCGGTAACGCTTGGCGAGCGACTCGATCTGCCAGTCGGTGCCGGTCAGCCCTTCGGCATGTTGCGAATCGAAGGCGCCGACGTAATCGTGCAAGGCCTGGGCCGTGTCGCGCGCGGGATCGACGGTGATGAACAGGATGCGCACCTTCTGCGCGTCGGGGCCGAGCTTGCCGAGCACCTGCATCAGGCGGCCCATCGTTTCAGGACAGACGTCCGGGCAATGCGTGTAGCCGAAATAGACGAGCGAGACGCGGCCCTTGAACGAATCGCCGGTGACGGGTTTGCCGTCGTCGCCGGTCAGCTTGAAGTCGAGATCCGGCAGATGGCCGGTTACATTGGTCAACTGCCAGGTATCCGTGCGATGCGTGCAGCCGGCGAGCGCCGTCAGTGCGCCCAGCATCAGCGTCAGTGCAAACAGACGCGCGGACCGCGGCCTGCGCGAAACTGCGAAGTGCGGTTGCGAGTGCCGGGATGAGAAGATCGGGAACAAAGCAGGGTTCGGTTACTCGATTGAATTGCGGCGCCGCTCGATGCGCATGCTGCGCTTGCGCGATCATAGTGTGCAAATATGGTCGTAACGGCGATGTTTCGCGTGGCTGCGACTTTAGCGCAAATTCGCGGAAGACGTCGCGCAGCGCCCACGGGCGCGCGGTTTGCGAGGCAATTTGACGCAGGCGGCTGAAAGCCGGTTGAAGTCGGATTGTTCTCATTTTGAACGCAATCGCCGCCGAGGCTCCCCTGCGGCGCCCGGCTGGGCTTGTGCCGAGCCTTACTTTCTCGAAAAATTGATGGATGCGCGGTAAGATGCGCACACTTTTCCGGCCGCAGAAGGCTGAAAGGCAAAACTAACCGATGCAAGCACTTCCGGCTGTTCTGTCTCCAAGCGAGACGGCATTTTTCTTCGATTTCGACGGCACGCTCGTCGAACTGGCTCCCACGCCGGACGGCGTGCTGGTGCAACCTCGCGTGATCGATTTGCTGAGCGAACTGCGCAGCTTGACGAACGGTGCGGTCGCGGTCGTCTCGGGCCGCGGTATCGACAGCATCGACAGTTTTCTCAACATGCCCGATCTGCCGATCGCCGGCCTGCACGGCGCCGAACGGCGCGACGCGAACGGCGACACGCAGCGCATCGGCTTCCACGACGAGCGGCTGCTGCGCATGGAGCAGGTGCTCGCGCAGGTGGTCAACGAGAACGCGGGCATGCTGCTCGAGATCAAGGGCGCGGCGGTCGCGCTGCATTACCGCAATGCACCGGACCGCGAGCCGGTGGCGCGCGAGGCGACCGAGCGGCTGGTGGCCGATTATGCCGGCTCCTACGTGCTGCAGCCGGGCAAGATGGTCTACGAAATCAAACCTAAAGATGTCGACAAAGGCCGCGCGTTGCGCGCGTTCCTCGACGAGCCGCCTTTTGTCGGCCGCAAGCCGGTCTTCGCCGGCGACGATCTGACCGACGAGAAAGGCTTCGCTGTCGTCAACGAACGCGGCGGCGTGTCGATCAAGGTCGGTCCGGGCGAGACGCTGGCGCATACGCGTATCGACTCGGTGTCGGGTCTGCTCGACTGGCTGGCATCGATCGTCGCGGCGGCGCGCGCCGCATGATGGCCGCGCCGCATCGCCCAAAGCCAACCACGCACTGCATCGGGAATCGCGCTTCATGAGCCGACTGATCATCGTATCGAACCGGGTTGCGCCGATCTCGGAGGGCGGCCCGGCGGCGGGTGGTCTGGCGGTCGGGGTGTACGACGCGCTGAAGGAAACCGGCGGCATGTGGTTCGGCTGGAGCGGCGACGTGCTCAGCTCGGGCCAGCCGCAGATCAAGGTCGAGGAGCGCGGCCCGGTGACCTTCGCGACCATCGCGCTGATGCGCCGCGATTACGATCAGTACTATCGTGGCTTCTCGAACGCCACGCTGTGGCCCGCGTTCCACTACCGCGCCGATCTGGTGCAGTACGACCGGCACGACTTCGAGGGCTACTGTCGCGTCAATGCGTGGCTCGCGCAACAGCTCGTGCCGCTGCTGCGCGAAGACGACGTGATCTGGGTCCACGACTATCATCTGATTCCGTTTGCGCAGGCGCTGCGCGCGGCGGGCGTGAAGAACCGCATCGGTTTTTTCCTGCATATTCCGTTTCCGGCTTCGCAGGTGTTGCTGGCGGTGCCGCCGCATCGCGAGCTCGTCGAAGCGCTGTGTTCGTTCGATCTGCTCGGCTTCCAGACAGCGCCGGATCTGCGCGCGTTTTGCGACTACGTCGTCAACGAGGCGGACGGCTCGGTCGACGCATCGGCGGAAGGCCCGCTGACGATCCACGCGTTCGGCCGCACGCTGCGCGCGGCGGCGTACCCGATCGGCGTCTATCCGGACGAGATCGCCGAACTCGCGAAAGCCGGCGAGCGCGGCAAACCGGTGCGCACCATGAAGGCGACGCTGCATTCGCGCAAGCTGATCATGAGCGTCGACCGGCTCGATTATTCGAAGGGACTGGTCGAGCGGTTTCGCGCCTTCGAGCGTCTGCTCGAACACGCGACCGCGCAACGCAACAAGGTGTCGTTCCTGCAGATCGCGCCGCCAACGCGCGCCGACATGCACGCGTATCAGGACATCCGCTTGCAGCTGGAAGGCGAGTCGGGGCGCATCAACGGGCGCTTCGCCGAACTGGACTGGACGCCGATTCTCTACATCCACAAGCAGTACGAGCGCTCGGTGCTGGCCGCGCTATTCCGCACCGCGCACGTCGGCTATGTGACGCCGTTGCGCGACGGCATGAACCTCGTCGCCAAGGAATATGTGTCGGCGCAGGATCCGAACAATCCCGGCGTGCTCGTGCTGTCGCGCTTTGCCGGCGCCGCGCAGGAACTGGACGGCGCGCTGATCGTCAATCCGGTCGATATCGACGGCATGGCCGAGGCGCTCGCGCGGGCGCTCGACATGCCGCTGGCGGAGCGCCAGGCGCGTCATCGCGACATGATGGTGCAGCTGCGCGAGAACAATGTGTCGGTGTGGCGCGACAACTTCATGCGCGATTTGCAGGGCGTCGCTGGTGCAAAGAGCAGCCGAAGTGGGAAGGCGCGCGCGGTGTCGGGGAAAAAGGCAGCGCGCGAGACTGATGCGGGGTAGGCCGAGGTCGGCTCTGCCCGTTGCAACGCGTGTAAAAGAAAAGCCGCTCTCGAGCGGCTTTTCTTTTGGCGATGACGGCTCGCGGCTCGAATCATGCCGCGCTCGCGGGCTTAAACCACGTGCTGTTCGTCGACCTTCTTGCCGCCTATGTGCAGCGTGTGGCCCTTGCCATACTGCTTGGTCAGCAGGTCGCGGTACAGGCCCGGACGTTGGCGCAGTTCTTCCGGACTGCCGTCGTCGATAACCTTACCGGCGCTCATCACGATGATCCGGTCGAAGTTGTTCAGCGTCGACAGACGGTGCGCGATCGCGACCACGGTGCGGCCGACCATCAGCCGGTCGAGCGCTTTCTGGATCGCTTCTTCCGACGCGCTGTCGAGCGCCGAAGTGGCTTCGTCGAGCAGCAGGATCGGCGCGTTCTTGAGGATCGCGCGAGCAATCGCGATCCGCTGACGCTGGCCGCCCGACAGCTTTACGCCGCGGTCGCCGACGATCGTGTCGTAGCCTTCCGGCATCGCCTCGATGAAGTCCGAGCAGCGCGCCTCGCGCGCAGCCGCGAGCACTTCGTCACGGCTCGCCTCCGGGCGCCCGTAGGCGATGTTCTCGTACACCGTGCGGTGGAACAGCGAGATGTCCTGCGGCACCAGCGCGATTGCATGGCGCAGGCTGTCTTGCGTGATCGTGGCAATGTCCTGGCCGTCGATCTTGATCGCGCCGCCCTGCGTTTCATAGAAACGCTGCAGCAGCGCCAGAACAGTGGACTTGCCCGCGCCCGACTTGCCGATCAGACCGACGCGCTGGCCGGGTTCGATATGCAGATCGAAGTGGTCGAGGATCGGACGGCGGCGCGGATAGGCGAACGTCACACCTTCGAAATCGACGCGGCCGCCTTGCGGAACGAGTTCGGTCGCGCCGTCGCGGTCCGGCATGCCGTGCGGCTCGAGCAGCGTGCGTACGGCTTCAGCAAGACGCGCCACGTGCTGCGTGACGTCGACGAGCGCCACGGCCAGATCGCGCGTGCCGTGCAGAATCGTGAAGCCGAGCGAGCTGACGAGCACGATGTCGCCCGAAGTCGCCTTGCCTTGATCCCACAGCCACAGCGCCCATCCCAGCAAGCCCGCCGACAGCAGCGCGGTGATCACCGCATGCAGCAGACGCAGCTTTTCCAGATACAGCAAGCTCTGCTGGCGCGCGTCCATCTCGGCCTTGACCGTTGCGCCGAAGCGCTGCTGTTCGCGAAACGTCATGCCGAAAGCGCGCACGAGGCCCATGTTGCTGATCACGTCGACCAGCTCGCCGTCCACCGACGCCGCCTTGGTGGCGAAATGGTGATGGCGCGCGGAGCCCCGCCCGGCCAGCTTATACAGCACGACCGACAGAATGGCCGAGCACAGCATCAGACCACAGGCCATCAACGGATTCACCGCGATGATCATGACGATCGCGCCGAGCACCGCGATACACGGCGGCAGCACGTTCCACGCAGTAGTGTTCTCAGCCGTGTAGACCGCGTTCGAGGTCGCCGTGATCCGGCTGGCGAGCATGCCCGGCTGCTTTTCGGAGTAGTAGGTGGGCGAGTGTCCGCTCAGATACTGGAACAGGTCGCGCCGCAGGTCGCCGGTCACGGCGACGAACGTATGCGCGGCGACCCAGCCGCCGACCCGCCACAGCAGGTTGTCGGCGGCGATCAGGCCGACCAGGATGGCGAACGCGCCCCACAGCGGGCCGGGATGGTGCCGGCCTTCGCCGAGCACGTCGATCAGATGTTTGATCGCGTACTGCGAAGCGAGCGCACAGCCCACGGCCGCGAACACGCTGCACAGCACGACCGCATGCGCGAGCGGATGGCGGCGGATGAAGCGGAAAAGGAACGCAAGCGGCCGGTGCGCATAGCTCGCGAGCTTTGCGTTCTCGGCATTACGCTGGGCGATGGTTAAATGTTCCAATTGATCGTGAGGTTGATGTGATTCGGGTTGTGCATGCAAAGCGTGGGCCACATGGAAAAGGTTCGCCGCGAAGCCGATGCTTCGCATTGTAAACATGCAAAAGCGATTGCGCCCTGTGTATCCGGGCCTTGGCGCGATTGATTTCGCGATAGATGTTCGCGACCCAGCGCTACCCGACCCGCCTATGTGGTCAGGGTTCGCGCGGGACCGCGAAAAATTTCGGGATATAATTACAAATTGCATTCAACCGCGGTGCGGCATTTCTTCAACGCTTGCCGGCAAAGTTGACGCAAGTGCTTACGGGACCACCTCGGCGGTCCTTGCCGCAAGCCAGTTGCCACTGTAGAACTGTCTTAGAAAACAAGGGTTTGCAAAGTGTTTCGCGTTTGTAACAACGTAAAGACTTTGAAATGTTGTGGTGCAGCGTGAATCCCGGCATTGATAATGCATGCTCTGTAGGCCCACCGAATTTTCTGACAGTTTGTCAACGTAGGTGTCATGTGTGCGTTTACCGGCACATGCGCAGACACTGACCACGGGTCTGGGCTCACTACCTAAGCGATCCATCGCAGGATTTCTCGAAAGAATCAGGCCCGCGCCGGCAAATCCGGCCAGACTGCCCTGGCGAGCAAGCGAGTCGCTTTTACCAAACGCAGTATCTTTGCCTGATTTTTTACGAGGAGTTTTCCATTATGCGAATCGCTCAAATCGCTCCGTTGCACGAGGCGGTTCCTCCCAAGCTGTATGGCGGTACGGAACGCGTGGTGTCCTATCTGACCGAAGCTCTGGTCGAGCAAGGTCACGACGTCACGCTCTTCGCGAGCGGCGATTCGGTAACCTCGGCGAAACTCGAAGCTTTCTGGCCGCAGGCGCTGCGCCTCGACCCGACGATTCGCGACGTGATGGCGCCGCACATGCTGCTGCTCGAAGAAGTGCGCCGCCGCGCGGACGAATTCGACGTGCTGCATTTCCACATCGACTACTATCCGTTCTCGCTGTTCGCCCGTCAGCCGGTGCCGTTCCTGACCACGCTGCACGGCCGTCTCGATCTGCCGGAACTGCAGCCGGTCTTCAATACGTTCAGCGACGTGCCGGTGGTGTCGATTTCGGACAACCAGCGCATTCCGCTGCCGCAGGCAAACTGGCTGCAAACCGTTTATCACGGTCTGCCGGAAAACGTGCTCACGCCGATCCCCAACGTCGAGCCGGGCTATCTCGCTTTCCTCGGCCGTGTGTCGCCGGAGAAGGGCCTCGACCGCGCGATCCGTATCGCCGGCCAGGCAGGCATGAAGCTCAAGGTCGCCGCCAAGATCGACAAGGCCGACCGCGCCTATTACGAAGAAGTGATCAAGCCGCTGATGGCGCTCCCGCATGTCGAGTACATCGGCGAAATCGGCGAAGCCGAAAAGCGTGAGTTCCTCGGCAACGCGCATGCACTGGTGTTCCCGATCGACTGGCCGGAGCCCTTCGGTCTGGTCATGATCGAAGCGATGGCGTGCGGTACGCCGGCGATCGCGTTCAACCGCGGTTCGGTGCCGGAAGTGATCGAAAACGGCGTGTCGGGCTTCGTCGTCGAAGACGAAATCAGCGCCGTCGCTGCAGTCAAGCGTCTGCACACGCTGTCGCGCGCCGGTGTGCGCAAGGCGTTCGAGTCGCGCTTCTCGTCGAAGGTCATGGCGAAGAACTACGTCGCCACTTACGAAGAACTGCTGCGTCAGAAGCACCGCACGGTGCTGCGCGAAGTCAACGCCAGCTAATGCGCGACAGATAAGAATGTCGCACCGGCTCGAAGAGCGCGTCAGGCGCTCCGAAGGCCGCCAGCAACGCCCCGTGAGGCACTTGCCCACGGGGCGTTGTTGCAGGCGCGCCGCGTTTTCCCCAATCAACGGACGAAAGTGCGGGTTTCCGGCCCGTAAGAATGAGCCACGCTCCGTAATATCCCTATAATGGCCCTGCCGCAAATTTGGCTGCGGCGCCGCCGACGACAGGAGGATGCCTTGGCGAGAACGAAAGAGACGCGTGCGAACGCGGCGCCCGGCGCCGGAACGATTTTCGCGTTGCGCGCCATCGGTCTCGTGATCCTCGCTCGCTGGCTTTTTTCGATGGCGGACCTGGATGCGGGCGCGTCGCTGCTGGCCATGCTGTCGTCGCCGTGGGCGTGCATCAACCTCGTCTTCCTGTTCCTGCTGATCTTCCTGCCGGGCGCGCGCGCCGTGGCCGAGCGTCCGTTTCATCCGCTGCCGCAATGGCTGCGGCAGGCGCTGCGTCTGTTCGCTTTTCTCGGGTTCCTGTTTGCGGTCTGGTCGGTCGGCGCGTTTGCCGCGAGCGCCGGCTGGCGGCGTGCCGCCAATGCGGTGGCGGCCTCCAACGGCTGGTTGCTGGCCGCGCCCGCGCTGTACGCGGCCGTGCTGTGGATCTGCCGGCCGCGCGCGCTGTGGCGAACCAATATTGCCGCGCGCCGTTTCGCGATCGGCCGCTATGCGGTCGCGCTCGATCCGGCCACTCGGACGGTGATCGTGTGGGCCGAGCGCCGCAAGGTGGGGCAGTACGACGCGCGCGAATTGTCCGTGCGCTGGGCGGCGGGGCAGGAGGCACGAACTACGCCGACGCCGACCCCCACTCCCGCTGTCGCGTTCGGCGGTGTTGGAGAGCCGGGTGGATCAGGTGCGTCGCTGGGGGCGGCGGCTGCGCCGTCGCTGGCGCACGGCGCCTTTGGCCGTCGCCCGAAGATCGAATTACTGTGGGATTCGCCGGCCGCCGCGGGGCACAACCGGCAAACCGTATTCCGCACCGCGCTGACGACCGAAGGCGACCGCGTCGCCGCCCGCGCGCTTGACACATCCTTGCAGCAGGTCTGAATCTGCCGGTTTGTGCAGTCGGCCACACCCCGTGGCCGAAGCAGGCGTTGTAGATTGAGCCGTAGTCGATAATGAAGTCATGGCGCCCGGCGCTTCAGCGCGGGCGAGTGAGACCTACAACGATCGTATTGCGTCCTTTGCAGGAGTCGCCATGCTGGTTCGCTGGTTGCTTGCCGCTATCCATCTGCTTGCTTATGGCTTCGCGCTCGCGTCGATTCTGCGGCGCACCTGGGCGCTGCGCCGTGCCACCGTACCCGCCGCGCTGCGCTCGCTCTTCCGCGCCGATTCACGCTGGGGCATTTCAGCGCTGGTGCTGCTCGTCACCGGGTTGATGCGCGTTTTCGGCGGTTACGAAAAGGGCGCCGACTACTATCTCCACGAGCCGCTCTTCCACATCAAGATGACGCTGCTCGTCATCATTCTCATTCTCGAAGTCCCGTCGATGCTCGCGTTGATGCGATGGCGCGCGGCGGTCAGAAAAGGCGTCGCGCCGGATTTGCGCAAGGCGCGCACTTATGCCCGCTACAGTGTGATCCAGACGATCTTGCTGGTGCTGATGGTGTTTGCCGCGACGGGCATGGCGCGTGGCGTGGGATTGCCGGCGGGTGTGGTGTGACGGCGGTGTGGGCGCTCACGTAGCCGGTGCGAGCGGAGCGGCGCTTACGCGGGCGTTATTCCGCCTGCGAAAAAAACGCGGTAGGTTGATAGTGGGGAGCGTCGCCGCCTACCGGCGCGGCGATTTCCAGATCATGCGAGCGTGCCCGACTAACGCTCAGTCGCGCCCAAAATAAACGGGCGGTGGAACGTCATCCGAAAGCGCCGCCCTATCTGCGGTTTTCAGTCGACGTCCCACACGCCCAGTTCAATCTACTTCCCAACCAGCAGGCTGGAATCGTCCGTCCGGTTCGCGTGCGGCCGCGCGGTCCGAGTCGTGAATTCCGGCTCGCCCAGACCCTTGATCAGCTCCAGCGCCTGCCGCTCGAACAACCGCCGGTACAGGCCGTTCTCGAGTCTGATCAGCGCGTCGTGGCTGCCTTCCTCGATCACTTTGCCCTTGTCCAGCACCAGCAGCCGGTCCAGCGAGCGCACAGTGGAAAGGCGGTGCGCCACCACCAGCGTGGTGCGGCCCATCATGAGCCGCTCCATGGCCTGCTGGATCAGCACCTCGCTTTCGCTGTCGAGGCTCGACGTCGCTTCGTCCAGAATCAGGATCGGCGCGTCGGCGAGGAACGCCCGCGCGATCGCGACGCGCTGACGTTCGCCGCCCGAAAGCTTGACGCCGCGTTCACCGACCAGCGTGTCATAACCATTGGGCAGCGCTGCGATGAAGCCGTGCGCGCTCGCGAGCTTCGCGGCCCGCTCGATCTCGGCGCGGCTCGCACCGGGCCGCGCATAAGCGATGTTCTCGGCGAGCGAGCGGTGAAACAGCACCGGTTCCTGCTGAACGATCGCGATCTGGCTGCGCAGCGACGCTTGCCGCACTTGGGCGATGTCCTGACCGTCGATCGTGATCCGGCCTTCCGAAATGTCATAGAGCCGCTGGATCAGCTTGATGAACGTAGTCTTCCCCGACCCCGAATGCCCGACCAATCCGACGCGCTCGCCCGGCGCGATGCGCACGGAGAAGTTGTCGTAAAGCGGCTTGCCGTTCGTGCCGTAGTGGAACGTGACGTGCTCGAAACGGATCTCGCCTTTGCCGATCGTGATCGGACCCGCGCCGGGGCGGTCCTCGATACCGAGCGGCTGGCTTTCCTGCGACACCAGTTCCTCCATGTCGTTGACCGAGCGTTGCAGGTTGCGGATGTGCATGCCCACGTCGCGCAGATAGCCTTGCAGCATGAAGAACATGGTGAGCGCGAACGTGATGTCGCCGACGCTTGCCTCGCCGCGCGCCCACAACAGCAGCGCCGCGCCGAGAATCGCGGCCTGGATCGCTACCAGCATGCCGCCCTGGACGCCGCCGTTGATCGTGCCGCGCATCCATGTGCGGCGCGTGCGGTGCCGCCACTTGCCGATCACGCGCGCGAGCAGCGCTTCTTCGCGCTCTTCCGCGCCGAACGCCTTGACCACGCCGTTACAGCTGACCGCGTCGGCGAGCGCACCGCCCATGCGCGTGTCCCACGCATTCGCGAGACGCGCGGCCGGCGCGACGAAACCGAGCGACATGGCCACCGTCACCGCGATATAGACGAGCGAGCCGATGCCGACGACCGCGCCCATCATCGGCCAGCGCCAACCGAGCAGGACAGTCGCGCCGACCAGCATGACGAGCGACGGCAACAGCGCGATGAGCAGCGTGTCGTTGAGCAGGTCGAGCGCCCACATGCCGCGCGTGATTTTGCGCACTGTGGAGCCGGCGAAGCTGTTGGCGTGCCAATCGGTCGAAAAGCGTTGCACGCGATGAAACGCGTTGGCCGCGATCTCACTCATCATCTTGAGCGTGAGCCGGATGATGTTGAAGTACACGCCTTGCCGCAGCAAGGTGGCGCCGAGACCGAGCGCACCCAGCACGCAGAAGGCCGTGATCGCGGCATGCCAGGCGACGGCGTTGCTCGCCGCGCCGGACGCGATGGCGTCGACGAGACGTCCGGCGAACATTGGCGTGAGTACGTCGGCCAGTGCCGAGAGCAGCACCAGCGCTGTAGTGACGACGATGCGCCAGGGCTGCTGCGCCCAGTGATGGAAGGTAAAGCCGAGGACATCCTTGAAGGCTTGTCCGCGAAAGTCGAGTTTTTTCTGGTCATTTGTCACGCCCCCGTGGCGCACGAGCGCAGCGAGGTTCCAGTCAGAAGCGAAAGGACGAGACAGTCAAACCGCGCCGGAATGCATAGGCGATTGAACTGCGGACTGTCTGGGAATTGCGCGGAGTGCCTTTCAGGCGACACCACGTGAACGGCGATGCGGCGATTTAACTCGGCGACTTAATCGGACAGACTAAGATCGCGAAAACGCTCGCGAGACCATGCCGGGGACGGCGATACGCATTGCAAACATGTGGCGCCTCCCTATGGTCGAATGAGGTGGAGAAATGGACGGGGTGAATGCCCGAGTGCCAACTATATCAGCAGTATCAGGCGTCCGCAAACGTACGAAGATCCGGAGTTGACGACCAGTCCGAACGTTGAGCGCCGGAATCTGCCTGGCATTCCGTACGGTTTTCACCGGCCGATCTATGAGTCAAACACGAAATGAAAAAGGGCTCACGCATTTCTACGTGAGCCCTTTAGTCTTCGGTGATCGACACACCAAAATTCTGGTGGGTAGTACTGGGATCGAACCAGTGACCCCTGCCGTGTGAAGGCAGTGCTCTACCGCTGAGCTAACCACCCGAAGAGAGCCGAATTATGTCAGGGATTTCCGGCCTCGTCCAGTACTTTTTAAGCGGTTTGCTCATCCGCAGCCGGCGCCGGTTCGAGGCGCCACACGCTCGTGCCCTTGATCGCCTTGTCGAGGCCGTCGAGTACGGCCTGGTGCGCGGCGAGCTCGTCGTCGCTGGCGGTGATCACGATCAGATCGAGCGAACTGAGCGCGACGCGCGGCGCATGCGCGTCGCCGCCAACGTGCGACTCGCCGAGCATGTCGATGACAAGGCTTTCCTGGCCGCGCGTCATCGCCAGATAGACTTCGGCGAGCAGTTCCGAGTCGAGCAGGGCACCGTGCAACGTACGGTGCGCGTTGCTGATGCCGAAGCGGTCGCACAGCGCGTCGAGCGAATTGCGCTTGCCGGGGAACATCTGCTTGGCGCGCGCCAGCGTGTCGATGATTTCGCCGCAGTAGGTTTTCACCGGCGGCAAACCCAGCAAGGCGAACTCGGCATCGAGAAAGCCGATATCGAACGGCGCGTTGTGGATGATCAGTTCCGCGTCCTGGATGAAGTCGCGAAACTGATCGGCGATCTCGGCGAACTTCGGCTTGTCGCTCAGGAACTCGGTGGTCAGTCCGTGCACGGCCAGCGCGCCCGGATCGCTATCGCGTTCCGGGTTGATATAGAAGTGCAGATTGTTGCCCGTCAGCCGGCGGTTCACCATTTCGACGCAACCGAGTTCAAGGATCCGGTCGCCGGTGCGGGCATTCAGGCCGGTGGTTTCGGTATCGAGGATGAGTTGACGCATGTCGGATTAGCCTGCTTGAAGATAGTTGCAGCAAAAAAGAGTGCGCACGTAGTGGATCGCGCGCGTCGTCGCAGCAGGACTTACATCTGCGCGAGTGACGCGACGCCGCGATTGGCCAGCTGATCGGCGCGCTCGTTTTCCGGGTGGCCGTTGTGCCCGCGCACCCAGCGCCACTCGATTTCGTGTTGCGCGACGAGCGCGTCGAGCCGCTTCCACAAGTCGGCGTTCTTGACCGGCTGCTTGGCGGCGGTGATCCAGCCTTTCTTCTTCCAGCCGTGGATCCATTCGCTGATGCCTTTCTGCACGTACTGCGAGTCGGTGTGCACGACCGCTTTGCAGGGACGCTTCAGCGCTTCGAGCGCGGCGATCACGCCCATCAGTTCCATGCGGTTGTTGGTGGTATTGGCTTCGCCGCCGAACAGTTCTTTTTCCTGGTCGCCGAAGCGCAGCAGCGCGCCCCAGCCGCCGGGGCCGGGGTTGCCCTTGCAGGCGCCGTCGGTATAGATGTCGATGAGATCGGAAGTCATTGAGTGTGGTTGCGTGTATTCGGTGTGGCGGCGGGCGCGAGGCCCGCGGCGAGGACGGGTTTCTTCACTTTCAGCGGGCCGACGAGACGCATGCCGCGCACGCGCTTGATCGCCTTGATCATGTAGGTGGCGCCGAAAATCGGCCACCAGCGGTCGCCGGCGGCTTCCATGAAACCGTAACGGGCGAGCCATTGTTCGCTGCCAAGCGGCGGACGATAGCAGCCGAAGCGCCCGCGTTCAAGGTCGAAGCCCAGCAGCTTGATCCAGTCTTTCAGGCGCGTGAAGGCGATCAGGTCGACGGCGGCCGGCACGAACGGCCGGCCGGTCATCTTGCCGACCGATTGCCGCGCGCCCCACAGCGACAGCGAATTGAAGCCGAGAATGATCAACTGGCCTTCAGGCATCAACACGCGCTCGGCTTCGCGCAACAGACGGTGCGGGTCGCTCGTGAATTCCAGCGTGTGCGGCATGACGATCAGATCGACGCTTTGCGCCTCGAACGGCAGGTCCAGCAGGTCGCACCAGACGGCGCTGCGTCCGGCCGGCGCCGGCAGGCCCGCGAGGCCGCTCTGTGCGGCGCCGTTGTTCAGACCGGTGCGATTGCCATTGGCCGCACGCCCGGCGCCGCGCGGATACGCATACGGCGCGCTCGCTCCGCTCGCCGCGTCGAGCACGAGCCCGCGGCACGGCATGCGGTTCTCGCGCAAGGCGTCGAGTTGCGGCAGGCCGAGTTGCAGCGCATGGTAACCGAACACGTCCGACACCACGCGGTCGAGTTGGGTTTGCTCCCACTCGAGTACGTATCGGCCAGGTGGCGAGTCGGTCCAGGCGGGCCAGTCTATAATCGCTCGGTCAGTCATATCAAAGAATGCGTCGCCTATGAATGCGCTCGAGTACGTACCGGTCCCGGCGTTTGATGACAATTACATCTGGGTCGTTTCCGACGGACACCACGCGGCGGTCGTCGATCCGGGTGAGGCCGCCCCCGTAAAAGCCTATCTGGCGAAACGGGGTTGGCGGCTGAGCGCTATTTTACTCACGCACCATCATCAAGACCACGTCGGCGGGGTGGCCGATCTGCTGAACGGCCAGGCCGTACCGGTCTACGGCCCCGCCAGTGAAGCGATCGAGCATCTCACACACCGTCTGAAAAATGGCGATCACGTGTCGATTGCGGCGCCGGCGCTCGAATTGAGCGTGCTCGATGTGCCGGGTCACACCAGTGGCCACATCGCCTATTTCCAGGCGACCGACCCGCAAGGCACGCCCCACGTGTTTTGCGGCGACACGCTGTTCGCCTGCGGTTGCGGCCGGCTGTTCGAAGGCACGCCGAAACAGATGCTCGCCTCGCTGGATTCGCTGGCCGCGCTGCCCGGCGCGACCGAGGTCCACTGCGCGCACGAGTACACGCTGTCGAATATCCGCTTCGCGCTCGCCTGCGAGCCGGGCAACGCCGAACTGCAAGCCTGGCGGGACAAAGCGAGCGAACTGCGCGCGCGCGACGTGCCCACGTTGCCCACCACGATCGCCCATGAGCGCGCAGTGAATCCGTTTTTACGCGCCGGCGACCCGGCGGTGCAGGCGAGCTTGCGGGAGCAGTTGCACGAGGCAGTGCCGGATCGATTGACGGCCTTTACCTTGATGCGCGAATGGAAGAACCGCTTCCGTTGACCCGCCCCCGGGCAGGGTAATCCTCACGCGAAGAATCGGAAAAATTCGCCAAGCCCAAGATTTACTTGATTTTTTCGTAATTTTCCGATTGACGTAAACGTTGCCGTTTCGTACTATCGGCTGCAAATTCCAGCCCTTGTGGAAGCCGAGATTTTCATGCGATTTATCTTTAGTGCGTTGCTGGTCCTGACGCTCGCCGCCTGCGCGAGCCAAGGACCGACGACGAGCATTTCGAACACCGCAACCAACCCCGCCAGTCAGCAAGCCGTAGCAGACGCCCTTCGCAAGTCAGCCACCGCCAAAGAGACGATCAACGTCGACCAAGGCTCCGTCACTCAGTTGACGAGCGCCGACGCAGACCTTTGGGGCCGTATTCGCCGTGGTTTCCAGATGCCGGACCTGCAAACCGACCTCGTCGACATGCAGGTCAACTGGTATGCGCAACGGCCTGACTACGTGCAGCGCATGACCGAGCGCTCGCAGAAATACCTGTATCACATCGTCGAAGAGCTCGAGGCGCGCCACATGCCGACCGAGCTCGCGTTGCTGCCGTTCATCGAATCGGCGTATAGCCCGCAGGCCTTGTCGGTGGCGAAGGCGGCCGGCATGTGGCAGTTCATGCCGGGCACGGGTCGCACCTACAACCTCAAGCAGAACATGTGGCAGGACGAGCGGCGCGATGTGCTGGCGTCGACCAGCGCCGCGCTCGACTATCTGTCGCGTCTGCATGACATGTTCGGCGACTGGCAATTGGCGCTCGCGGCGTACAACTGGGGTGAGGGCAACGTGCAGCGCGCAATTGCGCGCAATGAAGCGGCGGGCCTGCCGACCGACTACCTCAGCCTGCGCATGCCGAACGAGACGCGTAACTACGTGCCGAAGCTGCAGGCGGTCAAGAACATCGTGATGAACCCGCAAATGTACGGGCTCACGCTGCCGACCATTCCGAACCACCCGTATTTCGTGACGGTAACCACCTCGCACGACATCGACGTGGATATGGCCGCCAAGCTCTCGAACCTGTCCGCCGACGAATTCCGCGCGCTGAACCCGTCATTCAGGAAGCCGGTGATTTTGGGCGCCACGCAGCCGCAAATCCTGCTGCCGTTCGACAACGCCAGCGCCTTCGAGCGGAATCTGAAAACCTACTCCGGCTCGCTGTCGTCGTGGACCACGTACACGGTCACCGAACGCGCGACACCCGCGGCCATCGCGCAGAAGATCAGCGTCGACGCCGACACGCTGATGGAAGTGAACAAGATTCCGGTCGGCATGCGTTTGAAACCCGGCTCCACGATCGTGGTGCCGCGCGGTTCGGACGACGACGAGGACATCAGCGCCGACGTCGCCGAAAGCGCCGTGCTCGCCATGGAGCCCGACGTCCCCGATACGCGCAAGATGCTGATCCGCGTGCGCCGCAATCAGTCGATGGCGGCCATTGCCGTGCGCTACGGCGTATCGGTCGGCCAGTTGAAGGCCTGGAACCGTACGCATCGCGACGCCGTTTCGCGCGGTCAGGTGATCGTGCTGCACGTGCCGGTCGGCAAAGCCATGCCGAGCGAGCCGGGTCCGGAACGCATCGCGACCGATGTGCAAGGCGGCGGCGTCGAGAAGATCGGCACCCGCGTCGCAGACACCAGAAGCGAATCGCGCTACGATAAGAAGAAGGGTCGTGGCCGGGCAGAGGTGGTGAAGGTTTCCGAGCCGGTAGGTAAGGTCGTCAAGCCGACGGCATCCAGCGCCAGCAAGGGCAAGGTGACCAAGGTGTCGGCTTCCACGTCCAGCAAGGCGTCGAAGGCTGCGGCAGAGAGCCGCCCGAAGACCGCGGCCAGCGCGAAGAAGGGTAAGTAGACCAATAGCGGCTCACACGGTAGTGACCACATGCGTTGCGGGGGCAGCGCATGAATTGCGCTCCGATCACGCACCGTGCTTTTTCCAACGCCGTCACCTGTGGTGACGGCGTTTTTCATTGTGCGGATCATCTCGCGCAAAGTCGGCGCTTTTCCTTTATCTTTCGTGCTTCGGTCAAACTCTATCGGCCAGCCGTCTAACTCAAAACTCATGTCGTCGACCCAGTTGCGCGTCTTCCTGCTGTTCTCCGCCGGTTACTTCGTTTCCTACGTGTTCCGCGGCGTCAACCTCGGCTTTGCACCGTTCATCACGCACGATCTCGGGTTGTCGGCCGCGGATCTGGGCCTGCTCACCAGTCTCTATTTTCTCGGCTTTGCGGGTGCGCAGATTCCGGCTGGCGTCCTGCTCGATCACTTCGGCGCGCGGCGTGTCACGGCCGTCACGCTGCTATTCGCGGCGCTCGGCATCTGGGTGTTCGGCGCGGCCCATAGCGTCGGCGTGATGATGGTGGGGCGCCTGCTGATCGGCGTCGGCGTCTCCGTGTGCCTTGGCGCCGCGTTCAAGGCATTGGCGCAGCACTTCGCCGCCGCGCGCCTGCCGCTGATGAACGGACTGGTGATGGCGATCGGCGGCTTCGGCGGCGTGATGGTCGGCTCGCCGCTGACGTGGGCGCTGACGTTCGCCAGCTGGCGCACCGTCTGCGTCGGGCTGGGTGTGCTGACGGTGCTGGTCGCGCTGGCACAGTGGACGCTCGCGCCGGACACGAAGGAATCGCATCATCAGGCGAGTCTGGGTGCCCAGTTCAAAGGCACGCTGCATATCTTGCGTAGCGCGGCGTTCTGGAAGATCGCGTCGTTTTCGGTCGTCACGCAAGGCGTCTTTTACGCGATGCAGTCGCTTTGGGTCGGCGCGTGGCTGCGTGACGTGCAAGGCTTCGAGCCACGCGAAGCCGCCGCGCTTGTTTCGATTCTCGGTTTCGCGATGATGGCCGGCTGCGTGGGCTTCGGCGCAGCCGCGCGCGGTCTCGAACGGCGCGGTATCTCGCTCTATGCGTTCTGCGGCATCGGCATGGCGCTGTACGTCGTGACACAGCTGCTGATCATGTTCAAGGCGCCGCTGCCCGCGAGCCTGTTGTGGGCGGCGTATGGGATCTTTGGCGGCACCGGCATTCTCAGTTACGCCGTTATGGCCCGGCACTTCCCGGCGCAGATGATCGGCCGCGTGAATACCACGCTGACGTTGATCATCTTTCTGCTGATTTTCGGTTTCCAGATCGGCGTGGGCGCCGTGCTGTCGCATTGGCCGGCGAGCGGCGGCCACTATCCGGCGGCCGCACATCTGACGGCGTGGGGCATTCTCGTGGCCCTGCAGGTGGCGAGCGCGATCTGGTACGTGTTGCCGGGCCGTAAGCTGGTTCATCCGGCCGAGGTTCACGCCGAGCAGGATGCTTGAGGCCGAATCGAATCCGTAGTCTGCCGCCGGGCACGCCCGTGTGCTGCCGTCACGGCGCTCGCGACCGGTAATTCGCCGGTCGTGCCCCATCTCCCGGCGCTGTCCCAATTCGCGTCGGCGGAAACTTTCCAGAGCACCGTCCGCGTGAGGCGCGGCGGGGCTTTCAGCGGTTTCGAGTCGCACTGTTTCACGGGTCGACGCCATCTCGGATTTGGAGAGAAGGGCATTTTCACGCTATAATTCCAAGGTTTGAGCTTATCAACCCGCACCCTAGCGCCTACCTCTCCCATACCGTTCATCCGCCGCGCGCCACAGGCGTAGCAAGCAGGGCTTCGCCCCCAGCCGATCCGTCCACACAATGGACCCATCGCGCCCCTTGCAACGTCAACGGCAGTTCGCGAGCGAGTCTGCGCGCGCATCCCGGATGCGTTTCGCTGCGGCTCGCAGTCGGATAGACAGGTCGGCAACAGGGTGTTCCCCCAAGGAGTCTCCCGTGTTGCCGTCATTTTCTCCCGCTCTGCTCGCGCTCGCCGACGGCACGGTCTTTCGTGGTTACTCGATCGGCGCCCCCGGGCACACCATCGGCGAAGTCGTGTTCAACACCGCTATCACCGGCTATCAGGAAATCCTGACTGACCCGAGCTACGCGCGCCAGATCGTGACCCTCACGTATCCGCATATCGGTAACGTCGGCGTGAACGCCGAAGACGTCGAAGCTACGAAAGTCCATGCCGCCGGCCTGATCATCCGCGATCTGCCGGTTCTCGCGTCGAACTTCCGCATGGAGCGGACGCTCCCGCAATACCTGAAGGATGAAGGCGTGGTCGCCATCGCCGGTCTCGACACCCGCATGCTGACCCGCGTTCTGCGCGACAAGGGCGCGCAGAACGGCGCGATCCTCGCCGGTTCGGACGACGAAGCCAAGGCAATCGAACTCGCGCGCTCGTTCCCAGGCCTCTCGGGCATGGACCTCGCGAAGGTCGTGTCGACGAAGGAAACCTACGAGTGGGCTCAGACCGAATGGCGTCTGGGCGAAGGCTACGGCACGCAAAAGGCGCCGAAGTATCGCGTCGTGGCGTTCGACTACGGCGTCAAGTACAACATCCTGCGCATGCTGGCCGAACGCGGCTGCCACGTCACCGTGCTGCCGGCGCAAGCCAGCGCGGCTGACGCGCTCGCGCTGAATCCGGACGGCATTTTCCTGTCGAACGGCCCTGGCGACCCGGAGCCGTGCGACTACGCGATCACGGCTACCAAAGAACTGATCGAGCGCGGCATCCCGACCTTCGGCATCTGTCTCGGCCATCAGATCATGGGCCTCGCGGTCGGCGCCAAAACCATGAAGATGAAGACGGGCCACCACGGCGCGAACCATCCGGTGAAAGATCTGGACGACGGCCGCGTGGTGATCACGTCGCAAAACCACGGCTTCGCGGTCGATGCCGACACGCTGCCCGCCAACGCCCGCGCCACGCACGTGTCGCTGTTCGACGGCACGTTGCAGGGCTTTGCGCTAACCGACAAGCCGGCGTTCTGCTTCCAGGGTCACCCGGAAGCGTCGCCGGGTCCGCACGACATCGCCTATCTGTTCGACCGCTTCACGGCGTTGATGGACACGAAGAAGGCCGGCAAGAGCGCGGCGGCATAAACGCGACAGCAGCATCGGAACACGCGAGCCTGGCGACGCCGTTCGACAGCATCACGGAATCGGACGGCATACCGCCGGCGCGCGAATAGCCAGAATCTGGCAAGAACACAGGAATATTTAGCGAGAGCGTTATGCCCAAGCGGACAGACATCAAGAGCATCCTCATCATCGGCGCGGGTCCGATCATCATCGGCCAGGCGTGCGAGTTCGATTACTCGGGCGCGCAGGCATGCAAGGCGCTGCGTGAGGAAGGCTACAAGGTCATCCTCGTCAACAGCAATCCGGCGACGATCATGACCGACCCGAACACGGCCGACGTGACCTACATCGAGCCGATCACGTGGGAAGTGGTCGAGCGCATCATCGCCAAGGAACGCCCCGACGCGATCCTGCCGACGATGGGCGGCCAGACCGCGCTGAATTGCGCGCTCGATCTGCACGCGCACGGCGTGCTGGAAAAATACAAGGTCGAGCTGATCGGCGCGTCGCCGGAAGCCATCGACAAGGCGGAAGACCGCCAGAAGTTCAAGGACGCGATGACCAAGATCGGCCTCGGTTCGGCCAAATCGGGCACCGCGCATTCCATGGAAGAAGCGCTGGCGGTACAAGCGGACATTGCTTCGCAAACCGGCAGCGGCGGTTATCCGGTCGTGATTCGCCCGTCGTTCACGCTGGGCGGTTCGGGCGGCGGCATCGCATATAACCGCGACGAGTTCGAAGAGATCTGCAAGCGCGGTCTCGATTTGTCGCCCACGCGCGAGTTGCTGATCGAAGAGTCGCTGCTCGGCTGGAAAGAGTACGAGATGGAAGTGGTCCGCGACAAGAAGGACAACTGCATCATCGTCTGCTCGATCGAAAACCTGGACCCGATGGGCATCCACACCGGCGACTCGATCACCGTCGCGCCGGCGCAAACGCTAACGGACAAGGAATATCAGATCCTGCGTAACGCATCGCTCGCGGTGCTGCGCGAGATCGGTGTCGACACCGGCGGTTCGAACGTGCAGTTCTCGATCAATCCGAAAGACGGCCGCATGGTCGTGATCGAGATGAATCCGCGTGTGTCGCGCTCGTCGGCGCTGGCGTCGAAGGCGACCGGTTTCCCGATCGCGAAGATCGCGGCGAAACTGGCAGTCGGCTACTCGCTCGACGAACTGAAGAACGAAATCACCGGCGGCCAGACTCCGGCGTCGTTCGAACCGACCATCGATTACGTCGTCACCAAGATTCCGCGTTTCGCGTTCGAAAAATTCCGCGAAGCCGATTCGCGCCTGACCACGCAGATGAAGTCGGTCGGCGAAGTGATGGCGATTGGCCGCACCTTCCAGGAATCGTTCCAGAAGGCGTTGCGCGGCCTGGAAGTTGGCGTGGACGGTCTGGACGAAAAGACCGATAACCGCGACGAGATCATCCGCGAGATCGGCGAAGCCGGCCCGGATCGCATCTGGTACGTGGGCGACGCGTTCCGTGTCGGCATGACGGCCGAAGAGATTTTCGAAGAAACCTCGATCGACCCGTGGTTCCTCGCGCAGATCGAACAGATCATCCTGAAGGAAAAGGCGCTGGCCGGTCGCACGCTCGCGAGCCTCTCCAAGGAAGAACTGAAGTATCTGAAGCAAAGCGGTTTCTCGGACCGGCGTCTCGCGAAGCTGCTCGGCGCGAAGCCGATGGAAGTGCGCGCGCGCCGTATCGAGTTGAACGTGCGTCCGGTGTACAAGCGCGTCGATACGTGCGCGGCCGAGTTCGCCACGAAAACCGCCTACATGTACTCGACCTACGAGGAAGAGTGCGAAGCAAACCCGACGAACAACAAGAAGATCATGGTGCTGGGCGGCGGCCCGAACCGGATCGGCCAGGGCATCGAGTTCGACTACTGCTGCGTGCACGCCGCGCTCGCCATGCGCGAAGACGGCTACGAAACGATCATGGTCAACTGCAACCCTGAAACCGTTTCGACCGACTACGACACATCCGACCGTCTGTACTTCGAATCGCTGACGCTCGAAGACGTGCTCGAAATCGTCGACAAGGAAAAGCCGGTCGGCGTGATCGTGCAATACGGCGGTCAAACGCCGCTGAAACTCGCACTGGATCTCGAAGCGAACGGTGTGCCGATCGTCGGCACGTCGCCGGACATGATCGACGCCGCGGAAGACCGCGAGCGTTTCCAGAAGCTGCTGCAGGACCTCGGCCTGCGTCAACCGCCGAACCGTACGGCGCGCGCCGAAGACGAGGCGCTCAAGCTCGCCGACGAAATCGGCTACCCGCTGGTGGTGCGCCCGTCGTACGTGCTGGGCGGCCGCGCGATGGAAATCGTCCACGAGCCGCGCGACCTCGAGCGCTATATGCGCGAGGCCGTGAAGGTGTCGAACGATTCGCCGGTGCTGCTCGACCGCTTCCTGAACGACGCGATCGAATGCGACGTGGATTGCATTTCGGACGGTGAAGCCGTGTTTATCGGCGGCGTGATGGAGCACATCGAACAGGCCGGCGTGCACTCGGGCGACTCGGCGTGCTCGCTGCCGCCGTATTCGCTGTCGAAGGAAACCGTCGCTGAGTTGAAGCGCCAGACCGGCGCGATGGCGAAGGCGCTGAACGTGATCGGCCTGATGAACGTGCAGTTCGCGATTCAGCAGGTGCCGCAAGCGGACGGCTCGAAGGAAGACGTTATCTACGTGCTCGAAGTGAACCCACGCGCCTCGCGCACGGTGCCGTACGTGTCGAAGGCGACCAGCCTGCCGCTCGCGAAGATCGCGGCGCGTGCCATGGTCGGCCAGAAGCTCGCCGATCAGGGCGTGACGAAGGAAATCGATCCACCGTACTTCAGCGTGAAGGAAGCCGTGTTCCCGTTCGTCAAGTTCCCGGCAGTCGATCCGGTGCTCGGACCGGAAATGCGCTCGACCGGCGAAGTGATGGGCGTGGGCCAGACTTTCGGCGAGGCGCTGTTCAAGTCGCAACTCGCGGCAGGTTCGCGTCTGCCGGAATCCGGCACGGTGCTGTTGACCGTGATGGACGCCGACAAGCCGAAGGCCGTCGAAGTCGCGCGCATGCTGCACGAACTCGGTTATCCGATCGTCGCGACCAAGGGCACGGCCGCCGCGATCGAAGCGGCCGGCGTGCCGGTGAAGGTCGTCAACAAGGTGAAGGACGGCCGTCCGCACATCGTCGACATGATCAAGAACGGCGAGATCGCGCTGGTCTTCACGACCGTCGACGAGACCCGCGCCGCGATTGCCGACTCGCGTTCGATCCGCATGAGCGCGCAGGCGAACAAGGTCACGTACTACACGACCATGTCCGGTGCGCGCGCCGCTGTGGAAGGTTTGCGCTATTTGAAGGACCTGGAAGTCTATGATTTACAAGGCCTGCACGCTCGCCTAAACTAAGGCTTCGAATACCTGTCCAAGATGTAAGTGCCGCGGTTAAGCGGCGTTCCGCAGGTGCTTGACGCCGGGCTTTGCCCCGGCGCTCCGGCCCCCGCGGAATGCACTTAACCGCGGTGATTTTTTTTACGGCTGTTTTTTGCATAGAGTTGTTTATGAGCACTGTTCCATTGACTAAGCGCGGCGCGGAAATGTTGCGCGATGAATTGCAGCGCCTGAAATCGGTTGAGCGTCCTTCGGTGATCAATTCGATTGCGGAAGCGCGTGCCCAGGGCGATCTGTCGGAAAACGCGGAATACGACGCTGCGAAGGAAAAGCAAGGCTTTATCGAAGGCCGGATTGCCGAAATCGAATCTAAGCTGGCCGGCGCGCAAGTCATCGATCCGGCGGCTGTGGAAGCGGACGGGCGCGTGGTGTTCGGTGCGACGGTGGAACTGGAAGACCTGGATTCGGGCGCGTCGGTCAAGTATCAGATCGTCGGCGACGACGAAGCGGACATCGACCATGGCTTGATCTCGATCAGCTCGCCGATTGCGCGTGCCCTGATCGGCAAGTCGGAAGGCGACGTTGCGTCGGTGCAGGCGCCGGGCGGCGTGCGCGAATACGAAATCATCGCGGTTAGCTACGTTTGAAGGCGGTTCCGGTGTCCCAGATGCCGCATCGATTTTTCCGGTTATTGACGGTGGTGTGGGTCGGTAGTCTGCTGACTATCGGCTATGCCGTCGCGCCCGTGCTGTTCACCTCGCTCGACCGGATGACGGCCGGCGCGGTGGCCGCGCAACTGTTTCGCATTGAAGGCGTGCTGGGCGCAGTGTGCGGCATTTTGCTGCTCGGTCTCGCGAACGTGCTGGTTCGGCGCGGCGGCGATGCGTATCGCCGGCTGCGCTGGCTAATCGCCGGCATGCTGGTGTGCGTACTGGTTGGTTACTTTGCGTTGCAGCCTTTTATGAATGCAATGCGCATTGCCGCGCTCGAGGCGGGCAGCGATGTCGGGCATTCGGCTTATGCGACGCGCTTCGGCATCCTGCACGGCGTCTCGAGTCTGTTCTATCTGATCGAAAGCCTGCTGGGTGTGGCGCTCGTGTGGAAGCTGCCTGCAGGTGCGAGTGTCGCGGCGGCGGAGCAGAGCGGTCGCGATACGGCAGGGAAAGTGGCCGGCTGACACGAGCGGCCATGGCTGTGTTCAGGCGCTGAGTATGCAGGCTGGAGCGCGACGCGCTTGCTGAGTGAGCAACGTTGAGCTTTGTGGTCGTGATCAAGCAGCCCACGTCAAGGTGCGGACACCGCCCGCACCGCTCATCATCCGCTTATTTCGACGACTGATGCGAGCGCTTCGCGCTGGTCTGGCGCTTCTTGGCGCGCTTGATGTTGCCGCCTTGCGTCACGCGTTCATTGCCGCGCACCACGACTGCTTTGGCCTTGGGTTTGCGCATCGGGATTTCGCTGGGCTTCACGACGGTCACGACGCGCGGCGCGCGGCCCTTACCCGGTTTGGCTTCCACCGCGGCTTCGCGGGCGCTCGGCAGGGCGCCGCGTTTGGTCTTCACGGCCGGCTGTGCGGCTTCAGGCTTCCAGATCACCAGCAGCTTGCCGATATGCTGGATCGGCGCGGCGTTCAGCTTGTCGCAGATTTCTTCATAGATCGCGATGCGCTCTTCGCGTTCGTCGCCGAACACGCGGATCTTGATGAGCTGATGCGCGCCAAGGTGGACCTTGATCTCGGAGAGCACAGCGTCGGTCAAGCCTTCGGCGCCGACGAGCACGACCGGTTTGAGCGCATGTGCCTGGGAGCGCAACTCGGCGCGTTGGTCGGAAGAGACTTTGAGGGCGGGCATGGAAAGTGGGAGACTCGACTAAAATGGCGGCACCTGCATTTCCGAGAGATTCGGCCAATTGCGCAGGGCGGCGCGTCAGAACAACAGAATCGCGGATGACTGCCAGTTTTGGCGGCGTCCGCGCGAATTAACCGCGTATTATCCCCTAAAGCGTGTCATAACGCAGCAAGAGTTCAACGCTTAATGGCAAAAAACAAATTCAACACGGCGTGGTTGCATGATCACATCAACGACCCGTACGTAAAAATGGCGCAGCGGGAAGGCTATCGTGCCCGCGCAGCCTACAAGCTCAAAGAAATCGACGAGCAGGACAAGCTGATCCGTCCCGGCCAGGTGATCGTCGACCTCGGTTCGGTGCCGGGCAGCTGGAGCCAGTACGCGCGTAACAAGCTTGCCAAGGGTTCGCAGCGCGACGCCGAGCGCGAAGGTGGCATCGACGGCACGATCATCGCGCTGGACATCCTCCCGATGGAACCGATTGCCGACGTCACATTCATTCAGGGTGACTTCCGCGAGGACACCGTGCTCGGTCAACTGGAAGAATTGGTCGGCGAACGCCAGGTTGATCTTGTAATTTCGGATATGGCGCCCAACCTGTCGGGAGTGGCGGTGGCGGATGCCGCGCGAATCGAGCATCTGTGCGATCTCGCGCTGGAATTCTCACAGAATCACCTGAAGCAGGATGGTGCCCTTTTAGTCAAATGCTTTCACGGCAGCGGTTACAGCCAGATTGTCGAAAAGTTCAAGCATCAATTTAAGGTGGTGGCGGCCCGCAAGCCGAAAGCCTCGCGGGACAAGTCGTCAGAAACGTTTATTTTGGGTAAGCATCTCAAGCGGCCCGCATAGGACGCTGCAGGAAGGTCCCGCATCTGCCGATAATGCGATCATGGCCTCGGAAATGGGTGCGGCAATGGCCCGCTGTCCTATTTCTGTGGTAGTGAAACCTTATGGCAGGGGTCTGCGGACTGGATTAGAATGCTTTCGTGGTGCCGCAAGGCAAATGTAGGCGCCCGTCTAAGTGAAGGAGTGGTGCTTTGAACAACAATATGTTTTCGAAAGCAGCAGTGTGGCTGGTTATCGCACTGGTGCTGTTTACGGTGTTCAAGCAGTTCGACAAGCCCCGTGTCCAGGAAGGCGTTTCCTATTCGCAGTTCATGGACGACGCGAAGAACGGCAAAGTCAAGAACGTCATTGTCCAGGGGCGGAACCTCACGGTCACTCCAGCAGACGGCCAGAAGTACCAGATCGTGTCGCCAGGCGACATCTGGATGGTCGGCGATCTGATGAAGTATGGCGTTCAGGTGAGCGGCAAGGCTGATGACGAACCCAACGCGCTGGTGTCCGCGCTGTACTACCTCGGGCCGACGATCCTGATCATCGGTTTCTGGTTCTACATGATGCGACAGATGCAGGGGGGCGGGAAAGGTGGTGCGTTCTCGTTCGGTAAATCCCGTGCACGTCTGATCGACGAAAACAACAACGCAATCAATTTCACCGACGTCGCCGGTTGCGACGAAGCCAAGGAAGAAGTCTCCGAACTGGTCGACTTCCTGCGCGATCCGCAGAAATTCCAGAAGCTGGGTGGTCGCATTCCGCGCGGCGTGCTGCTGGTCGGCCCGCCGGGAACGGGTAAGACGCTGCTGGCGCGCGCCATCGCCGGCGAGGCGAAAGTGCCGTTCTTCAGCATCTCGGGTTCGGACTTCGTCGAAATGTTCGTCGGTGTCGGCGCGGCTCGTGTGCGCGACATGTTCGAGCAGGCCAAGAAGCACGCGCCGTGCATCGTGTTCATCGACGAAATCGACGCGGTTGGCCGTCATCGTGGCGCCGGCATGGGCGGCGGTAACGACGAGCGCGAACAGACCTTGAACCAGATGCTGGTCGAGATGGACGGCTTCGAAGCGAACTCGGGCGTGATCGTGATCGCTGCAACGAACCGTTCGGACGTGCTGGACAAGGCGCTGCTGCGTCCGGGCCGTTTCGACCGTCAGGTGTATGTCGGTCTGCCCGATATTCGCGGCCGCGAGCACATCATGAAGGTTCACCTGCGCAAGGTGCCGATCTCGAACGACGTCGACGCAGCGGTCATCGCACGCGGCACGCCGGGCTTCTCCGGCGCCGATCTCGCGAATCTCGTGAACGAAGCAGCTTTGTTCGCGGCTCGCCGCGGCAAGCGCATCGTCGAAATGACGGATTTCGAAGACGCGAAGGACAAGATCTTCATGGGCCCGGAGCGCAAGTCAGCCGTGATCCGCGAAGAATCGAAGCGCGCTACGGCGTACCACGAGTCGGGTCATGCGGTGATCGCGAAGCTGTTGCCGAAGGCCGATCCGGTGCACAAGGTCACGATCATTCCGCGTGGCCGTGCATTGGGCGTGACGTGGCAGTTGCCGGAGCATGACAACGAAACGTATTCGAAGGATTACCTGTTGGATCGTCTCGCAATCCTGTTCGGTGGCCGCGTCGCGGAAGAGCTGTTCCTCAACCTGCTCAGCACCGGCGCGTCGGATGACTTCAACAAGGCGACGCAAACCGCGCGCGCCATGGTGGCTCGCTTCGGCATGACGGACGCACTCGGACCGATGGTCTACGTCGACGACGAAAACGACGCTACGCCGTTTGGCCGCGGCTTCACGCGCACCATTTCGGAAGCGACGCAGCAGAAGGTTGATGCCGAAATCCGTCGCGTGCTGGATGAGCAGTACAACCTCGCGAAGCGCTTGCTGGACGAGAACCGCGATAAGGTCGAAGCGATGACCGCCGCGCTGATGGAGTGGGAAACGATCGACGCCGATCAGATCAACGACATCATGGCAGGCCGTCCGCCGCGTTCACCGAAGAGCTCGCCGCCGTCGGCAACCGACGCCTCGTCGGGCGGCAGCCCGGGCACCGAGGTCAAGCCGGGCAGCGCAACGGCGCCGGCCTGATAGGCGACCAGTAGAAAGTGCGGGCCGGTGTGTTTCACACCGGCCCGTTTTGCATTTATCCGTTTGCGCGAAGCACTACCCCGTGTCGAAAGTCGAATTTCCTTTGTTGCCCATTCCCGAGCCGTTGCAATGCGGCCGCTTCAAGTTGACGTTTGAACGCCCGTTGGTCATGGGCATTCTGAACGTCACTCCCGATTCTTTTTCCGACGGCGGCAAATACGCGATGCGCGGCGATGCATTGCGCCAGGCCGAGCGTATGATGCTCGACGGCGCGGACATCATCGATATCGGTGGCGAATCGACGCGCCCGGGCGCGCCGCCGGTGCCGCTCGACGAAGAGCTGGAGCGGGTGATCCCGCTCGTCGAGCAATTGCGCGGCGCGAACGTGCCCTTGTCGATCGACACCTACAAGCCCGAAGTGATGCGCCACACGCTGGCCGCCGGCGCGGATCTGATCAACGACATCTGGGGTTTCCGGATGCCCGGCGCAATCGGCGCGGTGCGCGACAGCGCGTGCGGCCTGTGCGTGATGCACATGCTCGGTGAGCCGCAGACCATGCAGCTCGGTGAGCCGGTCTACGACGATGTCGTGAGCGAAGTTCGCGATTTTCTAGAGGAGCGCATCGCTGCACTCGAGCAGGCAGGCATTGCGCGTGCTCGTATCAGCGTGGATCCAGGTTTCGGCTTCGGCAAGACCGTAGTCGAGCATAATTACACGCTGCTCGCGCATCTGCCGGATACGGCGCCGCGAGCCGAGCGGCCGTATCCGATTCTTGCCGGCATGTCGCGCAAGTCGATGGTCGGCGCGGTGGTGGGACGCCCGGCGCCGGAACGCGTCGCGGGCAGTATTGCGGCGGCGGTATGCGCCGCTGAACGGGGCGCTGCGATTCTGCGCGTGCACGACGTCGCGCAAACAGTAGATGCATTGAAAGTATGGGCAGCCATGCGCGACGCGGCGAATCACAGCCGCGCGCGCGGTTGAACCCACAAGCCAAGGAGGAAGATAAAACATGGCACGTCGTTATTTCGGAACGGACGGCATTCGGGGCAAAGTCGGCGAAGGGCCTATCACGCCGGAGTTTGTATTGCGGCTCGGCTACGCGGCCGGCAAGGTGCTGGCAGGCGCGGACCGCTGGGCCAAATCGGGCACGCGGCCAACCGTGTTGATCGGCAAAGACACGCGGGTGTCGGGCTACATGCTCGAAGCCGCGCTCGAGTCGGGTTTTTCCGCGGCGGGTGTGGACGTGATGCTGGCCGGCCCGATGCCGACTCCCGGCATCGCCTACCTGACGCGCGCGCTGCGGCTCGCCGCGGGCGTGGTCATCAGTGCATCGCATAACCCGTACTACGACAACGGCATCAAATTTTTCTCCGCCGACGGCAACAAGTTGCCGGACGAAGTGGAGTCGCAGATCGAGGAGCAACTCGATCTGCCTCTCGCCTGCGCGGCATCCGAGCAACTCGGCAAGGCGCGGCGTCTCGACGACGCCGCAGGGCGCTACATCGAGTTCTGCAAGAGCACGTTCCCGGCGGCGTTCGATCTGCACGGCCTGAAGCTGGTGGTCGACTGCGCGCATGGCGCCGCTTATGACGTCGCACCGCACGTGTTCCACGAACTGGGCGCCGAAGTGATTCCGATCGGCGTCGCGCCGAACGGCTTCAACATCAACGACGGCGTCGGCGCGACCGCACCGGATGCGCTGGTGCGTGCGGTGCGCGCGAATCATGCGGATCTGGGCATCGCGCTCGATGGCGACGCCGACCGTCTGCAGGTGGTCGACGCGGCAGGTCGCCTCTACAACGGCGACGAACTGCTGTACATCCTGGTCAAGGATCGAGTCGCGACCGACGGCAAAGTGGACGGCGCCGTCGGCACCTTGATGACGAATATGGCGGTGGAAGTGGCGCTGCAGGAAGCCGGCGTGAAGTTCGTCCGCGCGGCGGTCGGCGACCGCTACGTGCTCGAGCAGTTGCGCGAGCACGGCTGGCAACTCGGGGCCGAGGGCTCCGGCCATATTCTTTCGCTCGACCGCCATTCCACGGGCGACGGCATTGTCTCCGCGTTGCTGGTGCTGGCGGCCATGAAGCGCAGCGACAAGACTCTCGCGGACCTGCTCGACGGCGTCACGTTGTTCCCGCAGAAGCTGATCAACGTGCGCATGAAGCCCGACGCGGACTGGAAGAGCAGCGATGTGATCCGCCGCGCCATCGCCAAGGCCGAGAGCGCGCTGAACGGTCGCGGCCGCGTGCTGATCCGCGCGTCCGGCACCGAGCCGGTGCTGCGCGTGATGGTGGAAGCAGAAAATGCCGCCGACGCGCTTCAGCACGCGGAGTCGATTGCCGGAGCCGTGAAAGAGGCAACGGCGTAAGCCGCACGCTGTTGCGGCGAGAGGGCGTCGGGACGGCGAGCGTATCGTCCCGACGCTCTCTTGCTGCCCGCAATCTGCAATTCAGCTCACAATCACCACGCGGCAATTGGTCCGTACCGCCCGCAGCGCTTCACGCTTCACGCTTCACGCGACCAAGTGTCGCGAACTCAGAAAGCGAACCGCGCAAAAGACACATCGCCACAAAAGAAAGCACATCGCCAGGTAAACCGGCGTCCAAACGCGCAGCACCAAGAGGCGCCACCCCAAAACGCGGAGCCGCAAAAACCGGCGCCCCAAAAAACAATTCCAACGCTCTAGCGACACTCCAACCACCATCTCACCCGCCGCCGCATCCCACACCACCCACACCGCATCTTTTCCCAAACGCGCACTCGCAAACGTTCGCGCCCCATCTTTCTTCGTCTAATCTAAAGAGCGGCACCAACTTCGCCGGAAGCTCAGCGTTTTCCCTGACGAAGCGCCTTTCAGCCGTGTAATCCCACTGTCACATCCGTTTCACGTTAAGTCACGTTACTGTCACAAAGAGACCCTAAGCTTCGCGGTGTTCGTCTTACACGCTCACACCGCTCACACCTTTGGAGGTCTCATGAAATTGATGCAAACCGTGTTCGCTGGCGTCGCTGGCGCGCTTTTCGCGATCGCAGCGCAAGCCGCAGACATCACCGGCGCGGGCAGCACCTTCGCAGCACCGATTTACACGAAGTGGGCCGACTCGTATCAGAAGTCCGGCGGCGGCAAGGTGAACTATCAAGGCATCGGCTCGTCGGGCGGCGTGAAGCAGATCGTCGCGAAGACCGTCGACTTCGCCGGTTCGGACGCTCCGCTGAAGGACGACGAACTCGCCAAGGAAGGCCTGTTCCAGTTCCCGACGGTGGTGGGCGGTGTGGTGCCGGTCGTCAACGTGCCGGGCGTGAAGCCGGCTGAACTGACGCTGTCGGGCGAAGTGCTCGGCGACATCTACCTGGGTAAGATCAAGAAGTGGAACGATCCGGCGATCGTTGCGCTGAACCCGAAGGTCAAGCTGCCGGATACCGACATCGCCGTGGTTCGCCGCGCCGACGGTTCGGGCACCAGCTTCATCTGGACGAACTATCTGTCGAAGGTCAACGCGGACTGGAAGTCGAAGGTCGGTGAAGGTTCGACGGTCAACTGGCCGACGGGCACGGGCGGCAAGGGCAACGACGGAGTCGCGGCCTTCGTGCAACGTCTGCCGGGCGCAATCGGCTACGTGGAATGGGCGTACGCGAAGCAGAACCACATGACGTATGTCGCGCTGAAGAACTCGTCGGGCGCGGTGGTCGAGCCGAAGACGGACACCTTCAAGGCAGCGGCAGCGGGCGCGGACTGGTCGAAGTCGTTCTACCAGATCCTGACGAACGAGCCGGGCAAGAACGCATGGCCGATCGTCGGCGCGACGTTCGTGCTGGTTCACACGACGCAAGAGAAGGCGCCGCAAGGCAGCGAAACGCTGAAGTTCTTCGACTGGGCGTTCAAGAACGGCACCCAAGCCGCAAACGATCTGGACTACATCTCGCTGCCGGATTCGGTCGTGTCGGAAATCCGCACGCAATGGAAGTCGAAGGTGAAGGACGCTTCGGGCAAGGCAATCGCCGAGTAAGGGACGCATCGGGCATAGCGCTCGGCATCCGCAGTGTGTAACACGTTGGCCGTCCTCATGTGAGGACGGCCAATGGCTTTAACCCCCGGCACTACCGGCCGCATGACACGTGTCGTACGGCAACTGGAAACAGGTCCATCAGGCTCTCATGTCCGATATCCAATTAGCGCCCGGCGCGAGCAGGTCGACCCCGCCCGGCAGCGCGTCGCAGCAGAAAGCGCCCAGCCGCGCCGGCGACGTGATCTTCGGCGGTCTCGCGCGCCTCTCCGCCATCGTTACTTTGCTGCTGCTCGGCGGCATCATCGTCTCGCTGATCGTCGCGTCCATGCCGTCGATCAAGCAATTCGGCCTCAGCTTCCTGTGGACCGCCGACTGGGATCCACCCAGCAAGCAATTCGGCGCGCTGGTGCCGATCTACGGCACGATCGCCACCTCGATCATTGCACTCATCATCGCGGTGCCCGTCAGCTTCGGCATCGCGCTATTCCTGACTGAACTCTCGCCCGCCTGGCTGCGCCGCCCGCTCGGCATCGCGATCGAACTGCTCGCCGCGATTCCGTCGATCGTGTACGGCATGTGGGGTCTGCTGGTGTTCGCGCCGATCTTCGCGACCTGGTTCGAGAAGCCGCTCGGCGCGGTGCTCGGCGGTATTCCGGTGGTCGGAGCGCTGTTTCAGGGCGCGCCGATCGGCATCGGCATTTTGTGCGCGGGTGTGATTCTCGCGATCATGATCATTCCGTACATCGCCTCGGTGATGCGCGACGTGTTCGAAGTCACGCCGGTCCTGCTGAAGGAATCGGCGTACGGCATCGGCTGCACGACGTGGGAAGTGATGTGGAAGATCGTGCTGCCCTTTACGAAGAGCGGCGTGATCGGCGGCGTGATGCTGGGTCTGGGCCGCGCGCTCGGCGAGACCATGGCGGTCACGTTCGTGATCGGCAACACCAATCTGCTCGACAACGTGTCGCTCTTTTCGCCGGGCAACAGCATTACGTCGGCGCTCGCCAATGAATTCGCCGAAGCGGATCCGGGCCTGCACACGTCGGCGCTGATGGAACTCGGCCTCATTCTGTTCGTGATTACTTTTATCGTGCTGGCGATCTCCAAGATCATGCTGCTGCGTCTTCAGAAAGCGGAGGGCGCGAAATGAGCCAGCCCACTTTGAATATGCCGGGTTCGAACGACGCCGCCGCGCTCGAAGCGATGCGCGTGCGTCTGCAAGGCCGCCGCCGCACCAAGAACGCGATCGCGCTGACCATGTCGCTCGCTGCCATGGCGTTCGGTCTGATCTGGCTTGTCTGGATTCTGTACACGACCTTGCGTCTCGGTATCGGCGGCTTGTCGGTCGAACTGTTCACGCAATCGACGCCGCCGCCGAACACCGATGGCGGCGGTCTCGCCAACGCGATCGTCGGCAGTCTGATGCTGGTCGGACTCGCGACTTTCGTCGGCACGCCGATCGGTATTCTGGCGGGCGTCTATCTCGCCGAATACGGTCAGAAGGGCTGGCTCGCGAGCGTCACGCGTTTTATCAACGACATTCTGTTGTCGGCGCCCTCGATCGTGGTCGGTCTCTTCGTGTACGCGCTGGTCGTCGCGAAGATGGGTCACTTCAGCGGCTGGGCCGGCGTCTTCGCGCTTGCGTTGCTGCAGATTCCGATCGTGATCCGCACCACGGAAAACATGCTGAAACTGGTGCCGAACGCACTGCGCGAAGCCGCTTTCGCGCTCGGTACGCCGAAGTGGAAGATGGTGCTGTCGATCACGCTGAAGGCATCGATCGCGGGTATCGTCACCGGCGTGCTGCTCGGCGTCGCGCGTATCGCAGGCGAAACCGCGCCGCTGCTGTTCACGGCGTTGTCGAATCAGTTCTTCTCGGTGGACATGGGCCAGCCGGTCGCGAACCTGCCGGTCACGATCTACAAGTTTGCGATGAGCCCGTTCGCGCAGTGGCAATCGCTCGCGTGGGCCGGCGTCTTCCTGATCACGCTCGCGGTGCTGGGATTGAACATCCTCGCGCGCACGATCTTCTCGAACAAGTAAGGGCGGAGTGTAATCCGATGAATATGGCAGAAACTCAACTCAATCCGATCGCGCGTCCCACGGCGCCCGCCGGTTTCGATCCCGCCCAGAGCGGCCAGTCGCAGGCGCCGTCGCGCCCGAAGATCGAGATCAACGACCTGAACTTCTTCTACGGCAAGTATCACGCGTTGAAGAACATCAATCTGGCGATTCCCGAAGGCAAGGTGACCGCGTTCATCGGCCCGTCGGGTTGCGGCAAGTCCACGCTGCTGCGCACTTTGAACAAGATGTACGCGCTCTATCCGGAGCAGCGCGCCGAAGGCGAGATCCTGATGGACGGCGAAAATCTGCTGACCTCCAAGCGCGATATCTCGCTCTTGCGCGCACGGATCGGCATGGTGTTCCAGAAGCCGACGCCGTTTCCGATGTCGATCTACGACAACATCGCGTTCGGCGTGAAGATGTTCGAAACGCTGCCGCGCTCGGAGATGGACGACCGCGTCGAATGGGCGCTGACCAAGGCTGCGTTGTGGAACGAAGTGAAGGACAAGCTCGGCCAGAGCGGCTACGGTTTGTCGGGCGGCCAGCAGCAGCGTTTGTGTATCGCGCGCGGTATCGCGATCCGTCCGGAAGTGCTCCTGCTCGACGAGCCGTGTTCAGCGCTCGACCCGATTTCGACGGGCCGTATCGAAGAACTGATCGCCGAACTGAAGAGCGATTACACGGTGGTGATCGTCACGCACAACATGCAACAGGCGGCCCGCTGTTCGGACTACACTGCCTATATGTACCTCGGCGAGTTGATCGAATTCGGCGATACCGAAAAGATCTTCATCAAGCCGGTCCGCAAGGAAACCGAGGACTACATCACTGGCCGCTTCGGTTAACACGCCGAGCCACACAAGGGAGTACGACATGTCCGATAAACACCTGTCCAGCCAGTTCGACGCCGACCTGAATCTGGTTTCTTCCAAGGTGCTCGAAATGGGTGGCCTGGTCGAATCGCAGATCGTCAAGGCTATGCAGGCGCTCAACGAATTCGATCTCGACATCGCCGAACAGGTGATCGCCGCGGAAGACCGTCTGAACAAGATGGAAGTGGAAATCGACGAAGAGTGCAGCAACATCATCGCGCGCCGTCAGCCGGCCGCGCGTGATTTGCGCCTCCTGATCGCGATTTCGAAGACCATCACGAATCTCGAGCGCGCCGGCGACGAAGCCGAAAAAATCGCCAAGCGCACCAAGCGGTTGATGGAAGACGGCGCCTCGCGCACCATCAATATCGCCGAAATCAAGCTGTCGGGTGAAATGGCGGTGTCGATTCTGCGCCGCGCGCTCGACGCGTTCGCGCGTCTCGATACGGTCGCCGCCGCGCAGATCGTGCGCGACGATAAAGCGATCGACGAAGAATTCCGCGCCTTCGTGCGCAAGCTGATTTCGTACATGACCGAAGATCCGCGTTCGATCTCCGTGGGCCTCGACTTCCTCTTTATCGCCAAGGCGATCGAGCGGATCGGCGACCACGCGAAGAACATCGCGGAATTCATCATCTACATCGTCAAGGGCACGGATGTGCGGCACAAGTCGCGCGACGCGCTCGAACGCGAAGCACTCAGTTAATCCCGACATAAGGACCAGAGGTGCCGATGCCCAGCAGCATTCTCGTCATTGAAGATGAGCCCGCCATTTCCGAACTGATTTCGGTCAATCTTCAACACGCCGGACACTGCCCGATTCGCGCGTACAACGCGGAGCAGGCGCAAAACCTGATCAGCGACGTACTGCCCGACCTCGTCCTGCTCGACTGGATGTTGCCGGGTAAATCGGGCATCGCGTTCGCTCGCGATCTGCGCAACAACGAGCGCACGAAACATATCCCGATCATCATGCTGACCGCGCGTGGCGACGAGCAGGACAAGGTGCTCGGCCTCGAAATCGGCGCCGACGACTACGTCACCAAGCCGTTCTCGCCGAAAGAACTCATGGCGCGCATCAAGGCGGTGTTGCGCCGCCGCGCGCCGCAGTTGACCGAAGACGTGGTCGCGATCAACGGTCTCAAGCTCGATCCGGCCACTCACCGCGTGGCCGCGAATGGCGACGGCAGTGAGATCAAGCTCGATCTCGGCCCGACCGAATTCCGTCTGCTGCACTTCTTCATGACGCACCCGGAGCGCGTGCACAGCCGCACGCAACTGCTCGATCAGGTGTGGGGCGATCACGTGTTCGTCGAAGAGCGCACGGTGGACGTGCATATCAAGCGCTTGCGCGCGGCCCTCAAGCCGGCCGGGTGCGATGCTATGATTGAGACGGTACGCGGCAGCGGCTACCGGCTTGCGAAGAGCGCCTGAGGCTTCCGCGGTAGCGGTGGTCGAGCCGCCCGCGTCGGGTACGTTTTTTTCGCCATGACAGGCGCCGCGATTGCCATCCCGGCGCTTAAGTTTTCCTCTTCGATCGCTAGACCATGAACATCATCTGGGCGCGCTCCATCGTGTCGGTCGTGCTGCTGGCTGTTCTGTGCGTGGTGGTCGGCGCACTCGTGAACGTCAAGGCAGGGCTCGTCCTCGCGATCGTCATGCTGCTCGCGCAGAGCCTTTTCAGCACCTTCCATAAACAGCGCCTGTGGCGCTTGCTCGATGCGCCGGTTTACGGCGAAGTGCCGAGCGCCCCCGGCATCTGGGGCGAAATCTACTACCGTCTGCATAAGCTCGCGAAGCGCTGGCACGCCCAGGTGCGCTCGGTCGAGCAGCAGCATTCGCGCTTCATTCAGGCTATCCAGGCCTCGCCGAACGGCGTGGCGATGCTCGACGATCACGACCAGATTGAGTGGTGCAACGCGATCTCCGAACTTCATTTCGGTCTGGATGCGAAGCGCGATCTGCGCCAGCACATTACGCATCTGGTGCGTCAGCCGGACTTCGTTCGCTATCTGAATTCGTCCCGCTACGAAGAAATGCTGATCATGCGCGGCATGGGCGACAAGCGCCAGAACGTGCTGTCGGTGCAGGTGTTTCCGTACGGCGAGAATCGCAAGCTGGTGCTCTCGCAAGACATCACTGAACTTGAACGCACCGATGCGATGCGGCGCGACTTCGTCGCCAATGTTTCGCATGAACTGAAAACGCCGCTCACGGTGCTCTCGGGTTTTCTGGAAACCATGCGCGAGTTGCCGCTGAGCGAAGCCGAACGTTCGCGCTATCTCGAACTGATGGAGCAGCAGGCTTCGCGCATGCGCCATATCGTCAACGATCTGCTGGTGCTCGCCAAACTCGAAGGCGACAACAAGCCGCCGAGCGATCAGATGATCGATATGCGCGCGGTGTTGCGGCATCTGCGCGACGACGCGGAAAATCTGTCGAGCGATCATCACAAGATCGTGTTCGATGCCGACGAAGGACTCACGGTCACCGGCGTCGAAACAGAAATACTCAGTGCGTTCGGCAATCTCGTCACGAACGCGATCCGCTACACGCCAGACGGCGGCGCGATCAAAGTGGCTTGGCATGCGCAAGGCGGCAGTGCGATATTTTCCGTCACGGACAGCGGACTCGGCATTCCGGCTGCGGACATTCCACGGTTGACGGAGCGTTTCTACCGCGTCGATCGCAGCCGTTCGCGCGACACCGGCGGCACGGGTCTCGGGCTCGCGATCGTCAAACATGTGCTGCAGCGTCACGATGCGCAACTCGACGTGAAGAGCGAAGAGGGGCGCGGAAGCACGTTCACCGTGCGCTTCCCGGTGTATCGCACGGCGCGCCGGCAACCGGCGCCGGTTTGAACGTAGCCGCATCGGAATGAAGAAAGCCCGCACGTAGCGGGCTTTTTTACGCGTCTCACGTTTGTTGATGGCTCGCCGAAGCAAGCGCATTCGCTAACGTTACGAACAGAATTTCCCCAGCAGACTCATCTGCGCATTGCGCGAGGACTTGCCCGGCCGGCGGCGCCGATAGTGCCCGTCGCTTTGCATCAGCCACGCGGATTGATTGTCGCCGAGGAATGCCGACAGGCCTTCGGCGATCACACGCCGCTTCAAACGGCGGTTGTTGATCGGGAACGCCACTTCAACGCGCCGGAAGAAATTGCGGTCCATCCAGTCGGCGCTCGACAGATAGACCTGTTCCTTGCCGCCGTCGTAAAAGTAAAAGATGCGATGGTGTTCCAGAAAGCGCCCGACGATCGAGCGTACCGTAATGTTCTCCGAAAGCCCTGCCACGCCCGGCTGCAACGAGCACACGCCACGCACGATCAGATCGATTTTCACGCCCGCCTGCGCGGCTTCGTACAGTTCGGCGATCACCGTGGGTTCGAGCAGCGCATTCATCTTCGCGACGATGCGTGCTTTCTTACCCGCGCGCGCATGCTCGGCTTCGGCGCGAATCGCCTCGACCAGTTTAGGATGCAGCGTGAACGGCGATTGCCACAACTCGTGCAGCTTCAGTTCGCCGCCAATACCGGTCAGTTGCTGGAACACGTGATGCACGTCTTCGCAGATTTTCTGATCGGCGGTCATCAAACCGAAGTCGGTGTACAGACGCGCGGTACGCGGATGATAGTTGCCGGTGCCGAGGTGCACGTAGCGCTTGAGCGTGGTCTTGCCGCCCACCGACACGCGCCGCACGATCAGCATCATCTTCGCGTGGCACTTGTGGCCCACCACGCCGTACACCACGTGCGCGCCGACCGCTTCGAGCTGCGAGGCCCAGTTGATGTTGGTTTCTTCGTCGAAGCGCGCGAGCAGTTCGACCACTACCGTGACTTCCTTGCCGTTGCGCGCGGCTTGCATGAGCGCGTCCATCAGCGGTGAATCGGTGCCGGTGCGATAGATGGTCTGCTTGATCGCGACCACGTTCGGATCTTTGGCCGCCTGCAGCAGCAGTTCGAGCACCGGCTGAAAGCTCTCGTACGGATGATGCAGCAGCACGTCGCCCTGATCGATCACGTCGAACATGCTGGCGCTGTTGGCCACCTGCGGCGGAATCGCGGGGATGTGCGGCACGAACTTGAGATCGGGGCGGTCCACCATCTCCGGCAATTGCATCAGCCGCACCAGATTGACGGGGCCGTCGGCGTAATAGCAGTCCTTGTCGGACAGGCCGCTTTCGTCGAGCAGGCGGCGCACGACATGCGTGGGCGTTTCCGCCGACACTTCGAGGCGCACCGCATTGCCCAGATGCCGCGCCGGCAATTCGCCCTGCAACGCGACGCGCAGATTGGTGATTTCATCTTCGTCGACGAACAGTTCGCTATTGCGCGTGATGCGAAACTGATTGCAACTGCGCACCACGAGGTTCGGAAACAGCTCGCCGACAAAGCGTTGCAACAGCGAGCTCAACAGCACGAAGCCGTGCGGATAGCCCGACAGTTCCTGCGGCATGCGCACGAGCCGCGGCAGCGCGCGCGGCGCCTGCACGATGCCCATCATCGCCTGGCGGCCGAACGCGTCCTTGCCCTCGAGTTCGACGACGAAGTTCAGGCTCTTGTTGAGCACGCGTGGAAACGGATGCGCCGGATCGAGGCCGATCGGCGTGAGCACGGGCAACAGTTCGTCGAAGAAATAGTTGCGCGCCCACTCGGTCTGCGCTTCGTTCCACGCTTCCGTGCCGTGAAAATAGATGCCTTCTGCTTCGAGCGCGGTGAGCACCGTGTCGTGCAGCATGGTGTATTGGCGATGCACGAGCTTCTGCGCGCGTTCGACCACGAGGTCGTACACGTGCTGCAGCGACATGCCGTCCGGCGATAGCGCGCCGGGGTTGTCGCGCATCTGTTCCTGCAGTCCGGCCATGCGGACTTCGAAGAATTCGTCGAGATTGCTGCTGGTGATGCAGATGAAGCGCAGGCGTTCGAGCAAAGGGACGGCTGGGTCGGCAGCTTGTGCCAACACACGCTCGTTGAAACCCAGAATGCCCAGCTCGCGATTCAATAAGGGGTAGCGGATGGACATCGGCAGCGAGAATGGAATGTCAGGAAGAGAGGCGGAAAGACGCTCGGAAATTCTCACAGTATGATGACGTTGTTATGACATTCTCGATTTTTTATTCTACGCCGTAATCGCCGCATGTCGTCAATATGACGCAGTCCGTATGGGACCATTGGGCACCCCCATTGCTGCGAGGTGACATCGTGAGGCCCGGTACGCTTAGAATGGCGTCTTTGAACAGCGCGGCCGGCCGGAAGGTGCATGAGGCGCCCAGGGCACCCGACGGACACGGAGCGTTCCCCGCATCCAACGCCGCCGCGCTCGCGCGCATGGAGTCCGCTTACCCGATGGTCAATACTCCGCAACTCCTCGCCGCCGTCGATCTCGGCTCGAACAGCTTTCGGCTGATCGTGGGCCGGGTCGAGGAAACCGACGCGGGCAGCCAGATCTATCAAGTCGATGCCTTGCGCGAACCGGTGCGTCTCGCTGCCGGTCTGTCGCGCGACAAGATGCTCGACCGTGCCTCGCAAGTGCGCGGCTGGGACGCGCTCAAGCGTTTCGGCGAGCGTCTGCGCGACTTTCATCCCGATCACGTTCGCGCGGTCGCAACCAATACATTGCGCATCGCCAAGAATGCCGGCGAATTTCTCGGCGAGGCGCAAGCCGCGCTCGGCTTCCCGATCGAAGTGATCGCGGGGCGTGAAGAAGCGCGCCTGATCTATGCGGGCGCAGCACACTCTGTGCCCGCGAGTCCGGGTAAGCGTCTCGTGGTCGACATCGGCGGCGGCTCGACGGAATTCATCATTGGCTCGCATTACACGCCCATCAAGATGGAGAGCCTGTATATCGGCTGCGTGAGTCATAGCCGCGCGTTTTTCCCCGCCGGCAACGTCGACGAATACACGATGCGTCAGGCCGAACTCGCCGCGGGCCGCGAAATCCAGATCATCTCCGCCGAGTACAAGAAGACCGGCTGGGAGCAGGCAATCGGCTCGTCGGGCACCGCGCGCGCGTTGGCCGAATTGGTGGAGGCAAATAACTTCAACGATCCGGGCGTCACGCACGGCATCTCGCGCGGCGGGCTCGAGCGGCTCAAGCGCGCGCTGATCAAGGCGGAGAACGTCAACCGGCTGAAGCTCGTCGCGTTGAAGGGCGATCGTATTCCGGTGCTGGCCGGCGGTCTGTCGATCATGATCGCGGTGTTCGACGAACTCGGTGTCGATTACGTCGATACGACGGACGGCGCCTTGCGCCTCGGCGTGCTATACGACCTGCTAGGCCGTTCGCAGCACGAGGACATGCGTACGGTCACGGTGGAAGGTTTCATGCGCCGCTATGGCGTGGATCGCGCGCAGGCGGGGCGCATCGGCGAACTCGCGGTGCGCTTCTACGAACAGTTCGCGGAACCCGACGAAGAACGCCGCGCGGAAAATCGCATGTTTCTCGGCTGGGCGGCGGCGTTGCACGAAATCGGTCTGTCGATCTCGCATAGCGCGTATCACAAGCATTCGGCTTATATCGCGAGCAACGCGGACATGCCGGGCTTTTCGCGCACCGATCAGGCGCGGCTTGCCGCGCTCGTGCTCGGTCACGCGGGCAAGCTCGGCAAGCTGTCGCAAACACGCGAAGTGGAGTGGCCGCTGCTGTTCTGTCTGCGGCTCGCGGCGCTGCTCTGCCGCCGGCGTGCGGACGTCGGCCTGCCGGGTATCGCGGTGGCGCAGGTCAACGGCGGTTACGAGGTGCGTTTGCCGAACGAGTGGGTGGCCAACAACCCGCTCACCGACTACAGCCTGATTCAGGAAGCCGCGGAGTGGGAGAAGGTCGGCATTCCGTATCGCGTGGTCTATACGGACGATTGAAGCTTGCGCATGGCGCGTTGCGGATGAACGAAAAAGCCCGGCATGTTGCCGGGTTTTTTCGTGGCCGCTTGTTTTGTTTCGCCGACGCGCGTCACAGCGCGTCTTGCGTGCGAATCCGCTTAGCGCGGCAGCGCGTCGCCGAGGAAGTGGCGAGCGTAACGTGCATTGATATCGGACAAGCGGAACAGCGTCAGAAAGTCCGCGGTATTGAAGTCGGGATCCCATGCCGGTGCGCCGCAAATCTTCGCGCCGAGCCGCAGATAACCCTTCACCAACGGCGGCGGTGCCACCTCGGCGCCCGTTTGCAGTTCATCGACCGGCAGCGGTGTATGCGCAAACGCGCGATATTCCGGCGCGGTCAGCGCGCTGTCGCGCAGCGAGCAATACAGATTCGCCGCGTAGTGGCCGCCGTCGACCATCGCCACGCTCGCGCAGCCGAGCATCGTCTCGTAGCCGTTGTGTTTCATGTAGGCGGCAAGGCCCGCCCACAGCGACATGATCACCGAGCCGCTGCGATAGTCGGGGTGCACGCAAGAACGGCCCACTTCGACCATCTTGGCGCGCAGGTGCGTGAGACGCGACACGTCGAATTCGCTTTCCGCATACAGGCGGCCGATACGCGCGGCCTGATGCGGCGGCAACGCGCGATACGTGCCGACCACTTTCAACGTGTCGAGATCGCGCACCAGCAGGTGATCGCAGTAGGAGTCGAACGAATCGACGTCGAGACCCGCAGGGCCCGTCAGACGCGCGCCCATTTCGTCGGCGAACACGCGGTAGCGCAGACGCTGCGCTTCGCGCAGTTCTTCGTCGGTGCGAGCCCACGTGACTTGCAGGCGATGCTGGGCGGTGACCGTTTCCTCGGCGCGCGGCAGACGGCGCGACTCGAAGATCGAAGCGAGGGGCAGGGTAGGCGTCGGCAGTTCTCGCATGGGGGGTCCTGGTCGAAAAAAGGGAGATTTCTTTTTTCGCCAATGTAGTAACGCCTGGTGACGCTCGCATGGCAAACCCATGACGATTGGATGACTGCCCGTAAGCTGCGTGCCCGCGGCTTGTAATGTTGCGAGTGGGGACGGCGAGTGTTGTTTCCGCGCGAAACGTGGGGAGTCGAGGAGACGGGTGGGAGTAATTAACGCGCCGGGACGGTGAGGTCCCGGCGATATGGGTGAAGCGGGTGATTGGTTTGATAGTTTGGCGCCGTCTCGCGTGGCGCGTGGGTTTTTATGGGCGCGGCTCGCCTCGCCTCGCCTCGCCTCGCCTCGTCGAAGCGAATCCGGCTCAGACCAGATCAGGCGTCATCGCGGCGCGCAGCACGGCCTGATCGTCGCCGTCGCGCTCGCGGCTCGCGATCCACCACACGCCCGCTTTCTTCAGCGGCCAGCTCGCGTCGCTATTGCCGAGCAGCCGTGCGGCGACGTGGCCTAGCGTCGGCTGATGGCCGACGATCACCACCGTCTGCGCGACGCCTTTGGGCCAGCCCGCGGCGTCGAGCACGTCGTCGGCGCTCGCGTTGGGCGCGAGTTCGCGCACTACGCGGTATTGATCGCTCAGCGTCTCGGCGGTCTGGATGGTGCGCACAGCGGGGCTCGCGAGCACGACGGCGTCGTCGGGCAGGCGGGTGCGCAGCCATTTGGCGACGTTTTGCGCCTGCTTGCGGCCGCGGGTGGTGAGCGCCCGCGCGAGGTCCGTGCTGGCGATGTCTTCGGCTTCGGCGTGACGCCAGAGAATCAGATCCATGCGTGTCTCCTTGACTCTGCTTGCGGCGCTTAAGCCCGATGAGGCCTGCGCCAGGTTTTAGTCACTGTCGCACGCGGGCCCGTCATGCCGCAAGGCAAGGGCTCGGGCCGACCGTATCAGCGAGCGGGTGTATCGCAGGCGAGAGTCTGAAAGCCCGAACAAAGCCAGCCCGAACAAAGCCAGCCCGAACAAAGCCAGCCCGAACAAAGCCAGACCGAACAAAGCCAGACCGAACAAAGCCAGACCGAACAAAGCCAGACCGAACAAAGCCAGACCGAACAAAGCCAGACCGAACAAAGCCAGACCGAACAAAGCCCAAAAGCAAAAACCCGCGAAGCCGGAGGCTACGCGGGTTTCGTGTTGCTTTTCGTGGTCGGAGCGAAAGGATTCGAACCTTCGACCCTCTGATCCCAAATCAGATGCGCTACCAGGCTGCGCTACGCTCCGACGAATCCGAGATTCTACGTGGCATTGGGTGCCAGAGTCAATCACGAATTGCATCGGAGGGAAACGCAGGCTCGAAAGCGCCAGTTGGCTGCGTTTATATGCGGCCCATCAGCAGCAACACGATCACGATGATCAGCACGACGCCCACCACGCCGGTCGGCCGATAGCCCCAGCCACTGCTGTACGGCCAGCTCGGTAACGCGCCGATCAGCAGAAGAATCAGCACGATAAGCAGTATGGTTCCGATGGTCATTCGAGTTCTCCCTGTCTGGCATGAGCCAGTTAGTCTGGTTGGTTCGGCGCATTCACGCCGGGACGCTCGACGCGCAAGCTACGCGCTCCTTGCACGCTTCCATGCAGCAAGGCATGTGCCCAAACGCGAAATGAGGCCGGAGGGGAAATGGCGGGCCGCTGGACGCTCCAGCTGTGACGAGGCGACGGATCAGGGGAAAGGGCAGACCGGAAAAACTTGCGCGGGTTACGGTGGACATGCCATCGGAGTCACCGCGCAAACAGCCGACGTGCGAGCGCGAACTCGCACGTGCAATGCAACGCATCAACCGTTCAATTATTCGGACGGAATGTGCGCTTGCGCAGTTGGTACTCGCGGTTGTCCGTTCAGTGCCGGCGGCGCATCCAGTGCGGCATGTGCTGATGAGTCAGCCAGTGGTGCACCATGCCTTCGCCATCATGTTCATGCCGATAGGTTCTCGATTCGTAGATCGACAACACGAGCAGCACGAGCAGACCTATTGCAAGTCCAACCAGACCCGCGATCGTTTCAGCGTCCATGGCAGTCTCCTGTGAGATGCGGCCGTGACTTTATAGTAGGTCACGCGCAACGAAATGGGAGGGGGCACGCGGCGTCGTGGAATGCGCTTTGCGGTTAGACTCTCGGCGCTCGCGCTGCCCGCTCACCGCCGTGCAGCCACTCTTTCATTCCGCTTCGAGAGATTCCGTTTATGATCCGCGTTTCGATGATTGCATTGCTGCTGGTCGCCGGCGTTGCCGGTTGTGCGAATGGTCCGTCCGGCCATCACGGCGGGCCGCCGCCGCAAGATCCGGCCGACTACCATGGCGTGCCGACCGACAGCCGTCCGCCCGCAATGGTGCCTGCACCGGTTACGCCGTGAGCGTCGGCGGGTTACGGGCGCGGCCACGGTGACGAATAGCGCAAGCGAAGCACCGGCGCGGGCACGCCGGCGCTTCTGACCCGCGCAGACTGTTCGCGCGGAGAGCGCGGGCTGAAGTCATTCTAGGGCGAGCGTCGCGCGTGACATGTATGCGCTTGTTTCAAGCCGTAACCGGTTGCCGCGATGCGAAATGGGCAAGCCTGCGGGCTCAAGCCGCCGCGCTCGCCATGCCGCGTACGACGCCCGGCACATAACGCGCAAGCGTGAGACCACGCAGCGCCATGAAGAGCAGCATCGCGGCCCATAAGCCGTGATTGCCGTACAGCGCCAGCAAGGCCCACGACGCCACGACGAACAACGCGAACGACACCACCATCGACATCATGAGTTCGCGCGTGCGAGTCGCGCCGATGAACACGCCGTCGAGCAGAAAGCCCAGCACGGACACCACCGGCGAGAGTGCGGCCCACGGCAGATACATTTCGGCGGTGGCGCGTACGGCGGCCTGATCCGTCAGACGTTCGACGATCCACGCGCCCGCGCCCCAGTACACCAGCGAAAATGCCAACGCGCCAAGCGTGGACCACAACGCCGTCACCTTGATCGCCTGCGCGAAAGCGTGCCGGTCGCGCGCGCCGATCGCCGCACCGACGAGCGCTTCGGCGGCGTGCGCGAAACCGTCGAGTCCGTAGGCCATGAACGTCTGAAAATTGAGCAGCAGCGCGTTGGCGGCGAGCGTGGCGTCGCCTTGCTTCGCGCCCAGGTGCGCAAACCAGCCGAACGACGAGAGCAGGCACAAAGTGCGCACGAAGATGTCGCGATTGAGCACCACGAGCCGCTTGAGCGCCGCCGCGTCGAACAGGGCGGCGCGGTTAAGCCCAGGCAGGCCGCGTGGCCTGCCGTGCCATAGCAGGGCGGCGCCGAGCACGAAACCGAGCGCGTCGGCGGTCGCCGTGGCCGCGCCGATGCCGGCCACGCCCCAATCGAAGCCATACACATACAGGAGCACGGCCACGATGTTCACGCTGTTGATGAACACCTGCGAGAGCAGCGCGAGCCGCACCTGCTGCGTGCCGAGCAGCCAGCCGAGCACGACGTAATTGCCGAGGGCGACCGGGGCGGCCCAGATGCGCGCGTGACAATAGAGCCGCGCGTTGCGCTGCACCGCGTCGCTGCCGCCGATCACGCGTACTGCGTAATCGATCAGCGGCATCTGCAGCGCCAGCACTACGGCGCCGATCGCGGCCGCCAGCAACAGCGCGCGTACGACGGTATTGCGCAACTCGGACTGGTCGCGCGCGCCGTGCGCTTGCGCGACCAGTCCGGTCGTGCCCATGCGTAGAAAGCCGAAGCCCCAGAACACGAAGTTGAAGAACAGGCCGCCGAGCGCCACGCCGCCGAGATACGAAGCGCCATCCAGATGGCCCGCGACGGCGGTGTCGACCGCGCCGAGAATCGGTTGCGTCAGATTGGCGAGAACGATGGGAAACGCCAGCGCGAGCACCCTGCGGTGCCAATGCACGGGAACGGCGGGTGCCGCTGCCGACGTGCCGGCGTCGCGCGCGGCTTCGCTCAACTGCGTTCCTGCACGCAAACCCAGGGCGAGACGACGACGGCCCACAGATCCGGGTCGCGCGCGGCGAAGTCGGCGGCGGTTTCCGCCTGCACGCGCTCGACGAGCCCGGCAGACAGCCATTGCGTGACCTGCGTGGTGTCGTCGCTGGCGATGGCTTCGGCAACGCTCACCAGATCGAGGTCGCGCGCGACGCGCAGCAGAATGCCGCGGGCGAAGAAACGTTCGAGCTCGATCCAGCCGATCTTGGCGGTTTCGGCGAGCAGCTTGGCGTACAGCGGGCTATGGGTGGCGTCGTTGGAAGTCATCGTAAGCGGGTTCCGGCGGGGCCGTTACTATAAACCATCGGTGCAAACCGTCAGCGTGGTGCGCGTTCCGGTAGGCTATGGGTCCTGCGAAATTCATTCTGAACCTTCATGTCACTGGATTCAACGGCGCCGGCTTCGGGCGCGCAAGCTCATGTCGTGACCGACGCCGCGCTCACGCGCACCGAGGTGGAGCGGCTCGTCGCGGCCAGCCTCGCCGGCAATAAGCCGCCGCTGCATTTCACCGACTGCGATTTCGAAGGCGCCGACCTCTCGCGACTCGATCTGCGCGGCGCCGAGTTTCACCGCTGCACGATCGTCGAGACATCGTTTTTCGGCGCGGCGCTCTCGCATACCCGCTGGGTCCGTTGCCGCGGCCGCGAGGCGGACTTCGCATCGGCCGATCTAGTCGACGCGGCGTTTCAGTCGAGCGACCTGAACAACACCAGTTGGCGGCGCGCCAAGCTGGCTTCCGCGTCGTTTCATAGCTGCAAGCTGACCGGCGCCAATTTCGAAGCATGCACGGCGCTGGGTTTGAGCTTCGTCGAAACGCTGCTGGTCGGCGCGCACCTGCGCGGCCTGTCGTTTCGCAAAGCCACGCTGCAACAACTGGATTTTTCGGATGCCGATCTGGCCGGCGTGGACTTCCGTGAAGCGATTTTCGACGGCGGCAGCCTGAAGGATGCGCACCTCAAGGGCGCGCGCTTCGACGGCGCGGACCTGCGCGAAGCCGACCTCAGCGGCGTGCGGCTGGTGGATGCGGCGCTCTTCAAGGGTGCGACGATCTCGCATGCCCAGGCGGCCGTGCTCGTCACTGAACTGGGTTTGCGGGTCATGTGAGCGTGCGCTCAAGCTGGCCGATTTTAGCCGTTCGGCCAGCTTGAACGATCCCATGCCGATGCTTATCATTCAATTGGTCGAATCAATTAAGTCGCTGGATTTTCAGTGATGCAAATTTGTCGGCGGATTTAATCTATTTAATATTTCCGCTATTTGCGAATTGTTGTGAAGAAGCCGGTCTCTTTGATTAAGTCGGTCAATATCGGATATTAATGCGAGAAGGTGCGGTGGCGCACTAAAGCTACGCAGTATGTAAAGCGTCCGAATCAGGCGGGATGAGTTAGCAGAAATCCGCCAGCCGCCATTCTTCAGGCTTTTCCGGCCGTTTCAGGCGCGCTCCTCGCCTCGCCCGGCCCAGTGGGCAATATCGGGTTTCGAGTCGCGCCATTTAAAGCGTTTCATGTTGAAACGGCGGGCGAATTCGGCCTGTTTGTTTCCGACTTTTCCGCTTCACGTAACGCGGAATCAGTACGCCGCATCACACTGACCGCGAAATTAATATATTGCGCTTGTAAAAGCGGATTGTTAGATTTCGTTCTGGCGCATGGTGAACCGGTCCTTTGCCGATATGCGCCGAACCCCCGTTAGCCCGGCCTCGTGCCGGGCTTTTTTTTTGCCGCGCCACGTTCGAGTCACCGCCGATTCATATGTGCAGTGGATCATGAAAACTTACCTTTCCTTCCTCGAGCATGACCGCGCTAATCATTTTTCTCGGCATTTGCCCGGTCGCGCTCGGCGTGCTGGTCGCCTTCGCCGCGCGCATCGATCCGCGCTCAGGACGCTGGCGCCGCCGCTAGTCCGCACGGCGGCGCGCGTGGCGTTGCCGTTATTGCTTGCAGCGAACCACCATCGACCGGTTCTTCACGTTCGCACCGAAAATACCGCCGACCGTTCCACCCGAGGTCGCGCCGTTGTCGACGTCTTTCGATACCACGTCGTAGCCGTAGTTGCCGCAGACTTCGCCCGCGCGCTTATAGCACTCTGCCCAGCTCGAACTTGCGTCACTGCCGCTGCAGTTGATCGCAAAGCCGGTGTCGCCGCTCGGCAGGTAGGTCATGGTGGTGGTGCTGGAGCAGCCGCCGAGGCTGCCCAGCGTCAGCAGGCCGAGACCGATCGCCGCGGCCGTCGCGACGGACGCAAATGCGCTCTTCATACAGATTCCTTACAGATAGACGGAGAAAGACGTGACGCGAAGCCACGTCGTGTCCTGATTGAGCGTTTTATAACACGCCGGGTTCCCTCGGCCGCAGTTGCAGGGCGCCTGCTCGCAATGGACGGCGCGGGCGGCGGGACAGCACGCGGACCGCGCAGGCCAGGCCAGGCGCGCCCGCTGGCGCGAGCCAGTACTCACGCCTCAGCCAGCCGCTAGCGGGGCGGCAGCGCCCGCGACGGATCGATTGAGCGGCCCTGATAGCGCAGTTCGAAGTGCAGCATCACGCGATCGGTATCGGTGTCGCCCATCTCGGCAATTTTCTCGCCGCGTGTGACCGACTGGCCTTCTTTCACCAGCAGCGTGCGGTTGTGTGCGTAGGCGGTCAGATACTCGGCGTTGTGCTTGAGAATCAGCAGATTGCCGTAGCCGCGCAAGCCGTTGCCGGCGTACACGACCGTGCCGGGCGCCGCGGCGACGACGGGCGTGCCCGCTGCCGACGAGATATCGATGCCCTTCGAATTGCCGCCGTCGAAACGCCGGATGACCGTGCCGTCGGCCGGCCACACCAGCGAGATGGTCGAAGCCGGCGCCGCGGACGGCGCGCTGTCCGCGGGCGCCGGACGCGGCGTGGCTGAAGCGCTGCCGCTTCCGCTGCTGCGTACCGCGCCACTGGTCGATGCCGTGCCGCCCGGCGGCGCAACGCGCAGCACCTGGCCGACCTCGATGCTGTCCGGATTGGTCAGGTTGTTCCAGCGCACGATGCTTGGCACCGACTGCCGGCTACTGCGCGCGATCTTCGACAGCGTATCGCCCCGTTCCACCCGATAAAAGCCCGGCCCCACCGGCGCCGACCCGCACGCGGCGAGCAGTGCCACCAACGACGCGCAGGCGAGCCGTTTCATCATTCTTGTCGTGCTTACCATTGGACCTCGCAAAGCGCTGCCGCGCGCCGATCCCGATCACGCGGCAGGTAGATACAAAGCGCTCGATTCTAACGGTTTTGCGCTGCAGTACGCGAAAAGCGGACAGCGCGGCAGACTCGCGCGGCGCGAGATGCGGCGAAATGCAGCGAAATTCGCCTGACAGCCGACCACGCCGCTCTGTCTGGAACGCCGGCAATCAACCCAGCCTGCCCACGCTGATGCGCAGCGCGGCGACCTCGGTCTGCCCGGCTTCGAGCCAACGCAGACCCCTGCCGTTGTGAATCGCGTCGGGCAATCCGAGCCACGGTTCGACACAGTAGAAGTCCGACTCCGCGGCTTCGGTCCACGTGGTCACGGCGTACCAGGGCACCGAGCCCGGCCGTTGCAGGTCGATGGTGATGAGCCGGTCGAGACCCGGCGCGACGAGCCGCACCGGCTGATCCGGCGTACCGACGAGGCAATGGAAACGATCATGGATGCGCGCTTCGTCGAGCGTATAGCGGGCTTCGCCCGGCTCCGCGGCGCTGATCGAACCGTCATCCTGTTGATAGCAGCGCTGTGTGCGTGGCAGTTCCAGCGAGGTCTCGCCGCGCTGCGTGTGCGGCAGCGTGAAGTAGAAATGATGGCCGGCGTAGTAGGGCAGACGCGGGTGGCCGGTATTGGTGGTGGTGAACGTGACGTCGAGCGTATGCGCATCCACGAGGTCGTACGCGGCCTCGAAACGGAAGCCGAATGGATAGCCGCCGCGGGTCGCCTCGCTGTCGGTCAGGATCATGCGCAGGCCGGCGCCGTGCACGTCGGCGTGGGCTTCGAACGGCAGGTCGCGGGCGAAGCCGTGCATCGGCAGTTCGCGCACCGTGCCATGAGCGTCACGCCAATAGCCGATCTTGCCGTCGACGCGATGCCGGCCGAGAAACGGAAACAGCAACGGATTGCCGCCGCGAATCCGCGCGGGCTGGCTCCAGTCGGCATGCTCCGGCCAATGGATGACTTCTTCGCCGTCGATCGTCCACGACATCAGACGGCCGCCGGCTTGCGGCGCGAAACGGAGCACGGAGGCGTCCTGAGCGATCTCGAGAATGTCCTGTTGCGGAGAGAGGGGCATGGTCGATGGATGGATGAGTGAGAGGTTGAAGGCAGATACAGGGTGGCCCGCAGGCGGCGGCATCCTGGCGTACGCGTCGGAATTTGCCGCGCGGCGCCTCGCGAGAGAATGATTTTGCGCTGCTTTCCGCTACGGGGAAACCCTTCTCGGGAAATTGCGGGTGTCGCCGCAAGGCCATCCTTGCTGATAATTCGTCTGACTGCCCGGTAACTTCGACGACCGGGCGAGACTGCCTCAGGAGGCTGTATGGATCTCGCAATGGCAATGGCTGTCACTTTGTTCGGCATGTTCGCGGCAAGCACGGTCTACTTCTTTTACAAGCTCGAACGCTGATCCGGGCGTCCGCGCGGCTTGCTCTGCTCAACAAAGGCGTCTGGCCTGTTGAGCGATTCTCCTGCCGGGCACTACGCGGTTCGCTTCACGTCATTCTGCTGATCCCATAGGGCGGCCATTCACGGCGGCCCGTTTCTTTTTCTGCGCCGTAACAACGGTTTCGAGTTGTGACGCGACGCACAATATTTCCCCGAATGCGGTTCAAACGCTTGGCGCTGACATTGCAGCCAGGCATAATCGGTGCGCTTTTGAGGCGCCCGTGGATTCCTTATCCGGCGCGCTTGTCCCCGACATTTTCCTTACAAGGACGCCCCGCGTGAACCTGTCGTTTCTCATCTTCCTGAGCGTGCTGCAAGGCGTCACCGAACTGTTTCCGGTGAGCAGCCTCGGCCATACGTTGCTGGTGCCCGCACTGTTCGGCATGCATATCGACAAACACGCGCCGCAATTGCTGCCGTTCCTCGTCGCGTTGCATCTCGGCACCGCGCTCGCGCTGCTGTGGTACTTCCGCAAACGCTGGTGCGCGCTGGTGCGCGGTTTCTTCGCTTCGTTCGGCGGCCGCCGCAACGACGACGCGCACATGATGTGGGCGCTCATCATTGGCACGATTCCGGCCGGTCTGGTTGGGCTGCTGCTGGAAAAACGGCTCGAGCGGCTTTTTCACGACTTGCGGATCGTGGCGATCGCGCTGATCGTGAACGGCGTGCTGCTGTGGTTCGGCGACCGCCTGCAGCGTTCGCGCGCGCATCAGGCGCCGGAGAAGCTGAGTTTCGGTCAGGCGTTTTTTGTCGGTCTCGCGCAGATCGGCGCGTTGATTCCGGGTTTCTCCCGCAGCGGCCTGACGATGATCGCCGGCAATGCCGCGGGTCTGACGGCGGAGAAGTCGGCGGAATTCTCGTTCCTGCTCGGCACGCCGATTATCTTCGCGGCCGGCGTGCTCGAGTTGCCCAAACTGTTCCACGCGCCCGGCCAACTCGCCGATGCATTGCTCGGCGGCGTGCTCACCGCGATCGCCGCATACCTCAGCGTGCGTTTCCTGATGCGCTATTTCGAGGGCCGCGGACGTCTGGCGTCGTTCGGCGTGTATTGCGTGATCGCCGGCATTGTGTTCCTCGGCTGGTTCATGCTGCATCCGCAACCGGTTTGATGGCGTTCACTTTGTCCGCTAGCGAGCGCCGGCGGGCAGGGGACGATCGGTTATAATCCGGGCCCGGCTCAACTTGCCGGGCCCGTTTGTTTCGCGACTTGCGACAGCCGGTGTGAGGCGCGGATCGCTTGCTTGGCGTTCGGGTAGATTTCCCGTCTACGGCACGGTCAGTTAGAATTTCAGTATCCTGCGGACCCCGTGGCTTGCAGAGGCACAGGTTCCAATGCCAGAAAGCAGGTTCTCATTGCGGGCGATGCACGTTGTACAGAGTTGCATCGCCTCACTTCAATACGGCAGTAGCTCAGCTGGATAGAGCATCGGCCTTCTAAGCCGAGGGTGGGGGGTTCGAGTCCCTCCTGCCGTACCAATCAGATCAAATCTGTTCGCGGGGCAGTGTGCGCCCTGTCGAGCTGCCAAATTTGTTTCTTATCAATTTAAAGTTTGAGGCTTTTCGCCTACTGTTATTAGGCTATGCGCGCGGCGGAAGGCGACACGTGTCGCATCCCCGTTTCAGACTTTATCGCCAGCCATGTTCAATATCCTCCTCGTTCCGCTGGACGGCTCGCCCCAGAGTGCCCGCGTCATCGACCTGGTCAGCCGCGTCGCGGCGCCGGGTACCGCAACTGTGCACCTTCTGTGCGTGGTCGACCCATCCTATTTGTTGCCTCCCGGTAGCGAAAGCGATGTCGCGCCCGATGGCCAGAACTATCCGTCCGCATACGCGCAGACATCTATCGCGCAATCCGTCCTGACTGCCGCAGGCGCACAGCTTGCCGACCGGAATTTCACGGTGGAACAACACCTGTGCACGGGAAATAGTCCGGCCGACGTCGTCATCGAACAAGCCCGACTACTGGCCGCGGAGGTCATCGTGATGGGACATCACCATCTGTCACGGCTGCGCCGCTGGGCCAACCCTTCGACCAGCGGAGAAGTCATCGACCGGTCGCCCTGTGCGGTACTGATCGAAACCCGGGACAAGGGCTGACTTCATGATGTGGGACAGGCGGTAGTCCGTCTCCCGTGGCCGTTCCAGCAAGTGAGAGTAACGCTGTATGTTGTGGGCCATCTCGGAGAGCATCCATCGTTGTGGTCATTGCACCTTTAAGGAGCCCGTCGGCAACCGCGGCGACAGCGCACGAAGCGCCAAACCGCCGCGCTACGCCGCTCGCAACTGTCACTGCGCCGGTTTCACATCGATCGAGTCGACGCGGTTCGGATAGAACGCCAGATGTTGCGCGATCTCCTTCACGGCCGCATACGGCGACTCATAAGTCCACACCGCATTGACTGTCTTTTCACCGCCCGACGGAATGCTGTAGTACGCGCAATCGCCCTTGTATGGACAGTAGGTTGCGTGATCGGTGCGCTCCAGCAGCGTCATTTCCACGTCGTTGCGCGGAATGTAATACACCGGCGGATACGACGCTTCGCGCAGAACGAGTGCCTTGAGCGTATCCGCGATCGCCTTGCCGCCGACGGTCACCACGACGCGCGCGTTGGACGGCTTCACCGTGATCGGATGATCGGGGCCGGGCACCTTGATGGTTTTTTCAGTCATGCTGTCGAACTCCTGAATGTGGGCAGATCTGCAACGTGTGGCGGAAGATATCGAGCCGCGTCCGACGAGACGATCGCGTGCTGGTTCGAAGCATACGCCGCTCATGAAAAACACGTCGGACTCGGCGGTCACGAGGCGGCCATAAAAAAGGGCAGCCGAAGAAGCTGCCCTGTCAAAGTCTCGCCTTCAGGCGGACTGTTGCTTAACGCTCAACATCTTCCGTCCGATCTCGAACGAGTCGTGCTTTTCGCTCACTGCTTGATGTTCAACGCAGCCGTGAGGTCGCCCATCGGCTTGCTGCCGTTGCTGACCAGCGCCGCGTCGCGCGCCGCGATACCCGGCAGTGTCGGCAGCGAGAAGCGGTGCGTGATGAAGCGCAGGATCGACGTGGTGTCGTACTGCGTGTGATCGACGTAACCCTTCTTCGCGTACGGCGAGATGATCAGCGCCGGAATACGCGTGCCCGGACCCCAGCGGTCGGCCTTCGGCGGCGACACGTGATCCCAGAAGCCGCCGTTTTCGTCGTACGTCACGACCACCACCATGTTGTTCCACTGCGGGCTCTTCTGCAGATGCGAGATGACGTCCGCGATGTGCTGGTCGCCCGACGCCACGTCGGTGTAGCCCGGGTGTTCGTTCAGGTTACCCTGCGGCTTGTAGAACGACACTTGCGGCAGCGTGCCGCTATCGATCGCCTTGATGAACTCCGAGCCGGCCAGACCGCCGTCGAGCAGATGCTGCGAACGATTCGCGGTGCCCGGTGCGAGGTCGGCGAAATAGTTGAACGGCTGATGATGCGGCTGGAAATTCGGCGCCGTCAGATTCGCGCCGTAAATCACGTTCGACGTGCCGTTCTGCGCCGCCGACACCGCCGCGCCCCAGGCGCCGCCGTACCATGCCCACGACACCTTCGCGTTGTTCAACAGATCGCCGATGTGCTGCTGCGACTGCGCCGGCAACGTGGTGGCCTGGGTCGGATCGGCGAAGTTCGCATCGCCGCCGCTCGCCGGCTTGTTGCCGCTCGGCTGATACGGTGGCTGCATCGTGTTGATCGCGTAGAAGTCAGGTGTGAGGTTGCCCGAATTCACGTATTTGGGCGGCCCGCTCAGCGCCGAAGCCGGCGAGTTGGACGCGACCTTGAGCGTGACACCGTCGCTTTCCACGGACGAGATCGAGCCGGCCGCCACGCTCTTGTCCGCGTTCGGATAGGTCGGCGTGCACGCGCAAATCAGCCACTGGTGGTTCAGGAACGAGCCGCCGAACGCGCCCATGAAGAAGTTGTCGGCGAGCGTGTACTGCTGGGCGATTTTCCACAGCGGCAGCTTGTCGGCGTCGAGCGTGTAGTGGCCCATCACGAGGCCGCCCGAATCCGCCCACGCGGCGAACTTGTCGTTCTTGCCGCCGTTGATCTGCATCTGGTTCTCGTAGAAGCGGTGGTACAGGTCGCGCGTCGTCGCCGTGATCGGCGTGTTAAAACCCTTCGGATCGTCGATGGCGAACGGGCTGTTCGGCAGATTCGCCGTCATGGCCTGCGTGACCACCGGCGTCACGCCGGTTTGCGTCAGACCGTTCCACACTTGCGGCAGCGTCGCGAGCACGGTGTCGTTGCGATCCACCTGCGTGGCGCTCGCCGCCGTCACGTTCTGCAGACCGTTGGCGCCCGGAAAGTTGCCGTACAGATTGTCGAAGCTGCGGTTTTCCGCGTAGATCACCACGACGTTCTTGATCGACGTGATGTCCGGTTCGTTGACCTTATTCCCGCCGCACGCATACAGGCTCAACGCTGCTGCGATCGCGATGGGCGTCGCGCAGATCAGTTTCTTGTTCATTTGATGTGGTTTCTCTCTCTCGCGTTGGGGACGGGCCATCTGAACTCCTTACACGGATGGCCGCGGGCGAAAGTTTGGCAAGGCAATTTGACAGAAAGATGTAATTAATTACGAATCGCTTCTGATTGAAAAATAACGTCGGCTGTATGTCATTTAAACGACATGCAGATGAAATACGCTCGCGGACTTCACTATCGCCAACTCACATCTTTCATATGCGGCCAGGTCTGACGGGGATTCGGAAAATAATGGCTCGGGTCGACGCACGGCATGACGCCGGGCTCGCGAAGAAGCGCCTGCGGCAAGCGACGGCGTTCGCGCTGACGGCCCTGACCTTGACGCTTGCCGCGTGCGATGCAGGCGCGCCGGGCACGGGCGCTGTCGCGAGCACGGGCGCGGGCGTGTCGCCTTCGTCCGCGCCATTGGCGGCGTCGGTTGTGCAAGTTGCCGCTCATGACGCAGGCCAGTCTCGCGCGCAGGTCTACGAATCCGTGCGGCAGATGACCGCGCTCGGCAAACAACTATTTTTCGACGCATCGCTCTCCGGTTCGGGCAAGCTCGCTTGCGCGTCGTGTCACAGTCCGGACCATGGGTTCTCGCCGGCCAATGCGTTGTCGGTGCAACTGGGCGGCAACGATATGCACCGCACCGGCATGCGCGCCGCGCCGACGCTAAAGTATCTGCAATCGGTGCCGGCGTTCGCCGAGCACTATCACGAGTCGGACGACGAAGGCGACGAAAGCGTGGATGCCGGACCCACCGGCGGCCTGACCTGGGATGGCCGCGTCGACCGGGGCGGCGACCAGGCGCGCATTCCACTGCTGTCGTCGTTCGAAATGGGCAGCACGCCAGCCAAGGTCACTGCGGCGGTCAAGGCCGCGCCGTACGCCGACGCTTTCCGCGCGGCCTTCGGCGCACACATTTTCGATAGCGACGACGCTACCTTCAAAGCGGTGCTGCAAGCGCTCGAAACCTTCGAGCAGACGCCGGAAACTTTTTATCCCTACACCAGCAAATACGACGCCTATCTGGCAGGCAAGGCGCAGTTGACGCAGGCCGAACTGCGCGGGCTGCAACTCTTCAACGATGAGAAAAAAGGCAATTGCGCGAGCTGTCACATCAGCCAGCGCAGCATGGACGGCGCGCCGCCGCAATTCAGCGATTTCGGTCTGATCGCGATCGGCGTGCCGCGCAATCGCTCGCTGTCCGTGAATCGCGATCCGCATTTCTACGATCTCGGAGCATGCGGCCCGGAGCGCACCGATCTGAAGGGACACGCCGAGTTTTGCGGGATCTTCCGCACGCCGACGCTGCGCAATGTGGCACTGAAGAAAAGCTTCTTCCACAACGGCATCTACCATTCGCTCGATCAGGTGGTGCGCTTCTATGCAGAGCGCGACACGAACCCGGAGAAGTTCTATCCAGTGGCGAGAGGCAAAGTGCGGAAGTTCGACGATCTGCCTCAGCAGTACTGGGCCAATCTGAATACCGATCCGCCGTTCGACCGCAAGCCGGGCGACAAGCCCGCGCTCGACGAGGCTGAAATCAAGGACGTAGTCGCGTTTTTGAATACGCTGACGGACGGGTACAAGGTGGGAAGCGGGGCGGCCGATTCGGTGGCCGCGAAGTGACGTGAGCGATGCGATTGCCGCTGGCGTAGTCGATCGCTCGGGCAAAGATTAGTTGCCGACGCTCGCCAACATGTAATAGCAATCGGCGAGCAGCAACGCGAAGGACAGCAACAGGCAGGCGACGCCGACGCGCGTCAGCAGATTGGGCCAGCGAGCGCGGGGCAGTGCGTCCATCCGAACGACGCGTCGCGCGAGTCCGGGATCGTGGCCGATGGCAATTGGCACGAGTGCGACGCACAGCAGCGCAAGCGCGATAGCAATGATTTCGAGGGTGGAGAGGGTGTACATGGCGGGGCGTCTTAGATTCTGATTGGCGCGGGGGGGGCGCAACCGATCAATCTTAAGAAGGTGTCCTGGTGCCAGGAATGGGAGCTGTCCTAAAATTGAGGGCGCTCACTGTGTGCACTGGCTCGCGATTCTGGGAATGAGGCGCGTCGTGTGCCGGGCTGGCGCTCGTTTCGTCCGCTTCGGCGCGCGGCCGTTTCTCGCGGTTCCTCCGAGGGCGACATGCTATGCTTTTGGGGTCCAGATCACGAGACGCCATGCGCGCTCAAGACCGCCGAACACTTTCGAGGAGAACCCTTCATGTCGATGCGAACCCGTGTCCTGTCTCAACTGACCGCCGGTAGCCTGTTGCTGGGTGCCGCGATCGGCGCGCACGCTGCGAATCTTGGCTTTCTGAACGACACGCCGATCAGCTACATGAAGCAACGCGACATCGACTCCGTCAAAAAGGCGGTCTTCACCGCATTGAACGACAAGCAGGACGGTGAAACCGCGACCTGGGTCAACGAAGGCACAGGTAATAGCGTGAAGATCGACGCCGCGATCACAATGGCCAGCACGGCCAAAGACGGCGATCGCACCTGCCGCGACGTCGGCGTCGTGCTGAATGCCAAGGGACAATCGATGAACCTGCGTCCGCAGTTCTGCAAGCAGGGCAGTGGCACCTGGCAATTGCAGAAAAAACACTGAGCATGCCGGCCTTGACGGCGGCGCGCGCCGGTTGGCATCCGACGCGGCCCGAAGCCGTGCGCGTGCGTGTCGGCGGATCTGTGCGTTTGCTGAACATGGTGCCGCGATGAGCACACGGATTATTTCGTGCGGCATCGTCTTGCTCGACCCGGACGGCCGCGTGCTGCTTGCGCACGCCACCGAAACGTCGCACTGGGACATTCCGAAAGGACACGGCGAAGAAGGCGAGGCGCCGCATGTCACGGCGCTGCGCGAGATGGTCGAGGAGACCGGTATCGCGATCGAGCCCGAGCGTCTGAAAGACCTCGGCCTGTTCGTTTATCGGCGCGACAAGGATCTGCATCTGTTCGGCGCGCGTGCCACCGTCGATGAACTCGATCTGAGCGTGTGCACCTGCACGTCGCTCTTTCCGCGCCGCTCCGACGGCACGCTGATTCCCGAAATGGACGCCTACCGCTGGGCCGCGCCGGACGAGGTGGACAAGTATGCGAGCCGCAGTCTCACACGGCTCTTTCAGACCACGCTGTCGCTCGCGGAACTGCATCGGTCGCTGTAGCGGTGAGGCCGCGACCGCGCGACGCTTCAGTCGAGCGCGCGGTCGTTCGGATGCGCGAACAGGGCGCGGTTCTGCTCCGACAGCGGAAAATTCAGATTGATGCCGTGCGGCGGAATGGGTTGCGTGAACCACTGCTTGTACAGACGCTCCGCTTCGCCGGAAGTCTGGCCGCGCGCGATCACGCCGTTGACGAGCGTGCGGAACGGCTCGTCGCCTTTGCGGAACATGCACGCGTAGACTTCGTAGCCCAGCGGCGTGCCGGTCACCACGAAATCGTCGGGACGCGGATCGGTCGATTTGAATCCGTACACGATCGGCTCGTCCATCACGAAGGCCACGGCGCGTCCGTCCTTGAGCGTGTTGAATGCCTCCGAATGGTCGCGCGCGCTGGTGATGCGCATGTTCAGGAGCTTGTCGGTGTTCAGGCGGCGCAGCAGACGTTCATCCGAAGTGCCCGCGGTCGTCACGACCGCTTTGCCGGCCAGATCCTGAAAATCCGTGATGCCGGCGTTCTTGCGCGCGATCATGCGCACCGCATACTGGAAAAAACTGTTCGAGAACGCGGCCACGTTTTCGCGTTCCACCGTGTGGGTGGTCGAGCCGCATTCCAGATCGATCTGGTTGTTCAGCAGCATCGGCGTGCGGTTCGACGAGGTCACCGTGATCTCGTGCACCTTCAGCTGCGGCATGCCGAGCGTTTTCTTGATCTCTTCGACGATCTGCAGCGCGATGGTCTGTGAGTAACCGACCGTGCCCTTGCCGTCGAAGTAGGAAAAAGGAATCGACGCTTCACGCACGCCGAGCACGACCACGCCGTCGTCGTGAATTTTTCTCAGCGTACCGGTGAGTTCGTCCGTCTGAGCGGAGCAGGCGAGCGACGCCGCGCCGAAAGTAGTCAGCGCCACGAGCGCGCAACGTGTGCCGTGGACGAAACGCGCGGCGTATGCCGTGTGCCCCGTCGCGTGCCGGGTACTGGCCCTGCGGCGGCCTGAAACTTTCATCGGACCTCCCGGACTGGCGTTTGCGGATGCCGCGCCGTCACTGTCGATGGAACATGGTGCAACAAAACGGCGTGCATCTTTCGATCAAGACGCACGCCGAATCCAACCTCAGATGCGCGGCAAAAGGGTGCGTTCCAGCTTACGCCGGCTTGCCCCAACTGTCGCGCAGACTGACGATGCGATTGAATACGGGCTTACCCGGCTTCGAATCGACGCGGTCGGCGACGAAATAGCCGTGACGCTCGAACTGATAGCGCTGTTCCGGCAGCGCTTCGCGCGCGCCGGGCTCGAGGTAGGCGTTGACCACGCGCTTCGAATCCGGATTCAGCGCTTCGAGGAAATCGCGGCCGCCGGCGTCCGGTTGCGGCTCCTTGAACAGGCGGTCGTAGATGCGCACTTCGGCCGGGCACGCGGCTGCCGCGCTGACCCAGTGGATGTTGCCCTTGACCTTGTAGTTGTTCGCGCCTTCGGTGCCCGATTTGCTGTCCGGGAAATAGTTGCAATGGACCGCGACGATGTTGCCGTTCTCGTCCTTGTCCGCGCCGATGCATTCGATCACGTAGCCGTAACGCAGGCGCACCTTATTGCCCGGGAACAGGCGGAAGTAGCCCTTCGGCGGCGTTTCGTTGTAATCGTCGCGTTCGATCCACAGTTCGCGCGAAATCGGAAACTCGCGCACGCCCATTTCCGGATGATGCGGGTGGACCGGCGCATTGCACGGCTCGGTGACGCCTTCCGGAAAGTTGTCGATGATCAGCTTGACCGGATCGAGCACGGCGGCGGTGCGCGGCGCCTTGTCGTCCAGATCGTCGCGCAGCGCGCCTTCGAACACGCTCATGTCGATCCACGAATCGACCTTGGTCACGCCGATGCGTTCGCAGAACAACTGGATCGATTCCGGCGTGAAGCCGCGCCGGCGCACGCCGACGATAGTCGGCATACGCGGATCGTCCCAGCCGTCCACATGGCCTTCGGTCACGAGTTGCAGCAGCTTGCGCTTGCTGGTGATCGCGTAGGTCAGGTTCAGGCGTGAAAACTCGATTTGCTGCGGCAGCGGGCGCGTGAAAATGCCGGCCTCGGCGAGCTCGTTCAGAATCCAGTCGTACAGCGGACGATGGTCTTCGAACTCCAGCGTGCACAGCGAATGCGTGATATTTTCCAGCGCGTCCGAGATGCAGTGCGTGTAGTCGTACATCGGGTACACGCACCATTTGTCGCCGGTGCGGTAGTGATGCGCAAAGCGGATGCGGTAGATCACCGGATCGCGCATGTTGAAGTTCGGCGACGACATGTCGATCTTCGCGCGCAGCACGTGCTCGCCTTCCTGGAACTCGCCGGCCTTCATGCGGCGGAACAGGTCGAGGTTCTCCTGCACCGAACGCTCGCGAAAGCGCGACGGCGTGCCGACTTCCGTGGCCGAGCCGCGGTTCGCGCGCATTTCTTCGGCCGACTGGCTGTCAACGTAGGCCTTGCCGCGCTCGATCAGCAGTTCGGCGAATTCGTACAGCTTGTCGTAGTAGTCGCTCGCGTAGTAAAGCTCGGCCTTGCCGTCTTTTTCCCACTCGAAGCCGAGCCAGCGCACGGCGTCGATGATCGAGTCGACGTATTCGACGCTTTCCTTTTCCGGGTTGGTGTCGTCGAAGCGCAGATGGCATACGCCGCCGTAGTTGCGCGCCACGCCGAAGTTCAGGCAAATGCTCTTGGCGTGCCCGATATGCAGATAGCCGTTCGGCTCGGGCGGAAAGCGCGTTTCGACGCGCTGACCCCACTTGCCGGTGCGGTTGTCGTCGTCAATGATGTTGCGGATGAAATTGGATGCCGCTGGCGCGTCGTTGCGTTCGGTATTCATGCGAGATGGTGAGAGTCTGTCGGGGGCGCGCAATGCGCCCTCTTATCCGACAATTCTACCTGACGCGTCCCTTCGCGGCAGGCGAGTGCGGCGTGCCGCCAACGTTTGAGCCATTTTGACCGTCATTCAGGGGTCGGCCCGGCGCTGTAACAGGAGGTAAAACGTTTTGTTCACGCGAGCGCGGCCGACTTAGGATGCGAGCGGCGCGGGTTCGCCCGCGAGGGCTGCGCGAGGTGTGCGGGTGAAGTGTCCTTGGCGTGTTTTGGCGCCGCAATGGGCCGTATGCTCCCGCTTTCTGCCCGCCACATCGAGCAGGCAGTCACGCTGTATTTCGTGCGGTGTGAGTCCATGGACGGGCAACCAACGCGCATTGAGCGGCCCATGAGCCGTCTCGCCTTACATGCCGCCGCCCGATTTTTCCCCGGGGCAGTGCAGCTTGCGCCAGAACGCGCAGCGCGTGCACTCGTCGCAGCCGTCCACGCAGGCCGCACCGCCCTTTGTCGCCTCGCACGATTTCCTGTCGTTCGTGCATCATGGCGCCCTCAGTTGCCGGAGTTTCTCGGATGTCTGTCCCGACGCACGGCGCGCCTCGCGCGCCTTTCACCTTTCTTTCCCTGACCCGGATCCTGACCGTGTCGGCTGCGCTCGCCGGTTTTGCGGGCGGCGTGGCCGCACCCGCGGTCGCGCTGGCGAAAACGCCGCCGCCCAAGGCCGTGTTCGACGCCTCGGCGGTGGCCGTGCCGGACCGCTACAGCGCGGACACGGCGCAGCAGATCTTCGCCGCCGGCGGCAACGCGGTGGATGCCGCAGTCGCCGTCGCCTTCACCCTGGCCGTGACCGCGCCGGATGCGGGCAACCTCGGCGGCGGCGGGTTCATGACCGTGTTCATGGACGGCAAGCCGTACTTTCTCGACTATCGCGAGAGCGCGCCGCAACAGGCGACCCGCGACATGTATCTCGACGACAAGGGCAATCTGCTGCCGGGCATGAGCGCCGTCGGGCATCGCGCGGTGGGGGTGCCGGGCACCGTCGAGGGCATGTGGGAGGCGCAGCAGCGTTTCGGCAAACTGAAGTGGAAGCAGGTGCTCGCGCCCGCGATTCGCTACGCCACCGACGGCTTCCAGGTCGAATCGTGGTTGCAGCACCGCCACGACGCGGCGGCGAAAAGTTTCGCCGGGAGGACCAACTTCGACGCCTACTTCTCCAATCTCAAGGCGGGCGTGACGTATCGCCAGCCTGAACTGGCGCAGACCCTGTCGCGCATTGCAAGCGACGGCGGGCGCGAATTCTATGAAGGCCGCACCGCTGACCTGATCGCCCAGCAGATGTACGGCCACGGCCTGGTCACGAAACAGGATCTGATTCAATACAAAGCCGTGTGGCGCCAGCCGCTTACCGCCGACTGGAACGGCTATCAGGTCGTTACCGCGCCGCCGCCGAGTTCGGGCGGCGTGGGTCTGATCCAGATGTTGAAGATGAAGGCCGACCTGAAGCAGGCGTTCGATGGCCTTGAGCTGAATTCCGTGCCGTACATCCATCTGATCGCGCAGATCGAGGACCGCGTGTTCGCCGATCGCCAGCAATACCTGAGCGATCCGGATGCGTACAAGGTGCCGGCCGCCAAACTGATCGACGACGCCTACCTCGCGCAGCGCGCCGACGAAGTCAAACCCGACGAAGTGCCGGGCGCGACGCCGGTCAAGCCTGGCCTCGGCGACGCCGCGCCGGAGAAGGCCCAAACCACGCATTTCTCCGTGGTCGACAAGTGGGGCAACGCTGTGTCGAACACTTACACGCTGAACGGGGACTTCGGTTCGGGCGTGGTGGTGGACGGCGCCGGCTTTCTGCTGAACGACGCCATGGACGACTTCGTCACGAAACCCGCCGGCGCAAACGCGTCCGGCGCAAGCAGCGCCGAAGTGAACACGGTGGCGCCGGGACGCCGTCCGCTGTCGTCGATGACGCCGACCATTGTGCTGAAGGACAACAAGGTGTCGCTCGTGATCGGCACGCCCGGCGGCTCGCGCATTTTGACCTCGATTTTCCAGGTGATGACCGACCTGTACGACTTCAACATGTCGCCCGCCGACGCGCTCGCCGCGATGCGTTTTCACCATCAGTTGCTGCCGCAGAAGACGATCTATTTCGAGCCGTATCGTCCGATCACGGGGGAACTGGCCGAGCAGTTGCAGGCCAAGGGCTACACGCTCGAAGGGCAGTCGTTCAACGGCGACGTGCAGATGATCCGTATCGAAGGCACGGCGCCCGTGCCCGCGGCGGATCCGCGCGGCGTGGGCGTGGGGCGCGTGATGCATTGACGCGGCGATGCGGGCTTGCGCCCGTGCGAGCAAAAACGCAGGCCAAAAACAATAAACTGCGCTTGACAACCTTCCACGGGGAACGCGGATGAGCGTACGAAAACAGTCCACCACGCTGGTTCTGCCGGGCTACCAGAACTCAGGCGCCGGCCACTGGCAGACTCGTTGGGAAGAACTGAATCCGGCATTTGTGCGGGTGCGGATGCCGGACTGGGATCACCCTGAGCGCGACGCCTGGTGCCGCACGCTGGACGCCGCCGTGGCCGCCGCCGACGCGCCCGTGGTCTTCGCCGCGCACAGCCTCGGGTGCCTGACGGCGGCTTTCTGGGCGGCGCAATATGCGAGCGCCGCGCAGCTTGCGAAGGTGGCGGGCGCGTTGCTGGTTGCGCTGCCCGATCCGGGCGAGGCGCATTTTCCGCACGACGCGTGCGGTTTCGCGCCTGTGCCGCTCGAACGGTTGCCGTTTCCGACCATTGTCGTTGCCAGCAGCGATGATCCCTACGGCGGCGTGCCGTTTTCGCAGACCTGTGCGAACGCGTGGGGCAGCCGCTGGATCGACCTCGGCGCGCGCGGCCATATCAACGCGGACAGCGGGCTCGGAGATTGGGACGAAGGGCGTGAGTGGCTGGAGTCGTTCGGGCCGCGCTAGCCGCCCGCGCAGCCGATCTGGAAGTCCGTTTCTGCGCTGTGTTCACCCCGGTGCGGCACGGCTCTGCACACGTCGCATCTTCTAACCGCGCGGCGGCTTGCCTGCGGACTCAAATCACGGACTGGCTCCGCAACGCCGCAATCGTCGCGTCGTCATAGCCCAGCACGTCGCGCAAGATGCTTTCCGTGTGCTCCCCGAGGGTCGGCGGATGGGCGAGCGCTTCAGGCGGTGTGCCGGTCATATTGATCGGATTGCGCACCAGCTTGACCGTTCCGCCCGACGGATGCGGCAGATTCACCTGCAGCCCGCGTGCCACCACCTGCTCGTTCTCGAAGACTTCGCCGAGATCGTTGATCGGCCCGCACGGCACACCCGCCGCCTCGAGCGCGGCGATCCATTGCTGCTTGCCCTGCAGGCGGACCATCTCCGCGAGAATCGGCACGAGGATGTCGCGGTTGCGCACCCGCGCCGGGTTGGTGGCAAAGCGTTCGTCGTCCGCTAATTCCGGGCGGCCGCCCGCTTCGACGAACTTGCGGAACTGCCCGTCGTTGCCGACCGCGACGATGATCCAGCCGTCGCTCGTCTGGAAGGTCTGGTACGGCACGATGTTCGGATGCGCATTGCCCCAGCGCACCGGCGGCTGGCCGCTCGCCAGGTAGTTCGAGTTCATGTTGGCAAGCATCGCGACCTGCACGTCGAGCAGCGCCATGTCGATGTACTGGCCTTCGCCCGTCCGGTCACGGTGGGTGAGGGCGGTGAGCACGGCGATGGTCGAATACATGCCGGTCATGAGGTCGGCGATCGCGACGCCCGCCTTCTGCGGGCCGCCGCCCGGCTGGCCGTCGCGCTCGCCGGTAATGCTCATGAAGCCGCCGATGCCTTGCACGATGAAGTCGTACCCGGCGCGCTGCGCATACGGCCCGGTCTGCCCGAAGCCGGTCACCGAGCAATAGACGATGTCCGGCTTCACTTCCTTGAGCGACGCGTAGTCCAGGCCGTACTTCTTCAACTGGCCGACCTTGTAGTTCTCCAGCACCACGTCGCTCTGCGCGGCCAGTTCGCGGATGATCCGCTGACCTTCGGGCGAGGCGATGTCCACGGTGACCGAGCGCTTGTTGCGGTTTGCCGCAAGGTAGTACGCGGCCTCGCGCGTGTCCTCGCCTTCCGGCGTCTTGAGGTACGGCGGGCCCCAGTGGCGGGTGTCGTCGCCCACCTCGGGGCGTTCGATCTTGATCACGTCGGCGCCGAAATCGGCGAGAGTCTGCGCGCACCAGGGGCCGGCGAGTACGCGTGTGAGATCCAGCACGCGGATATGACTGAGAGCGCCCATATTGTTCGATGTCTCCTTTGTCGACCAGAGTTAGCGCTTCAGCGCTTTAGTCTGGTCCCATGCACGTAGTTGCGAGTAGCCGGGCGGCGCGCGAGGCGCCGCAGGATGGAGGCAATCTTAAGCGATTCCCGCGCGCAGGCGCAGTCGGCCGAACGGCATAGGACGAATGACGGGCCGCGCAAAGCGCCGTTATGTCCCGCGCCGCCCGCTTAAACCTGGCCGAACGGCCAACCATGCAGCCCGCCCCGCCGCGCACGGGCGCCGATCCCGTATAATCAGTCGTTTAAGAAACAAACAGTTGGCGCATCCCACGATGCCGCCGGTAACAGCCAGGGAACTGGCAAACCCGTCCCCCGCCCGCTATGAAAGCCGCCGAAATCCGCGAGAAATTCCTCAAGTTCTTCGAATCGAAGGGCCATACGATCGTTCGCTCGTCGAGCCTTGTGCCCGGCAACGATCCGACATTGCTCTTTACCAATTCGGGAATGGTGCAGTTCAAAGATGTGTTCCTCGGCGCGGAATCGCGCCCGTATTCGCGTGCCACGACCGCGCAGCGCAGCGTGCGCGCCGGCGGCAAGCATAACGATCTGGAAAACGTCGGCTACACCGCGCGTCACCATACGTTCTTCGAAATGCTGGGCAACTTCTCGTTCGGCGACTACTTCAAGCGCGACGCGATCCACTATGCGTGGGAGCTGCTCACGGGCGTGTACCAGCTGCCGAAAGACAAGCTGTGGGTCACCGTCTATCACGAAGACGACGAAGCGCACGACATCTGGGCGAAAGAAGTGGGCGTGCCGGTCGAGCGCATCATCCGCATCGGCGACAACAAGGGCGCGCGCTACGCGTCGGACAACTTCTGGCAAATGGCCGATGTCGGTCCGTGCGGCCCGTGCTCGGAAATCTTCTACGACCATGGCCCGGACGTTTGGGGCGGCCCGCCGGGATCGCCCGAGGAAGACGGCGACCGTTACATCGAGATCTGGAATCTCGTGTTCATGCAGTTCAGCCGCGACGCGCAAGGCAACATGACGCCGCTGCCCAAGCAGTGCGTCGACACCGGCATGGGTCTGGAGCGTATCGCCGCCGTGCTGCAGCACGTGCACAGCAACTACGAGATCGATCTGTTCCAGGCGCTGATCAAGGCCGCCGGCCGCGAAACTGGTGTGAGCGACCTGACCAACAACTCGCTGAAGGTGATCGCCGATCACATCCGCGCGTGCTCGTTCCTGATCGTCGACGGTGTGATTCCGGGCAACGAGGGCCGCGGCTACGTGCTGCGCCGTATCGTGCGCCGCGCGATCCGCCATGGCTACAAGCTGGGCAAGAAGGGTTCGTTCTTCCATCGCATGGTGGCCGACCTCGTCGCGCAAATGGGCGGCGCGTACCCGGAACTGAAGGAAGCCGAACAACGCGTGACCGACGTGCTGCGTCAGGAAGAAGAGCGCTTCTTCGAGACCATCGAACACGGCATGTCGATTCTCGAGAGCGCGTTGGCCGACCTCGAAGCCAGGGGCGGCAAGACGCTCGACGGCGAACTCGCATTCAAGCTGCACGACACGTATGGCTTCCCGCTGGATCTGACGGCAGACGTGTGCCGCGAGCGCGAAGTGACGGTCGACGAAGCCGCCTTCGACGAAGCCATGGCGCGTCAGCGCGAGCAGGCTCGCGCGGCGGGCAAGTTCAAGATGGCGCAAGGCCTCGAATATTCGGGCGCGAAGACCACGTTCCACGGCTACGAAGAAATCGTCTTCGACGATGCAAAGGTAATCGCGTTGTATGTGGACGGCGCCTCGGTGAAGGAAGTGCGTGACGGCCAGCAGGCTGTCGCCGTGCTGGACCACACGCCGTTCTACGCGGAGTCGGGCGGCCAGGTCGGCGACCAGGGCGTGCTGGCCAACGCGAGCGTGCGCTTCGCGGTGAGCGATACGCTGAAGGTCCAGGCTGACGTGGTCGGTCATCACGGCACGCTCGAACAGGGCACGCTGAAGGTGGGCGACGTCGTCAAGGCGGAGATCGACGCGGTGCGCCGCGCTCGCACGCAACGCAACCACTCGGCCACGCACTTGATGCACAAGGCGCTGCGTGAAGTGCTCGGTTCGCACGTGCAGCAGAAGGGCTCGCTCGTCGACGCGGACAAGACCCGTTTCGACTTCGCCCACAACGCGCCGATGACGGACGAGCAGATCCGCCGCGTCGAGGAAATCGTCAACGCCGAAGTGCTGGCGAACGCGCCCGGTATTGTGCGCGTCATGCCGTTCGACGAAGCGGTGAAGGGTGGCGCGATGGCGCTGTTCGGCGAGAAGTACGGCGACGAAGTGCGTGTGCTCGACTTGGGCTTCTCGCGTGAATTGTGCGGCGGTACGCACGTGCATCGCACCGGCGACATCGGTCTCTTCAAAATCGTGATGGAAGGCGGCGTGGCGGCGGGTATCCGTCGCGTGGAAGCGATCACGGGCGACAATGCCGTGCGCTTCGTGCAAGACCTCGATGCGCGCATCAATGCGGCCGCGGCCGTGTTGAAGGCGCAACCGTCGGAACTGACGCAGCGGATCACGCAGGTCCAGGATCAGGTGAAGTCGCTGGAGAAGGAACTGAGCGCGCTGAAGTCGAAGATGGCGTCGAGCCAGGGCGACGAACTGGCGGGTCAGGCGATCGAAGTCGGCGGCGTACACGTGCTGGCGGCCACGCTCGAAGGCGCGGACGTCAAGACGCTGCGCGAAACCGTCGACAAGCTGAAGGACAAGCTGAAGAGCGCGGCGATCGTGCTGGCGTCGGTCGAAGGCGGCAAGGTGAGCCTGATCGCCGGCGTCACGGCGGACGCGAGCAGGAAGGTCAAGGCAGGCGAGCTGGTCAACTTCGTGGCGCAGCAAGTCGGCGGCAAGGGCGGCGGCCGTCCGGACATGGCTCAGGCTGGTGGCACCGAGCCAGCGAATCTGCCGGCGGCGCTGGCTGGCGTCAAGGGTTGGGTCGAAGGACAGCTTTGATTCTGCTGATGTGATTGGATGGGCCACGCGGGGCGCCGGAAATTCGGGCGCCTGGCGTGGCCTAAGTTTTCTTCAGAGTCAGGTGCGCCGGGTTTTGGATTGGCGGCGCGGTTGACCCTCGATTGCTCGCAGTGTTCATCTTGACGGATGCCGGCGGCACAGCCAAAGATCAGACTGCGCCTTCCGCAACGGTCGCAATTCCGGTCGAATTCACGGCATCCTGCCGCATCACCAGCGCCTGCTTCAGCGCGTTCAGCGCGGACGAAAAATGTCCGCGCCGCCACACCAGCAATGTCTCGATCACGCCGATATCGGGCAGTTCATGCACCGCGATATTGCTGGCGTCGGTCTGCAGATCCAGCACCGACCGGGGCGCGACCGCAACCCCCGCGCCGGCGGCCACGCAAGCCACGATCGCGTGATACGAGCCCAGCTCCAGCACGCGCGCCGGCCTCACGCCGTGCTCCAGATACCATTTCTCGATATAAGACCGGTACGCACAGCCGCGCTCGAACGCGATCAGCGTCGACAACGCAATATCCCGAACGTCGCGAATCGGCCGATGCCCGCGCGGCGTCAGCATCACCAGCTCTTCCCGAAACACCGGCACCGACTCGAATAAATCGCCGAGTGTGGCGCGGTCCAACGGCGTCGCCACCAAGGCCGCATCCACTTCGAATTCACGTACTCGCTCGATCAGTTTGCCGGTCGTGCCGATCTCGAGTTCCAGCGCGACGGCGGGCCACTGCTGGTGATAACGCGCGAGCAGTTCGGGAAGACGCGTCGCGGCGACACTCTCCATCGTGCCCAAACGCAACCGTCCGCTTGGGCGATCCTCACGCACTGCGTGGCGCGCTTCATCCGCGAGCGCGAGCAGGCGCTCTGCATACGGCAGCAGCGTCTCGCCTGCCGGCGTCAGCACGAGACGACGGCCGTCGCGGATGAACAGGTCCGTGCCCAGTTGTTCCTCGAGCTGCTTGATGCGCGTGGTCACGTTCGATTGCACGCGATTGAGCTTGGCGGCAGCGCGCGTCACGCCGTTTTCCCGCACGACGGCGCGAAAAATGGTCAAAGCGGCGAGATCCATGATTCTCTCTGAGCGATGAGTGATATCCGAATTATTCATTTTTCGTGATTGAAAGGTCAAGCTAGTATAGATACACGCCATCCGACCCGTTGACTGCATTTCTTGCCCTTGCCAATGAACGACCTCGCCTCCACCGCGCACGGCGGCTTCGCCGACCGCCACATCGCCCGCCGCGCGGCGCTTGCCTGCATGGTCACACTGGCCGTCGCGCTCGGTATCGGGCGATTCGCATTCACGCCGCTTTTGCCGCTGATGCTTCACGGCAACGGGTTCGGTCAGCCGCAGCTCGATATTCAGCATGGCGGCTGGCTGGCGTCGTTCAATTACGCGGGGTATTTCGTCGGCGCGCTCACGTGCGCGGCGCTGCGGATCGAGCCGGCGCGCATGGTGCGCGCGGGGCTCGCCGCGACCGTGTTGCTGACGTTGATGATGGGCGTGACGAGCCAGTTCTGGATCTGGGCGGCGGTACGGTTCATCGCGGGCGCGGTTAGCGCCTGGACGTTCGTATTCGCGTCCCAGTGGGGCTTACGGCGGCTCGCCGAACTCGGTGCGCACGGGTGGGGCGGCGTGATCTATACGGGACCGGGCGTGGGCATCGTCGGCACGGGGCTGCTGGTCAGCGTGGCGGGCGGATACGGGGCCACGATGGGATGGCTCGGGTTCGGGCTGATTGCGGCGGTTCTGTCGATTGTGGTTTGGCCGGTGTTTGGCGCGGCGTCAGGTGCCGCCGCCCGACCCGCCGCCACCCGCGCCAGCCACCACGCCACCACCCACGCCACCACCCATCGCGCCGACGCCCTCTGGCTCATTCTCCTCTACGGCATCCCCGGTTTCGGCTACATCATCACCGCCACGTTCCTGCCTGTCATCGCACGTCACGCCTTGCCCGGCTCATCTTGGCCCGACCTGTTCTGGCCGATGTTCGGCGCGGCGCTGATCGTCGGCGCGCTGCTGGCGGCGCGTTTGCCGGTGCATTGGGACAACCGCGCGCTGCTCGCCGGCTGCTATGTGCTGCAGGCGTGCGGCATCGCCCTCGGCATTGTCTGGCCGACAGCGGGCGGTTTCTCGTTCGGCAGCATCCTGATCGGCCTGCCGTTCACCGCGATCACGCTGTTCGCGATGCGTGAGGCGCGGCGTCTGCGTGGCGACGACGCTGCCGGTCTGATGGGCTACGCGACGGCGGCCTACGGCGTCGGCCAGATCGTCGGCCCACTGGTCGCCGCGCCGATCGCCGAGCAGACCGGCTCGTTTTCGCCGGCCTTGTGGCTGGCGGCGGGCGCGTTACTGGTGGGCGCGGCCGGGTTGATCGCCGTCGCGCGCATCCCGCGCGGCCGGGGCCGCATGCCGGATTGCGGCTGCAACTGAGCGCACATCGATAAAGGCGTCGCTGACCACGCTGCACCCACCGGAAAACAAATAACCGCAGCGCGCACTAAAATGACCGCTTTCCCGTCATCCCAGCGCGCCCATCGCCGGACGCGCCGCCCGCCATGCAACATTTCGCGTCCGACAACTACGCCGGTATCTGTCCCGAAGCGCTCGACGCGCTGATCGCCGCCAACAACAGCGGCCACGAGCCGGCCTACGGCGACGATTCCTGGACCAACCAGGTGTGCGACCGTCTGCGCGAACTGTTCCAGACCGACTGCGAAGTGTTCTTCGTGTTCAACGGCACGGGGGCCAATTCGCTGGCGCTCGCGTCGCTGTGCCAGTCGTATCATTCCGTGATTTGCCACGAACTCGCGCACATCGAGACCGACGAATGCGGCGGCCCGGAGTTTTTCTCGAACGGCTCGAAACTGCTGACCGCGCCGGGCATCGGCGGCAAGCTCACGCCGGATGCGATCGAAGCCGTGGTCACGCGCCGCGCCGACATCCATTACCCGAAGCCGAAAGTCGTCACGCTGACCCAGTCGACGGAAGTCGGCACGGTCTACAGCGTCGAGGAAGTGCGGGCGATCGCGGCGATCGCCAAACGGCGTCATCTGAAAGTGCATATGGACGGCGCGCGTTTCGCCAACGCGGTCGCCGCGCTGGACGTGCATCCGTCGGAGATCACGTGGCGCGCGGGCGTCGACGTGCTGTGTTTCGGCGGCACCAAGAACGGCTTGCCCGTGGGTGAGGCGGTGGTGTTCTTCGATCGCGCGCTGGCCGACGATTTCGCTTACCGCCTGAAGCAAGCCGGCCAACTGGCCTCGAAGATGCGCTTCATTTCCGCGCCCTGGCTCGGTCTGCTCGACAACGACGTGTGGTTGCGCAACGCGCGTCACGCGAACGCGATGGCGCAACTGCTGCAAACGCGGTTGCAGGAAATTCCGGGCGTGAGCATTATGTTCCCCGGAGAATCGAACGCGGTCTTTGCGCAATTGCCCGCGCAAGCCGCCAAGGCGATGCGCGCGCGTGGTTGGAAGTTCTACGAATTCATCGGCGCGGGCGGCTGCCGGCTGATGTGCGCGTGGGATACGCAGCCGGAAACCGTCGAGCGGTTCGCCGCCGAGGTGCGCGAGTTGTGCGCGGCGTGAGTGCCCGACGGGATTTTGCGGGATGAGCACGCGACCGAACGCGCGGCAACGGCAGCTCGGGATCGCGTCGTATCGTCCACTGACCCGCGAAGCACCGATCCTCGCGCCGCCTGGAATGCAAATACCGGATGCCACGCAGCAGAAGCCACGCTAATCCGCTCTTGCACGCATCTAGTGTGGCGTAGTGCCGCGTCAACAAGCGGCAAGCGCAAACCGATCGTCACACCCAGAAGCTACAAGCCATCACACAAGACAAACGAGACGTCCTCTTCGCCATGACCGAATACCGATTTTGCCCACGCTGCGCCACGCCGTTGACCGAGCGCGCCGACGCCGAACACGAAGGCGGGCGCATCCGCCAGAGTTGCCCTGATTCGACGTGCGGCTACGTCCACTGGAACAATCCGCTGCCGGTGGTGGCGGCGATCGTCGAATACGAAGGCAAGATTCTGCTGGCGCGCAATGCCGCCTGGGCGGAGGGCATGTTCGCGCTGATCACGGGCTTCCTCGAAAACGGCGAGACGCCGGAAGAGGGCATTGCCCGCGAAGTGCTCGAGGAAACTTCACTGCATGCGGAGACGGTCGAACTGATCGGCGTGTACGAATTCATCCGCAAGAACGAACTGATCATCGCGTATCACGTGAAGGCGTACGGCACCATTGCGTTGTCGCCGGAATTGCTGGAGTACCGGCTGGTCGAGCCGGCCAAATTGCGGCCGTGGCGCGCCGGCACCGGCCAGGCGCTCGGCGAATGGATGCGGCGGCGCGGCCTGCCGTTCGAGTTCGTCGAACGACCGGGGCAGTGAGCCGCGTGACCAATGCGCCGATGAGCCGTGCTGACCGAATAATGCGGCACAGCTAATATTTCCTGCCTGATCATGCGCTGTCGGCGAATGCGCCCGCAGCGCATGCTGCCCGACTCGCATTGACGAAAACAGCTAGCCGCACAACGTTCACGATAAAGCCCGAGCCGACCACGCCAGCATGAACAAACCCGCATCCGCCCCGCGCAGCGCGTACCCGCATTTCCTGACGATTCCTACCCGCTGGATGGACAACGACGTCTACGGTCACGTGAACAATGTCGTCTACTACAGCTACTTCGATACCGTGGTGAACGAGTATCTGCTGCGCACCGGCGTGCTCGATTTCGAGCGGGGCGAGACGATCGGCCTCGTGGTGGAGACGCAGTGCAACTACTTCGCGCCGGTGGTGTTTCCCGAGCGGATCGACGCGGGCCTGCGCGTGATACGGCTCGGCACGTCGAGCGTGCGCTATCAGGTGGGTCTCTTCAAGGAAGGCGAAGATGAACCCGCCGCGCAAGGACACTTCGTGCATGTGTATGTGAATCGTGTCACACGGCGCCCCGTGAATCTGCCCGCTGAATTGCGCGCGGCGCTCGAACCGTTGAGCGTCGCAGAACAGCCGGATTAGGCGCGTGCAGTCGCTCGTTATCAATCTGCTCAACGGCGTCAGCTACGGCCTGCTGCTGTTCATGCTGTCGGCGGGCCTGACGCTGATTTTCAGCATGCTCGGCGTGCTGAATTTCGCGCATGCGAGTTTCTACATGCTCGGCGCGTATGTCGGGTTTTCGGTGGCGGCGCGCACGGGGTTCTGGAGCGCGCTGGTCGTCGCGCCGCTCGTCGTCGGGCTGGCCGGCGCAGCGCTCGAGCGTTGGCTATTACGGCGCGTGCGCGTGCAAGGCCACCTTGCCGAGTTGCTGCTGACGTTCGGCGCCGCGTATCTGCTCGGCGAACTGGTCAAGCTCGGCTGGGGCTTGAGCCCGCTGTCCGCGAGCGTGCCCGCCGTGCTCGACGGGCCGCTCTTCACCGTCTACGGCGCGGCGTTCGCGCGCTACCGCGCGTTCATGATGGCGGTGTCGCTCGCCATGCTCGCCGTACTGTTCGCGGTGTTGCGCGTGTCGAAGGCGGGGCTGATCGTGCGCGCCGCGCTCACGCACGCGAGCGCCGTCGAAGCGCTCGGCCACAACGTGCCGCGCGTGTTCACCGGCGTGTTCGCGACCGGCACGGCGCTCGCCGCGCTGGCCGGCGTGATCGGCGCGCCGCTCTTCGTGATCGAGCCGGGGATGGCGGAGTCGCTCGGCTCGATCGTGTTCGTGGTGGTCGTGATCGGCGGGCTGGGCTCGCTGGGCGGAGCGCTGGCGGCGTCGCTGCTGGTCGGTTGCGTGCAGACGCTGGCCGTGGCGAGCAATGTGTCGCTGGGCGACGTGCTGTCGATCTTCGATGCCACGCTCCCCGTCGAATGGGACGCGTTGACGCTCGCGCAACTCGCGCCGCTGATTCCGTATCTTCTGCTGGTGGCGATGCTGGCGCTGCGCCCGCGCGGCCTGTTCGGACGGCGCGACGATCATGCATGAAGCCGGCGAATCGTCAGCGAAATCCAGGGCCGCGCCGCATGCGCGTTGGCGCGTGCTCGCGCCGTGGCTTGCGCTGATTCTGTTCCTCGCCGTGCCGCCCTTCGTCTGGCCGCAAAGCTGGCTGCTCGCCTATCTCGCGCAGACCGCGACGATGATCGTGCTCGCGCTTTCATACAACCTGCTGCTCGGCGAGACGGGGCTGCTGTCGTTCGGTCATGCCGCTTACTCGGGGTTGGGCGCGCTGGTGGCCGCGCAGGTGTTCAACCGGATCGGCGTGCCGCTCGCGCTGCTGCCGCTGGTCGGCGGCATTGGCGGTGCGCTGTGCGGCGTGCTGTTCGGTTTCATTGCGACGCGGCGCGCCGGCACGGCCTTCGCGATGATCACGCTCGGTCTCGGCGAACTCGTCGCGGCTGCGGCGTGGACGCTGCCCGACTGGTTCGGCGGCGAGGCGGGCGTGGCGATCGATCGCACGAGCGGCGTGCCGATCGGAAGCTGGAACTTCGGCCCTGCGCGCGAGGCTTATGCGCTGATCGCCGTGTGGTGCCTGCTCGCGTGCGCGGCGATGTTCGCGCTGTCGCGCACGCCTTTCATGCGGCTTGCCAATGCGGTGCGCGACAACCCCGTGCGGGCCGCGGCGATCGGCTGCTACCCACGCCGTGTTCGCTACGGCGTCGTGGTGATGTCGGCGTTTTTCGCGGGTATCGCGGGGACGTTGGCGCTGATCAATGTGGAGCTGGTGTCGACGGAAAGCGTCGGCATGATGCGCTCGGGCGCGGTGTTGATCGCCACGGTGATCGGCGGCACGGCAGCGTTTTTCGGGCCGGTCGCGGGCGCGGTCGTTCTGACGTTTTTCAGCGTCGCGGTGGCGAGCGTCACGCGAGCCTGGCTGTTTTATCTGGGGCTGTTCTTTATCGTGATCGTGGTGATGTCGCCGGATGGATTGGCGGGCTTCGCGCGGCGTTTTATGGCGCGGGTGGCCGCGTACGGGTGGCGCCGGTGCGGCGCTGCGTATGGGTGGGGCACGGTTGCCGCGTTGCTGTGGAGCGTGGCCGCCGTGCTCGCCGTGCAATGGGCCTACGCGGTGCAATTCGACGCGGGCGATGGCGCGGCGTTCAGTGTGCCTGGTGTGCCTTCGTGGATTATCGCGTCGCCTGCTTACTTCGGCGCGACGGTCTTTGTGCTGGCCGCGTTGGGAGGACTGGCCGCGCATTACGCGAGGCGCGCGCAAGCGTTGCTCGTAACCCTGCACTCAAACGCCATCCCCACTGCCGGAGCCTCGCAATGATCCCCGCGCTCGCGCTCTACGGCATCGAAAAACGCTTCGGCTCGACGCGGATTCTGCGCGGCGTCGATCTCGCGATCCAACCGGGCGAGCGTCACGCGCTGATCGGTCCGAACGGCGCGGGCAAGTCGACGCTCTTCAATCTGATCGCCGGCGGCGCGCGGCCGAACGCGGGCCGCATCGATCTGTTCGGCGCCGAGATCACGCGGCTCGCGCCGGCCGCGATCACGCGTCGCGGGCTTGCGCGCAGCTTCCAGCGCACCAGTGTGTTCGCGCGCCTCAGCGTGTTCGACAACCTGCGCTGCGCGGCGATGCTGGCCGAACGTGACCGCACGCGCTGGTGGCAGCGTTTCAGCGGCGCGCCAACGGTCGATGCGCGCGCCGCACAAGTGCTCGACGCTGTGGGCTTGAGTGAGCGCCGCCACATCCAGGCCGGCACGCTCAGCTATGCCGAGCAGCGCGCGCTCGATCTCGGCATTGCGCTCGCGGGCGGCGCGCATACCTTGCTGCTCGACGAGCCGACGGCCGGCATGAATCGCGCGGAAGCGGCGCGCACCATCGAACTGATTCGCGAGACCACGGCGGGCCGCACGCTCTTGATGGTCGAGCACGACATGGACGCGGTCTTCGCGATCGCCGATCGCATTTCGGTGCTCGTGCAAGGACGCATCATCGCGAGCGGCACGCCGGCGGCGATCCGCACGGACGACACAGTGCGCGCTGCCTATCTCGGCGAAGGGTTCGGCACATGAGCGCCTTGCTCGAAATTCGCGCGCTGAACGCGTGGTACGGCGCGAGCCAGGCGCTGCACGGCGTCACGCTCAGCATCGAAGCGGGCGAAGTCCTGGCGCTGGTCGGCCGTAACGGCTCGGGCCGCTCGACGCTCGCACGCGCGATCATGGGCCTCGTGCGCAGCGAAGGCGAGTTGCGTTTCGCGGGCCGGCCGCTCGGCGCTCTGCGCACCTTCGAGATCGCGCGTCTCGGACTTGGCTATGTGCCCGAACACCGCGACGTATTTCCGACGCTGAGCGTGCACGAGAATCTGCAACTCGGCGTCGCGCCACGGGATCGCGGCCGCGCGCCGCGCTTCACGTTCGACGATGCCTACGCGCTTTTCCCCGTGCTGCGCGAACGAAAGCGCACGCGCGCGGGCGCGCTCTCGGGCGGCGAGCAGCAGATGCTGACACTCGCTCGCGCGCTCCTTGGTGATCCCGATCTGCTCGTTATCGACGAACCCGGCGAGGGTCTCGCGAGTCTCGTGATGGAGCAGGTCGCGCAGTGTTTGCGGACCTTGCGCGATCGCGGTGTGGCGATGCTGCTGATCGAGCAGCGTCTCGTGATTGCGCAGGACATCGCCAGCCGCGTCGCGGTGATGGGGCACGGCGAAATCGTGTTCGACGGCGCGCTCGCGTCGTTCGTGCAGCGGGCGGACGTGATGCGGGAATGGCTCGGCGTCGGTTGATCGATCGACGTTCGCTAGCGGCGTTTTATTGCGGCGCCGCGCGGTGATGGGCGACCGAGTGCTGTCCTTGCCGAATGCCTTTCGCGTCGAATGAGTCGCTCGATCCGCGCAGAGCGCTCGGATCGCGCCAATCGTGCCGTTTGAATCCCATTTGTCCACGCGCCGCTCACGCCCCGTGCACGCGGCTCTCCGATCACCCGGCACAGCGATTCAAACGCTTGATCGTTTGGTGAGCGTCCTCCAGAAATCTTGTCGGCAGCGCGCTGACAAATAAAGACAATCGGATAAAGACGCGTGACGGCGGCTTGCTGTTTAAAGCCGCGGTATGCGCGGCGAACCATGTCGTGCCCGGCGCGCGAAGAACGCGTCACGGCTTCAGGAGGAGACATCATGAGACAGAGACGCGCATTGCAGGCGGCGTCGGCGAACGATCCGCGGACGTCGACGCACTCGCGGCAAGATCTGAAGTCGAAGCACGCATGGTGGTACACGCCCATCTGTGCGGGCACCGCGCTGTTGACGGCCGCGCTGCTGATGTCCGCATGCGCCGACGCGAGCTCGACAACCAGCGATACGGCGTCCGCAACGTCAAATCCCGCGAATACGACAACCAACGCGTCGAGCAACGAAGCCAGCACCACCGACCGCCGCGCGAGTGCCACGACATCGCCGGACGTCGCGCGCGCCGCTCAACCCGCCTCGTCGACGCGACCCGCACTCGAACTCGCCAAGGCCAAACAACTTGCGATGGAGCAAACCATCGCTGCGCGCACACCATCGGCGAGCGGAATGACCGAGAAACGCAGCCGTCCGCTGACGCTGCGCGATTCCGGCATCGACGGCTCGCTGATGTTCGCGCGCGACGTCGACTTTCGCGTGACCGGCGACATCGGCTTCATGATTCACGACATGGCGGCGACGCTGAGCCCGGCGCGTCCCGGCCAGCCGATCGTATTCGACGATCCGACCAGCGTGACGATCAACGTCCACCGCGGCCATGTGACGCTCGACACCGCGAAGCTCACGGCGATCTTCAACCGTTACCTGTTCCAGTATCAGGGCTCGCCGTTGCGCAACATGCGCGTGGTGCCGCAGGACGGCGGCAATCTGCGCATCAGCGGCGAAATGCATCGCGAGACATGGGTGCCGATCGTGCTGAGCGGTTCGCTGTCGATGCGCAACCCCGACGAACTCGTCTTTCACGCCGATCACGTCGAAGTAGCCGGCGTCGGCGCCGACAAGCTGATGCAGGCCGCGCACGTGAAGATGGCCGACCTGCTGAAAGTGGACACGCCGATCGCGCGTCTGGAGGGCGACGACGTCGTGATGCAAGTGGCCAAACTGACGCCGCCGCCTGCGTTGCACATGACCATCACCCAGATTGAAACGAGCGCGGCGGGCGTACGCTTCACGCTCGACGACCGTAGCGTGCCGAACATCGTCTGGCCCGCGACGATGCCCGCGCGCGGCATGCTGGTGCAAGGCGGTGACGTGAAATTCATGCGCTCGATGCCGATGAACATCGACATGGCGCTCACGCCAATCGACGGCAAAGCGCCGTTCGTGCTGGATCTGTACCACTATCGCGAGCAGATGGCGGCCGGCTATTTCACCTTCGACGAAGCGGGCGCGCTGGACGTGCATCTGCCGTCATATACGACGCTAGCCAGCGCGGACAAAGGCACCTCACTTCAAACCGGCAGCGCGAGCGCGCGCTTTAACGACAGCTTCATTCGCGCGCAGCAGGCCGCGCTCGCGCAGGCGCGGCTCGTTTGGCAACACGTGCCGCAGACGGTGCGGACCGCCGCGGTGGCGCGCTCGATTCCAGTCGGCACGCGCGCGGCATTCTCGGGGCAAGGTATGGCGATGCCGGGTTCGGCGTTGAGCGACGAGCGTCATTCGCCGGGACCCGCACCGTTGATTCACGTCGAAAATGTCGACTTCTACGTGACGGGGCGCATCGGTTTTCACGTGCGTACGCTGGACGCGCAGATGGTGCCGAAACAGCCGGGACAACCGGTCGACCTGGACGATCCCGATCAGTACGACATCCGCATCATCAGCGGCGAGGTGGTGGAGCCGTGGCCCGCAATGGCGGCGCTTTTCAACGACTATCTGCTCGACTACGAGCCGCGCTCGCTCAACGATTTGCAGTTGAGGCCGGTGGACGGCAAGCTGGAAGTGAGCGGCGGCATCAAGTTATGGAATCACTTTCCTGGTGTCTGGCTGCCGACCACGATGAGCGGTACGATCGTCGCGAAAGACGAGCGGCATCTCGTGTATGAGCCGGCGTCGGTGAAGGTGCTCGGCGTGCCGCAGGCCGGCTTGCTGCGCGCGTTGGATATTCCGCTCGCGTCGCTCACGCCGTTCACGCGCAAGGGCGTGGCGCTCAAGGGCAATGAGCTGGTGTTCGATCAGTACACCGTGTTTCCGCCGCCGGTTTTGCAAGGGCGTCTCGCCAGCGCGACAGTTACCGGCGAAGGCCTCGTGCTGAAGTTCAAGCGCGACGGCAACGTCGCCGCCGCGAGGCCGCCTGCGGGCGCGGGCAAGAGCTTCGTCTGGATCGAATCCGGCGACGTGAAGATGTTCAACTCGTTGGTGACGAATACGCGCACCTTCATCAAGGACAGTTCGAACCCCGGCGTGATGAAGTTCGATCTGTACGGTTATCGCAAGGACGTGTCGAAGGGAACGGTGAGGATGGGCGAAGACGGCGGCCTGGATGTCGATCTGGCCGTTAGAAAATAGCCTGCGCGGTGCTTCTCGAAAGCGCCGCGCAGGCTGCTACATCAAGCGTCCTTATTGATGATCCATTCGTGCGCCGGGTCGTTACGGAAATGCCAGACCCGTTGTCCGCCCGCCATCACGTTCAGATAATACGAGTCGTACCCATACGGTACGACCACCGGATGATAGCCGCGCGGCACCATCACGACGTCGTGATTCTCGACGGCCATCGACTCGTCGATATCGCGCATGTCGGTGTACACGCGTTGAAACGCGAACCCTTGCGGCGGATCGAGCCGGTGATAGTAAGTCTCTTCGAGTGAGCTCTCGTGCGGGACATTGTCGGTGTCGTGTTTATGCGGCGGGTAGCTCGAAGCGTGTCCGCCAGGCGTTCTGACTTCCACCACCAACAGCGACTCCGCCGGCTCGGTCTGCGGAAGAATATCGCATACGTATCGCGTATTCAGCCCTTTGCCGCGTGTCGAGCGTTTCATCGAACCCGGCTCGATCAACCGCGCCGGTAGTTCGCCTTTGGCCGGTGCGCTCGCCACGCCGATCTCGGCATCGCGGCAAGCGCGTACCGTGATCCGCACATTCGGCGGCAGATAGACCGCATACGGCGCGGCGTCTTCGAACACGCTGTCGCGCGAACCCAGCGAACTCCATTTGGTGTCCGCGGTTTCGATATCCACGGCGCCGGTGAGCACGACAATGCATACTTCACGCGACGGTTCGAACACGTGCACGACTTCCTTCTCACCCAAACGGTAAGCGGCAAAACCGACATACCGCCAGCACGCCGACTCCGGTGTCACTCGCGCGATTGTCTGGCCTTCGCGCTGCGCCTTCACCAATAAACTCATGCTGCCTCCTGCTCTGTGCCGTCGAGCGGCGCATCGACCAGCGCGCGCAACGTCTTGTAGCCTTTCTGCGCGTATTCGAACGATGGCGCCACGACCGGATCCTGTTCGGCTTCCACCACCAGCCAGCCGCAATAACCGTGCCGCTTCAGGCGCGCGATGATCGCGGGGAAATTCACCGCGCCGTCGCCCGGCACCGTGAAGGCGCCGGCGATGACCGCGTCCAGAAAACTCCAGTTGCGATTGCGCGCGAGCTTCATGACGGCAGGGCGCACGTCCTTGCAATGTACGTGGCAAACGCGCCCGATATGTTTGTCGAGCACGGCGAGCGGATCGCCGCCGGCAAACGTGATGTGTCCCGCGTCGAACAACAGGCCGACGGCGTTGCTGGTGCGCGCCATCAGTTGATCGACATCGGCCGGTGTTTCGACATAAGCGCCCATGTGGTGATGGTAAGCGAGCCGCACGCCGCGGCTCAACGTATAACGTGCGAATTCGTCGACACGGGCCGCATAGTCGGCCCATTGCTTTTCGCTGAAAAAACGCGGGCGTTGGTACAGGGGTTGCGCCGCGCCCTGAATCGAATCGGCGACCTCGCCGTACACCATGGCCGTCGCGCCGTTTTGCGCGAGCAATTCCAGATGCGGGCCGACCTCCGCGATTTCTTCCTCGACGCTGCGTCGCGCGAGGCGTCCGGAATACCAGCCGGAGACCAGCGCGAGATCGTATTGCGCGAGCAGCGTCTTCAACGCCTGCGGTTCGCGCGGAAACTTGTTGCCGAGCTCGAAGCCTTGATAGCCGATCTCGCGGCCTTCCGTCAGCGCCACGTCGAGCGGCGTCTCGCCGCCGAGCGAAGGCAGATCGTCGTTCATCCACGAAAGCGGATTGATGCCGATACGTACGTCGAAAGCAGTCATGCGGGCGTCCTCATTCGTTGTCGGCGGAGCCGGTGTTCTGCGCGGAGCCGGCCGGTTCGGCGCGGGCCGCGAGTTGCGATTCGTATTTCGCGCGCGCGTCGCGCACGGCGGGGCGCGTCGAGACTTCCGGCACCGCCACTTCCCACCACCAGCCGCCGTCGTCGGTGGTGTGGGCGGGATCGGTATCGATACTGATCACGTAAGTGCGATCCGCCGCGCGGGCGCGTTGCAATGCGGCTTCGAGCTCGGCGACATTCGCCGCGTGTTCGGCCTGCGCGCCGAGCGCCCGCGCATGCGCTGCGAAGTCGATTTTCGGCGCGCCGAGCGGGCCTTGCATGCAGTTCTCGAGCAGGTTGTTGAACGGCGCGCCGCCGCACGCCTGCTGCAAGCGGTTGATGCAGCCATAGCCGCGATTGTCGAGCACCACGACGATCAGCTTCGCGCCGATCATCACCGAGGTGGCGATCTCGCTGTTCATCATCAGATAGCTGCCGTCGCCGACCATCACGATCACTTCACGCGCGGGCCGCGCGAGCTTCACGCCGAGGCCGCCGGCAATCTCGTAGCCCATGCACGAGTAGCCGTACTCGACGTGATACGCGCCCGGTTTGCCCGCGCGCCACAGCTTGTGCAATTCGGCGGGCAGCGTGCCGGCCGCGCAGACGACGATGTCGTTCGCGGGTGAACTCGCGCTCGAACGCTGCACGGCGCCGATCACGTCGCCCTCGTAAGGCAGCACGGTATCGCGCTGCGGCGCATGCGTGAGCGTGCTCACCGTATCGCGCCAGCTTGCCGCGAGTTTGTGCGCGCGCGCGGTCCACGTGCGGTCCGCTTGCCAGCCTTGCAGCGGTTCGGCGAGCGCTTCGAGCGCGAGACGCGCATCGGCTTCGACCACTTGCGCGCGATGCTTGAGACCGTCGAACGCATTGGCGTTGATGGCGATCACGTCGGCTTGCGTGAACAAGGTGTTCGAGCCGGTCGTGAAGTCCTGCAAGCGCGTGCCGATGGCCAAGACGCAATCGGCGTCGTGCGCGAGCGCGTTCGCTGCGGGCGAGCCGGTCACGCCCAGCGCGCCCGCGTTCAGCGGATCGTTCCACGCGAGCGCGCCTTTGCCGGCCTGTGTTTCCGCCACTGGAATGCAGTGCGTCGTGGCGAAACGGTGCAGCGCGTCGGTTGCGCGGCCATAGAGCACGCCGCCGCCCGCGACGATCAACGGCCGCTTCGCATGACGCAGACGCGCGATGGCGGCTTCGATTTCATCGGCGCGCGGCGCGGGCGAATAAAACGTGACGACGCGCGGCTTGAAGAAGTCGGCCGGGAAATCCCATGCCTGCGCCTGCACGTCTTGCGGCAATGCGAGCGTGACGGGCCCGCACAAGGCGGTGTCGGTCAGCACGCGCACCGCACGCGGCAACACATTCAGCAATTGCGCCGGATGCACGATGCGGTCGAAGTAGCGCGACACGGGCTTGAACGCGTCGTTGGCGGAGACGCCGCCGTCGTGGAAGTCTTCCACCTGCTGCAACACGGGATCGGGTGCGCGCGAAACGAAGATGTCGCCGGGCAGCAGCAGCACCGGCAAACGGTTCACATGGGCGAGCGCCGCCGCGGTCACGAGGTTGGTGGCGCCTGGTCCGATCGACGTCGTGACGGCCATCATGCGGCGGCGGAAATGCGCCTTCGCGTAGGCGATCGCGCTATGCGCCATCGCCTGTTCGTTGTGAGCGCGCAGAGTGGGCAACTCTTCGCGGTGCTGATACAGCGCCTCGCCGATCCCCGCCACGTTGCCGTGGCCGAAGATGGCAAACACGCCGCCGAACAGCGGCTCTGTGCCTGCGCCGTCTTCCGTCGCGACGCGTTGCGCGGCGAGATAACGGACCAGTGCCTGCGCGGTCGTCAGGCGCACCGTGCCGCCCGTGCGCGTGCTGGCGTGGCTGGCGTCGTTGGCGGACGCCGCGTCGTGATGCACTACGCGCTGATTCATGCGGCTTGCTCCTGATGGACAGGGTTCGGAGCGCTGGACTTCGCGGCGCTTGCGCCACGCGTCGCACGCCACGAAGCAATCAGTGTTTCGAAGGTGCGGCGCACGCGCGCGATCAACTCGTCGTCGCCGATTTCTCCGGCGAGCCACGCATGGCTCGGCTCGTGGAAGATCGTGCGTCCGACCGTGAAGCCGCGGCATGTCGCCGATTGCGCCGCCGCGCGGAAGCCTTCGTCCAGCTGCTCGACGGCCGCCGACAAACCGAGCAGCACCACGCCGCGGCAATACGGATCACGCTCGGCGATCAGCGCGTCGACATTGCGCCACTGCGCGGCGTCCATCGGTTCGAGCTTCCACCACTCGGGATAGATGCCGATGTTGTACAGGCGCTTTAACGCGCGATACACGGTGTCCGGCGCTTGCGGCAGATGCGCGTGTTTCGGCGGAATCACTTCGAGCAGCAATTCATGGCCGCTTGCTTGCGTCGCGTCGTAGAGCGCGCGCAGTTGCGCTTCCTGTTCGAGCCGCTGCTCGATGGGTTCGTCGGGATGGAACTGCACGAGGCACTTCACGATATGTTCCTGCGGCCACGGGATCAGCGTAGTGCCGATCGAACGGCCATGATCGAACACGAGCGGCACCGAGCCCGGCAGTTCCACCGGCCGCCCGATCCACCAGCCGCGCCCAGTCGCCGCGTTCAGCGCGTCCTGGCCATAACGGTCGTCGATCAGCACGCCGATGCGGTTCTGCAAACCCAACGCGCTTTCGGTTTGCGCGACGGCTTCGACGAACAGGCCCTTCAGGCGCGCAATGCGCGCTTCGTCAGTGCCGGTTTGCTGCGCGAGTTCGAAGAACTGGTTGCGATGGTCGAAAGCAAAACCGAGCACTTCGTCCCATTGTTTGCGAGCCGGCGAGACGCGATGCAGCCGTGCGAGCGTTGCGTCGCGATCCGGGCGGCGCATGCGCTGCGGATCCGCTTTCGCTTCACGCAGGAAGTAGTCGAGCTCGGCGGGCGTCGGCATGGCCGGCGCGCAGCCGTGGCGCGAGACGACCAGCGCGCCGCTCGCGTTTGCAATGCGCGCGCAGGCTTCGAGCGGTTGATCGCGCAGCCATCCGGAGAGAAAGCCCGAAGCGAAGGCATCGCCCGCGCCGAGCACGTTCAGCACTTCGACTTCCACGCCGCCGTGAACCGGCAGGTCGTCGAGCGAGGCGGGCACCGCGCCGTCGATGATCTGGCAGCCCATCGGTCCGCGTTTCAACACCAGTGTGGCCGGTGTGACGGCGCGCACCATCGCGAGTGCTTCAACGAGTTCGGTTTTGCCGCCGGCAATGCGGAATTCCTCCTCGGTGCCGATCACCAGATCGAACAGCGGCAGAATGCGCTGCAAATGCGCGGTGACGCCTTCGCTCGCGACGAAGCGCGTCTCACCGTCCGCTTTACCGGTGAGGCCCCACAACACCGGGCGATAGTCGATGTCGAGCACGGTACGCACCTGGTTGCGGCGCGCGTAGTCCAGCGCGCGGCGGCTCGTGCGGTTCACCTGTTCGGTGGAAAAGTGCGTGCCGGTGATCAACAGCGCTTTCGACGACGCAATGTAGGCCTCGTCGAAATCCGCTTCGTCGACTGCCATGTCAGCGCAGTTCTCGCGATAGAAGATCAGCGGGAAAGTATCGCGGTCTTTCAGGCCGAGCAGCACGAGGGCAGTTAGACGCTCCTGGTCGATGCGCACGTGGCTGACGTCGCAGCCTTCCTTGGTGAGCGTCTCGATGAGAAAGCGGCCCATGTGATCGTTGCCGACGCGCGCCAGCATCGACGACGCGAGGCCGAGCCGCGCGCAGCCGAACGCGATATTCGCCGACGAGCCACCGAGATACTTCGCGAAGCTCGACACGTCTTCGAGTCGCGCGCCGACTTGCTGCGCGTACAGATCGACGGCGAGGCGGCCGAGGCAGACGATATCGCGGCCGCGGCCGGGCGCGAAGCGGCTGCCGGTGGCCGGCGCCGAAGCGGATGTGACGCCGCTGGATGTGGTGGATTGATCCATGAAGTTTCCTGAATAGCTAGGCGCGGCGGCCGGCGCGGCTGCGCCGGGCCGTCGCGCGAATGAATCAGATCGTCGCGCCTTCGAGTTCGCCGATCATCTTCTGCATCTCGGCGCCGCCGGCCATCATGTCGAGCACTTCGTCCTTGCTGATGGTTTCCTTGGTGAACGTGCCGAGCGATTTGCCGCGATTGAGCACCGTGAACGAATCGCCGATCGGATACGCGTGGTGCACGTTGTGCGTAATGAAGATCACCGAGATGCCCTTGGCGCGCGCCTTGTGAATCAGCTTGAGCACGTTGAAGCTCTGCTTCACGCCGAGCGCGGCGGTCGGCTCGTCGAGAATCAGCACGCGTGCGCCGAAGTGAATTGCCCGCGCAATCGCGAGACATTGCTTCTCGCCGCCGGACATGGTGCCGATCGGCTGATGCGCGTCGCGCACGTTGATGCCCATTTCCGCGAGCTTGTCACGCGCGGTGATAGCGCTGGTTTCGAGGTCCATTACGCTCAGGAAGCCGAACAGTTTCTTTTGCGGCTCGCGTCCCATGAAGAAGTTGCGCGCCACGGAGAGCAGCGGCACCAGTGCGAGATCCTGATACACGGTGGCAATGCCGAGATCGAGCGCATCTTTGGGCGACTCGAACAGTACCGGTTTGCCGTCCACCAGATACTGTCCGGAAGAGGGCTGATGCACGCCGGCAAGCGTTTTGATCAGCGTCGACTTGCCCGCGCCGTTGTCGCCGAGCAGGCAGTGCACTTCGCCGCGTTTCAGGCGCAAGGTCACGCCGCTTAGCGCGATGACCTTGCCGAAGTATTTGTTGACGTTTTCCAGTGCGAGGATCACGTCTTCCTGCGGCGCGGCTGCGGTCGCGTTCGCGTTCGCGTTCGATTCAGGCAAGGCGTTCGCCGCGGTATTCATATCGGACATGTTCGTCTCCTCCTTACGCCTGCGAGACGCGGCGGCGCACATAGTGATTGAACAGCACGGCGATCAGCAGCATCACGCCGAGGAACACGCGGAACCAGTCGGAACTGACGTTGGTGTAGGTGATGCCGATCTGCACGACGCCGAAGATCAACGCACCGAAACACGCGCCGACCACCGAGCCATAACCACCCGTGAGCAAGGTGCCGCCGATCACCGCGGCGATGATCGCTTCGAATTCTTTCTGCAGACCGCGGTCGGCCGCGGCCGAGCCGATGTCGCACACTTGCAGCACCGCGAACAGGCATGAGCAGAACGCGGTCAGCACGAACAGCGAAATCTTCACGCGACGCACCGGCACGCCGACATTCTTGGCCGCGTTGGCGTCGCCGCCTACCGCGAGAATCCAGTTGCCCGCGCGCGTTTTTGCCAGTACGAACGCGCACACCGCGGCGAGTGCGAGCCACCACAGAATCACCTTGGGAATGCCCGGCACGAGCGCGTGGCCGTTATCGAGCATGGTGCCGATGCCATGGCGCGCGAGCATCGTGAACAGACCGTTCAACGCGACACCGTGAAACAGCGTATTCGCGAACCAGTCCTGCTGCGCGAGGTCGCCGACACCGGAGACGATGGTGCGGTCCGCGAACATGATCGAGAGCGCGAGCGTGAGGCCGCGCAGGATGAACAGAAACGCGAGCGTGACGATGAACGACGGCAGGCGCGTACGCATCACCAGATAGCCGTTCAGCGCGCCGAGCAGCATGGAGCCGGCGAACGCGAAGAGAATCGCCAGCGAAATCGGCCAGTGAAAATACACCGAGGGAATCGCGACCATCATGCCGGAGAAACCGATCATCGAGCCGATGGAGAGATCGAACTCGCCGGCGATCATCAACAGACAAGCGCCCACGGCGAGAATGCCGAGATACGCGGAGACCTGCGACCAGTTCATCACGCCGTCGAGGTTGAACATGCCGGAGTTGCCGGCCGTCAGCGCGAACACGAGAAACACCAGCACCGCGCCGGAAATCGCTGCGAATTCGGGGCGATTTAGCACATGGCCGAATCGGGATTCCTTGCGCAGCCGTTCATCCGAATCGGGCAGCGAGGGCGCTGCTTCGCCGGTATTCGTCTTGACGTGCGGTGGGAAGTGTTTGCCGGCTACACCCATGATGTCTCCTTGGAGCCCGGCCGTGTGCAACTCGCACGCGAGGATGCGTGGCGAGAACGACAGCCGGTGAAATGCGCGGTGGCGGCGGGCGGCCCGCTGCGAATCGAAGCGGTGCCCGCCGTGCGCGTGACTAGCTAAAGAAAAGAATCAGCGATACTGCCCTGCGTACTTGATGACCTTGTCGAGGTTTTCCTTGGTGATGAAACCCGGGCCCGAGCGAATGTTCTTCGGCCCATAGGAAGGTGCGAGGCCGTAGGTTGCGAGCCGTTCCTTGAACTTCGGATTGGCTTCGAGGATCTGGCGGATCTTCGCGGGATCGGTGGTGTGTTCTTTCTTCACGATTGCCAGCACGGCCACGGGGATATAGCCCTGCAGGTACGGCTGCTGATCGATCGCGAACTGGATCGTGCCGTTCTGGATCGCCTTGGCGATGTCGTCGGAGAAGTCGAACGTGCAGAAGTAGATCTTGCCCGCCAGACCCATCTGCTGAACCGCTTTCAAGGTGGCCGAAGCCGGGGTCGGTCCGAGCGTCAGGATCGCGCCGGTGTTCGGATGGTTGCGCAGATACGCGCTGACCTTAGACTGGATTTCGGTCGGATCCTGACCGGAGTCGATCGTGGATGCCTTGTAGTCGACGCCGAGCGCTTCGGCGAAACCACGGCAACGGTCGAACGACACCGTATTGGTGGCAATGTGGTTCACGCACAGGAACGACTTCACGCCCGCGGCCTTGGCTTTCTCGCCGGCCGCTCTGCCCGCGACGTATTCCGGTTGACCCACATGCATGATCGCGCCGAGTTGCGCGCTCTGTTCCTCGGTGCCGGAATTGATCGTGACGAGCGGAATCTTCTTCGCGGTGACTTTGTTGATCGAACTCTTCAGCACGTCGAAGTCGGCGATGGTGACGATCACGCCGTCATAGTTGCGCGCGGCCGCCTGTTCGATCAAACGCGACATGTCGGCGATGTCGCCATTCGGCGGATTGCGGTAGTCGGTCTCGACGTTGAAGTCCTCGTCGGCCTGTTTGATGGCGTTCTTGATGGTGTTCCACCACGAATCCGAATCCGGCGCGTGGCTGATCAGCACGAAGTGCGCGTCAGCCGCGCGGGCGGCCGAGGCCGCGCCGAATCCCGTCGCCAACGTCAATGCCGTCACCAGAATCCTGAGCGTAGCCTTGCCCTTGCAAAGTCTCATTGTCTCCACCTTTCTCGGTATGTCGTTTTTGAAGGGAGCGTCTGGCGGGCGGCTTTGCATCTGCGTACAAACCCGGGTGTTGCCACCAAAGCGCCATCGCTCACGACCAAGATTAGGCGATCTTCCAAGGCGTTGCAATGAAAATTTCATTACAAATAAAAATAGAAAATACGTTCCATTTGACTGGGCGGCTGCCTATAATCGGCAGCGTCAGGAGGCCGTGTGGCGGCGGTTTGAAGCTGCTGCCGCACTGCAATAAAGCACCCGAGAGAGAGCCATGGCGGAAGAGAGCACCGAGGAATTGCCAAGCGTCGAAGAATTGATGCAGCGCATCGCGGAGAACTACGACGCGTTGCCGCGTCAGTTAAAGAATGTCGCGACGTATATCGAGCAGCATCGATCGAGCGTGATGGTGGACCGCACCAGCGACATTGCCGCGAGCTGTGGCGTGCATCCATCCGCCGTGGTGCGTTTTGCGCAGCGCTTCGGCTTTTCCGGCTTCTCCGATCTGCAGGCGGTGTTTCGCCAGGCTTACACGGGGCAGGGCAGTTCGTCACCGAGTTATCAGCAGCGCATTCGCAAGCTGATCGACGAGAAGCCTGGCGCGCTGTCCGGCGGTTCGGTGGCGCGCGAATTCATCGCGGCCTCGCGCGGCGCTCTAGAAGAACTCGAAGCGGGCCTCGACGACAAGGAGTTTGACGCCGCAGTGAAGATGCTGCAACAGGCCGACAACATCTACGTGATCGGCGTGCGGCGCTCGTTTCCGGTGGCGAGCTATATCGTCTACGCGCTGCAGCACACGCCCAAACGCGTGCATCTGGTGTCCGGCTTCGGCGGCATGTACCGCGAACAGATTCGCAGTGTGAAGAAGGGCGATGTGGTGATCGCAATCAGCTTCGCGCCCTATGGCAAGGAAACGCAGTATTGCTTGCGGGTCGCGCATCATCACCAGGCCAAAACGCTGGTTATTACGGATAGCCAACTATCTCCGCTTGCCCGTTATGCCAGCACGCAACTGTATGTGAAAGAGGGCAGCGCGTTTGCGTTTCGCTCGCTGACCAGCACGATCTGTTTGTGCCAGGCGTTGTTCATCGCGCTCGCGTACAAGCTCGAATTGAATGTTGAAGAATCCAAAGACACTGGAGGATACGATGACTGATGGGGCAAAGACGATCGACGTGGCGGTGTTCGGCGCGGGGCGCATCGGCAAGATTCATGCGGCGAATCTTGCGCGGCAGCCGGGCGTGCGGCTGAAGTATGTGGTCGACGTGAATCGTGAAGCCGCCGCGGCGCTCGCCGCCGAGCATGGCGCGCAGGTTGCCGATGTCGACGGCGCGATGGGCGATGCGTCGATCGGCGCGACCGTGATTTGTTCGAGCACCGACACGCATGCCGATCTGATCATGCAATCCGCCGCGCAGAAGAAACATGTGTTCTGCGAGAAGCCGGTCGATCTCACGCTGGAGCGCGCGCGGGCTTGCGCGGATGCGGTGGAGCGCGCGGGCGTGGTGTGCATGATCGGTTTTCAGCGCCGCTTCGATCCGACGTTCTCGGCGTTGAAGGCGCGCCTCGATGCCGGTGAGATCGGCACGCCGGAAATGCTGGTGGTGACGAGCCGCGATCCGGGCGCGCCGCCGGTCGAGTACATCAAGCATTCCGGCGGTATCTTCAAGGACATGCTGATTCACGACTTCGACATCTTCCGCTGGATTCTCGACGATGAAGCCGACACGTTGCACGCCACCGGCAGTTGTCTGAGCGACCCGTCGATTGCGGAGGCGGGCGATATCGATTCGACCGCGGTGACGATCCGCACGAAGCGCGGCCGCCTGTGCCAGATCAATACCGCGCGCCGTGCCGCGTACGGCTACGACCAGCGTTTCGAAGTACTGGGCAGCCACGGCATGTTGCAAGCGGGCAATGTGCGGCCCACCGAAGTCACGGCGTATTCGAAAACCGAGGTGTCGAGCGACGTGCCGGAGGCGTTTTTCCTCGAACGCTACCGCGCCGCTTACGCGCATGAAATCGCACATTTCTTCGATGCGGTGACGCATGGCAAGCCGGTGCGCACCACCGTCGCCGACGGTTTGAAGGCGCTCGAACTGGCTGAAGCCGCGACCCGGTCGTGGCGCGAGGGCCGCGCGGTCAAACTCGGCGAGGCGTCGTGATGACGGCCGCCGCGGCGCGGGTTCGGGTGGGCGTAGTCGGCCTCGGGCGGCTCGGCAAGCGGCACGCGGAGAATCTGGCGTATCGCGTGCCGGGCGCGTCGCTCGTGGCGGCCTGCAGTCCGGTGGAGGAAGAGCGGGCGTGGGCGCGCGAAGCGTTGCCGGCGCCGCGTCTGTACGAGGATTATGCGGAGCTGCTGGCTGACCGCGAGGTGGATGCGGTGTGGCTCGTCACGCCGTCCTCGTTGCACGCGCAGCAGATTGTCGATGCGTTGCGAGCCGGCAAGCATGTGTTCTGCGAGAAGCCTTTGTCGCTGGATATTGCCGAGTGCGAGCGGGTGCTGGCCGAGTCGGCGCGTTATCCGCATTTGCAGGCCACGATTGGTTTTATGCGACGCTTCGATCCGAGCTATCGGGACGCGTTCGAGAAGGTTGAAGCGGGCAAGATCGGCCGGCCGTTTCTGGTGCGCTCGCAGACCGCGGATCAGAACGACAGCGATGGTTTTTTCGTGCGTTTTGCGGCGACCTCCGGAGGGATTTTTCTCGATTGCACGGTGCACGATATCGATGTCGCGCGCTGGCTGCTCGGGCGGCCGCGCGCGAAACGCGTGTTTGCCGCGGGGGCCGCGGTGATGCATGAAGGATTGCGGGAATTCGGCGATGTCGATAACGGTGTCGCGATCTGCGAGTTCGAGGGCGGCAAGCTGGCGATGTTTTACGCGTCGCGGACGCAGGCGCATGGGAATGATACGCATAGCGAAGTGATCGGTACGGCCGGCGCGCTGGCTATTGGGCGTAATCCGCGGGCGAATCGGGTTGAGATTTATGATGCCACGGGGATTCGGAACGAGTGCACGCCGAATTTTTTTGATCGGTTCGAGGATGCGTTTTTGTTTGAGGCTCGGGCGTTTGTTGCGGCGGTGCGGGGTGGGGTGGGGGCTTCGGCTGCGCAGGCTGGTGCTTCACTCGCTGATGCGGTGGAGGCTACGCGGATTGGGGTGGCGTTGCGGGAGTCTTTGTTGAAGGGGGAGGCTGTTACGGTGTAGGTTTTTTTTGCTTTTTGCTTTTTTGCCTGCGCGGCGTGGTTGGATTGTGTTTTTTTTGGGGTGTTGGGCTTTTCTTGAAGTCGTGGGTTGGGGTTGCTCGCTGCTTTGGCCTTTCCTTGAATTCTTTGTGGTCTATTGGCGTTGCCCCTGTGCGGGGCGGCACTCCCTTTCTTTGCCGCCGCAAAGAAAGGAAGCAAAGAAAGCGGCTTTACACCGCCAGCTCATAAGCGAGTCCCCTGGCTTGGAGGGGGTAGTGGCGCATCTGGAATCCGTGCCCTCGCGCATTCCGCGTTCGTGACAAGGCAGTCATCCTTCCGGCGGCGCTGCGCGCGCCGTCGCGGTTGTTCTGCAAGACGTCGGTCGGTTCGATGCCAAGGGCTTTCCATGAGTCGTGGACGGACTTCCCGCATCTGGCTTGCCAGGTGCTCGGCCTCTTTCGCTCGCGACCGTTCTCGTCCCGTCATTTTCCGCGCCCCACGGCGTTTCCCGTTGTGTGGCTCCATGCCGCCCGCGCGCCTTCAGACCGCCGGCCGTTTCGCGGCATCGCCGGGCGAAGCCGGCGGCCCCACCGCGCGCACGAGCCGCGACGGGTTTGGGACAGACCGTTCCGGCGAGCGCGCAGCGCGAGGCGGGCGGTATGACTGCCTTGTCACGAACGCGGAAGGCGCGAGGGCACCGATTCCAGATGCGCCACTGCCTCCTCCAGGCCGGGGGACCCGCTTATGAGCTGGCGGTGTGAAGCCGCTTTCTTTGCTTCCTTTCTTTGCGGCGGCAAAGAAAGGGAGTGCCGCCCCGCACAGGGGCAACGCCAATAGACCACAAAGAATTCAAGGAAAGGCCAAAGCAGCAAGCAGACAGCCAAAAAACCCGCCCGCCGGCAACCACGCTAACCCTGCTGTAGAATTTGACCCTCCAGCGTCAAAAAAACACGCCCCAGTCCCGAAGGTCATCATCGATGCAAATTCAGATTCACAAGGAAGTCGATGCACGCGGCCTCATGTGCCCGCTGCCCATCTTGCGCGCCAAGAAAGCGCTCGCCGACATGGAAAGCGGCCAGATCCTCAAGGTGCTCGCCACCGATCCGGGCTCGCAGCGCGATTTCGCCGCGTTTGCCCGGCAAACCGGCAATGAAATCGTCGAAAGCTCCGCGCACGACAAGGTTTTCACCTTCCTGATGAAGCGCCGCTGAAGCCGACGCAGCAACGCGCCCGCCCCTGAGCGGTCACCAAAAAACAAAAGGCGCTGTCCCCGCGAATGCGGGCACAGCGCCTTTTGACTTCAGTTCAATGCTACCGAGAGGCTACCGGCTCAAAGCCGCTCAACCTTCCAGCACCGGCGAACGCGTGCGCAGATATTCTTCGAAATCGGCAGCCACTTCCGGGTGGCGTAGCGCAAACTCGACGGTCGCCTTCAGATAACCCAGCTTGCTGCCGCAGTCGAAACGCGTGCCGTGATACTTGTACGCCAGCACCTGCTCGTCGGCGAGCAGTGACTGAATTGCGTCCGTGAGCTGCAGTTCGCCGCCCGCGCCCGGCTTCAACGCACGCAGATGTTCGAAGATGCGCGGCTTCAGCACATAGCGGCCGACCACGCCGAGATTCGACGGCGCCACGCTCGGTTCCGGCTTCTCGACGATGCCCGACATCTTGATGATCGAGTCTTCCCACTCCTTGCCGTCGACGATACCGTACGACTTGGTTTCCTGAGCGGGAATCTCTTCGACGCCGATCACCGAGCTGTGATAGTGGTCGAACACCTCGATCATTTGCGTCATGACGGGCGGCGTGCCGTACAGCAAGTCGTCCGCGAGAATGACGGCGAACGGGTTGTCGCCCACCAGCTTTTCGGCGCACATCACCGCGTGGCCCAGGCCCAGCGCTTCCGGCTGACGCACGTAGAAACAGTCCACATGGCTCGGCTTGATGCTGCGCACGAGCTCCAGCAGCTTGTCCTTGCCGCGCGCCTCGAGTTCGGCCTCGATTTCATACGACTTATCGAAGTGATCCTCGATCGCGCGCTTGCTGCGGCCCGTGACGAAGATCATTTCGGTGATGCCGGCCGCCATTGCCTCTTCCACCGCGTACTGGATCAGCGGCTTGTCGACAATCGGCAGCATCTCTTTCGGGCTCGCCTTCGTGGCAGGGAGGAACCGGGTGCCAAGACCTGCTACCGGAAAAACCGCCTTTGTAACTTTTAGCATGTGATTACCCTGAATCCTCTGGTTTAGCTATCGGTCCTTGCCTGCCTCTCGGGGCGGGCACGGAGCGTGATCAAGCCGGCAAGCGCGCCAGTTGGGCTTTCAGCTTGCCCACCGTCGCTTCGAATTCTGCCAGTCTTTTCTGCTCCTGTTCAACGACTGCCGGCGGTGCCTTTGCGACGAAACTCTCATTCTGCAATTTTCCGTTGCACTTGACGATTTCCGTACTCAACCGCGCAATCTCCTTCGACAACCGCTCGCGCTCGACTGCCACATCGATTTCCACCTTCAGTACGAGCTTGTCATTCCCCACGATAGCAATTGGCGCGCCATCTGCCTGCGCGTCCAGCGTCGCCTCGTCGGCAATGATCTGCACATCAGACAAACGGGCCAATGCCTGTGCGTACGGAGCAAAGGTGCGCAGGCGCTCTGCGTTGCCGGTAGCGAGCAACGGAACCTTGACCGCTGGCGACAGATTCATTTCGCCGCGCAGATTCCGGCACGCATCGATCACCGCTTTCAGATCGGCCGCCCACTGTTCCGCGCCTTCATCGATCTTCGACGGTTCGGCGACGGGGTAAGGCTGCACCATGATGGACGCTTCACCCTCGGCCTTGCCCTCGGGATAACGTCCGGCCAACGGCGCCACTTTTTGCCACAGGGCCTCGGTAATGAACGGAATCACCGGGTGCGCCAGCCGCAGCACCGTCTCGAGCACGCGCAGCAGCGTGCGGCGAGTTGCGCGCTGCTGGTTCGGCTGACCCGTCTGGATCTGGACTTTCGCCAGTTCCAGATACCAGTCACAGTATTCGTCCCATACGAACTTGTATAGGGCGTTGGCCACATTGTCAAAACGATAGTCGGCGAAACCCTTGGCGATTTCCGCTTCCACGCGCTGCAGACGCGAGACGATCCAAAAGTCGGCCTGCGAGAAATGCAGGTGCCCGTGCGGACCGCATTCGCCGCACTGTTCCGGTTTGCCGAAACCGCAATCGTGGCCTTCGCAGTTCATCAGCACGAAACGGGTGGCATTCCACAGCTTGTTACAGAAGTTGCGATAGCCTTCGCAGCGCGCCAGGTCGAAGTTGACGTTGCGCCCGAGCGTGGCCATCGAGGCCATCGTGAAGCGCAGCGCGTCGGTGCCGAACGCGGGGATGCCGTCGGGGAATTCCTTACGGGTTTTCTTTTCGATCGACGCGGCCTGCTTCGGATTCATCAGGCCGGTGGTGCGCTTGGCGACCAGCGCGTCGAGGCCGATGCCGTCGACGATATCGATCGGGTCGAGCGTGTTGCCCTTGCTCTTCGACATCTTCTGGCCTTCGGCGTCGCGCACGAGACCGTGCACGTACACCGTGTCGAACGGCACCTGGCCGGTGAAGTGCGTGGTCATCATGACCATGCGCGCGACCCAGAAGAAGATGATGTCGAAGCCGGTGACCAGCACGGACGACGGCAGGAAGTGCTTCAGCTCCTGCGTTTCATTGGGCCAACCGAGCGACGAGAACGGCACCAGAGCAGACGAGAACCAGGTGTCGAGCACATCTTCGTCGCGCCTGAGCGCGCCCGTGTAGCCGGCCGCCGCGGCCTTGGCGCGCGCATCTTCCTCGGTCTTCGCCACGAAGATTTCGCCGTTTTCGCCGTACCACGCCGGGATCTGGTGGCCCCACCAGAGTTGGCGCGAAATGCACCAGTCCTGAATGTTTTCGAGCCACTGATAGTAAGTGGTGGTCCAGTTTTCCGGCACGAACTTGATTTCGCCGCTGCGCACCACGTCGAGCGCGGTTTCGGCGATCGATTTGCCCGGATTGAAGGTGCCTTCCGGCGCCGGCTTGCTCATGGCGACGAACCATTGGTCCGTCAGCATCGGCTCGATCACGACGCCCGTACGGTCGCCGCGCGGCACCATCAGCTTGTGCGGCTTGACCGATTCGAGCACGCCGAACGCTTCGAGGTCGGCCACCACCTGCTTGCGGGCGTCGAAACGGTCGAGGCCGCGGTATTTTTCCGGCGCGTTGTCGTTGATCTTCGCGTCGAGCGTGAGGATCTCGATCATCGGCAGCTTGTGGCGCAGACCGACCTGGTAGTCGTTGAAATCGTGCGCGGGCGTAACCTTGACGACGCCGGTGCCGAATTCGCGGTCGACATAGTCATCCGCGATGATCGGCACTTCGCGGCCCGACAGCGGCAGAGTGACCGTCTTGCCGATCAGCTGCGCGTAGCGCTCGTCGTCCGGGTGGACCATCACGGCGGTGTCGCCGAGCATGGTTTCCGGGCGCGTGGTGGCGACCGTCAGATGGCCCGAGCCGTCGGTAAGCGGGTACTGGATGTGCCAGAGCGAGCCGTTTTCTTCTTCGCTGACCACTTCGAGATCGGAGACGGCGGTGAGCAGCACCGGGTCCCAGTTCACGAGGCGCTTGCCGCGATAGATCAGGCCCTGTTCATACAGACGCACGAAGACGTCGCGCACCGCGGCCGACATCTTGTCGTCCATCGTGAAGTATTCGCGCGACCAGTCGATCGACGCGCCGAGGCGGCGCACCTGGTTCGTGATGGTCGAGCCGGATTCCTGTTTCCACTCCCAGACGCGTTCGACGAACTTTTCACGGCCGAGGTCGTGGCGCGAGACGCCTTTTGCGTCCAATTGCCGCTCGACGACGATCTGCGTGGCGATGCCCGCGTGGTCCGTGCCCGGCACCCACAGGGTGTTTTCGCCGAGCATGCGGTGATAGCGGGCGAGGCCGTCCATGATGGTCTGGTTGAACGCATGGCCCATGTGGAGGGTGCCCGTGACGTTCGGCGGCGGCAGCTGGATCGAGAAATCTTTCCGGTTTTCCTCGATGGCGGGCGTCGCGTAGGCGCGCTTTTCCCATTCGGGGCCCCAGTGGGCTTCGATGGTGTGGGGCTCGAAGCTTTTGGCAAGCGTGGAGGTGGTGTCGCTCGGGGTCTCGCTCATTTGTGTCGGTTCGGCTGGTGAATGCTGGGAATGGTTGATTATAAGCGGCGCCTTGGCGGCGGGCGGGTTTTGGGTGGTTTGTGGTTGTCTTGCTGCTTTGGCCTTTCCTTGAATTCTTTGTGGTCTATTGGCGTTGCCCCTGTGCGGGGCGGCACTCCCTTTCTTTGCCGCCGCAAAGAAAGGAAGCAAAGAAAGCGGCTTCACACCGCCAGCTCATAAGCGGGTCCCCCGGCCTGGAGGAGGCAGTGGCGCATCTGGAATCGGTGCCCTCGCGCATTCCGCGTTCGTGACAAGGCAGTCATACCGCCCGCCTCGCGCTGCGCGCTCGCCGGAACGGTCTGTCCCAAACCCGTCGCGGTTCGTGCGCGCGGTGGGGCCGCCGGCTTCGCCCGGCGATGCCGCGAAACGGCCGGCGGTCTGAAGGCGCGCGGGCGGGACGGAGCCACACAACGGGAGAAGCCGTGGGGCGCGGAAAATGACGGGACGAGAACGGTCGCGAGCGAAAGAGGCCGAGCACCTGGCAAGCCGAATGAGGGAAATCCGTCCACGACTCATGGAAAGCCCTTGGCATCGAACCGACCGACGTCTTGCAGAACGACCGCGACGGCGCGCGCAGCGCCGCCGGAAGGATGACTGCCTTGTCACGAACGCGGAATGCGCGAGGGCACGGATTCCAGATGCGCCACTACCGAGGCTGTGCGGGGGACTCGCTTATGAGCTGGCGGTGTAAAGCCGCTTTCTTTGCTTCCTTTCTTTGCGGCGGCAAAGAAAGGGAGTGCCGCCCCGCACAGGGGCAACGCCAATAGACCACAAAGAATTCAAGGAAAGGCCAAAGCAGCAAGCAACCCACCCCCCAACGACCGCAAAAAAGACCAACAAAAAACCCAAAACCCACACCCCACCCCACCCCGCCGAACAGGCAAAAAAACCACCCCCCCTCCGGGGCATATAATGTCGAACGACCCGCCGCCCCTCCGAAAAAATGCCCGACCTGCTAGCCAATCTCAACCCCGAACAACACGCCGCCGTCACGCTCCCGAACGAGCCCGCCCTCATTCTCGCCGGCGCGGGCAGCGGCAAGACCCGCGTCCTGATCACGCGCATCGCGTGGCTCATCCAGCACGGCCTGGCGTCGCCGGCCACGATTCTGGCGGTGACCTTCACCAACAAAGCCGCCCGCGAAATGATGTCGCGGCTGTCGTCGCTCCTGCCGATCGACACGCGCGGCATGTGGATCGGCACCTTCCACGGCCTCTGTAACCGCATGCTGCGCGCGCATCACCGCGACGCGGGCCTGCCGGCCACCTTCCAGATTCTCGATACCGCCGACCAGCTGTCCGCGATCAAGCGTCTGATGAAGGGCCTCAACATCGACGACGAAAAGTACCCGGCGAAAAATCTCCAGTACTTCATCAACAACGCGAAAGAACAAGGCCTGCGCCCGAAAGACGTCGACGCCACCGACAACTTCAACCGCAAATTCGTCGAACTTTACGAAGCCTACGACCAGCAATGCCAGCGCGAAGGCGTCGTCGACTTTCCGGAACTGCTGCTGCGCTGCTACGAACTGCTCGCGCACAATCCGCCGCTGCGCGCCCACTACCAGGCGCGCTTCCGGCATATTCTGGTCGACGAGTTCCAGGACACCAACAAGCTGCAATACGCGTGGCTGAAGATGCTGGCGGGCCAGACCAACTCGATCTTCGCCGTCGGCGACGACGACCAGTCGATCTACGCGTTTCGCGGCGCGAACGTCGGCAACATGCGCGACTTCGAACACGAGTTCAACGTCCGTCATCTGATCAAGCTCGAGCAGAACTACCGCTCGCACGGCCATATTCTCGACGCCGCCAATCAGCTCATCGCCAACAACTCGCGCCGTCTGGGCAAGAATCTGCGTACCGACGCGGGTCACGGCGAACCGGTCCGCGTGTATGAATCCGCGACCGATTCGCAGGAAGCCAGCTGGATCGTCGAAGAAATCAAGGCGCTGATCAGCACCGGCACGTCGCGCAGCGAAGTCGCGATTCTCTACCGCAGCAACGCGCAGTCGCGCACGATCGAACACACGCTGGTCAACGCGGGCATCGCGTATCGCGTGTACGGCGGCTTGCGCTTTTTCGAGCGCCAGGAAGTCAAGCACGCGCTCGCCTATCTGCGCCTCATCGACAATCCGAACGACGACACCGCGTTCGCGCGCGTCGTCAATTTTCCGACACGCGGCATCGGCGCGCGCTCCATCGAGCAGCTCGCGGACGCAGCGCGTCTGTACAACTGCTCGATGGCCGCGGCGATTCCGTACGTGGCGGGCAAGGCAGGTTCGAGCCTCGCGGCCTTCGCGAACCTGGTCGGCAAGATGCGCGCGGAAACGCAGCAGATGAGCTTGCCGGAAACCGTCGAATACGTGGTGCGCACGAGCGGTCTCTCGGAGTTCTACCAGAACGAACGCGAAGGCCAGGACCGGCTGGAAAACTTGCAGGAACTGGTCAACGCGGCCGCCGCGTTCGTCAGCGAAGAGGGCTACGGCATGGACACGCCGGCGCGCTCCATTCCGCTGCGTCCGGGCGCGACCGCCGCGCCCGAACTGGCCGTCGCCACCGACGATCCGAATACCGTCGTGCTCGACGCCCCCGGCATCGCCGACCCGGCGCAAAACCCGGACACGATGACCCCGCTCGCCGGTTTCCTGTCGCACGCATCGCTGGAGGCGGGCGACAACCAGGCGCAAGCCGGCCAGGAAGCCGTGCAACTGATGACGGTACACGCGGCGAAGGGCCTCGAGTTCACGGCGGTGTTCATCACCGGTCTGGAAGAGGGGCTGTTCCCGCACGAAAATAGCGCGATGGAATCGGACGGTCTGGAAGAGGAGCGCCGCCTGATGTACGTGGCGATCACGCGGGCCAAGGAGCGGTTGTATCTGTCGTTCGCGCAGAGCCGCATGCTGCACGGCCAGACCCGCTACAACATCCGGTCGCGTTTCTTCGACGAACTGCCGCAGGAAACGCTCAAGTGGCTCACGCCGAAGGTCGAGGCGGGCGCGCGCTGGGGCGGTCGCTCGGACAACGCGGGTTATGGGCGCGACTGGTTTGCGCGGCCGGGTTATACGGGGCCTGCATCGTCCACGCCCGCGCAGTTGCCCGCGTTCGCGAACGAGCAGCGTGCGGCGGAAACGGGTTTCCGCGTCGGCCAGCAGGTGTTCCACACCAAGTTCGGCGAAGGCACGATCACCGCGCTCGAAGGCGGCGGCACCGACGCGAAGGCGCAGGTCAAATTCAAGCGGCACGGCGAGAAGTGGCTGGCGCTCGCGGTCGCTAAATTGCAGGCGGTGGAATGAGCGGGACGGGCGCAGGTTCCGGGGTGTCCGGCGTCGAGGCTCAGGGCGTCGAGGCTGCCGGCACGCCGGCGGTGGTGGGTGGCTCATCAGCCGCGAGCAGGTCCGCGATCGATCCGAACCGCGGCGCCACGCCGCTTTCACAGCGGCCGCTCGGGATTCTGGCGGCGTTGCCGCAAGAGCTCGGCGATCTGATCGAAGCGATGCGAGCCGAGTCCGGCGTGCGCACGATCACGCACGGTCGGCGCGACTATCACCTGGGCACCGTCCACGGTGCGTCGTGTGTGGTGACGCTGGCGCGCGTCGGCAAGGTCGCGGCGGCGGCCACGGCCAGCGCACTGATCCATGCTTTCGACGTCGAAGCAATCGTCTTCACGGGCGTGGCCGGCGGCGTGGGGAGCGAAGTGCGAGTGGGCGACATCGTCGTCGCCGATGCGTTGCTGCAGCACGATCTCGACGCATCGCCGCTCTTTCCGCGCTTCGAAGTGCCGTTGCTGGGCGTCTCGCGATTCGACGCCGACGCAGCGCTCGCCGATCAACTCGCCGCGGCCTGCGAGCGGTTCGTCGCAGAAGAGGGCTTGGCCTCGGCCGCGCGTTTCGGCACACGTGAGCCGCGGGTGCATCGCGGTTTGATCATCAGCGGCGATCAGTTCGTGGCCAGCGCGGCCGGCGTTCAGGCCTTGCGCGAGGCGTTGCCGGATGCGCTCGCCGTGGAGATGGAAGGCGCGGCGATCGCGCAGGTCTGTTACGAATACGGCGTGCCGTGCGCGGTCGTGCGTACCGTTTCCGATACCGCCGACGATCACGCGCCCGAGTCTTTCGTGTCGTTTCTCACGGAGATCGCGGGGACCTATTCGAACGCGATTCTGACGCGGTTTTTGGAAGCGCGCAGTTCGACCGTCTGATGGAGCGTGTCGAGATGCGCGTGTCGACGCATCTATCACGACACGCGCTTCAGCCCCCGCCGCTGCCTTGCAGGCTACTTTCCCCCACCGTCGTCCAGCGCCTCGCGCACCTGCTGCAACGCCGCCGGATCTTCGATGGTCGGCAGATCGCCCGGCTCGCGTCCCTCGGCGAGCGCCGCGATCGCGCGACGCAGCAGCTTGCCGGAGCGTGTCTTCGGCAGCATGGACACCACCACGACCCGTGACGGCCGCGCAATCGCGCCGAGCTGGCGGTCTACCGTCGCCGTGAGTTCGGTATCCAGTTTGCCGCGCTTTTTCGTGTCTGCGTAAGCCTGCGCGTCGCGCAGCACCACGAAGGCCATCGCCGCCTGACCCTTCAACGGATCGGTAACGCCGACCACCGCGACCTCCGCCACGGCCGCATGGCTCGACAACGCTTCCTCGATCTCGCGCGTGCCGAGCCGGTGGCCGGCGACGTTGATCACGTCGTCGGTACGGCCGAGGATCGTCACGTAGCCGTCTTCGTCCTGCACGCCCCAGTCGAAGGTCGAATAGACCTGCTGGTTCGGAATGCTCGACCAGTAAGTGCTGACGAAGCGTTTGTCGTCGCCCCATACCGTCGACATGCAACCCGGCGGCAGTGGATAGTCCAGCGTCAGCACGCCCTTTTCGCCGGGCGGGCAGGGCTCGCCGGTGAGCTCGTTGCGCAAGGTCAGATTGAATCCCGCCGACGGCACGCCCGGCGAGCCAAGCCTGGTCGGCAGTGCTTCGACGCCGCGCGGAATCGCCAGCATCGGCCAGCCGGTCTCGGTCTGCCAGTAGTTGTCGATCACCGGCTTGCCGAGCGCGCCGGCGATCCAGGCGGCGGTGGGTTCGTCGAGCGGCTCGCCGGCGAGGAACAGCGCGCGCAGGCTCGTCAGGTCCGCTTGCTTTAGCAGCGCCGGGTCCTGCTTCTTCAGCACGCGCAACGCGGTCGGCGCGGTGAACATCAGATTGATCCGGTGATGAGCGACGAGACGCCACCAGATGCCGCCGTCCGGGCGGATCGGCGTGCCTTCGTACATCACGGTGGTGAGGCCCGCGATCAGCGGCGCGTAGACGATATAGCTGTGGCCGACCACCCAGCCCACGTCCGACGCGGTGAACATCACGTCGCCCGCCTTGCCCTGAAAGATGTGTTCCATCGATGCCGCCAGCGCGACCGCGTAGCCGCCGACGTCGCGTTGCACGCCCTTCGGCTTGCCGGTCGTGCCCGACGTGTACAGCACGTAGGAAGGCTCGTTCGATTCGAGCCATTCGCACGGCACGTGGGCGTCGAAGAACTGCTCGCGCAGCGGTTCGTAGGCGACCAGGTAGCTGGCATTGAGCCGCTCCGGCGCGAGTTGCCGGTCGATCAGCAGGACGCGCGGCGTCTTGTGTTGGGCACGGGCGAGCGCTTCGTCCATCAGCGGCGTGTAGTCGATCACCTTGCCGCCGCGCGCGCCGGCGTCGGCGGTGACGATCAGGACCGGCTTTGCGTCGTCGATGCGGGCCGCGAGATTGGGCGCCGCGAAGCCGCCGAACACTACCGAATGAATCGCGCCGAGCCGCGCGCAGGCGAGCATCGCGAACAGGGCCTCGGGGATCATCGGCAGATAAAGCAGCACCACATCGCCGCGTTTCACGCCGAGCGAGCGCATGACCGCCGCCATCCGGTTGACCTCGCCGTACAACTCGGCGTAGGTGTAGCGCCGCTCGATGCCGGTTTCCGTCGACACATAGACCAGCGCGTTCTGCTGCGCGCGCTCGGCCAGATGGCGGTCCACCGCGTTGTGGCACAGGTTCGTGCGGCCGCCGACAAACCAGCGCGCGAACGGCGGGTTCGAACGGTCGAGCACCGTCTCGAACGGCGTGTGCCAATGAATGCGCCGCGCTTCGTCGCGCCAGAATGCCTCGGGGTCTTCGATCGAACGGCGGTGGAAGTCGCGATAGCTTGTCATCTGCGGCGATCCTTCTGCTGCGTGAGTGAACGGATGTCGGGTCGTGCGGCCGTGCGGCGCGGTGCGAGAGCGGGGCGCGTATCCGCACAAGCATAGAGCAGGCGTGGCTCGGCGGACAACGCGGGTTCACCATGAGCGATGCGGCGTGCTATCGGGATGGGAGAAGAAAAAGAGAAAGGCGCCGAAGCGCCTTTCTCATAGCAGATTCGCTGTCAGCCGGCCATCACGCCTTTGCGCGCTTGCCCTCCACATCGGGCAGAAACACCGTCAGCACGCCGATCAGCGGCAGGAACGAGCAGACCTTATAGACGTACGTGATGCTGGTGGCATCGGCCAGTTGCCCGAGCACCGCCGCGCCGATCCCGCCCATGCCGAACGCGAAGCCGAAGAACAGGCCCGCGACCATGCCGACCTTGCCGGGAATCAGTTCCTGCGCATACACGAGGATCGCCGAGAACGCCGAGGCCAGCACCACGCCGATGATCACCGTCAGCACGCCGGTCCAGAACAGGTTGGCATACGGCAGCAGCAGCGTGAACGGCGCCACGCCGAGAATCGACACCCAGATCACATACTTGCGGCCGATCTTGTCGCCGATCGGACCGCCGATCACCGTGCCCGCCGCGACGGCCGCGAGGAACACGAACAGATGAACCTGTGCGGCCTGCACCGGCAGATGGAACTTGTCGATCAGATAGAAGGTGAAGTAGCTGTTGATGCTGGCGAGATAGAAGTACTTCGAGAACACCAGCAGGATCAGCACGCCCATCGCGAACATGACCTTGTTGCGCGACAACGTGGCGTGACCGGCGACGCCGCGCGCTTTCTTCACCGACGGATGCGCCTTGTACCAGCGGCCGATTTGCGTCAGCACGACCATCGCGACGAGGGCGGCCACCGAAAACCATGCGATGCTGCGCTGGCCGTGCGGAATCACGATCAACGCGGCGAGCAGCGGCCCGAGCGACGAGCCGGCATTGCCGCCCACCTGGAACAGCGACTGCGCGAGCCCGTGCCGGCCGCCCGACGCCATGCGCGCGACCCGCGACGATTCCGGATGGAACACCGACGAACCGCAGCCGACCAGCGCGGCCGCCACCAGCAGCACGCCGAAGTTGGGTGCGACCGACATCAGCAGCAGACCCGCGAGCGTGAAGCCCATGCCGACGGGCAGCGAGTAAGGCTTCGGATGCTTGTCCGTATAACTGCCGACCAGCGGCTGCAGCAGCGACGCGGTGATCTGATAGGTCAGCGTGATCAGGCCGATCTGGCCGAACGACAGCGAGAAGTTGTCCTTCAGCATCGGGTAGATCGCCAGGATCAACGACTGGATCATGTCGTTGAGCAGGTGCGAGAAGCTGATCGCGCCGAGCACGGAGTACACCGTGCGCTGCACTTTGGCGGCGGGTTGCGCGGCGGCGAGGGCGCTTTTATCGAGGCTCGTTTCCATACGCTAGATGAGAGAGAAGAAAAGGTGGATCAGGAATAACCGAGGCTGCTTGGGCGACGTTTCCAGTGCTGCGGCATTTCGACGCGGCAGTGTGCGTCGTCAACTGATTGTCGAAGTTTAATGTGGCCTGACCGAAATGTAAGGACAAGTTTTGTCGTGAATCGGACAGGGGCTGCTCATAAGGGCCAGAGACCGTGCGCCGAAACGGGGAACCGCGCGCACCTTGGCGGTGCCGGGGACGAGTGTGCTGCCACGGTTATGTATTGGCTGGCAAGTCGTCCGATATATGCCGACCAGTGAATTTTGGCCATGTATAAAACGGTCGCGGGCGCGCGGCTTACGAGGCGGCGCGCCGAGGACCGGGCGACAGACTTGGCAAGAACCGCGGCAAAACGCGTGGCGAAAGCGGCTGGCATTTTCGCGAGCGACGTTAAAGATCGCGGGCGTTCTTGCCGTAGACCCGGAGAGATAAGTAGCAATGCCGGAACAGACCTTCCGGCAGCTCTAAACGTGGGGACGGGGAATATGAAAGCAGTTTCGCTGGGAAGCCAGACGGGCGCGGGATTCGTACCGGAGGGAGAAGCGGCGGGCAAGCCGCCGCGTGGCCAGAGCAGCCGCTCGCGGGCGGTGAGGCTCAAGGGATTGTCGGTGAAGGCGATGTTGCGCCTCGCGTTTGCCGTGCTGCTGGTCGGCACGCTGCTGATCGGCGTATTCTCGCTGACCCAGATCAGCCGTCTGAATGCGTCGGCCCAATCGATCTACGATCAGGGGCACGTCGCCAGCCGTGCCGCGGAAGAAGCGCGCGGCTACATGCTGCGCGCGAGCCGCGCGCAAAAAATGCTGCTCACCGCCAGCACCGCGAAGGAGCGCGACGAACTCGGCACCGACATCGAGGCGGGCTTAAACGGTCTCGCCGCGCAACTCCGCACGCTGCAGCAGTACGTCGACACGTCCGACGCGAAGGCCGTCGATCAGCAGAAGAAATTCGCCACCGCCGTGACCGTGTGGAGCGGGCATCTGCGCGACTTCGTGACGCTCGTGAAAGCGCAGCCGCTCGACCTCTCGCAGATGAACTGGCAGGTCGGCACGCAGGACGTATCGCTGCTGGTCGAAACCGGCAAGCTTGAAAAAATGGTCGACGAACTCGTCGCGCAGCGCGGCACGGCGGCCAAGGCGACCATCGAGGCGTCGGGCTTTATTTACCACTCGTCGTTCGTGATGCTCGCGGTGGCGACGCTCGGGCTGATCGTGCTCGCGTTCGGCATCAGCGAGTGGGTGGTGCGGCGCCTTGCCGGCCAGCTCGGCGGTGAGCCGGCGTATGCGAAGGAAATTGCCAGCCGGATCGCGGCGGGCGATCTGTCGGTGGAAATCGCGCTGGGTCGCAAGGACAAGTCGAGCATGCTGTTCGCGCTGAACGACATGCAAAGCGGGCTCGCCACGACGGTCGCCGATATTGCGTCGAGCGCGGATGCGATCGCGACGGCGTCGGGTGAGATTTCGATGGGCAATCTGGACCTGTCGCAGCGCACCGAGCAGCAGGCCATGGCGCTCGAACGCACGGCGAGCAGCATGGAGCAGTTGACGTCGACGGTTCGCCAGAACGCCGATAACGCGAAGCAGGCGAGCACACTGGCCAACAACGCCTCGGAGATCGCGGAGAAGGGCGGCGCCGTGGTGAGTCGCGTGGTCGCGACGATGAACGACATCAACGATAGCGCGCGCAGTATCGGCGACATCATCGGTGTGATCGAGGGGATTGCGTTTCAGACCAATATTCTGGCGCTGAACGCGGCGGTCGAGGCTGCGCGCGCCGGCGAGGAAGGGCGCGGTTTTTCGGTGGTGGCTGCCGAGGTGCGCAATCTGGCTCAGCGTAGTGCCGCTGCCGCGAAAGAGATCAAGGGGTTGATCAGCACGTCGGTGGAGCGTGTCAGCAATGGCTCGACCCTCGCTCAGGACGCCGGACAGACCATGGATGAAGTGGTCAAGGCGGTGAAACGCGTGACCGACATCATGGGGGAGATTTCTGCGGCTTCTTCCGAGCAGAGTGCGGGGATCGAGGAGATTAATCTTGCCGTGACGCAGATGGATTCCGGGACGCAGCAGAATGCTGCGTTGGTGGAGGAGGCTACTGCCGCTGCCAGATCTTTGGACGATCAGGCGCGGGGGTTGAAGGTGATGGTGGGGAAGTTTAGGTTGTGAGGTTGGTTTTACCCTGGCGGGTTGGTTGGTTGTTTTGTTTGTTTGGGATGCTTGGGCGTTGGCCTTTCCTTGATTTGCTTGTGGTCTATTAGCGTTGCCCCTGTGCGGGGCGGCACCTACTTTTCTTTGCCGGCCGCAAAGAAAAGTAGGCAAAAGAAAGCGGCTCACACCGCTAATTCTTAAGCGGGTCCGCCGCACAGCCAAGGTAGTGGCGCATCTGGAATCGGTGCTCTCGCACACTCCGCGTAAGTGACAAAGGGCTCATTCTTCCCGCCTCGCGCTGCGCGCTCGTCGGAGTGGTGCGGCTGAAAACAGCGGAGTCGTTCTTATGGCGGGCACTGGCTCCGCCTCGGAATTGGCAGATGCCAAACTCGCCTGCTCAATTCTTCGACGTTGCACTTAGGTTCAGTAAAGTAGACATCCTAACTATTGAAAGCGCAAAAAAACCGAAGGTTGGTTTGCCGAGCAACCACGACGGCGCGCGCAGCGCCGCCGGAAGAATGAGCCCTTTGTCACTCGCGACGAATGCGCGAGAACGCCGATTCCAGATGCACCACTACCGTGGCTGCGCGGGGGATCCGCTTAAGAATTAGCGGTGTGAGCCGCTTTCTTTTGCCTACTTTTCTTTGCGGCCGGCAAAGAAAAGTAGGTGCCGCCCCGCACAGGGGCAACGCTAATAGACCACAAGCAAATCAAAAAAATCCCAACACCTTAGAAATCCGAACAATTCAACCAGCAACCTTCCCACCTGCAGGCATAACAACAACAGTACAAGTAATCCCAGCAGCAAGCACAACATCATCGGGCACCGAATCAATCCTAACCCTCACAGGAACGCGCTGCGCCAACCGAACCCAATTAAAAGTAGGATTCACATCAGCCAGCAACTCCCGGCTCTCCGGATTATCCCGATCATAGATCCCACGAGAAATACTCTCGACGTGCCCTTGCAAGGTGCCACCACTCATCAACCGAACTTCAGCCTTATCGCCAACCCGAACATGAGGCAGCTTGGTCTCCTCAAAATACCCATAAACCCAGAACGAGTGACTATCGACAATCGCCAGCTTGGCGGCGCCAGCAGTCGCATAATCCCCCCGAAACACGCTGAGATTAGTGACATACCCATCAACCGGCGACACCACCCGCGTCCGTTCGAGATTCAACTTTGCCGCATCCAGAGCAGCCAAAGCCTGCTGATAAGAAGCCTCCGCAGCCGAAGCCGTATGAGTCGCATTCTCGCGACTTTCTTTAGACACAACCAAAGCATCCATATCCGCGCGCCGCTGCGCATCATCGCGTTTCATCTGCAACTCGGCCTTGCGCGCCGCCACCGCCGCCTGCGCCTGCTCAACCGCAATCTGATAATGCGACGGATCGATCTGCATCAACAGATCGCCTTTCTTCACCAATTGATTGTCCTTCACTGGGAGATCGACAACCGCGCCGGAAACATCCGGCGCGACATTCACGATCTCGGCGCGCACGCGGCCATCGCGCGTCCACGGTTCGTCCATGTAATGGACCCACAGCACGCGTCCAATTAAAATCGCGACGATAAAAATAACGGCTGTCGCGACGAAGCCCACAAGATTTCGGATGGTCATGTTTCGACTCTGATCAACGATAAACGGCGAGACCCAGCACGCCGCACACACACACGAGCAAGCTGGCCCGGAACAAGGACGGATGCCACACCACGCGATACACGCCCGTATAGGCAATCACGCGGTCCAGCACCCAGGTAAGCGCGGCGCCCGCGATGAACAGCAACACGATGGCCGGCACGTAGGCGTCGAAAACGGCGATATCACGTGGCATGAAGAACTCCCTCTGACGCGTCGGCACGTCCGCTCATCAGCGGTTCAAGCGGCGATTGCGGATCGAGCAGCGCGGTACGAATGAAATGCAGTTGACTCAAAATGCGTTGCAGCCGATGCCGTTCTTCGCGCGGCGGCGTGAAAGTGGCCAGCATCTGCTGGACGGCGGCGATGGCGTCGCTGGTCGCGGCGAGCGCGCGGTCGAAGCGGTCCTCACGCGGCCGCTCGAAAAGCGCGGCCAGCGTATCGCGCATCGAACGCAACGCGACGCGCCACGGCATCGACTTCGCATAGCGCGCGTCGGCGGGCAGCGCCGCCACTTCGCGGCGCAGGTCGATCACCGCGTTGCCCACTTCGAGCACCGAGAAGAGCCAGCGCAAGGTGTCGCGTTTCAACTCGGGTTCGTTCTGCGCGAGCGCATTGATCTGAAACATCAGATCGCGCGCGCCGCTCTCGAAGCGCGACCTCACGCGACGCAAGCCCGCGCGGCTCGCCAACACGACCTGGCGGCGCAGGTCCACCAGCAGGCGGTTGCGCAGCCACGGCGTCGAAGGCGGCAGCAACACCGCGAACGCGATCGACGACACCAGCATGGACAGCACCAGCGCCAGCGCATCGTTCATGAAAGCGCTCGGGTCGTAGTGAATCACGTTGTCCGGGCCGGCCAGGAAACAGAAAAAGATGCAATAGCCGACACCATAGCCGGCCAGCGCGGGCCGCGTCGTCATGAACACGCCGAGCAGCAGGAACGGCGTGAGCGCGGCGCACAGCAGCGGAAAGCCGTCGATGTGCGGAAACACGCCGTACACCGCGATCATGCCCATCACGGTGGCGACCAGCGTGCCGCCGGCCATCTGGAACGCGGTGCGCTTCGGATTCGGCGACGACGACGCCAGCGCGCAAACCGCCGCGGCATTCAGCGTCAAGGTCGAACCGCTCGGCCACGCGGTCGCGATCCAGAACGCGCCGAGCGCCATCATCACGAGGGCCGCGCGCACGCCTGCGACGCCCGCCGCGATCGCGTTCGTCTTTGGTTCGTAACGCTCGATCCAGCGCTCGCGCTCGTGCGTATCGACTGCAAGCGACGCGTACGTGGCCGCATACGCATGCAGATCGTCGATGAAGCGGTACAGCAGTTCTGCGCCGGTGTCGAAATCGAGCAGCGGCGCGTCGGGATGCGCCTCCAGTTGCGCGCGGGTCGCCCGCACGCGTTTGGGCAACTCGGCTTTGTAGGCCTCGAGTTGCGCGGCGGCGTGCGCGGCGTCGGCGGCGCTCAGCACGGGCTCGCCGGACTTCGCGAGCAGCGGGGCGATTTCTTTGAAGTACGGTTCGAGCGCGTCGATCGCGGTGGCCGCGCCGCTCGTGTTCGTGTTGCGCAAGCGGTTCATCAACTGATGCAGCGCGTGAAAGCGCGTCGACGCGGTCATGAACTCGCTGTTCAGACGCGCGAGACGTCCGCCGCGCATGCGCGAATCCGGGCCCTCGAACACGGCCACGCTGCGCGCCGCTTCGAAACCGACGATGTCGGCGACAAAGCGCGCATTGGTCGCTTCGATCTGCGCGCGGTCGTTGCGGCCGGCGAGCGACGTCGACACATACTCGACGAACGCCGAGAACCGCGCGCGCACGGTGCCGCGCATCTGCAAGCCGGCGAACTGCGGAAACACGAGGCCGCTCACCGCGCCCGCGCAGACGATGCCGACCACCACTTCGGCCACCCGCGTGAGCGCGCTCAGAAACGCGCCGTCCGGATGCTGCGAGGCGGGAATGCCGATTAGCGCGGCGGTATAGCCGGCGAGCACGAAACCGTACGAGCGGAAGTTGCGATTGCGCGCGGCGCCGGCGGTACAGATGCCGACCCAGATCGCCGTCGTGACGATGAACAGTTCGGGCTGCTGCGCGAAGAGGCCGATCAACGCGAGCATCACTACAAGGCCGACCAGCGTGCCGCAGATCCGGTAGAAGCTCTTCGCGAACACCATGCCGCTTTGCGGCTGCATCACGATGAACACGGTGGTCATCGCGGTGCGCGGTTGCGGCAGGTCGAGCTTCATCGCAATGCCGAGCGCGAGGAAGCAGGCGGCGAGCGCTTTGAAGAGGTAGATCCACGTGAGGCCGTCGTTGCGGGCCCAGTCGGCGGCGGCCGCGTAGAGCGCGGCGGACTTCGCTGTCAACGCCGACCGCGAGGCGGAAGCAGGGGAGGCGGACATGATCAGCTTCCCGACTTAGCCGATCGGGCAGCGGCATTTGTGCTCGCTGACGCATTTGCGGGTATTGATCCGGCGCGTGAATTCGGCGGTGTGTTCGCCGCCATCGACCCAGCGCTGGAACCCACCGCCCCGTTCGCCTGTAGACCGCCAACGGCCGAACTCGCCACTTTCCCCTTCCCATGCGCCGGCAACGTCTCATTCGCCTGCGGACCATTAGCCGGGTCGTCGAGTCCACCGCCCAACGCGGTGACCAGCGAAGCATGCGCGCCCAGCCGTTCGGCCTGAATCTTCGCGACGCCTTCCTGCGCGCGCAGCAACTGATTCTGCGCAACCAGCACGTTGAGGTAGTCAGTCAGGCCGCGCCGATATCCTTCGCGCGACAGATCGTAATTCTTGCGGGCCGCCGCGACCGAACGGTCGGCGTCGTCGGCCTGAGTGGCGAGCGAACGGATGCGGATCACCTGATCGGAAATGTCCTTGAGCGCGCCGACAATCGACTGGTTATAACTCTCGACGGCTTCGTCATAGCCCGCCGATGCCGCGCCGAGTTGCGAACGCAACCGTCCGCCGTCGAGGATCGGCAGCGACAGCGCCGGCCCCGCGCTCCAGCTATGCGACGGATTCTTCAGGAACTGGAACAGCGGCCCCATCGCCGCATAACCGCCGATCGACGCCAGCAGGTTGATGTCCGGATAGAAGTCGGCCTTAGCGACGTCGACGCCGCGCGCTTGCGCCGCGACGGTCCAGCGCGCCGCGACCACGTCCGGCCGATGGCCGATCAGGTCCGCGGGCAAGGCGCTCGGCAATCCGGCAGGCCCCATCTGGAGCGACAGGCTCGGACGCTGGATCGAATCGCCCGCGCCCGGACCTTTGCCGGCCAGCGCCGCCAGCTGATTGCGGCCGAGCGCGATCTTTTCTTCGATTTCGTCGATCTGGCGTTCGTATTCCGGCAGCGGCGTTTCGGCCTGGCTCACTTCGAGCTGCGTGCCGATGCCGCCTTTCAGACGCCGGTTGGCCAGATCCACGATCTGCTGCTGTTGCTGCAAGGTGGCCTTGGCGATATCGAGCAGCGCGTAGTTCAGCGACATCTCGATGTACGTGCGCACCACGTTGCCTTCCAGTTCGAGCTGGGCGGCGCGCGCATCGGCCGAACTCGCGTGCGCGGCGTCGAGCGCGCGTTCGGCGGCGTTCTTGTCCTTGCCCCAGATGTCGAGGTGATACGACAGGCCGAGCGTGCCGGTGTTGTTCCACGACTGCTCGCCGGCCAGCGGCCCCGGGCCGTAATAAAGGTTGTCGGCCCACTTCTGGCGCTGGATCGAAAGACTGCCGTTGACTTGCGGCGACAGCGCCGAGCGGGCGACACCCGCCATCGACATGGCTTCGCGCACGCGCGCCTGGGCGGCGGCGAGGCTCGGGTTGCCCGCTTGCGCGTCTTCGATCCACCGGTTCAGTTGCGGATCGTTATAGGCGCGCCACCAGTCGAGCGCGGGCCATTGGGCGTCCGCGTTGGCGGCGCGGATCGCGTTGCCCGCGTCGAGCGAAGCAGGCTCGATTCCGCTGGCCTGCGGCGCAACGCCTCCGGTACTTGCACAGCCGGCGATTGTTAATAGGATCGTAAGAACCGCTGCTGCGGCGATCCCTTTCTGTACCGGAGACTGCACGATTTCCTCCAAAATTGGCTATAGAAGCATGTGCGTCATTATATTTTTCGATTGATTGGGGAATAACCGGTAAAGATGCAAGGCATTCTTACGCAATATGAGACAATCGCCTTTGCGAATCGTGTAACAATCGCTTCCGATCACAAGGGAAAGTTATGGATACGCTTCAAAACATGCGCGTATTTGTCCGTGTCGTCGAAGCGGGCAGCTTCACGGGCGCCGCGCAGCATCTGAATACGACAACTGCCTACGCGTCGCGCGCGGTGTCCGATCTGGAAGCGCATCTGCGCACGCGTCTGTTGAACCGCACCACGCGCCGCATCGCGCTGACCGAAGCCGGCGAGCGCTACCTGCAGCGCTGCGAGCAGATCCTCGCGTACGTGGATCAGGCGGAGGCCGAGGCGAGCGACGCCCACGCCCGCCCGTCCGGCAAGCTGAAGGTGCACGCCATGACGAGCTTCGGCCAGCACTACGTGGTGCCGGCCGTCGGGCGCTATCAGGACCGTTATCCGGACGTGCAAATCGAATTGACGCTCGCGCAGCGCATGCCCGATCTGCTGGACGAAGGCTTCGACGTGTCGCTCACGCTCGCCACCGGTCTGCCGGATTCGGGGCTGGTGTCGCAGCGGCTTGGCAGCGCGTTCAGCATTGCGTGCGCGTCGCCCGCCTATCTGGAGCGGCACGGCGTGCCGCAAACGCCGGCGGACCTCACGCGCCACACGTGTCTGCAAATGGTCACGCCCGTCTTCCCGACCGAAAAATGGATTTTCGACGGCCCGAACGGCGAGGAAACCATTGCTCTGGGCGCGACCACCTTCCAGGTGAACGTCGCCGAAGCCATGGCGGTGGCGGTGTCGAGCGGCATGGGCGTCGGGCTGATTCCGATCTATTCGGCGATCAGCGGCTTGCGAAAGGGCGAACTCGTTTGGCTGCTGCCGGAATACACGTCGCAGGCAATGAATCTGTATGCGTTGTACCCGTCCCGGCAGTATCTGGATGCAAAGATCCGCACGTGGGTCGAGTTCCTGCGCGACGAATTGCCCGCCACGCTAGCCGCGGATCAGGCGGAACTGCGCGAGTTCGCGCGCACTTGATACCGCGCCGCGCGGGCGTTCCGGCGATGATCGACGGTTTGCCGGAAGCTGGCGCGAGCGGCTGTTACATAGCTGCCGCGTCGCAACATTTCCTTACTTCTGCAGCGCGGTCGATTTGCTAACGTGTCGTTCATGCGCTGCGGTCTTGCATCGGGCGCGCTGAATTCGCCGCAGTTCGGCAAATCGCAACAAAATCGCAACGACAGAAGGACGAGGGATTCATGGATACGCATCTGATGATCGGCGTGGCCGTCATGTTTGGCTTGATCGCAATTGCCGCGTCGCGCGATTTGCTGCGCCGGTTGCGCGATCAGCAGCCGCAACTGGTGCCGGTCAAGGTCGAGCGCCCGGATTCGCAGGGGCAGCGGCGCGATCGTTGAGACTCGTCGTGGCGTCCTTGCTAGCGGGCGGCCGGGTTTTCGTCCTTTTGGGTGACGTGTTGATGCGGGCTCGCGTCGGGCGCTGACGTTGCGTTTCGCGCGCGGCGATTGGTGCTTCCGTCTTGGCGCGTCGCAGTTCGCCTTCCTTCCGCGCTCAAATCCGGCGCTCAAATCAGTTCACTGCTGCGATCAGACCCGGCTCGTCGGTGAGTGTGCGGTCTACTTCGTGGCTCACTCTGTGCCAGCGAAAGCGCGCGGCGGCGATGCCGGCGGTGCGCGTCAACTGCTCGAGTTCATCGAGCGGCAATTCAGGGTCCAGCCAGCGGCGCGCCGCGTCCGGCGCGAATGCCAGCGGACGGCGGTCGTGCACATCGACGAGACCCGCGTCGGCGATGGCCGTCACGATTACCATCCCCATGCCTTCCGTTTGCGGCTCAGTGCCGCGCACGCTCGAGAGCGCCGCGAGATACATGGGCGCGTCGCTCTTCAGATGCACGAAGTAGGGTTGGCGGCCTGGTGGCTCGTCTAGCCGGTCCTTGCTGTCCGCGATGTTGGCCAATGGCGCGGTTTCCATGCGCCACTCGAACCAGCCGTCTGCCGGCACCAACACCCTTCCGGTTCTCCACAAGTCCTTGAAGTAGCGGCCGTGCGGCGCGGCGTCGGCGCGCGCGTTGATCGTCTGCGGCAGATGCTGTGCGCGTGCCCAGTCAGGGCAATAGCCCCAGTGGACCGCGTGCACCGTTTGGTCCGGGAAGATGGCGAGCGGGTGAGTGCCGGGCGCGAGGTTGTAGCCGGGGCGGCGATCGGCGGCGTCGAAGAGCATGAGCGGGTCGGCGAGGCCGAGGTGCTCGGTGTAGAAATGCGGATCGCGGTACTGGCTGATTCGACCACACATGAGCGACCTCCGGGGACGACCGGCGTGGGTTTCGATAGCCGCGGCTGGATAACCGCGATTCGACAACCTCGATAGCGTAGTGCGTGCTGTGCGGGCGCGCTATTCAGATCGGCCCCAAGCCACCTCAAGCCACCGCTATATCTCTACAACCTTATCCCACGCAAAAAGCGGATTCTCCAACTGGCGAGTGCGCCGGTCGAGATAGCCGCGCGGATTGCAGACCACACGCGTGCCGTTCACGCTGTAATCGAACGGCGTATGCGTATGCCCATGAACCCACAGCGCGACAGGCGGGCCGACCAGGTCCGGCAAATGATTGACGAAGCCCGCCGACACGAGGTCTTCCGCATAACGCTCGGCCAGACTCAGCCGATGCGGCGCGTGATGCGTGACCACAATCGTCTTGCCGCCGAACGGCCTGGCGAGTTCACCCTCGAGCCAGGCGCGCGCTCGCCGGTGCAGTGCAAGCGAGTCGCCGGGCGTGAAATCGCGCGTGGCGTCGTGGGTGTCGTGCGGCCAGTTCATCTGGATCAGCCCGCGGAAGTCGAGCATCGCCTTGCGCGACGCCTCGATCGAACTGGCGAGCGCGTCCGGGTCGTTTCCGTATAACGCGAAGTCGGTCCACAGAGTCGTGCCGAGCACGCGCCACCGGCCTTGCGGGTCGACCAGCGCGGCGTTGTTCAGCACGTGCACGTTCTCGACCTGCGTGGCCGCGTCGTAGAGCGCTGCGTCGAGCGCGCTGAACTCGCCGTCGTAGTATTCGTGATTGCCGGGCACGTAGACCACCGGCACGGCGCCGTCGAAAGTCTGCGCGGCCCAGCGCGGTCCAGCCGCGTGATTGTGGATGTCGCCGGCCAGCACGATCAGATCCGCCTGCGCATGCGGGATCAGCTCGGGCTCGTCGTTCTCCAGATGCAGATCGGACAGCACTCGAATCTTCACGGCCACGACTCCTGAAATGGCCTCCGCGGGGGAACGCGGAGCTTCAGACGCTAGCGTAGCACCTTGCCCGGATTCATCAGATTCAGCGGATCGAGCGCACGTTTGACGGCGCGCATCAACTGCACTTCGACGTCCTGCTTGTAGTGCATCGCCTCGTCGATCTTCAACTGGCCGAGCCCGTGTTCCGCGCTGATGCTGCCGCGATGCCGGTGCACGCTGTCGTAGACGATCTGGTTGATCGGGCTCTGGTATTGCGTGAGGAACGCTTTCGCGTCGATGCCCTCGGGCGCCTGCACGTTGTAGTGCAGATTGCCGTCGCCGAGATGGCCGAACGTCACCATGCGCGCGCCGGGCACGGCCTGCGCGATCGCCGCGTCGGTTTCCTCGATGAAGTGGCCGACACGCGAGATCGGCACCGCGATATCGTGTTTGATGTTCAGGCCTTCCTCGGCCTGGGCGAGCGGAATGTGTTCACGCAGATTCCAGAACGCGCGCGACTGGCTGAGATTTTCCGCGACCACCGCGTCTTGCACCAAACCGCTTTCGAGCGCCGTTTCCATCAGACGCTCGAACAGTTCGCGGGCGTGCTCCTCGCTTTCGCTGTCAGACAGTTCGAGCAGCACGACCTGCGCGTGCGGCTCGGCGAACGGATAGCGCATCTGCTCGAAATGCCTGCCGACGAGCCGCAGGCAGAAATTGGACATCAATTCGAAACCGGTCAGTAGCGGCCCGGCAACACGCTGCGTGAGCGACAGAAAGTCGAGCGCGGCATGCGGCGACGCGAGCGCGGCGAGCGCCGTGACGCGCGCGGCCGGTCGCGGATGCAGCTTGAGCACGGCGGCGGTGATGATGCCGAGCGTGCCTTCCGCGCCGATGAACAGGTCGCGCAGATCGTAGCCGGTGTTGTCCTTGCGCAGTCCGCGCAGGCCATCCCACAGTTCGCCCTGCGGCGTGACGACCTCCAGACCGAGGCACAACTCGCGCGCGTTACCGTAGCGGAGCACGCCGGTGCCGCCCACATTGGTGGCGAGATTGCCGCCGATCGTGCAGCTGCCTTCGGCGGCGAGGCTCAAGGGGAAGAGGCGGCCGGCCTCGTCGGCGTGCTTCTGCACTTCGGCGAGAATCACGCCGGCTTCGACTGTGATCGTATTGTTGTGCGGATCGATGTCGCGCACCCGGTTCAGACGCCGCAAGCTGATGACCGCCTGCGCGCCGCTCGCGTCCGGCGTGGCGCCGCCGGCGAGGCCCGTGTTGCCGCCTTGCGGAACCAGCGCGATGCGATGTTCGACGGCGAGCTTCACAAGTGCCGCGACTTCGTCAGGCGCGGCCGGGCAGAGCACCGCGCACGCCGCGCCGATGTAGCGGCGGCGCCAGTCGGTCAGGTACGGGGCAGTGTCGTGCGGATCGGTCAGCACCTGCGCGGCGCCGATGGCGTCGCGGCAGGCGGCGAGGAAAGCGGTCTGGGTCATGTTGGTCGGTCAGCGTATTCGGGCGGAAATGTCGGGTGAGGCGGAGCGTTTTTGTCAGCCGGACGGATTGGCGTGGTCGGCGGGCTTGCTTCCGGCGTGATTCGCGGGCCGGGTTGCAGCCTGAGTGGCAGCTTGCTTTGCAGCCTGCTTTGCCGCTCGTTTCGCCGCGCGTTTGAACGGCGCGACGTAGGCCAGCGCGCAGACGAAGAAGACCACCGAGAGCGCGGCTTCCAGCCAGCCAAGCCCCGCGCTTAAGCCGCGCTCGCTCCAGCCACGCACAATGCCCTCGGCAAAATACAGCAGGATCAGCATGGACGCCCATTGCAGCGTGTACAGCCGTTGCCGCCAGACGCCGGGCAGGGCGAGCAGCAATGGCACAGCCTTGAGCACGAGCAACGAACCGCCGGGACGCAGCGGCGCGAGCCACCATTCCCACACGACGGACACGACGATCAGCGCAACCAAGGCAGTAGTGGCGCCGAGCGCGGCGGCGCGATTTCGCGGCACGGGTGCAGCCGCGGCGGTCGTGGGCGCCTGCGTGCCGAGGTCGGCGTTCGACGCGGCCGGCTGGGCGTGCGGCTCGTTCACGGCCTTTCACTCATGGATGCCGCCGTGCGCGCGATGCGTGCGCCGAGCGCGATGGCGAGCGTCTTCTCGTCCGCGGAGATGCCGTGTTCGGCGCTGCCCGCGCGCGCGAAATGCGACGCGCCGTAAGGTGTGCCGCCGGTTTGCGTGGTGCTCAGTGCGCTCTCCGTGTACGGAATGCCGACGATCAGCATGCCGTGATGCAAAAGCGGCAGCATCATGGAAAGCAGGGTGGACTCCTGGCCGCCGTGCAGACTTCCTGTGGACGTGAAGACGCCAGCGGGTTTGCCGGCGAGCGCGCCGGACAGCCATTGCGGCGTGGTGCCGTCGAGAAAGTATTTGAGCGACGCGGCCATGTTGCCGAAGCGGGTAGGCGAACCGAGCGCGAGACCGGCGCAATCTTCGAGGTCGCGCAGCTCGACGTAGGGCGGGCCCTCGGCGGGAATGTCGGGCTGGGTCGCTTCGCAGACGGTGGAGACCGCCGGCACGGTACGCACGCGCGCCTGCATGCCGGGAACGCTGTCGATGCCGTGTGCGATCGCCAGCGCGAGTTCGCGCGTGGCGCCGTGACGGCTGTAATAGAGCACGAGAATGTCTTTCATAGGCCTCATCGGTGAACGGGTATTATAGGGGCTGGGTCCGCTCCACAGGCCGCCCATAGCCATTCGGCCAGGTCTCGCGCGGTCCTGTCATACCGTTGCACGCAGCAAGGAGGTGGGTTTGTTGTCCAGGGTGCGTTTCGATCTCGACACGCTCAAACGGCTCGCGCAATTTGCCGCGCAGCGCAGCAGCGAAGACCGCATTCCGCAGGTGGCCGGCAGCCTCACGTTCACCACCATGCTTTCGCTCGTGCCGCTTGCGACGGTCGCGTTCGCGTTGTTCACCGCGTTTCCGATCTTTGCTTCGTTCCAGATGTCGCTGCAGATTTTTCTCGCCGACCATCTGATGCCCGCGCAGCTCAACAGTCAGATCTTTAACTATCTGAATCAGTTTGCGTCGAAGGCGAAAGGCCTCACGACCATCGGCATGATCTTTCTGTTCGTCACCGCCGTGATGACGATGATGACAGTCGAATCTGCCTTCAATGTGATCTGGCGCGTGCGCAAAGCGCGGCCGATCGCGCAGCGCATTCTGGTGTATTGGGCAATCATCACGTTGGGCCCGATTCTGATCGGCGTGAGTTTGTCGATATCGTCGTATCTGTTCACGCAGTCCATGACCTTCACGGCGGCGCAGCGCATGACGCCCGTCATCGAGTGGGCGCTCACCGGCGCCGCGCTGCCGCTCACCGCGGTCGCCTTCACGATTCTCTACGTTTACCTGCCGAATTGCCGCGTGGAATGGCGCGACGCGGTGATTGGCGGCGTGACCGCGGCGATCGCCTTCGAACTGGCGAAGCGCGGCTTCGGCTATTACGTGCGGCGCATTCCGACCTACACCGCGGTGTACGGCGCATTCGCGGCCGTGCCGCTATTTCTGGTGTGGATGTACCTGTGCTGGTTCATCACGCTCGCAGGCGCGATGATCGCGTCCGCGTTGCCGGCCATTCGCATCGGCCAGTTTCACAGGCCCACCTTCGAAGGCAGCAATCTGTTCGACTCGCTGGAACTGCTCGCACGGCTCTCGGAAGCGCGTGAAGCGGGCAAGCGCGGCTACACCGTACCCGAACTTTCGCGGATGCTTCGGCGCGATATGGACACCACGATCAACCTGCTGCAAAAGCTCGAGGAGATCGAGTGGATCGCGCGCTTGCAGGAGGACGGGCTGCGTCCGCATTTCCTGCTGCTGGCAAATCCGGCGCAAATCACGGTTGAGCGCCTGTTTGAACTGTTCGTGATCGACCACTCGGAACTCGAGTATCAGCTCCAACTGGCGTCCACCCGCGTGGATGGCCAGATGCTGTTGGCGGCGCTGGAAAACGACAAGCTGAAAGTCACACTTGCCGCGTTGCTGGCGGCGCGCGCGGCCGCTCGCGCGGCGCGCGCCGAGCAGAGCGAACCCGGCACGCCTTCCATGCCGCATCAGGCGGCTTGAGTCGCGGAGTGCGTACAGGCCGGCGCTGAAACTAATGCATCGCTACAGCGAAATCTTGCCGACGCAGATGTCCTTGAACATCACCCAGTCGCCCATCAGGCTGTAAAGCGGATGCCGGAAGGTAGCGGGCCGGTTCTTCTCGAAGAAGAAATGTCCGACCCAGGCAAAGCCGTATCCGCAGATCACGGCGGCGGGCAGCCATAGCCAGTCGCCGGTGGCGAGCGCCATGGCGAGACAGCCGATCACGCCGAGCGATCCCACGAAATGCAGCCGCCGCGAGACCGTGTTGCGATGCTCGCTCAGGTAGTACGGATAGAACTCCGCGAAACTCGCGAAGTGATCGGTGTGCGCGGTTTGAGCCATCACGGCCTCCGGATTGCGACGCTTCCCGATGCTCCGGCGTGCGCCAACATGCCAGACACGCGCGCTCGAAACAGGACAGGCTTGACCCATTGTGCGGCTATCGGACGACGCGCGCAACCTGGCCATTCGGCCGATGGCGCGCCGCTCTTCACGCCGTTATCGTGACAACTCGTGACCCTTATCCGACCTCGCGGGGCGCTCTGGAAGCGAAGCCGAAGAGGGCGTCGAGCGTGGCGTCGGGTTGCTCGGACATGAGCGCGTGACCGGCTTCAAGTGTGACTGTGTCGACCGGTACACCGGCTTGCGCCAGGGCGCCGGCGAGCGCTCTGGCGGCGCGCGGCGGCGTCATCGCATCGCGCTGGCCGACGATCAGGCGTGCCGCGCAACGCACTTGCGCGGCGCGGGCGAGGCCGTCCGCGTAGCTGTTGCAGGCGGCGAAGTCGGTGTGGAACAGATTCGGCTCGCCGCTTGCCGAGACGCGTTCCATCAAGCGCTGGTTCATGCCGTGCAGCCAGAAGCCGGGGCCGGGGCAGGAGGGTTTGGCCGCGAAGGTCGAATGCGACCATTGATTGACCATGCCGATCGCTTCGGGCTCACGGTGCAAGGCGGCGTCGAGCAGCGCGTCGGAGACGGCCATCGGAATCGCCGTGGCGAGCAGGGCGAGATGCGTCGTCCGCTCCGGATAGCGGCCGGCGAAGTCGAGCGCGATCAGCGAGCCCATGCTGTGACCGGCTACGAAGGCGCGTTGCACGCCGGCGGCGTCGAGCAGCGCTGCCAGCCAGTCGGCCATGGCCGGCACGGTGGTCAGCGCCGGGCCGCAGCTGCGGCAGTGACCGGGCAGATCCACGGCCAGCACGCTGAAGCCGTGATGCGCGAAGTAGCGGGTTTGCAGCGCCCACACGCTGTGATCGTGCTCGGCGCCGTGGATGAATACGGCGGTCGGCAGGCTCGCATCGAACGCTTTGCCGCCGGTGTAGGCGTAGGCAGCTTTGCCTTGAACGGTCAGGATCATGCGGACTCCGGGCGAGGTTGGGCGGCTGCACCGGCCGCGCCGCCGTGCGGCGCGCTAGAAGCGCTCGAAGCGCTCGCTTTCTGTGCGGCTTTCAACGCGCGCTTGAGATCGTCGATCAGATCGTCGGGATCTTCGAGGCCGATCGAGAGGCGGATCGTCCCTTCGGCGATGCCGGCCGCGGCGAGCGCGGCGGCGTCCATGCGAAAGTGCGTGGTCGATGCGGGATGGATCACGAGCGAGCGTGCGTCGCCCACGTTGGCGAGATGCGAGAACAGCGAAAGCGCCTCGATAAAGCTCCGCCCGGCGACGCGGTCGCCGCGCAGATTGAAGCTGAACACCGCGCCGGCGCCGCGCGGCAACAGGCGCTTTGCAAGGGCGTGATCCGGGTGCGTCGGCAACTCCGGATAGGCGACGGATTCGACCGCCGCGTGACCGGCGAGGAATTCGACCACGCGGCGCGTGTTGGCGACGTGCCGTTCCATCCGCAGAGGCAGCGTTTCGATGCCTTGCAGCAGTTGCCACGCCGCCTGCGGATGCAGGCAGGCGCCGAAGTCGCGCAGGCCCTCGCGGCGCGCGCGCAGAAGGAACGGTGCGACAGTGCTTTCCTCGCTGAACACCATGCCGTGAAAGCCGTCGTAAGGCTCGGTGAATTCGGGGAAGCGCCCGGAGGCTTCGAAGTCGAAGGTGCCGCCGTCCACCAGCACGCCGCCGATCGTCGTGCCATGGCCGCCGAGAAATTTGGTGGCCGAGTGATAGACGAAGTCCGCGCCGTGCTCGAACGGTTTGAGCAGGTAAGGCGTGGTGAAGGTCGAGTCGACCAGCAGCGGCACGCGGTGTTCGTGCGCGATCTGCGCCACGGCGGCGATGTCGAGCACGTCGAGGCCCGGATTGCCGAGCGTTTCGCCGAACAGCAGTCGTGTGTTCGGGCGCAGCGCGGCGCGCCACGCGTCGAGGTCGCCGGGCTTGACGAAGGTCGTCTCGATACCGAAGCGCCGCAACGTGTAGTGCAGCAGATTGTGCGATCCGCCGTACAGCGCGCTGGAGGCAACGATATGCGAGCCCGCGCCCATCAACGTGGCAATGGCCAGATGCAAGGCTGCCTGTCCGCTTGCCGTGCCGATCGCGCCCGCGCCGTTTTCCAATGCGGCGACGCGTTCCTCGAACACGGCCACGGTCGGGTTCGAGATGCGTGAATAGACGTGGCCGGCGCGCTCCATGTTGAAGAGCGCCGCGGCGTGGTCCGAGTCGCGGAACGAAAACGAGGTAGTCTGGTAAATCGGTGTGGCGCGCGCGCCGGTTGTCGGGTCGGGAGCAGCGCCGGCGTGCAGCGCAAGCGTGTCGAAACGGTTGGCGGACATGCTGGGCGGCGAGGCCACGGACGGCCTCGCGAAAGGTGAAAGTGGCGGCCATCCTATCACTGGCATGCAGCGCATCAAGCGCGGTTTTCCCGATGCGCGTGGGCGCGCAAGCACGGCTTCCAACCTGCGAACGCCCGCTGCGCCTTGGTGGGCGGGCCGCTTTCCTTTTATGGGTCTTTCCGCTAGGATCGAAAGACATCGATGCATTACCAGCTTAGCGGGCACTACGGGAGACAGATCATGCGAGTCAGCGACATTCTCAAAGTCAAAGGCAACACCCTATTCACGGTCACGCCGGATACCACGCTGCACGACGCAGTCAACGCCATGGCCGAGCACGACATCGGCTCGCTGGTGGTGATGGAGTACGGCGACCTCGTCGGCATGCTCACATTCCGCGAAATCATGCTGACGCTGAGCAAGAACGGTGGCAGCGTCGGCACGTCGACGATCCGCAAGGTGATGGACGACCATCCGCTCACCTGCACGCCGGAAACGGACGTCAACGAAGTCCGCCGCATGATGCTCGAGCATCACGTGCGTTATCTGCCGGTGCTCGAAAGCCGCACGCTGATGGGCGTGATCTCGTTCTACGACGTCGCCAAGGCAGTGGTCGAAGAGCAGGGTTTCGAAAACCGCATGCTCAAGGCCTATATCCGCGACTGGCCGGAAGAACAGCAGGAGCAGCAGCCGGCGCGTTAATGCGCGGCGATTCACTGCGACGCGCCAGCCGTTGCGGTGAGCGCGAAAAGGCAGTCGAGGCGCGCGCGAAAGCGTGCGCTTTTTTTGTGTCCGGCGCTGGGTTTGGCCTTATGTGGAGTCTTGTGTCCGGTTCGGTAACCGGCTCGACACCAAGGCCGGTGCGAGTCCGCGTGACGGGTTTGCAGTCCGGCACCGCGCGCCGCTCGGCGACCCGGCCGTGCGCGACACCGCGCATCGCACCTTCTTACTTGTCGTTCTTTTAGCCTGCTTCCGGAACTCCATGAGCGATCGTCCGTTACCTGCTGCCCGCCGCGCCGCGCGTCAACACGAGGCGCACGAATCCCAGTTCCGGCTGCTCAGCCAGCGTCGTTTCGCGCCGTTTTTCTGGACCCAGTTCCTCGGCGCGATGAACGACAACGTGTTCAAGATCGGCTTCACGTCGCTCGTCACGTATCAGGCGGCGCGCTTCTCCGGAGTCGATCCGAAGACGGCGGCGTTCCTGATCTCGGCCATCTTCATTCTGCCGTTCGTGCTGCTGTCGGCCACCTCCGGCCAGATTGCCGACAAGTACGACAAGGCGATGCTCACGCGCTTCGTCAAGAGCTTCGAGATCGTCGTGATGCTGATCGGCGGCGCGGGTTTCTGGCTGCATAGCGCGCCGCTTCTGTATCTGTGCACGTTTCTGATGGGCGTGCATTCGACCGTGTTCGGGCCGGTCAAATACTCCTATTTGCCGCAGCATCTGTCGAAGGCGGAACTGGTCGGCGGCAACGGCATGGTCGAAATGGGCACCTTCGTGGCGATCCTGATCGGCACGATCGTCGGGGGCGTGGGCGCGGGTTTCGCCGAACATGGCGCGGTGGTGCTGGCCTGCGCGTGCGTCGCGATCGCGCTGGTGGGGCGCGTGGTGTCGAGCTTCGTTCCCGTGACGCCGGCGCCGCAGGCCGATCTGCGCATCAACTGGAATCCGGTTAGCGAGACGTGGCGCAACCTCAAACTGGCGCGCGAGAACCGCACGGTGTTTCTGAGTCTGCTTGGAATCTCCTGGTTGTGGTTCGTCGGCGCGATCTTCCTGTCGTCGTTTTTCAGCTTCGCGAAGAATGTGCTGTCCGCCGATCCAGACGTCGTGACCGTGCTGCTCGGCACCTTCTCGATCGGCATCGGCCTCGGCTCGTTGATGTGCGAAAAGCTCTCGAAGCGACGCATCGAAATCGGTCTCGTGCCGCTCGGTTCGATCGGCATGAGCGTGTTCGCGATCGACCTGTTTTTCGCGAGCCATGCGTTGCCGCTGCCGGGACATCTGCTGAGCGTCGGCGAGTTCATTGTGCGGCCCGCGCACTGGCGCGTGCTGGCCGATCTGTTCCTGCTCGCCATGTTCGGCGGCTTCTACAGCGTGCCCTTGTATGCGCTGATCCAGAGCCGCAGCCAGCCGAGCCACCGCGCGCGCATCATCGCGGCGAACAATATCCTGAACTCGCTGTTCATGATCGTCTCGTCGCTGATGGCCGTCGCTCTGACCTCGGCGGGTTTCAGCATTCCGGCCATTTTCCTCGTCACCGCGCTGCTCAACATCGTGGTGGCGACCTACATTTACTCGCTGGTGCCGGAGTTTCTGCTGCGCTTCATCGCGTGGGTGCTGGTGCACACGTTCTACCGGATTCGCCTCGTGCATGCCGAGCGGATTCCGGAAGAGGGCGCGGCCGTGCTGGTCTGCAATCACGTGAGTTTCGTCGACGCGATCGTCATCATGGCCGAAAGCCCGCGACCGATCCGTTTCGTGATGGACCACCAGATCTTCAAGTCGCCCTTTGCCGGCTGGGTGTTCCGTCACGCCAAAGCGATTCCGATCGCGCCCGCGCATCAGGATCCCGAGGTGCTGACGCGCGCCTATGAGCGCTGCGCGCAGGCGCTTGCGGAGGGCGATCTGGTCTGCATCTTTCCGGAGGGCAAGCTGACCAGAACCGGTGACATGAATCCGTTCCGTCATGGCGTCACCGAGATCATCCGGCGCACGCCGGCGCCAGTCATTCCCATGGCGCTGCGCGGCCTATGGGGCAGCGTGTTTTCGCGCGCGGGCGACGCGCGCTGGCCGCGGCCGATCCAGAAGGGCGTCATGAGCCGTCTCACGCTGGCGGTAGGCGAGCCGATCGAACCGCAACTGGCGACGCCGGAGACGTTGCAGCAGATCGTCACCGAGTTGCGCGGGGCGCGCAAGTAGCGCGGCCGCAGCGCTGAAGTCCGCGCGCGGCGTCACGGAAAACGAAAGATGCCCGCGCGGACGCCGGAGAGGCGCAAGGTGCTGGAATGCCAGCGCCGCCCGAACGCCGATAGTTCGCGCAAGTAGCGCGCAATATTGGCGCAGAAATTCCTGACGTGCGATGTTTTGCGCGGCCGCGCCTAACTGACCAGGGCAGAGGCGGCGATGCGAACAATCCTACATGGCGCAGCGAATGTCCCGACAAGCCAGGTGATCCGGCGGAAGCGCCTGCCCATGCACGCCCTGGCCGATCGGCCAACGCGACTGCGCGGCGCGGTCCAGCCGCCACGGGGCTGGCATAATAGCGTCTTCCCCGCATTTCTTTGGACGACGCCCATGTCCGGCAACACGCTCGGTACGCTTTTCACTGTCACGACCTTCGGCGAATCGCACGGCCCCGCTATCGGCTGTGTGATCGACGGCTGCCCGCCGGGCATGGCGCTCAACGAAGCCGACATCCAGTTCGAACTCGACCGGCGCAAGCCTGGCACGTCGCGCCACGTCACGCAGCGTCAGGAAGAAGACAAGGTCGAGATTCTGTCGGGCGTGTTCGAAGGCCAGACCACCGGCGCGCCGATCGCGCTCTTGATCCGCAACACGGACCAGCGCAGCAAAGACTACGGCAACATCGCCGACACGTTCCGCCCGGGCCACGCCGATTACACCTATTGGCAGAAATACGGCATCCGCGACTATCGCGGCGGCGGCCGTTCGTCGGCTCGTCTCACGGCGCCGACGGTCGCCGCGGGCGCGGTTGCCAAGAAGTGGCTGCGCGAGAAGTTCGGCACGGAGATTCGCGGCTATATGGCCGCGCTCGGCGAGATCGACGTGCCGTTCGTCGATTGGGCACACGTGCGCGAGAACCCGTTTTTCGCGCCCAACGCGCAGATCGTGCCGCAACTGGAAGCGTACATGGACGCGCTGCGCAAGGACGGCGACTCGATCGGCGCGCGCATCAACGTCGTGGCGTCCGGCGTGCCGGTCGGCCTCGGCGAGCCGCTGTTCGACCGCCTCGACGCGGACATTGCGCACGCCATGATGGGCATCAACGCGGTGAAGGGCGTCGAGATCGGCGCGGGCTTTGCCAGCGTCGCGCAACGCGGCTCGGTGCATGGCGACGAATTGACGCCGGAGGGCTTCGTCGGCAATCACGCGGGCGGTGTGCTCGGCGGTATTTCGACTGGACAGGACGTGACGGTGTCGATCGCGATCAAGCCGACGTCGAGCATTCGCACGCCGCGCCGCTCGATCGACAAGGCGGGGCAGCCGGTCGTCGTCGAAACGTTCGGGCGGCATGATCCGTGCGTCGGCATTCGCGCCACGCCGATCGCTGAATCCATGCTCGCGCTGGTGCTGATCGACCATGCGCTGCGTCATCGCGCGCAATGCGGCGACGTGGCCGTCAGCACGCCGAAGATCGCGGCGAGCGCGCCTTAACGAGCCTGCTTCAGCGCCTCTTTAGCCGTTCTGCGTGAGCAGTGCCGTCTCCATGACCGATCTCAATTCCGGGCCGTCCGCGAGCGCCCTCGCGGGCCTGCGTGCGAGTGCCGCCGCGCCCGATGCCGCCGCCGGCGACTGCCTGGCGTTCGGTCAGGCGCTGCTGCAACACGCCGGCCGCGACAAGGCGAGCCAGCGCGAGGCACTTGCTGCGCTGGTGCGCGCGTATCAACTCGATCCTTCCTGCGAACCCACACTGCTGCATACGATTGCGCAAACGGCGTTCGTCTTGCGCGACTGGGCGCTGGTCGACTCGGCCACCGGCCTGCTGCTCGCGCGCCACGCCGAAGACGCCAACGCGTTGATCTGGCGCGCGGCGGCCGTCCAGCAGCGCGACGACTTTGCCGCGGCCGAGGCGCTGTTGCGCGAAGCCGTGCGCGTCGTGCCGGGCAACCCGGTGGCGCTTCACAAGCTGGCGTTGTGCATCAAGGAGCAGGCGCGCTTCGCCGAGGCCGAGGGCTTGCTGCGACAAGTGCTGACGCTTTCCCCGGACAATGCCCATGCGTTGTTCGATCTGTCGGAACTCGAGATTCGCAGCGGGCGCTTTGCCGAAGGCTGGGCGCATTACGAGTCGCGTATCGCGTTTGCCGCGGGCGAACTGAATAACGCGCAGCAAGCCCTCGCGGCGATCAGCGCGCATTGGCAGGGCGAATCGCTAGCTGGCAAAACGCTCGTGGTGTACGGCGAGCAAGGCAACGGCGATTGCCTCTGGGCGGTGCGGTTTTTGCCGCTGCTCGCCGAGCGGGCGCGGCGCGAGGGCGGCCGGGTGATTTTCGGCCACGACGGACCTCTGCGGCATCTATTCGAACGAATGCTGCCCGCCGATTTGCCGCTCGAAACGAGTCTGGAGACGCAGCCGGACTTTCATTGCGGGCTGATGAGCCTGCCGCTGCGGCTCGGTATTGTCGGCGCAACCGGGTGGGGCGCACCGTACCTGAGCGCTGATGCCGCGCTTGAGCAGGCATGGCGTGAACGAGTCGAAGCGCATATGGCCGGCAAGCGGGGCAATCGCAAGGTCGGTCTGGTGTGGAACGGCAATCCGGACCATATCCGGGACATGCGGCGTTCGGTGCCGGTCGGGCAAATCGAACCGCTGTTGGATGTAGCCGGTGTGACCTATTTCGCTGTGTCGCCGGGGCGCGGAGAGACGGTCGCGCAGTGGCGCGCCAAGGGTCTCGACGTCGTCGATCTGACGCATCATTTTCAATCAGGCTTCGACGATGTCGCGGCGTTGCTGACGAATCTGGATCTGGTGGTCACGATCGATAGCGGGCCCGCGCATCTGGCGGGGGCGCTTGGCGTGCCGACCTGTTTGATGATCGACCACGTCTCCGCCTGGTTCTGGGGCGATGGAACGCCAAAGACGGCCTGGTACGATTCGATTGAGCTGGTTCGACAGCCACGCGTCGGCGACTGGGCGCCGGTGGTGGCGAGGGTGCGGGAGCGGGTTGACGCGGTGGAACGGCGTTGAGTTCCTGCCTTCGCAGCGCCGGCATTTAGAAGCAGGCGCTGCGAAGGCAAGTGAAGCATCGATTACATGTTCGGATAGTTCGGACCGCCGCCGCCTTCAGGCGTGACCCATACGATGTTCTGCGTCGGGTCCTTGATATCGCACG
>NZ_JBHUFR010000017.1:0-24612 GCF_042680985.1 Paraburkholderia dipogonis | reverse complement strand
CGTCGGGTGCGCTGACGCGAGAGCGACAGCGGATTGCCGGCCAGATAGCCGGCCTGCACGAGCCACGCAAACATCACGTTCAGGATCACCATCGCCTGGCGCTGGCTCGCTTCCGACAGCGGGCCGTAGAACGGCCGCCAGCGTGGATCGTTGCGGGGGTGTTTGCGCCCGCCGTCCGCGGTCCATCGTGCGGCGGGTTGTGGATCGGCGAGGAAGTGCTGGAAAGCCAGCAGATCTTCATGCGTCAGCGAGGAGAGCGGTTTGCCCATCTGAAGCACGGACCAGAGCAGCAGCCGTTCGGCTTCCTTGCGGTAGCTGTCGAAGGTGGTTTTCGTCCCGGCAAAGCGCCCGAGCCACGCTCGGACGGCGTCCAGATCGGTGTGGGCGACGACCAGCCTGTGGCCATCGGCGGGGGTGCTGCAGGGGCGGCTGGATGCCGTGCAGGCCACAAACGTGGCGTTGCAGGAGCAGCTTGCGGCTTCGCGCCGGATGGATGCCAGCCCGATCCGGCCAGCGCGGGCGAAGTCGGCCAAACCCGCGCGGCCAGCGGTCAAACGGCCGTCCCGCGCGGCACCGGCACCGGCACCGGACAGCAAGGCGGCCGTGGGCCGGAAGCGGGGGTAGGCCGGATGGACCGGAAAACCCGCCACCGTGAAGGGCGCAACGCCCCGGCCTGCCCCCCAATCGGTGCGCTGATACGCTATGGCGAGCGGATCGTGCGCGTGTTGGCCGAAGGGAGCGGGCGGCGCGTAATTGTCGAATCAGCGTGCGAGGACGGCCGTACCTTCCGCAGTACGGTGAAATGGGCTAGCCTGAGCGCTCTTCACAATCAACTTTTCTGAGTGCGACGACCATGCAGCAGCTCGACATCTTTGCCGACAGCCGTGACGTCATGCTTCGTAATGATGTGCTGGACGCGCTGCACCGGCGTCATGCAATAGATGCACGGCGGGCGTGGCAGAAGCTGGCCGATGGTTTCCCCGATGACAACACCCTGGCCGGACTGACCACATTGATCGATGAACTCGAGAGGGATGCCGCGACACCGTTTGCGGATCATCCGGCGCTGGCTGCAACCAGCGCTCACCTCATCGATGAGGTCGAGCCGGCCGCACTGCGCCAGCTAGGCGCCGCGGCGGGACGGACGTGGATGGCGTCGTGCTGGCGCGCGGCTGCACAGCAGACCGCGGCGTTGCCGTTTCGCGCTGACGGGCGTGAGCTTCATGCGGCACCACTATGGCTGCGCGCGGGCGACTGGAAGGAGGCGAGGCAGGCGGTCGGGCGGATCGAATCGTGGCGCCGGATCCCGGCGTCGCTTGCGTGGATGGCGGAAGCGCAGTATTGCTTGGAGGGCGTGGAGTCGGCATTGCCATTACTGACGGAACTGGCCTGGTTATCGCCTCGCCGCCTGGCCGATCTGTTATCCCGGCTCGCCGACGCGGCGATTGACACACTGCGCAGGAAGTTCGATGCGAGTTTCGACGGAGCCGATCAGGCCGTCGACCTTGCGTGGTTCCCGGCGTGGGTGCTGACCGAAAAACCGGGCCTGGCGCCGCTGCTGCGCGAAGCGCAACCAGGCAGCCAGACGCCGCCGGAGCGGGCCATGCGGCTGTTGCTGCAGATACTCAGCCTCGAGCGGCAGGGCAATCAAAACGAACTGGTGGAGCGTCGCAAGGCGTTGCGCGATCTGCACGCCGGACTGTATGCGGCGTATCTGAAGACCAGGTGAGTCATATGCTGGATCCTCGTGACCCCATGACGCGGTACATGGCGGATCTGGCCAACGACAAGAATGGAATATGAACAGACAGGAACTGATTGACGCGGTCGCGAGGCGCACCGGCGGCAGCGCAGCCGCCGCTGGCGAAGCAATCGTCGCGTTGTGCAACGCGACTATGGGCGCGGTAACGGCCGGCGGACCGGGGCTACCGTTCGGCTTCGGCATGTTCTCGTTGGGGCAGCGCGTCGCTCGAGCCGGACGTAGTCCATCGACTGGCGTAGAAATGCAGACTGATGCTGCAAGGACGGTGAAATTCACCGATGGAAAGGCGCTCAGGGACGCGGTGAACGCGTGGTGACGAAGACTGGCATTGCACCGGCTGTCTACGCGGGCCTGCAACGGGAAATTGCCGGCGTGGTCGAATCCACGCGCGCGGCGGCCGCCCGCAGCGTCAACGCGTTGATGGCGGCGACCTACTGGGAGATTGGCCGGCGCATCGTGGAGTTTGAGCAGGGCGGCGAGGGCAGGGCCGCCTACGGCGAAGCACTGATCAGGCGACTCGGCGCGGATCTGTCGCAGCGGTTCGGGCGGGGCTTCGGCTGGCGCAATCTTGCGCAGATGCGCGCTTTTTATCTGGCCTGGCCGACTGAACAGATTGTGCAGACGCTGTCTGCACAATCCTCACCCTCGCCGATTGTCCCGACAGCGTCTGCAATTTCTGGCGGATTGTTTTCCGAATCACCCGCGCGAAACTTGTCTGAGCCGGCCGTCGTCGCGCAGGCATTCGCGCTGCCCTGGTCTGCCTATGTGCGACTGCTTTCCGTCAAGACGCCGGCGGCCCGCGCTTTTTATGAGACGGAAGCATTGCGGGAAGGGTGGTCGGTGCGGCAGCTTGACCGCCAGATCGGCAGCCAGCTATATGAGCGGCTGGCGCTGTCGCGCAACAAGGCGGCGCTGCTCAAAAAAGCTGCCGGCTCGCAGCCGGGTGATCTGATGACGCCAGAGGAGGCCATTCGTGACCCGTTCGTGCTCGAGTTTCTAGACATCAAGGATGAATACTCGGAGTCGGATCTCGAGGAGGCGCTGATCCAGCATCTCGCGGATTTCCTGCTGGAGCTGGGCGACGATTTTGCCTTTGTCGGCAGACAGCGGCGGCTGCGGATTGACGACACCTGGTTCCGGGTTGATCTGGTATTTTTCCACCGGCGCCTGAAATGCCTGGTCATCATCGATCTGAAAGTCGGCCGTTTCAGCTACGCCGACGCCGGGCAAATGCACCTGTACCTGAACTATGCCCGTGAGCACTGGATGAAACCCGGTGAGAATCCGCCGGTCGGGCTGATCCTGTGTGCCGGGAAAGGGGCGGCCGAGGCGCACTACGCACTCGATAACCTCCCAAACAAGATACTCGCCGCCGAGTATCAGACGGTGCTACCCGACGAAAAGTTAATTGCCAACGAGCTCGAACGGTCCCGTGCCGAACTGGAACAGCGGAGAAAGTCCGACGGGGTCGCATCGACTGAATCGTGACCCGTAGTCGCGGGTGGCCACCGCGCCTGCCGGCACTGGAGATCAATGTCATGCACAGCGGGGGGTTTCTTCGCCGCCGCGACACGCTTGCGTCGCATCCGCCGGTGTTACTGTAAAAGCTCTTGGGGGCAAGGATTTGCTAGCCGCGAGCCGCCAGCGCGGGGACAATCGCTACTACTGCGGCAGCGATGGCGACGGCTCAGCCCATCAAAAACTTCGGCAGGTCCTTCACTGATGCCAGTCACGCCAGCGCTCGTGCACGTTTTACTCTATTTCCACCCATTACTCACCCTCGCATTTGCAAGTGGTTGCGGGTTTTTTGGAGACACCGAGTTTGTCTGCGTGCCGCGCCGGGAGTGGCTATGCGAGCTGCGGCGCCTAATCGGTTAAAGTCCAGATTTCTGGACGCAGCGAATGACCAGAAACCCATGCTGGCAAGTGATTCCAACGAAATTGAGCCTGGCGCAGTTCGATGAATTTGTCTTACCGCATCTGAGCACGAGTCGGCGCGGACCGGCACCGACGCTGGGGTTGCACAAGATCTTCAACTACGTCCTTCAGCTGCTGTACATGGGCTATCAGTGGAAGGCGTTGCCGATCGAAAAGAATGACGAAGGTCGTCCTGAAATCCACTACACGCGCATCTATCGGACCTTGCGGCGGTGGCAGGCCGATGGCTGCATCGACAGCATTTTTTCCGGATCGGTGCACAAGCTTCATCAGGACCAACTCCTCGAGCTCACAGTCATTCACGGCGACGGCACGACCACTGCCGCGAAGAAGGGGCGGCGACAACCTGGGTTACAGTGGCCATAAGCATCTTAAAGGCGACAAGGTGGTGGCCTTCTGCGATCGCCACTGCAACATCATCGCGCCATTCGTCAGTGCCCCAGGCAACCGCAATGAATCGCCTCTGTTGCGCGACGCGCTACCCAGACTCACCGAAATGGCGCGCGCCATCGGCGCCGACCTCCACGGTTCAACCATCAGTCTGGATGGCGTCTACGATTGCCGGGCCAACCGCAAGGCGATCTTTAATCGAGGCATGATTCCGAACATCCCCGAGAATCCGCGTGGACGCAAGACCCTCAAACGGGGTCGCAGGCAGCGCTTCGAACCGGCCATCTTCGAGGAGCGTTTCAGGACTATTGAGCGGGTCTTCGCCTGGGAAGACAAATTTCGCCGTCTGCTGCTGCGCTCCGAACGCATCAGTGAGGTGCACTACGCGTTCAAGACGCTCGCCTATACGATGATCAACCTGCGGCATTATTGCTGAGTCTTACCGCAGGACACGCAGTTCCATGGCCGGTGCAACGCACCACGAACGCGTCACGTCATTTACATTCGCATTCCTTATGAGATCACCAAACCAGACGTCTCCATACCCGTCGTTCTCCATGATTATCCATGCCATTACAGGCTCGCGAATGTCGCTGGCAGCTCTTCGTCTGAAAAGGACTGAAACCCGCAACCAGTTGTTCAGCGGGAAGGAGGCGAGGAGGCAGCGTCGGGATTGGCAGCTTTATGTTCTGCCCGAATCAGGTTCTGCGGGTAATCCTGCTGTGTGGCCTGCGGGCCATATCCGTTCTGCTCGAGCTTCTTGAGTTCCGCATTTCTGACCTCGCGCGCCTCTTTACTCTGTGCCTTTCTTGCTGCTTTGGCCTGTGCTTTCGTTACAGGCGCGGGCGAACTCGTCGGTTGCTCCTGAGCGAAGACCATGACTGGCAGCGAGGCGGCTAAAAGCGCTCCCAGCCATACGGTTGAATTTACCTGCATATCAGTTCTCCCTAAGAGGAGTGAATAGGACTTTCTGCGCCAGCTTCATGGTTACTCGATGCCGCTGAATGAATTGCCATGGGCATGCTCACGTGCTGAAAAATGACTGACGGCTCAGGAAGCGCTGCTAAGTGCTGGCGGAGTTTTGAACGGGCGCGGTGGCCAGGACTACTATCGAATCGCTGCGCCGATCGTCGCGTCCAGCCGGCCTCAAGACTGCAATGGAGCGTGCTGCACCACGTCATTGCGAAGGATGCCAATCCCCTCGATTTCGACTTCGATCGTGTCTCCAACCCTTATCGGGCCCACACCAGCTGGCGTTCCGGTCATGATTAGGTCACCCGGAAGCAGCGTCATGTACTTGCTGAGGTACGCAATGATCTGCGGAACGCTGAAAACCAGATCCTCGGTGCTTCCGTTCTGTCGCACTTCACCGTTTACACGGGTAACGATGCGCAGACTGGAAGGATCGAGCGCCGTCTCGATGACCGGTCCGACCGGTGCGAACGTGTCGTAGCCTTTGCCAGCCAGCAGGCAGCCAAATTCGCTCTCGCGGCGCTGGAGGACCCGGTCGCTTACGTCATTGCCGCACGTATAACCTAGCACACAGCTGAGCGCGTCCGCCTCTGATACGTGGCGAGCTTCCCTGCCGATTACGACGGTGAGTTCGCCTTCGAAATGAATATTCTGGCCATCGGGTGGATAGACGATGGAATCATCGGGGCCGATAACAGTCGTGCTTGGCTTCATGAAAAGCACCGGGATCGTGGGGCTTGCCTTGCCTACCTCCTGCGAATGGGCTCGATAGTTGTACCCGAGGCCGAACACCCTTGGCCGCTCGATCGGTGTCAATACCCGCACGGAATCGAGACGGTCAACATGGTCGCTGAGCTGTGGATTCTGTAACGGCGAGCCGGCCAGCCGCTCAATTTTTCCCTGGTCGCCAGCAATTCCGTAATAAACGTGACCGTCCGCCAGGTACCGAATGATTTTCATGGTTGCCATATGTGTCAGGTTGGTACAGTGCTAACGTTAGCTATGAGAGTTTGCAATGTCAACCCCAATTATGGCGAGCTGGTGTGTTGACATCGAAGTGCGGACGCTGCAAACTAATGCAAACGTTAGCATTATAATTATGGACAGACATGACCGATCGACATTGGATGCCGAGGCGCTTTCCAGATAGCTTGCGGTGCAGGACGTCCTGGATTCCGGCTCGGGCGAGGAGCATTGCTCCGTGACTGTTCATCTGCTGATCGACTCTACGGTGGCCTCCACAGTCGTGCGTGGGGCATGTTCGCTGCTGCTTCATCTGCCGGATGTCCGGGCCGTCCGTCTCGCACCGCTCGACATGCAGAGTTCTGTGGCCTTTCGCGACTATGTATTTACGAATTTGCGCAATGGCGCATGGCCGATGCGGAAGCGGGTGGTTGAACATGGGCCAGTTGTCGCCCGAAGATGAATGCAGGTGCCTCGTCGTTGGGGGGTGTGATGATTGTTGTGAACGGCTGGATGCAATGCATCAACGCGTCGGTGTCCTGCTTTTGGCGCCGCCTTGGCGCCACCGCGTGACCGGTCGCAATGCTCGAGGCGCACGCGAGCCGACAGGATCCGGTTCGTACAGTTGTTGCATCAAGGCTGGCAAGTGTCACTGTTCGCGGCGTTTGGCGGATCGGGCGGTGATTTCGGATGAAAGATTGAAACGGAGGCAACGATGGGAACTGAGTCGCAAATTGGCAAAGGACTCCCGGTTGGCATGCGGCGCGTGGTGACTGGCAACAGCCTGGACGGTTCCGCAAATGTAGTACTCGATGGCGTGCCGCCACGCTCCGACGCGTTCCGGCACATCCCGGGGATGGTATCGCGTGTGGTCTGGGCGACGTCGGCAACCGCTTTGCTGCCATTCGACGGGATGGATCCCACCGGGGCGGTGCGCAGCATTGTCCCAGGCACGGGCGAAACGCGCTTCCTCGTCATCACCTTTCCTCCGGATAGCGTATTTGCATCGTCCGGGTTTGATCCGCGCGCTGCCGCCGAAGAAAACGCAAAAATCAGCCCGGGACTGGCTGAACTCTTTGAGCCGAATGGAATGCATATGACGCCGAGCATCGACTACGGAATTGTCCTTGATGGCGAGATCTGGCTTGAGCTCGACGACGGGCGCGTCACCCATCTTCGACAGCACGATCTCATCGTCCAGAACGGGACAAGACACGCGTGGCGAAACAGGAGTGCGAAAACAGCAACCGTTGCTTTCGTGCTAGTCGGCGCGCAGCGCGTACCAGCCAGATAGTACCGGAGCATGGCGGCCGGATAGGGCGTATTCGTCCCGTCGGCGCCAGCTTCCATTTCTCAATCAGTCTGGTCAACAACAGGAGACCATGTATGACCGATACAACAATCACCCGGGTGCACGGCCGTCGCGTCTGGGATTCGCGCGGCCGCCCCACCGTCGAGGTGGAGGTGACGCTCGCAGGCGGCGCCACAGGGCGCGCGATCGCGCCTGCCGGCGCGTCAACGGGCAGCGGCGAGGCGCTGGATCTTCGAGATGGGGGCGCGAGCTTCGGTGGCATGGATGTGAACCGTGCCGTTGCCTCGGTCAACGGCGATATTGCGGATCTGCTCACGGGCCGGGATGCTGTGCATCAGGCGGCAATCGACAGGGGCATGGTGGAACTGGACGCTACCGCAAATCGTGGGAGGCTGGGCGGCAATGCCCTCGTCGCAACGTCGATGGCGGTCCTGCACGCTGCGGCCGCTGCAGCGCGCAAACCCGTCTGGCAACATCTTGCCGGCGATCAGCCCGTACGCATTCCGCTTCCCGAGATCCAGATTTTCGGGGGCGGTGCCCATGCGTCGCGCCGGGTTGACGTTCAGGACTTCATGGTGATGTGTCCCGGGGCGCGCAGCTTCAGTGAGGCCCTGGACTGGACTGCCGAGATCTACCTCGCGGCGGGCGCGCTGATGAAAAAGGCCGGCAAGTTGCAGGGCGTTGCTGACGAGGGTGGCTACTGGCCGGCGTTCGACTGCAATGAAGAGGCGCTCGATGCCGTGCTTGCGGCAATCAACGACGCGGGCCTGCGTCCTGGCGCAGACGTTGGCATTTCGCTTGACATTGCAGCGTCGGAGTTTGGTCGGGACGGACACTACACCCTTGCCCTTGACGGACGCACCCTTGACACCGACGGTATGGTGAAGATGCTTGGCGGCTGGCTGGCGAACTATCCAATTCTCTCGATCGAGGATCCACTGGCAGAGGACGATCCGGGCGGATTCGGAATTTTTGCGCAGGAGTACGGAAGCAGTTGCCAGATTATCGGCGACGACTTTCTCGTGACGAATGCGGAGCGCGTGGCCAGCGCGGCCGCTGCAGGCCACACTAACGCGGTTCTGATCAAGCCAAATCAGGCGGGGACAATCACCGAGGCGCATGAGGCACTCATTGCGGGCAAGAAGGCTGGTTTCGGCACGATTGTCTCCGCACGATCCGGCGAAACGGAAGACGTGACGATCGCCCATCTGAGCGTCGGCTGGAATGCCGGCCAGCTCAAGGTCGGCTCCTTTTCGCGCTCGGAGCGTATGGCGAAATGGAATGAGGTGCTGAGAATCGAGGAGTCGCTCGGTGCGCAGGCTGTTTTCAGTGGCTGGTCCGCCTTGCCGTTTCATCGTTGACAAGTATCAAACGTATCACGGGCGCTCTCGCGAGGACCCGTCGTCATACCGTCAGGAAAGAGGCGTCGTCAATGTCAGATCTGAGGCTGTTAGGCTTGTCGGGAAGCCTGCGTCGCGAGTCAAACAACACAGCGTTGCTTCGCACGCTGCAGGATTCAATGCCCGCGGACATCGAACTGTCGGTCAAAACCTTGCACGGTATTCCCTTATATGATCAGGATCTCGAGAATCGCGGCACGCCTCGGGCTGTTGTTGAATTAAGGGTTGAAATCGCGGCAAGTGACGGTCTCGTTATCTGCTCGCCGGAATATAACTGCGGGATGCCAGGCGTTCTCAAAAACGCACTGGACTGGGCTTCACGTCCCGCGTCCGCATCTCCCATGAAGGGCAAGCCAGTACTGATCGTTACCAGTTCGCCGGCTTTTACCGGCGGCGTGCGGGCGCAGGCACACCTGCGGGAGGTCCTCACCGGGATGCTCGCGCGCGTCATCGTCTGGCCGCAGGTCGTTATTGCAGGGGTGCATGGAAAGGTTCAGAACGGGCGTGTCGCAGACGAGACAACCGTTCAGTTTCTGCACGAAGCCGTCGGTGGCCTCGCTGCGGAAATCTCCTTGCTACGTCGCTCCCTCGCCTAACGTGTGCGAACGTAAGCATCATTATCGCTCGACCTGATTGACAGCATTTAAATTCGATCATAGTCTGATGCTAACGTTAGCGCACTTCTCCCAATTCAAATGATAGAGGTTCGTATGTTGCCACCCGTCGATCTCCGGCCGCCGTTCAATATCACCCGCACGAGCCACGTCGTACTGCACGTCGCGGACCTCGCCAAGAGCCGCGAGTTTTATGTCAACGTTATTGGTTTGATTGTTTCAGACGAGGATGACCAGACCTGCTACCTGCGCGGGCTTGCGGAGGCCTGTCATCATAGCCTCGTGCTCGTGCAGACGAATGGCGAAGCGACGTGCAAGCGGTTGGGCTTTCGCGTGTTTTTTGAAGAAGACCTGGATCTCGCCTACCAGTTTTTCCGGTCTGAAGGACTGCCTGCAGAGTGGGTCGATGTCGCGCATCAGGGCAGGACGCTCCATGTGTCTGATCCTATCGGCACGAAGATCGAACTGTGCGCGACGATGGAAACCCGCGAGCGCCAGTACCTGAACCGTGAAATTTTCAAGGGCGCTCACGCCCAGCGGCTCGATCACGTACAGATATTCGCCCCCGACGCCTACGCACTCTGCGCGTTCTACAGCCGGCTGGGCTTCCGGAATTCCGAGTATCTGGCACATGGAGACAAGCTGCTAGGCGCCTTCATGTACCGCAAGGGAACGTGCCTCGATCTGGCGATCGTTGAAAACGAAGGGCCGTGTCTGCACCACTTCGCATACACCGTTTCGGAGTCGCACAACATTTTCGATGCATGTGACTTCGCAGGTATCTATGGATACGGCACGGAAGTCGAGCGTGGGCCCGGTCGCCACGGCCCAGGCGGAATGCTCTTTGTTTATCTGCGCGACCCCGACGGCCACCGCATCGAAATTTTCAACAGTCACTATCAAACGATCGACACTGAGATCGAGCCGGTGCGTTGGGACGCGGGGTCATTGAGCACAAGTGTTCGCTGGGGGCTCCCCGCACCGACTCGCTGGTACTTTGAAGCCACCAGATTCGAGGCGGTGCCACTCATCCCGGCTGTGCAAAAACCCAACCCTGAAACGCTTGAAAGCTATGTGCAGAAACAGCTTTTGGCAAAAAACAACGTATAGGAAGAGGACCACTAAAAATGGCACGAGTCAAATATCTTCGTCGCTCGGACAGCAGTGCTGATCAGGCACTGTTCGACCGGCTGGAACGCGAGCGGAAGGTCCCAACGGCCAATATCTTCAGCGCACTCGCGAACGCGCCTCTGGTGCTGGACCAGTTCCTCTCGTACGCCAACGCGCTGCGCGCATCCGAGCTGAGCCCCAAGCTTCGCGAGCTCGCGATCCTGACTGTCGGACATTGCACGGCGTCGGTGTATGAGATTGCACACCACCAGTCGCACGGTCTGAAGGCGGGGATCAGCGAAGAGCAATTGAAGGCAATCGCGGATTACGCGCAGTCGCCGCTCTTTGATGTGCATGAACGCGCCGTCATGGCGTTCGCGGAAGAGTCTACACGCGTAGTCAACGTCAGCGTCCAGACATGGGATGCGGTGGCTGCGTTCCTTTCCGAGCGCCAGCTCGTCGAGCTTGTGCTGACGGTTGCCTGGTACAACTCCGGGGTGCGGATCATGGGCGCGCTCGACATCGAGCTTGAGGAGGGGTATCGCTGATTCTGCAAAGGGTACCCGCCCTGGTTGGTCCGTCGTCAGTCGCTCGCACGATACGTTGGACATCGAGTAAAGCCCGTCGGCGCCACGGAAGGAGGCGTCCCCTGAGCGCCGGTCACGGGCCCAAAGGACAACGCTGGCTGGCCCTGCATCATGCACCGGCCGGCGCAATTTGATTCATTAGCAAGAGGTTAGTATGGAAAAGACGATGGTTGCAGCGCGGCTGCACGCCCTTGGTACACCGATGACGCTGGACACGATTCCCGTACCGAAGCCGCGCCCTAACGATGTGCTGGTGCGGGTCAAGGCCTGCGGCATCGTTCCCAACATGGCGAACGTGATCAACAACTGGATGACGTGGTTTCCGCACCAGCCGTTGCCGAAGTTTCCCGCCATTTTCGGGCTGGACCCGGCCGGCATCATCGAGGAGGTCGGTGAAGCCGTCATTAACGCGAAGCCCGGCGATCGCGTCTACGTGAGTCCGTTGCGCTCATGTGGCTCGTGTTCGGCCTGCCGGGCCGGCCAACGAAGCCTTTGCCGGTACTACACGCTTAACGGCTATTTCAGTACGAGCCGTGATGGCCAGAAAATCTTTGATCTGTATCCGTACGGCGGCTTCTCGGAGTACATGACCGCGCCAGAATACGCGATCGTGAACATCCCCGATAACCTGTCTTTTGAGCAGGCGGGCCGGTTTGGCTATCTGGGTACGTCCTACGGCGCCCTGAAGAACGCGGCTGCCGGGCCAGGTCAGGTCGGGCTTATCGACGGAATTACTGGAACGCTCGGAGTCGCATCTGCCGTGCTGGGTCTCGCGATGGGACTTTCCCGAATTCTTGGCACCGGCCGGGATGAGCGACTCCTGCAACGTGTGAAGGCACTTGCCCCGGATCGTATCGACGTGATCCAGCTCGGCGAACGATCCACTGGCGAATGGGCGAAATCGCTTACCGGCGGAGAGGGTGCAGATTTCGTCATCAGCGCGCTGGGTGCAAAGGCACCTGCGTCGACGATGCTTGATTCGATGAAAGGCGTAAGACGCGGCGGCAGGGTGGTCAACGTAGGTGGAGTTGCAGAGAACCTGCCCATTGACGTGAAGTGGCTGATGGACGAACAGGTCCAGTTGATCGGGTCAAACTGGTTTACCGCGGCGCAGGGGCAGGAGATGGCTGAAATGGTCCGTACGCGTACTATCGATCTCTCCTACCTTGAAACCCGCCGATTCCCACTGGCAGACGTCAACGAAGCGATTTCAGGTCTTAAGGACCGCGACGGCGGGTTCAGCAACTACGTCGTGATTCCCTGAATATCGGTTGTGCTTCCTGCTGGGTCTTCCACCACCCAGCAGGAAACTGAAGAGAATAAAAATTTGTAGTTAGATCAGGACTACGAAAGGAGACAGAAATGGAAGCGAGACAATACACGTTCGTCGCAAAGGCCCTCCATTGGGCGATGGCCGCCGTGATCATCACTGCATGGGGCGCCGGCTACTACTCAAGTACGCTCAGTTTCCCGCAGAAGATCCAGGCCGACAGCATCATGCTGCACAAGTCGATTGCGACGGTCACGCTGTTCCTGCTGGCTGCGCGGATCCCCTGGCGGCTGATCCATGGCGCACCCGCCGCAGCATGCGACGTGCCCTCGCTGGAACGCACGGCCGCGCGGGTGGGACATCTGCTGCTTTACATCTGCATGGTCGCGCTGCCACTCTCAGGCTGGCTGTGGAGTTCCGCTGCCGGCTACAAGATTCCGGTGGCTGGCCTGTTCTATCTGCCGCCCCTGATGGCGAAGACACTGGCCCTGTCGCCGGTACTCAAGCAAATACACATCTCGCTCGCCTACGCCATTGCGATTCTGGTCTGTGGACATGTCCTCATGGCGCTGAAGCATCACTTTCTCGATCGGAGTGATTCGCTCACGTCAATGTTGCCGCGTTTGCACCGAGGCCAACGCGATTAACAGGAGAATCAGCGCCGGATTTCCCACTGTAGAGCAAGCGTAATTCCAATCAAACAAGGTCAACACGACAGGTACCAGGAGACAACGAATGAAAAGGCAACTCGCACTTGCGGTCGGTGGCTGCATATGCGCCGCAGCACAGGCCCAGAGCAGTGTCACGCTGTACGGACTGATCGACAACGGTGTTTCGTACGTGAGCAATCAGCGCACGGCAACTGGCGCAGGTCGAAGCAACGTATTTGCTTCGTCCGGGAACATCGTCGGCAACCGCTGGGGTTTGACAGGTACCGAGGATCTTGGCGGAGGTCTGCAGGCCATCTTCAAGCTTGAAAACGGCTTCACAGGAACTACTGGCGGTCTTCAGCAGGGGGGGCGCCTGTTTGGCCGGCAGGCATGGGTCGGGCTGTCCAATCCATATGGCGCCGTCACACTCGGACGCCAGTACGATTCTGTGGTCGACTACCTTGCGCCCCGAAGCCTGGCGCAAAGTTTCGTCGGCGGACTCGAATTCATGCATCCGATGGATAACGATAATTTCGGAGATTTCTTCCGGCTCGACAACGCCGTCAAATTCGCCAGTGTTGATTTCAGTGGGTTGAAGTTCGGTGGACTCTACGCCTTTTCCAACAAGGCCGGCGATTTTGCCGACAATCGCGCGTTCAGCGCGGGGGCGACCTACAACAGAGGTCCTGTGACCCTGAGCGCGTCGTACATGCGGATAGACAATCCGGGCGATGGCGCAGCCGGCGCACTTGATGGCTCGTCCACGTCGGGCGACGCAACGTTTCATGCCGCCCGTCAGCAGGTCTGGGGCCTCGGCGGTGCTTACGTGATCGGTGCGGCCACCCTGGGCCTGGTGTGGAGTCACTCGCATTATGACAATACGACCGCGGTGTATCGTGGCAGCACGCTTTCTCCGGCGTCCACCGGGTCGCCGACCAATCTCACCTTTAACAACTATGAAGCGAACGTCCGCTATCTGATCACTCCGGCGTGGCTGGTAGCTGCATCGTACACGTTCACTGACGGAACATATGCCAATGCTTCGGCGAATGCAAAGCCGCGTTGGAATCAGTTCAACCTGATGACTGCGTATTCACTTTCCAAGCGCACGGATGTCTATCTGATGGCCGAGTATCAGCATGTGACCGGAGCGGCAGGAACGATCTTCAGCGGCGCATTCATTGGCGGCAGTGGCGGCCCGTCGTCAACCGGTAAACAGTTCCTGACGAGTGCAGGACTTCGCGTACGGTTTTAAAGATTCGCTGGAAGCGGTGAGTAGTCACTGGAAAGACAGATCGACTGCTCACCGCAAGCCACGGAGCGCCGGTTCGACCCAGACCGACTTCAGTTGTGCCTTATCGGCTCTTCCTGGATGGCGGCGCTTTTTGGATGGCGCCGCAGCGCATCCGGTACGCCGCACAACGGCGACGATCCCAACCCGCTGGCAGAGCCGATTTCATTGTGTACCGAGCGTCGGCGGCAAATTCGATCAATGATCTGAGTGTCCTCGCGCTGCATCAGACTACCGCGCGAGCAGGTCGGCACCGGCGTCTCGCGCCATTTGCGCAAAGGCTTCTCGCGACGCGATGTCGCCAGGAGGAGTGGCACTCCGCAAACTCGCCAATAACGGTTTAGTGCTCACCGCGTCGGATTCTGCCGCTAATTCTTCGTGCGCCGCGCGGGTTCGGGTGAACGCCGGGATGGCAGTTCATCAGCCAAAACCCGCGGATTCGTTCTGGAACTCTTGCGAGCACTTCCATTGCAAGACATCCCTCGTAGGCGGTCCCTGCCAGTATAAACTCCCCCGATCTCGTAGACAGCAAGGGATCGGCGCTTTCCGCGAAAGTCGAAAGACATCATGTGGACAGAGGACAAAACGAGATATCTCAAGCCCTCAATCTGATTGGCGTAGGGTCGTCCATCACAGGGCATTGCAGGCAGGAAACGCATCGGCAACGACATTCCGGACCAAAGCTCTAAAGTGGGCGAATTAGTTTAACCGGGAGTCAAGCTCGGCCTGTCCAGTCTGTAAGGACGTTCCCAGGGATGCGAATCGTTGCGCCTCATCGATCTCACTGGGCGGCAGCAATATTCGGTTACGACAGGTCACCACGCCAGAAGAGGGGAGCAGTTCTTCTCGCCTGTATGGACTTGATACAGGCGCATCGGTCCATACGTACTGCCCGGGAGACGTTCTTCTGGCGCTGACCATGCCGTGGAACCCTGCGGGACCATGCCTTTACGGTTGAAACGTGAAATAGTGGATACAAGCTCGATCGGTGCCTGCACGATGCCGGCGAGCCGGTGGCGTCCACGGCGGGCAGCATGACACGGATTCTGCATCGATATGGGTTGAGTTCGCCCGAGGCATTGCAAGCAACACCTGGCACCGCTGTAAGCATGAGCAGGCTATCGCCGGTAGCATTTTGTGCTCGTGTGACTGAGGTGATTACCGCCGTCGCAGACAACAGTGCTTTTCAGGCCGTGCGTATTCACCCTGGTGATCCACCTCACTAGACTGCAGTTATCGGATGCAGTAAATCCGCCGGTAACGGATATCGCAGTCAACCCCGAGGTCAGTCATGTTGAAGTCGCTAGTGCAAGCCATCGTCATCGCAGTTGCCATCACGGCGCCGATCGTTACGTTCGCTCAGGAGAGCGCCCCCATCACGCGAGCACAGGTGAAGGGAGAAATCGCCCAGCTCGAAAATTTCGGGTATTCGTCCACCGGCAGCGACATCGACTATCCATCCCGACTGATGGCGGCCGAAGCGCGCAGGGGAGTACAAGGCGGCAGCGCCGTTACGGAGGCGTATGGCGGCAAGGCGACGGGTTCGATCGAAGCGGGATCGCGAGACGCCGGCGCTCACACGAAGTCGCTGTACCTCGAGAATTCTGACTCGCTGTACGTGGGAGACTGAACCGCCAATCCGCCACTTGCTTTTTGCTACAGGAGAGAGTGAGACCTGCCGATCAGGGTGCGGCCTCAATAGCGGCAAGCGCGCGATTGTCCGCCTCGAACGTTGCAGGCAGGATTTCGCGAAGGAATGCGATCCATGTGCGGATCTTCGCGTCGACGAAGCGCCGCGATTGATACAACGCATGGGCGACAACAGGCTGAACGTGATAGCCGGGCAGGACCCTGACAAGTGCGCCTGAAGTCAACCCGGGCAGCGCCACTCCCGCCGGCAGAATGCCGATCCCGAGCCCGCTCCTGACTGCGGGTTCGAGGGCTTCAATGACGTTGACGGCGTAGCGGGGGGCACCAATATCGATGGCGAAGGGAACATCAGACCCGCTGAACATCCACTTGTTGAACGGAAACACCGGCGTTGAAAGCTGAAGACAATGGTGAGTTCGCAAATCTTCTGGAGTCCTAGGTTCGCCGTGGTCTGTCACGTATTGAGGCGATGCGCAGATGATGCCCGGGATACTGCCCAGTCTGACACTGACCAACTCGGAGTCGGGCAGCCCTGGCGCGACGACGATCGATACATCGTATCCCTCCTCCAGCATGTCGGGCAGTGTGCCAGACAAGGTGAGTTCGACGCGCAGGGAGTTGAACTGCTCCTGATATCGCAACACCGCGGGTACCACCAGGTGATGTCCGAAACTCGACAACGCATGTACGCGCAGGCACCCGGACGGATGCTGGCTCGCCGAACCCGCCTCTGCTTCCGCCTCATCGATGCCGGCAAGGATCTGGCGGCAGCGATGCAGATAACGCTGGCCCGCCTCTGTCAATGCAGTGTTCCGTGTGGTCCTGTGCAGCAACCTTGAACCAAGATGAGTCTCAAGATAGGAAACGGCACGTGACGTCACCGATGTCGTCAGATTCAGCTTGCGCGCGGCCGCAGCGAAGCCGCCTTCTGCCGCGACCTTTGCAAAAATGCGCATACATTGAAGTGTGTCCATATCGATTGGTCGGGCAGGGTTCAGCGAGAGGCGCGGAGGCGATCTGCGTCATCACGCCGATAAACAGGCGGGCAACGTTGCAGGACGCCGCCGCCGAAGTCACGGCGGCGCCGCATCGAGACCGGATGGCATCAATTCTTTACTGGCAACATCGCGCGCCGCGCGACGCAGATCGATTCCGTGTGACGGTCGACATCCACACGTGCCCGACTCCGCTCTGATTGTCAGCGCATTCGCGGGACCGCATGTACCACCTCGGACAGAATCATGGCGCCCGCATTGGCAGGCGGCGGAACTCTGCGTTGAGGACGATATATCGCGTCGCCACGCTTGATAATGCGCCCTGTTAGTGCACAGGTTCCCCTGGCGCGGGCTACTCCGCCGCGCCATCGCTGTTCGCCGTATCTGCATTCTGTCGGATCGCGCCAGGCGATGATGGCTGTGAGCGAGGTGGGGCGATCGAGGACCGTAACGTGAACTTCTTCAATGACGTAATGGCGAATCGCGGCCGGCCCAGTCGTTGTGCGTGTAACCGCAATGGGGGTGCCAGCGTAGTTCGTGGTTCCTCGAGGAGCGGTGAGTTTCATCAGCAGGTCGACGGTTTGTCGCCAAGGGGAAACATCACGCTTGGCCATCTGATGCTGCTTGCTGCTCATTTTCGGGTTCCCTCCATGCCAGTCACTGTGCGTTGGGCTCCAGCTCGGACGAGGTCGAGTGGAGGTAAAGCAAGCCGAACCCGTCCTGGCTTGCGGAGCCTGTTCGCCAAAATTGCAGGGGGTGGCGGAGGCCTGCGTCCGAGGGCAATCGTGAAGCACGCGTCGGTCCGGGAATACCGGCCGGCCCGTGCTAACCATAAGAGCTAGACGATGCCGAATTCGCGGAGTGTCTGGACCTCATCTTCTCCCATGCCCAGCCACGATTGCAGGACTTCCGAAGTGTGTTCGCCCAATGTTGGAGGCGCCCGGCGATAAGACACCGGAGTCTCTGACATTCGGATTGGATTCGCAACGAGCGGCACCGTCCCGGCAACGGAATGACCCATCTCTATTCTCATTCCACGCGCCTTGACCTGTGGATCGGCGAAGACCCTGTCGAGTGTATTGATCGGTCCACAGGGAACACCTGCGTTTTCCATCAGGGTGACCCATTCGGCGGTTGTCCGCTCGACCGTGACACGGTTAATCCACGCGACCAGACATGTTCGATTCTTCACGCGTGCAGGGTTCGTGGCGAAGCGCTGGTCTTCTGCCCACTCGGAATGACCCAATACATTGCAAAAATTCGAGAACTGCCGGTCATTGCCCACGGCAATGATCATGTAGCCGTCCGCAGTCGGGAAATCCTGATAGGGCACGATGTTGGGGTGGGCGTTTCCCATACGCGCGGGCGCGGCGCCGCCGACCAGATAGTTGGACGCCTGGTTGGCAAGCGACGCGATCTGGACGTCCAGCAACGCGAGGTCAATATGCTGTCCGCGCCCTGTCTTGTGGCGAGCAGCAAGCGCGCTGAGTACTGCTACGGTCGCGTAAAGGCCGGTCATCACATCGGTCAGCGCGACGCCGACCTTGAGTGGTCCAGCACCGTCTTCGCCGTCCGGGCGCCCCGTAATACTCATCAGGCCGCCCATCCCCTGGATGAGGAAGTCATATCCCGCGCGAGAGGCGGATGGTCCAGTTTGGCCAAAACCGGTGACGGAGCAATAGACGAGACGCGGATTGATCGCCGAAAGACTGTCGTAGTCGAGCTGGTACTGACGAAGTCCGTCGACCTTGAAGTTCTCAATGACCACATCGGCATCTCTCGCCAGTTTCCGGATGAGTTGCTGGCCTTCTGGATGTGCGATGTCGACGGTAATGGACCGCTTATTCCGGTTCGCGCTGAGATAGTAAGCCGACTCGTCGCTTGAGCGTCCTTCAGCATCTTCAAGCCACGGCGGCCCCCAGGCTCGGGTGTCGTCGCCCGTGTCCGGACGTTCGACCTTGACGACATCTGCGCCCAGGTCCGCTAGGAGCTGGCCCGCCCACGGCCCGGCCAGTACTCGCGACAGATCGAGGATCCGGAGACCAGACAGCGCTTCGTTGAAGTTTGTCATGATCGTGCCGACTAGAAAGCAGCAATGCCGGTGATCACCCGACCTAGTATCAGCGCATGAACGTCGTGGGTTCCTTCGTACGTGTTCACCACTTCGAGATTGACGAGATGCCGGGCTACGCCGAATTCGTCGCTGATGCCGTTGCCACCCATCATGTCGCGAGCCACCCGGGCAATGTCGAGCGCCCTGCCGCAACTGTTGCGCTTCATGATCGAGGTAATCTCGACGGCCGCCGTGCCTTCGTCTTTCATGCGGCCCAGACGCAGGCAACCCTGCAAACCAAGCGTAATATCGGTCATCATGTCGGCCAGCTTCTTCTGGATCAGCTGGTTGGCGGCAAGTGGTCTGCCGAACTGTTTTCGATCGAGCACGTATTGACGCGCCCGCTGAAAACAGTCTTCCGCGGCGCCCAGCGCGCCCCATGCGATGCCGTAGCGCGCGGAGTTCAGGCAGGTGAACGGGCCCTTCAGACCACGAACGTCCGGAAAGGCGTTCTCTTCCGGGCAAAACACTTCGTCCATCACGATTTCGCCGGTAATGCTGGCGCGCAGACCGACCTTTCCGTGGATAGCCGGCGCAGAGAGTCCTTTCCAGCCTTTCTCCAGCACGAAGCCACGAATGGCGCCCTCATCATCTTTTGCCCACACGACGAAAACGTCGGCTATCGGGCTATTCGTGATCCACATCTTCGCGCCGGTCAGCGAGTAGCCGCCAGCGACCTTTTTCGCCCGGGTGATCATGCTGCCGGGGTCCGAACCGTGATTGGGCTCCGTCAGACCGAAGCACCCGATCAATTCGCCGCTGGCCAGTCCGGGCAAATACTTCTGCTTCGTAGACTCGTTGCCGAACTCGTTGATCGGTACCATCACGAGCGAGCTTTGCACGCTCATCATCGAGCGGTAGCCGGAATCGATCGCCTCGACTTCGCGCGCCACCAGGCCGTAGCACACGTAGTTCATGCCTGCTCCGCCATAGGCTGCGGAGATGGTGGTGCCCAGCAGGCCGAGTGCACCCATCTCGCGAAAGATCCCCGGGTCCGTTTGTTCATTGCGGAAGGCCTGCAATACGCGAGGCGCAAGCTGTTCCTGACAATAGGCGCGGGCCGAATCGCGCACCATCCGTTCCTCGGCGTCCAGCTGGTCGTTGAGAAGCAGGGGATCTTCCCATTGGAATGCGACGCGGTTGTGCGGTAAAGTCATGACAAGTCTCTCTGCGTTAGCTATGGATCAGGTAGGGTAAGCATGGGATAAGTTCTGTACAACCAATTTATATGCACTCACCTGTGCAAAACCTGTACTCCGGACCACCGGTATCGGTGCCACGCATGCGACGAAAAATTCCTAGCACCACTGCACTCGCGATGTTCGAGTCTGCGGCCAGCCATCAGAGTTTCACCAAAGCAGCCGACGAACTCGCCGTCACGCAAAGCGCTGTATGTCGCCAGATTGCGGCACTCGAAGATTTTCTCGGCGTCAGGCTCTTCCGCCGCACGCAACGAGGTGTGTATCTGACGGAAGCTGGTCTGACGTATAGCCGTCAGGTGCGGCAGCGGCTGGATGAAGTGGAGCGGGATACGTTGAACCTGATGACGAAGGGGGGCGCGCGTGGCGCGCTCGAACTCGCGGTAGTGCCGACGTTTGCCACCAAATGGTTAATGCCGCGTTTGCCGCGATTTGCGGCTCTGCACCCTGGGATAACGATCAACCTTTCAGCGCAGACACGGCCATTCCTTTTTTCGGAAAGCGCTTTTGATGCGGCGATCCATCCCGGGCGGTCGCCCTGGGCCGGAACCAGCCGGCATTTGCTGATGAATGAGGATCTGGTGGTGGTATGCAGTCCGCATCTGATCGCACCGGATGGGGAGATTCCGGATGAGGACTGGCGGAAGTACACGCTATTGCAGCAGAGTACCCGCCCTTACGCGTGGCGGAAGTGGTTTTCGTTGCAGGGCCTGCAGATCGAAGGCGATATGACCGGCCCGCGGCTGGAGCTGTTTTCCATGCACGCGGAGGCGGCGATACAGGGTATGGGTCTCGCTCTCATTCCACGGCTGCTGATCGAGAAGGAACTCACCGAAGGAAAACTGACGGTTGTCGGAGGACGGACCCATCCGAGCGACAGCCCATACTTTCTTATTCTTCCAGACGAGAGATCTGAAGACGCAGCATTGATTGCATTCAGAACGTGGCTCATTGCGCAAGCGAAGGACTACGTCGATTCAGGCGACGCCGCCATGCCAGTCCAACTGGCTGGCGGGCTCTGAAGATACGCCCGACGCAGGGCCGCCAGCTTGCAGGCACAGCGGCGGAGCGCGGAGGCTCTGCACGCTGGCACAACGATTTACGGCGTCGGTGTTAATGCGGCGCGCCAGGCGTCTGCAACCTCCATCAATCTGGCAGCTGGTTCATGCAGGAAACCGCACGCTGTTACGCGGACCCGATCTTTGTGTTCCTCTCGGACGATGTATTCGACCGGCGACTTGCCGTCGACACGGGCTAACATCAGGGCGGGCAGGAGACTCGCCGCGCGCGCTTCGAGATCAACAGCCGGTTCCCAGCTGACTTTTTGAAGATACTGTTCGGCCAACGTCGCAAAGCAGTCGATAAAGCCATCACGCGCGTCGGGCAGCGCGAGGCATTTCAGCAACAGGTGATTCAGGCAGAAGGCCAGGTCGAAAGCGGGGTCTCCATACCATGCGCACTCGGCGTCGAGCAATACCGGGCCATTGGGACCGATCAGGATATTTTTCGGGCTTACGTCTCCATGAACCAGAGCGAGCCGCGTGTCACGGGTGCGCTGTGCAATTGCCAGCAGGGCGTTCGCCACGTCGATGTTCTTCGCCGCAGTTGCAACGAGATAGGGTTCGAGGCGAAGCGCGTAAAAGTTCTCAACCGAATCAAACCTTGCTTCGAGTTCGGGGCTAGCTGCGCTCGCCCCATGCAGTCGCGCAAGGAGGTTACCAACTTCACCTGCTACAGACGCCTGCACCTGGCCCGCCACCAACTGGGTCTTCCAGACGGGATAGAGCGCCGGGGGCAGGAACGACATCGCGAAAAGTCCGGCATCTGCGTCCCGCGCGATCGGGTGTGGAACATTGTCGGGGGCCTGCTCCGCGGCGAACTGCAGCCATGCCCACTCATAGGCATTGCGTGTTAAGGGGGCCTCCCATTCTGCTGCGACCTTAAGCTTGCTCAAGGCACGTTTTACGCAGAGTGTGCGGCCAGGCAGGTCGACTTTCCAGATGTCGGAAGACACGCCACCGGTCAGGCGGCTGCACAGCGGCTCTTCACTGCTGTCCATCTGTCCATGAGAGACGAGAAAGGTGATGAGCGCCGTGTACTCGGCATCTGGAAGAGAGTGTGTTGCGGAAGATTTCATGTTGCCTCAGCAGATAACCAGAGCTACGTTCCGAAGTCGAGGACAGGGGAATACTGCGCTCCCTGGTCCGGGTATCGATGCGCCGCAGCCTTGTTCGAATAGCGCCGTATTTTTTAGATCGACTGCTCGTAACCTCAACGCGTCTATGCGCGCTGAGGCTGGTTGCACGGGTGTTCCGGCAGATCACCTTTCAGCACACGAACCACCTCCTCAGCTGCGCGCCCGCGCAGTTCAGCGAGGGAGGCGTCTGACGAGAACGCGACATGTGGAGTCAGCATGGCACCGCCCGACGACAGAAGAGCTTCAGGCACGTCTGGTTCCATTTCGAGGACATCCAGCGCGGCGCCTGAAAGTTGCCCTGTCTGCAACGCCTCGACTACCGCGTCCGTATCAACGATGCCTCCCCGGCTCACGTTGATCAGGAGTCCGCCTGGTTTCATCAGGGCCAGGCTGGAGCGGTTGATCAGATGAAACGTCGAGTTGGTGAGCGGCGCATGCACGATGACGATGTCGCTTTCTGACATCAGCTCTTCCAGTTTGACGAACTGAACGTCTGGAATGTTTGCGGGGGGATACAGCGTATGGGAGAGCACGCGAGAACCAAAAGCGTTCAGCTTGGAGGCAGTTGCGTGACCGATCCGACCGTAGCCGATAATTCCACAGGTCATGTGTGCGAGCCGTTTCAGATTTGCCCCGGCCGGGTTCCACCTTCCCGACCGCACTTCGCGGTCGAAGCTGATGAGTCCGCGTGTCCAGGCGAGGGCGAAGCCAACGGCATGGTCGGAAACCTCGGCAACGCAATAGTCCGGCACGTTGGTTACCCAGATTCCGCGTTCCGTGGCCGCTTGCACGGCGATGTTGTCGAGGCCTACGCCGAGCCGGGCGATGACCTTGAGTCCAGCGCTGGCGCGAATCGCGGCGGACGACACCTGTGCCCAACAGGTCATGATGGCATCGGGCTGGTGTTGTTCGACCAGCGTATCGATTGCGGCCTCCGGTGCAGGTGAAGCCGGCCCCGTGATGAGCCGGAAGCCGGCGGATTCGATGACCCGGCGCTCAATCGCGTCGTCTGGCCACGCGTAATCAGTAAGCAATACTGAAGCAGACATGATTTCCTCTTTGTTCACTCAGTGTCAGAAAAACGGGTGCGACTCATTCCGTGCACACGACCCTTTGAGACCCCAGGCCATCCACACCTGCCTGGACCACGTCTCCGGCACGCAGGTAACGGCCGTGATGGCTACCCAGCCCTGCTGGTGTGCCTGTGCAGATCAGGTCGCCGGGTTGGAGCGATGTCTGCCTCGACAGATAGGAAATTTGCTCGGCAATGCTGAAAATCATATCGCTCGCGATTCCGTCCTGCATCAAGACACCGTTGAGGCGTAGCCAGGGATGAAGTGTCGCTGGGTCATCGATTTCCCATGTCGGCACGAGCCATGGTCCTGTCGGCAACCAGCCTCTGCGGGACTTTGACTGCAGCCAGTCGGTCCCGAGCTTCGGCGCGTCCAGGCGAAACACGCGGTCGCGCAGTGTAATGTCGTTGACCACGCAATAGCCCGCGATAAAGTCGAGCGCCTGAGCTACGTCGACATTGCGTGCAGGTCGTCCGATTACAACGCCGACCTCGACTTCCCAGTCAAGCGTGGACATATCCGTCCCGACAGTGAGCTGCTCATACGGACCGGATATGCACGCAGATCCCTTCAGGCATACGTAGGGTGTGCCGTCGCGACGCCGGGCTTCGATTGCCGCTAGCGTGTCGTCGCGACGGGCTCGCGCCCGGGACCCATGCGGCCCGTCGTCTGCATCGAGGGCGGCCTGTACGAGCTGGCTACGGTAGTTGCCAACGGTGCAATAGACCTGGCGTGGAGTAACGGGTTCATGTACGTCAAACGCCGTAATCGGGGCGCCACGTTGCTGGATAAGCTCTCGCGTGGTCTCCGCAATGCATAGCTGTTTAAGAAGGTTTGCGTTGATGATCCAGTCGTTGAGAAACTCCGATATCGAGCCTGTTCCGCGCAGCCCCGCTGAGTGCCAGTGCTTCAGGGCGAGCACGCGATCTTCGGAGAGCAGTGCAGGAAAAGGCGCGCAATCGGCGGTGGAGATATTTACGAGTACGGGAGGCATAACAGGAATCGCGCTCATAGGGAGAAAGTTGACGTGGCGGAGCAGTCTCTTACATGTTCGGGTAGTTCGGCCCGCCGCCGCCTTCAGGCGTGACCCATACGATGTTCTGCGTCGGGTCCTTGATATCGCACG
>NZ_JBHUFR010000016.1:91378-740775 GCF_042680985.1 Paraburkholderia dipogonis | reverse complement strand
CTTTCTCCCAGAACGATCCGTCTTGCTGCGTATGCGGTGATACTCGGCGTCGCTGTGCTGGCCTGTATCTGGCTGTTTTCCGGCTCGACCAGCGAGACTACGAACGATGCCTATGTGACGGCCGATTTCACACTGGTCGCGCCGCGTGTCGCGGGTCAGGTGTCCGAAGTGCTTGTCGAAGATAACCAGCAGGTCAAGGCGGGGCAATTACTGGTTCGTATCGATGACCGCGACTTTCGTGCCGCGTTGATGAGTTCCGAAGCGGACGTGGCGGCAGCCAGAGCATCGGTTGCAAACTACGAGGCCGAGATCGCGCGGCAGCCCGCGCTCGTCGATCAGGCGCGTGCCACGTTGCGCGCGGATGATGCGACGCTCGAGTTTGCGCGTGCGAATGCCGCGCGCTACCGCAATCTTTCGGAGACCGGTGCGGGAACCACACAGGAGCAGCAGCACGCGGCGAGCGCGCTGGCTGAGGAACTCGCGCAGCAGGCGCGCAACCGCGCCGCACTGGTGGCGACCGTGCAGAACCTCGACGTTCTGAAGACGCAGCGCGACAAGGCGGCGGGTGCGCTGGCGCATGCCGAAGCCGCCTTTGAGCAGGCGAAACTCAACCTGTCGTATACGGAGATCCACGCGCCCATCGACGGCAAGGTCGGACGGCGTTCGGCACGCGTGGGCGCATTCGTGACGACCGGCGCGCCCCTGCTCGCGATCGTCCCGCTGTCGGAGGCCTATATCGTGGCTAACTTTCAGGAGAACCAGCTTGCCAGGATGCGCCCCGGCGACACGGTCCGTATCAAGGTCGACAGTTTTCCGGGCGTGGTGATCCGCGGACACGTCGACAGTCTTGCGCCTGCTACAGGCGTGAGCTTCGCGCCTATCGCACCCGACAACGCAACGGGTAACTTCACCAAGATCGTCCAGCGCGTGCCGGTCAGGATCACCATCGATCACGGACAGGAGGCCGCGGCTGCATTGAGCGTCGGGTTGTCGGTCGAAACGGAGGTCGCCGTCGGCAGGCGCGCCGATATGCGGATCGCGGGAGCGGACGCGAAATGAACACGCGCAACCTCTCACTGCGCGCACCGGCGCTCGCGCTGCTGCTGTGCTCGATGCTCACGGGCTGTCTGGTGGGCCCGAACTTCGAACCTCCGCAGACGGCCACGCCCGACGTATTCAACCGCACCCAGACCGCGCAGGCCGCAAGCAAGGCCGTCGAATCCGGATTCACACCGCAATGGTGGACGCTGTTCAACGATCCGGTACTGGACTCGCTGGAACAGCAGCTGACCGAGGCGAATCTCGATGTGGCGGCCGCGTCGGCGCGTCTGCGGCAAAGCCGGGCGCAACAGCGCATTGCCGGCGCTGAAGAATATCCGACGCTCAACGGCGCCGCCTCGTATAACCGCGAGCGCGGCAGTCCGAACGGCATCCTCTCGCTGCTTGGCGTCACGCCGACGGGAAGTCAGACGCAGTCGGCCTCGGGCAGCGCGCCGCTCGGTGTCGCGCCGTTGCCGGGCGCCAAAGGCTCGCCCGCTTACGATCTTTACCAGTTCGGCTTCGACGCGTCATGGGAACTCGACTTCTGGGGCCGCGTGCGACGCGGTGTCGAGGCCGCATCGGCGCTCTCCGATGCGTCGTACGAGGACCGTAACGCGATCCTGCTGTCCGCCCGCGCCGAACTCGCGCGCGACTACATCCAGTTACGCGACACGCAGGCCCTGCTGCAGATCGCGAAACAGAACCTCGACATCGCTCACGACGCCACGAAGCTCACGCAAAACCGGGTGCATGAAGGCGTCACGACGGACCTCGATGTGGCCAACGCGATGGCTCAGGCGGAGTCGATCGAGAGCCTGATCCCGACGCTCGAATCGCGCAACACGACCACGATCAATGCGATTGGCGTGCTGCTGGCGAAAGAGCCGGGCGCGTTGCAGCAGATGCTCGCCGAGCCGCGCGACGTGCCGGCGTTGCCCGATCAGGTGCCGATCGGTGTTCCGTCGGAACTGGTGCAGCGCCGGCCCGATATCCGGAAAGCGGAGGCCCAGCTGCATGCAGCGACCGCGACGATCGGCATGGCGAAGGCCGACTTCTATCCGCGCATTTCGCTGAACGGCAGCGCCGGGTTCCAGAGCCTGCAACTGTCGAATCTCGCCAACTGGGCGTCCGGCCAGTTTGTTGTCGGACCGTCGATCACGCTGCCGATATTCGAAGGCGGACGCCTGAAGGGCACGCTTCATCTGCGCGAGGCGCAGCAGCAGGAAGCGGCGATTGTCTACCAGCACACCGTGCTTCAGGCATGGCGTGAAGTGGACGACGCGCTGGTCGTCTACGACGCTGAACAGCGGCGGCGCGACCGGCTGAAAACGGTTGTGAGTCTGAACCAGCGCGCACTGTCGATTGCGCAGCAACGGTACAAGGCAGGCGCGGTGGATTTCCTCGATGTGCTGAATGTGCAGAAGCAGTTGCTCGATGCGCAGAGCAATCTTGAACAGAGCAAGGCCGACGCTGACGCGAACCTCATCACGCTGTGCAAGGTGCTCGGAGGTGGATGGGAATCAACGTATGCAAGGCGAGACAGTTCTCGTCGATAAATAATGTTTGCATGTCGGTCGCTACGAAAACGACATGATTCTTCTCTCTCGAACGGCGCGCTCATCGCAGCGCGCCACAGCCGCAGCATCTGCGGCGTCGATCGCCTGAACGCCGTGCCGAAAGAAAGCCGGAGCAAGGCAACCGGCCGCGCCGCGACCATTTTTTCGTCAAATCTCACATTTGCATTAACATCGTGACACTGACCGTATGCAACTCGACGCGTCGCGAGCGGACGTGCTGGTTCGAAATTCCACTGTGAAAGAGAGGGAGACGATCGTGGCTAATGAAAAGATGCTGGCGCAAGTTTGTGAAAAACAGGGATTTTTTGCCGCCCTGGACCAGAGCGGCGGATCGACCCCTGGCGCACTGCGGCTCTACGGCATTCCGGAGACAGCCTATAACGGCGACGCCGAGATGTTCAAACTGATACACGAGATGCGCGTGCGCATCATCACGGCGCCCGCCTTTACGGGGGACAAGATCATCGGCGCCATCCTGTTCGAAGCGACCATGGACGGACAGGCTCAGGGCAAACCCGTTCCGGCCTTCCTGTGGGAAGAGCGCGGCGTCGTACCGTTCCTGAAGGTCGACAAGGGTCTGCAAGCCGAAGCCGACGGTGTTCAGTTGATGAAGCCGATTCCCGGCCTGGACGATCTGCTCGCGCGGGCCGTCAAGCTCGGCATCTGCGGCACGAAGATGCGGTCGGTGATCAATCTGAATTCGCAAAACGGGATCGCTGCGATCGTCGAGCAACAGTTCGAACTGGCGGCGCAGATCGACGCGCACGGCCTGCTGCCGATCCTCGAACCCGAGGTTTCAATCAAGAGTCCGGACAAGCCCGGCGCGGAAGCCACCTTGCGCGCCGAACTGATCAAAGGTCTCGACGCGTTGCCGGATAGCCGCCGCGTGATGCTCAAGCTGACCATCCCCGATGTGGCGGACTTCTATCGTCCGCTGATCGAACACCCGCGTGTCGCACGGGTGGTGGCGCTGTCCGGAGGCTACACGCGCGCCGACGCGTGTCAACGGCTCGCGTCGAATCACGGCATGATCGCCAGCTTTTCGAGGGCGCTGATCAACGAGCTCAAGAAATCGATGAATGACAGCGAGTTTGACGCAGCGCTCGAGAAAGCCGTCGACGAGATTTATCAGGCTTCTGTCGTCAAGGTTTGAAGCGGCTTTCGGGAGACGGCGTGGGGCGCATCGAGGCCCGCGCCTTCTTTGCTGGTCGGCACGCTGTTTGACCATTTCAAATTGCCTGACCAGATCGATGCCGGCTATGACATTCTGTTCGTCATATGACGCAACTGTCAGCTACTAGGACCGGCTCAATCGATCAGGCGCGGGCGCGCCGAGTCCGCGCCCGCCGATAGTTCGTCGCTTCTCACGCGCAGTCCCGACCGCATGACCGGGGCGAACTCAACTGCCGTTGTAAAACGCTTGCATCGCCGCTGCCTCGCCGCTCTTCTGCGAGCGCACGAGGTCTTGGTAGACCTCCGCGCGGGTTTTGCCATGGAGCGCGGCAGGAGCGCCGGACACGGAGCTTCCCGAGGTGTCCGGGCCTTCCGCGCTGTCCGCGCTGGGCTGCGCCGTAGTCGTCGGATTGGCGCCGGCGGTCTGCGCATTGGCGTGCCAGGCGCACGTGCAAAGTAATCCACCAGCCAGAAGTAAAACTGTTTTCATAAGAACCTCTTTTAACTAACGTTGCCGCAACGTCCGGTTGCGACGGGACGAGACAAACCCGGAGTGCATCGAGAACAGAAACCATGCGAATAACAACCCGGGAGAGGACGGCGCAGCGAGGCGAATGACAATGACGAAAACATGTCGACTCTCGTTTGCCGTTGCTGTCATACCGATTCTCGGTCGGCGCGGACGGCGTCGCTACCCACGTAGGTAGGTGGGCGCAGCAATCGTGCAAGGAAAGATGTAGGCGTTCCCGATCTGGCAGGCGCATCCAGAACGCTACATTTGTAGGTATAACTTCGGATGCCGGGCTGCTATTCTGTTTGAATTGCACGCTGCCCTATCCCCGGACGGCGAACTTCCTGATCGGCGTCGTCATGAGATCGTCAGGCCTCAGGGTGCGCAGGTTCAGCTCACCGGCTCAGGAGCGCGCGTTCCGGTGCGACTACGCGCGGCGGTTCTCCGCACAGCGGCGGCTCGCCATCACGATCTTCACCGCGTTATGGATCGTCTTTTCCATCCGCGACTTCTACCGGTTAGACGCACTCGACCCCGCCCATCTGCACCACAACGAACTGATTCTCCTGAGAGTCGCGGCAGCGATCGGAATGACCATTCCCGTGCTGTTCTGGACTCCGCGCGCACTCGATGAAGGTTGGGCCGTCCGGCTCCTTGCTGTCTGGACGCTCAGTTGCTGGTTCAGTTGCCTGAGAATGCTGCAGTTCTATCCGGGCGACCTTGGCTGGCGGGAAGTCTATCCGGTGCTCCTGTTTTGCCTCTTCCTGATATTCATGGCCTTTCGGCTTCGGGTGATCACGGCGGCCTGGCTGATCGGGATTTGCGTCGTCAGCTATCTGATCATGCTTTATTTCAAACCTGCCGGCGGGAGCGTCGAAATGCGCGTGGAGTCGGTGGCCGCGCACGCCACCATGCTGCCGATGATGTCGGTTGTCGGCGTGCTGCTCAGCATCCCGCTGGAACGTGCCGCGAGGCGCGAATTCATGTACCGGCGCACTTTGCGCGCCGCCAAGGCACGCGTGGAAGCCGCGTCGCGCGCCGTCATCGAGCAGAACAGACGCATGCAGGAACTGGTCAAGGAGAAAGAGCGATTCTTTTCGTCGGCGTATCACGATATCCAGCAGCCTCTCGCCGCAATCAACCTTTTCATCCGCAGCGCCCGCACGAGGATCAGGGACGGCCACGCCGTGGATCGCGACCTCGACGTCATCGAGGAGACCGCGTCCGACATCCTCGACATGTTCAAGGACATTCAGGACTACAGCGAACTGGGCTCATATGTTCCCCGTGTCGTACCGGTCGATACCCTCGGCCTGTTGACCGAAGTCTTCGAGCAATACCGGGAGACGGCCCGGTTGCGCGGCATCGGACTGAGAATCGCCGGGCGGCGACGCGCCCCGCCCTCCATCGCGACCGACCGGTCGCTCTTCAAGCGGTCCTTATCGAATCTCATATCGAACGCGATCAAGAACACGCCATCGGGCGGCGTCGTGCTTGGCTGGGTGCAACTGAATGAACGGCTGCGCGTCGACGTATGGGATACGGGCATCGGCATTGCGGCTAGCCATCGGGATGCGATCTTCTCCGAGTACTATCAGATCGACAACCCGGGACGCGACCGTTCGAAAGGGCTGGGACTGGGGCTGTCGATCGTGCATCGTGCGATTCATATTCTGCCGGGACACAGCATGAGCTTCGCTTCCGTGGAAGGTCGCGGCTCGCGCTTTTCCCTTTACGCGGCGGTTTCGGCGTCGACCCCGCCCGTCGGCGCAAAGGCTCTGGATGGCGACGTTTACACGCCCGATCTCACTGGCACGTTCATGCTTCTGTGCGACGATGAACCTACGGTCCTCGAAGGCCTGAGACGTCTTTTCTCGAGCGCGGGCGCGCTCGTGCACGCCGCCGAGTCGATGGCCGGATTCGAAGCCATGCTCGCCGACGACAGCCGCATTCCCGATCTGATCGTCGCCGATATCCGTCTGCGCGACGGAGCCACCGGCAAGGAGGTGGCCGAGCGGATCAGGCGTCATTTCGCGTGGGCGGGCGTGATTCCCGTGGCGTTTATCACCGGCGAACTGCTGTCCGATCAGGTCCTTCGCGATTTCCCCGAACCGTTCGTGCTATTGCGCAAGTCCTCCGCGCCCATCGACCTGCTGGTGGAGATCAGCCGGTACGTGAGCGCTCAGCGAAAGATCAATCCCGCTCTCGCGGACCATGAGGCACTGAAAGCGTCCCGAGCGTAATGCCCTTCTCCGCCAGCATCACGATGAGTTCCGTGCGGCGCCGCAGGTTGAAATGCGCGAGCAGATGACTGATGTATTTGCGCACCGTAATATCTTCGAGTCCCATCTTCGACGCGATGGCTTTGGAAGGCAGACCGCGCACGAGCCACGCGAGCGTTTCGAACTCGCGCGGCGTGAGTCCGAGTCCCGGAGCATTCCAGGGTTCGACGCGATCGTTGGGTTGCGCTTTGTCTGATCGGCATGCCTGTGACTCGTCTGTGCCTGCGGCGCGTTTCAGCCCGACGATGCTCGCTGCGGGCAGGAAAACACCGCCCGAGAGTACCGCAACGATCGCGGCATGCAGCGCCTCGGGCGAAGACGATTTCGGCACGTAGCCCATGGCGCGCAATTCGAGGCATCGACCGACAGACTCCACGCTTTCGTCGGCCGATACCACGACCACGGGCAAGGACGGGCGTGCGTCTTTTAACTGGATCAGCGCGTCGCAACCGTGGCCATCGGGAAGTTCGAGATCCAGAAAAACGATGTCCGGATGCTCGGCGATCGCGAGATTGACGCCGAGCGACAACGTATTCGCATGCAACAGTTCGACATCCGGGAAAAGCTCTTTGATTAGCAGTGCGAGACCGGCTCTGAAGAGTTCGTGATCGTCGACAAGCAATACGCGCATCACATCGCCCTCCAGCAACACATGCATGCTCAAACGAACCAGACACGCGGCGTTTGAATACGGCAACCTGTGCGGGACCCGGCAAACCAGGCAGCTATTTTTTGCTCAGTGCCGGCGCACACGTGCAAAAAGGAGTTCACGAAGGGCCGCGCAATGGTGACTTCCTGAGCCGGCCACGCCTTAACGTCGCGCGGCAGAAGAAAGCGTAATCCACGATATGCCCGGCTGCCAGATGAATATCGGACAAAAGGCAGACGCATGCGGCCGACTCCATTTCAATAGAAACACCCAGATTCGATATCGGCTATTAAAGGAAATTCTTGAGTGATTTATGGCCTCGCCACAAAGCCGGCCGAATGCGATACTCAGACAACTCCACTGCGACAACTGCCGTGAATACGCAATTCGTGCATATGGCCGATAGCCGGCCTCGTCATAAACAATGCATTTTGCGTAGCCAATGAATGCGTGAAGACATTTACGGTGTCTGGGCCAATGCAGTCTCGTGGCTCAGGAGGAGCTTGATTTCCAGCCGGTCTGTCATGCTTATTCCAAACTTCGAGGGGACGCGATTTGTACACTGACCTTGCACACCTGACTCAACTATCAGGTAAAGACGTTGTGATCGACGGGCTCGATCTATTGCGAATAGTACAAAAATATTGCAACAGAAAAGTTCTACTCTCGGGGCATATAACCTGTCAGGGCGCTGGGACCGCTGCGAATCCCTGGCGGCCGCTCAACATTCAGCATTGGTTCGAGCTTGCGTGTCACGTCAAGGCGAATAAGGCAATTCAGTATTTTGCTGTAGCAGGCCGACTTATTATGCGGGACATCGTTCACGATCTCTATTTCAGCGATGTGGGCCCGGTCTGGCGGCAGGGCGTCCCTGCTCCGGAGGTCGCCTTTAATGCGAGCGTAGCGCCAACGTATCGAGTTGGCGCACAGATCATGCGCGCTCCGCAAGAAGTTTTCCCTCAGAATGCCGCTTGGGCCAGAGAGGCCAAACAAGGTGGCGTGGCCGCGCCTTTGCCGCTTCCTCTAAGCTGGAATGACGCAACGCGCCAACCTGCCGTGATACAGGCAATACGCGCATTACTGAGTGGTGCCGCACCTGCGATGAGTACCGACTATTCCAGGCTGCAGCATTCGCTGCCGGTTTTCGTCTGCGCCATGTTTATTGCCGAACCGGCACGAAACATCAGAGCCTTTCTGATTAACCTCATTCTGCTCGATCTTGCCGAGCGCGGCCACTTCACGGTAGGCGAGATGTTCTGGCACCCTCAGGCAATCGACGTGGATAGCGCCCTGGCTGGGTCCGTTGGATGGAACGGCGCTAACACTGTTGTGGGTCATGTTGACGGACCGGGCGCACCGCGAACCACGCTCGCACCGGTAGCGACTCTGGGTGAATTGCATCACGTCGGCGGGATCATGCCCGCCAGTCCCACTGGCGGAGGTGCTCACGCCAAAGCCGAGGCACTGGTAGGAAAGAACAATGGTGCCCGTCCCGCAGTCGTCGTGGATTTCATTCACCGCAAGGAAATTTCCGTGGTTGTGCACTGGCTCGCGCTAAGGTTTCCGGCGCTTTGGTCCGCCGTGCTACCCGGCGCCGCCTTGGGCGCGGCCGTTGCGGCCTTTCCCGCCGTGGTCCATTCAGACCCGGTTGGAAACGTTGCGGTTTCAAAGAAGTTTTTCGACGGCGACGCCGCCGCGGCCTCCGCACTGCAGCTCACAACCGAAATCCGCGCGCTCGACGCGGCGATATCCGCGCGTCTGGGCAATGCAACCCGTCAACTGTAACTTTGACGTCGGACTTGCACGGCGTCCTCCATCCGGTTTTCCCCTTTCTAGCCGCGTCAAGCCGAGATGGCGTGCGCTCATCGGCCAGGTCGTCGCCGAACTCCGCGCGCAGAATGCGTGAGCGAGGCGTGAACATCGCGTGAACGAGCCGCGCGGAAATGCTCACCACGCGCCCGTGACAAGCCGCCAACATGCCGCCAGCAAGCCGCCAATCTCGCCGCATTGCCCGCTAGAATGGCCGCCTTTGCCCGCTTCGGGCTCGCCACAAGGCAAAATACGGGTTTTGCGCGCGCGAGCCGCGCCGCGCATCCCGGTAAATCAGACGCCGGCGGCACGCATGCCGACGGCCTTCGCAAACTCGCACTACAACCGTCCGCTCAAGCCCAACGGGGCTCCGGCGGCCGGCCGCGTGCGGCGCAGCCAGGACAGCTCGTCCTCTAACAGAGCACCTCAGGAGCATTTATGACCGATTCGAACCCATCCTTCCTCGGCAGGATTTCCCTGGCCGTGGGCACGTTCTTCCGCATCCTCGGCGATGGCCAATTCGCCGCCGGGGTCCTGCGCCTGCGTAACGGCGGCGTCGCCGCCAGCGCCGCGCCCGCCCCGGCTCCCACGCCGGCGCCGGCACCCGCGCCGCAACCCGCGCCCGTACTGAAGGAAGCAAGCCCCGACGCCGCCTTGCAACTGCTCGGCCTGCTGCAACGCGACGCGCGCTTCATCGACTTCGTCGAGGAAGACATCAAGAGCTATAGCGACGCCGATATCGGCGCGGCCGCGCGCCTCGTGCACGACGGTTGCCGCGCGACGTTGCGCGAGCACTTCACGATCCGCCCGGTGCGCGACGAAGCCGAGGGCAGCCGCGTCACGCTGGCAGAAGGTTTCGACGCGGCCTCGATTCGCCTGACCGGCAATGTGGTCGGTAAGGCGCCGTTCAACGGCAGCATCAGCCATCGCGGCTGGCGCGTCGACGAAGTGCGTCTGCCGAAGCTCGCGGACAGCCACAACGCGAAAGTGATCGCCCCGGCCGAGGTGGAGCTATGAGCGACGCACGCCAATCACGCTACGCCATCGGCATCGATCTGGGCACCACGCATTGCGCGCTGTCCTATGTGGACACCAGCGCCAGCGACGGCGAAAAGACCTCGCAAGGCGTGCTGCCGATCGCGCAACTCACGGGCCCCGGCGCGATCGACAACCTCGATCTGCTGCCCTCCTTCCTCTATCTGCCGCACCCGGACGAACTCGCCTCGGGCGACCTCTATCTGCCGTGGACCGGCCAGCGCGAATTCGCGGTCGGCGAATTCGCCCGCAGCCGCGGCGCGGCCACGCCGATCCGGCTCGTGTCGAGCGCGAAGAGCTGGCTGTGCCATCCGGGCGTCGACCGGCGCGCGGCGATTCTGCCCAACGACGCTCCGCCCGAAGTCGCGCGCGTCTCGCCGCTCGAAAGCTCGGTGCGTTATCTGACGCACTTGCGCGAAGCCTGGGACCATGCGCATCCCGACGCGCCGTTCGGCGAGCAGGACATCACGGTGACGATCCCCGCATCGTTCGATCCGGCCGCGCGCGAACTGACCGCCGAAGCCGCCGAGGCCGCCGGCTTCGGCCGCATGACGCTGCTCGAAGAACCGCAGGCGGCGCTGTATAGCTGGATCCAGAAGAGCGGCGGCGACTGGCGCAAGCAGGTCAAGATCGGCGACATCATCCTCGTGGTCGATGTGGGCGGCGGCACGACCGACCTCTCGCTGATCGCCGTGATCGAGCGCGAAGGCAATCTCGAACTGCATCGCGTCGCGGTCGGCGAACACATTCTGCTCGGCGGCGACAACATGGACCTCGCGCTCGCGCACGTGGTCGCGCGCAAGCTGGCCGCGGCAGGCACCCAGGCCGACGCGTGGCAGTTACGCGCCCTCACCTACGCGTGCCGCTCGGCCAAGGAAACGCTGCTCAGCGATCCGGCCACCGATACCGTGCCGCTCGTCGTGCCGAGCCGCGGCTCGAAGCTGATCGGCGGCTCGATCCGCACCGAGCTCACGCGCGCCGAATTGACCCAGACGATTCTCGAAGGCTTCTTCCCGCAGGTGGACAGCGCCGCGCGTCCGGTAAGCCGCGCGCGTGCCGGTCTGACGCAACTCGGTCTGCCGTATGCGCAGGACGCCGGCATCACGCGTCATCTCGCCGCGTTCCTCGGCCGTCAAGTCGGCGCGCTCGCTGAACTGGCGGGGACGAGCGGCATCGCGGCTGCCGGGAACGCGAGCTTCCTGCATCCCACGGCGGTGCTGTTCAACGGCGGCGTGTTCAAGTCGCCGCTGCTGGTCGAACGCATCATGGGCACGCTGAACAACTGGCTCGCAGCGGAAGGCGCGGCGCCGGCGCGGCTGCTCGAAGGTGCCGATCTCGATCTCGCGGTGGCGCGCGGCGCCGCCTATTACGGCTACGTGCGACGCGGCCGCGGCGTGCGGATTCGCGGCGGCACGGCGCGCGCGTACTACATCGCGATCGAATCGGCGATGCCCGCCGTGCCCGGTCTCGAACCGCCGATCCAGGCGCTGTGCGTTGCGCCCTTCGGCATGGAGGAAGGCACCGAGGCCGAACTGCCCGCGCAGGAATTCGGGCTGGTGGTGGGCGAGCCGGTGCACTTCCGCTTCTTCGGCTCGTCGGTGCGCCGTCAGGATCAGGTCGGCACGCTGCTCGACTTCTGGGGCCCCGAGGAATTGCAGGAACTCGAGGAGATTCAGGCGACCTTGCCCGCCTCCGGCCGCAACGCCGGTGAAGTCGTGCCGGTGAAGCTGCACGCGCGCGTCACCGAAGCGGGCACGCTCGAACTGGAAGCCGTGCCGAGCGGCACCGACGAGCGCTGGAAGGTCGAGTTCGACGTGCGCGGCAACGCGAATGCATGACTGAGATGAAGCGGTACAGCGTCGGTATCGATCTCGGCACCAGCAACACGGTGCTCGCCTATGCGGAGGCGGGATCGCCGGGTGGGTCGCCGCTTATCCACGTCTTCGAGATCGAGCAGCTGGTGAGCCCCGGCGAAGTGGCCGCGCGGCCGCTTCTGCCCTCGGTGCGCTATCAGGCCGCGCAAGGCGAGCTGAACCCCGGCGATCTGCAATTGCCGTGGTCCGGCGCCGCTCGGAACGGCGCGCGCAAGGATGCACCGCAGGACACGCAGCAGGACACGCCGCCGGTCGTGATCGGCCGGCTCGCGCGCGTGCTGGGCGCTCAGGTGCCGGGCCGGCTGGTGTCGAGCGCGAAGAGCTGGCTCTCGCATGCGTCGGTGGATCGCACCGCGCCGATCCTGCCGTGGGGCGCCGCCGACGACGTCCGCAAAGTCTCGCCGGTCGAAGCCAGCGCGAGCTATCTGGCGCACGTGCGCGCGGCCTGGAATCAGCGGTTTCCAGACGCGCCGCTCGAACGCCAGGACGTGGTGCTGACGGTCCCGGCATCGTTCGACGAAGGCGCCCGAGCGCTGACCGTGCAAGCCGCCCGCATGGCCGGCCTGCATACGCTGAAGCTGCTGGAAGAACCGCAAGCGGCCTTCTACGACTGGCTGTTTCATCATCGCGAGCGGCTGGCGAGCGAACTCGCGGACACGCGTCTCGTGCTCATCTGCGACGTGGGCGGCGGCACTACCGACCTCACGCTGATCGAAGTCGGCCTGCGCGACGGCGAGCCGCAACTCACGCGCATCGGCGTGGGCAATCATCTGATGCTGGGCGGCGACAACATGGATCTGGCGCTCGCGCATCTGGTGGAAGCGCGGCTGCCGGGCGGCTCGAACCAGCCGGGCGAGCGCGCGCGCCTGTCGGCGGCGAGCCTGTCGCAACTGGTCGAGCGTTGCCGCAACGCCAAGGAACAACTGCTCGGCGCGAAGGCGCCCGACTCCACGTCGATCACGCTGCTGGGCGCGGGCTCGAAGCTGATAGGTGGCGCGCGCACGGCGCAAGTCACGCGCGACGAGGTCGAGCGGATCATCGTCGATGGTTTCTTTCCGGCGGTGGCGTCGCATGAACGGCCTGGCCGGCCGCGCGGCGCGATCGTCGAATTCGGCCTGCCCTATGCGACCGATGCCGCGGTCACGCGCCATATCGCGGCGTTTCTGAGCCGCTTCGCGGCGCAGTCACGCAAGGCGCTGGGCATCGTCGAGCCATCCGGTTCACCGGACGAAGCAGCGTTGCCCGTGCCCGACACGCTTCTGCTGAACGGCGGCGTGTTCCGTGCCGAAGCGCTCACGCAACGTCTGGCCAGCACCTTGGGCACATGGCGCGGCGCAGCGCTCAACGTGCTGCACAACGACAATCCCGACGTGGCCGTGGCGCGCGGCGCGGTCGCCTACTCGCTCGCGCGCGCGGGCAACGCGCCGAAAATCGGCGGCGGCTCGCCACGCAGCTATTTCCTCGTGCTCGACGAAACCGGCGACGGCAAGCCCGATGCCGAACCCGTGCAACGCGGCATCTGCCTGCTGCCGCGCGGCACGGAAGAAGGCCACGAGATTCTGATCGCGGATCGCACCTTCGCGCTGCGGCTCGGGCATCCGGTGCGGTTTCACCTTGTCTCGTCGAGCGCGGATACGGTGTATCGACCCGGCGAACTGATCGATCTCGCCGGCGGCGATTTCGTCCGCCTGCCGCCGATCGCGACCATCGTGCAGCCACGCGGCGCGAAGAGCGCGCGTGAAACCGCGGTGCAGATCGCGACCTCGCTCACCGAAGTGGGCACGCTCGAGGTCCACTGCATCGAACTGGACGATCCCACGCAGCGCTGGCTGCTCGAATTCCAGTTGCGCCGCGAACACGCGCAAGTGAATCTCGCCGACGATGCCGCGCAGGCCCGTCATCCGGCGCTCGATCAGGCGATCGACCACATCGACCGCTGCTTTGGCTCGCGCGCGCAGAAAGTCGATCCGAAAGAAGTCAAACGCTTGCGCTCGCAACTCGAACAACTGCTGGGCCCGCGCGAAAGCTGGAACAGCGCGTTGCTGCGCGAACTGTTCGGCGCGCTGTGGGAACGCGCGCGCCGCCGGCGCCGCTCGGCGGATCACGAGCGCCTCTGGCTGAACCTGGCCGGCTATTGCGTGCGGCCCGGCTTCGGCTATCCGCTCGACGAATGGCGCGTCGAACAACTCTGGTCGCTGTTCGACGACGGCATCCAGTACGTCAACGAAAGCCAGGTCTGGTCGGAATGGTGGACGCTCTGGCGCCGCGCCGCCGGCGGCCTCGACGAGAGCGCGCAGCTGCGCGTGCTCGACGCGATGGCCTATCTGCAAGGCGCGGCGCTTGCGCGTCACAAGCTGCCGTTCGACGTGGCGAAGACCGGCTTCACCGACATGGTTCGCTTGAGCGCATCGCTCGAACGGATTCCCGTGGAGCGCAAGATCGAGCTCGGCGAGTCGGTGCTGACGCGCCTTAAAAAACCCGCCGAGAATCATCAAAGCTGGTGGGCGGTCGGCCGTATCGGCGCGCGGCGGCCGTTCTATGGCAGTGTGCATAGCATCGTGCCGCCGGAGATTGCCGGCGCATGGCTCAACGCGATCCTCGCGCTCGACTGGAAGAAGGTCGATCCCGCCGCATTCGCCGCCGTACAGATCGCCCGCATGACCGGCGACCGTTCGCGCGACTTGCCCGACGACTTGCGTCTTGCGGTAGTGCGCCGCCTCGAAGCGGCCAACGCGCCGCGCGCGTGGATCACCATGGTGAGCGAGAGCGTCGAACTCGATAACGCCGACGAAGGCCGAGTATTCGGCGAGTCGCTGCCGGCGGGACTGAAGCTGATCGCGAGTTGAGGCTGGCGCGGCTAGGGCAGCTTGAAATTCAGCACCGCCTCCGCCGCAAGCCTGCGCTGCCGGTCCTTGAGACTCTCCGCGAGCAGATCGCGGAAGATGAGCAGCGCGTCGGCGCCGTGCTGTTCACCAAATTCGTTCAGGACTTCAGCGATGGCGGCCTGTTGCGTCGCCGGCGTCAACGTGCTGGCAATGTATGAACTGCCGCGCGCCAACTCCATCATGTAGGTGGATCTGCAAAGCGCTTTCTCTGTCTCTCGAGCGGATTTTCGTCCGTTACGCATCGTTGTTTTTCTCGGTTGTTTTTTCGTTGCGCGTGCAACCAGCGACTCTCTTCCGCTGGCGAGGCGAAGTGTTCTCATGCTCTGGCCCGACGCAACCGTCTCCTTCTATCTGAACAGTTCAAGCTTAAGAGAACCTTATGCGTAACGGATCAAATCTCACGCAGACGCACGCTTGAGAAACGCAATCCATTAACTCGGTGAACATCGGAATGTTTTGCTGAATACGCCGTGGCCTTTGACTCTTCACATGCAAAAAAGACCGGAAAAAACCGGTCTTTTACATTAAGACTCGACGCTTGCCTGGTAGTGCTACACCTGCGCCATGCCACCGTCGACAGCCATTTCGATCCCCGTGATGTAGCTCGCGTCGTCCGAGGCGAGGAACGAGACGGCCTTGGCGATCTCGTCCGGTTCGCCCACGCGGCCAAGCGGCGTCGTTTCGCTGGTCTGCTGGGCGAAGGCGGCGATCTGCTCGTCGTTCATTCCCAGTTCGGATTTGTAGGCCGGCGTCACCACCACGCCCGGCGCCACCACGTTGACGCGAATTCCGCGGCCCTTCAGATCGGTCGCCCATGTACGCGCAAACGAGCGCAGCGCGGCCTTGGTCGCCGCATACACGCCGAAGGCCGGCATGCCCTTGCTTGCGGCGATCGAGCCCGTCATGACGATCGCACTGCCCGGACGCATCAACGGCAAGGCTTTCTGCACCGTGAACAGCGTGCCTTTCACGTTGATGCCGAAGTACTTGTCGAACTGCGCCTCGGTGATCGCGCCGAGCGGTGAAAACTCGCCCCCGCCCGCATTCGCGAACAGAATGTCGAGCCGGTCGTGGGCGGCCTGCACGGTGGTGAACATGCGGTCGAGATCTTCGGCTGACGAGATGTCAGCGCGAATCCCGATTGCGCCGTGGCCGATGCGCTCCACTGCTTCGTCGAGCTCGGCCTGACGCCGGCCGGTGATGAAGACGGTCGCGCCTTCCTGGGCGAAGCGCGTTGCCGCGGCGAGGCCGATGCCGCTGCTGCCGCCCGTCACCAGCACGATCTTGCCGGCGTGTTTGCGGGAATTGACGTTTTCAAGTGTGGACGTGTTCATGATCTGCTCCTAAGTGTGTGGGGGTCGCTTGACCTTGGAGAGAAGCTTATTTCATGCACGCATAGAGATAAATAGGTATTCTGTGACTTCTTTATCCACCTATGTGGATAATCACCATGAAATGGAGTTTGCATGGATCATTTGCAGGCCATTCGCATCTTTGCGCGTGTGGTGGAAACCGGCGGCTTCGGCCGGGCGGCGCAGTCGCTGCAGATGCCGAACGCAACCGTCAGCAAGTGGGTCAAGTCGCTCGAAGATCATCTGGGCGTGAAACTGCTCGAACGCAGCACGCGCAGCGTCAGCGTCACGACGGACGGCGCGGCGTATTACGAGCGCACGCGGGATTTGCTGAGTGAACTCGACGATATCGAGGCGACCTTGGGCCGCGACCGCGCGAACCCGCGCGGCGTGCTGCGGGTCGACAGCGGCGGCTCGACCGCGAGCGGCATTCTGATTCCCGCGCTGCCCGAATTCTGCGCGCGTTACCCGGACATTCAGGTGCGCCTGAGCGTGACGGACCGGACCGCCGATCTGATCGCGGAGAACATCGACTGCGCGATTCGCAGCACGGCGGACGACCCCAATCTGGTGACGCAGGCCATCGGCACACTGCGCTGGACCACATGTGCGAGCCCGGCGTATCTGGCCGAACATGGCACGCCGCTGCTTCCGCGCGAGATCGTCGATGATAAGCACGCGGTGGCCGGCTATTTTTCAGCGAGCAGCGGACTCGCGCCGCCCTTGCATTTCCTCAAGGACGGCGAACGCATCGTGCTCGACAAGGTCCGCAATACGGTGATGGTGAGCGAGAGCAATGCGCATCTGGCCACTGCGCTGGCGGGACTCGGCATCGTTCATACGCTGGACTTCATGGTGCGGCCGGCCGTGGCGCGCGGCGAGCTCGTGCCGATTCTCACGGATTGGCGGCCGGACCCGTTGCAGGTCTATCTCGCCTATCCGCCGAGCCGCCGTTACAGCACCAAACTCCGCGTGTTCGCCGACTGGGTGAGCCGGCTCTACGCGGAGCTCGAGACTGCCTGAACGCACAGGCGCGCTACGCCATCGTCACCTGGTTTCGACCGCCATGTTTCGATCGATACAGCGCGCGATCCGCGCTCGCAAAACCCTCGCGATGCGCCGGCCGGGAACTCTCGCTGATGCGCGTCAACGACGCGCCCACGCTCACCGTCACTCTGCCGAGCGGCGACGCGCGATGTTCGATCGCCAGATCCGCCACGCCCTGGCGCAGCGTGTCGAGCGTGTCTTCGAGCGCCGCGTGCTCCGCGTGCAGCACCAGCAGGCCGAACTCCTCGCCGCCCATGCGCCCGACGATGATGCGCTCGCCATCGGCCGCGGCCTGCATCACCGAGGCCACCTTGCGCAGACACTGGTCGCCCGCCTGGTGGCCGTAGGTGTCGTTGTATTGCTTGAACCAGTCCACGTCGACCACGACCGATCCCATCACGTCGCCGTCCTGCGCCTCTTTCCAGCGCCGCGTGATGCTCTCCAGCAGGAAACGCCGGTTGTACAACTGCGTCAGCGGATCGATCGCGGTGGCCGTGCGCATCTTCAGATCGTTTTCGATCATCGCGCGCAGGTGATAAAACACGCCGCGCTGGCCCGCGTCGAGGCGCCCGGGCGCCGGGTCCATCGCGCACAACGCGCCGACAATCTCGCCATTGGGCGCGCGCAGCGCGATCGCCGCGTAGAAACGCACGAACGGATGCCGCTGCACCAGCATGCATTCGCCGAAACGGGTGTCGTCGTGCGCGTCCTCGATCACGAACAGCTCGGCGTCGCGCACCGCATAGTCGGCGAGCGAACGGGCCCGCGTGACGAGCGGCATCGCCATGCCGACCTCGGCGCGGTAATGCTGGTACTCCTCGTCGAGCAGCGTGATCGCGGTGATCGCTGCGCCGGTCACGCTCTTGAGAATTTCCGCCGCGTGGGTGAAGCATTCGCGCATCACCTGATCGTCGTGCAACAGCCATTCAATCACCGACGACTCCACCTCGGGTTCCCCGGCGGCGGACGAATCGAACTGCATGCGGCTGGACAGACGGTCGTTACTGAAGGCGAGTTGCACGGCTGAGTCCCAGAATGTGATTAGCTCGTGTCAACGGCACAATCGCGCGAAACTTGAGCAGCCGCGAAACCTTGTCGGCGCGCAAGCTACGCGTGGCGGCACGGATCGGCGCAAGGCGCCAGGAAGTACAATTCACCGGCCGCTCACGCGCCGCCTGCGTTTGCTCAGAAAACAGGCAGCGCGACCTTTTCAACAGACAATTGCACACGCTTTCGCCGCGCGCATTTCGCATTCTCATGATCAATCTCTTTCAGGCCATGCAGGCGTTCGTCAAGGTCGCCGACGCGGGCAGCTTCGCGCAAGCCGCGGAGCAACTCGGCGTCTCGACCTCGGTGGTGACGCGCCACGTGTCGAGCCTCGAAAAGCATCTCGGCATTCGCCTGTTCCAGCGCACCACGCGCAAGGTCGTGCTGACCGAAGCCGGCGCCGAATATGCCGACGGCTGCCGCCTGCTGATGGCCGAACTCGAAGAAGTCGAATCGCGCGCCACCACGGCTTCAAAGGAAGTCGCGGGCGATCTGCGTATCGTGGCGCTGGGCAGCTTTTCGCTATTTCGCCTCACGCCGCTGTTCGCGGAGTATCAGGCCAAGTTTCCGCGGGTGAATCTGCGGGTCACGTTGACGGAGAAACGCGTCGATCTGCTCGAAGGCGGTTTCGACGTGGGGATCGTGACCGAGCACATGATCCGCTCGGAGTCGCTGGTGGTGCGCCGGCTGATCAACTCGCACGCGGTGCCGGTGGCGTCGGCGGCCTACCTCGCGCAGGCCGGTCATCCGAAAACGCCCGCCGACCTCGCGCGGCATCGCGTGATCACCGCGCCGCTCGAGACCAGTCCGCAGACCTGGGTGTTCGATAACGGCGAAGGCGGCGAAGACAGCATCGCGCTCGATGCGTCGTTCACCGTCAACAGCATGATCATGCAGAAACAGGCGGCGCTCGGCGCGATGGGCATTGCGCTGCTGCCGCTGGAAATGGTCGACGACGAATTGCGCGCGGGCACGCTGATGCGGATTCTCGAGGACCACGCCGTGCTCAACGGCGACGTGGCGGTCTCGCTCGTATATCCGAGCCGGGAGTTCGTGCCGCGCAAGATCCGCGAGTTTATCGATCTGGCGGTGGGGTTTTTCGAGTGATTCTATAGAGAGAGGCGTCTTAGGCCTCTCTCCCGATCAAGGCCGCTCGCCTCGCGCCAGCCGCGCCTCGATGTCGTACACCACCGGCATCAGATCCGCGACGCTGTCGATCACGTAGTGCGCGCCCGCAGCCCGCAGCTTCTCGATCGCCGCCTTGCGACGCCATGCGAATTCATCGGGCGCCAGCGCCTTGACGTCGTTCTCAGCCATGCCGAAAGCGTTGCCGCTCACCGCGACGCCGACCGCCCACGTGCCGCCGTTGATGCCCTCTTCGATGCCGACTTCGGTGTCGTCCACCTTGATCGCATCTTTCGCGCGCCACACGCCCAGCTCCGGCAGCGTCTTGTAGATCATGTACGGCGACGGCCGCCCTTCCGGCGTATCGCCGGTGCACACGATGCTGTCCGGCGAGAACCCCTGCGCGGCCGCGCCCGGTACGATCTCGGCCATGATCTCGCGCGTATAGCCGGTGGTCGTGCCGATCCGGATGTCGTCGCTGCGCAGCGCGCTCGCCACGTCGGCCACGCCGGGAATCACCGAGCTGTAGCCCGCCGCCACGGCGATGTTCTTCGGCACGAACACGTCGTACACGGCGTCGATATCCGCTTCGCCCGCCGCGTGGCCGTACTTGTCGGCCCACGCCTGCGCGACGCGCGGCAACGCCATCAGCGCCGCGATATGCGGACGCTTGGCCATGCCCATCGGGCCGCGCGCTTCATCGATCGTGATCGACACGCCGAACTGTTCGAAGGTTTCAACGAAGGCGCCCATCGGCGCCAACGAACCGTAATCGACCACTGTGCCGGCCCAATCGAAAATCACTGCTTTTACGTGTTTCATTTACTTCGATTCCAAGGAATTTCCCAAGCTCGCGCGGTGCGCCCGAGCTGCGTGCTTCAGGCCGCGTCGGCCAGTCTCTTGCGCTCGTCGAGCGCGGCCGCCGGCGGAGCGGCGTGCTCGACGCCCATCGTCCTGAGCGCGTTGCCGCACGCCGCCACGACGCGGCGCATCACGTGCTCGTCCACCTGACCGATGCAGCCGATCCGGAAGCTGTCCACCACTGTCAATTTGCCCGGATAGATGATGAAACCCTGCTGCTTCATCAATTCATAGAAGCGCTCGAAGCTGAACGACGGATGCGCCGGCGCGAAGAACGTCACGATGATCGGCGAGCGCCAGCGCGCGTTAAGCAGCGGCTCGAAGCCGAGTTCGTGCATGCCGGCCACCAGCACGTCGCGATTGTTCGCGTAGCGCGCGAGACGTCCGGCCTGCCCGCCTTCAAGCTTGTGCAAGCGCAGCGCCTCGATAAACGCGGCGACCGTGTGCGTGGGCGGCGTGAAACGCCACTGGCCGGTGCGGTTCATCACGTCCCATTGATCATGGACGTCGAGTGCCAGCGAGTGACTGCGGCCCTTGGCTTCCTGCAACGCATCCTTGCGGGCGATCACGAAGCCGAAACCCGGCACGCCCTCGATACATTTATTCGCCGACGACACGAAGGCCTCGCAGGCAATCTCGCGCACGTCGAGCGGCACCGCGCCGAAGGCGCTCATCGAATCGATCAGCAGCTTGCGACCCTTCTTCGCGGTGGCGGCGGCGATCTCTTCGAGCGGGTTCAGAATCCCCGAGCTGGTTTCGCAATGCACGGCGACCACGTGCGTGATGCGTGGATCGGCGTCCAGCATGTGCTCGATTTCAGCGCCGCGCGGCGGCAGGTAGTCGCCCTTGTCGAGCAGCGTAAAGGCGCGGCCGAGATAGCCGAGCGTGGTCGCGATGCGCTTGCCGTACGCGCCGTTGGCCAGCACGAGCGCGTGGCCGTCACGTGGAATCAGGCTGCCGAGCATCGCTTCGACGCAATAGCTGCCGCTGCCTTGCAGCGGCACGCAGTCGTATTCGCCCGCCGTGTCGCCGGCAATCTCCAGCAAGCTGCTGCGCAGTAGCGCTGTCATCGCGCGGAAATCGCCGTCCCACGAACCCCAGTCGCGCAGCATCGCTTCCTTGGTCGAGAACGCCGTGGTGAGCGGCCCGGGTGTCAACAGATACGGCTCGCCGCTGGCCGGCGCCGCGCACGTTACGGCGGAAGATCCCGCGGCGTTCGCGGCTGGGGAACGGTCGATCACGCTGTCCATGTTCGGAATCTCCGATATCGCTGGTTTGGTGACTTACACAGTACAGAAACGTGTGCCATCGGTAAAATCGATATAATCGATGCTCTTATCGCAATAACTTATAGGCTGGCGGGGCACTCATGCAATACGCGCAATTGCGGGCGTTTCATGCGGTCGCGGAACATGGCGGGTTTTCCAAAGCGGCGCAGGCGCTCTCGCTCACGCAGCCGGCCGTGTCGGATCACGTGCGGCGGCTGGAACAGGATTACGGCGTCAAACTGTTCGAACGCGGGCCGCGCGGCGTCGAAACCACCGAACTCGGCCTGCGCCTCTTCAGCGTGACGCGGCAAATGCTTGGTTGCGAGCGCGACGCGCGTCAATTGCTCGAATCGGCGGGCGGGCTCGAATCCGGCTCGCTGTCGCTGGCCGCGGACGCGCCCGACCTGGCGGTCGCGCTGATCGGCGCGTTTCGCAAGCTGCATCCGGGCATCGTCGTGACGCTGTCCATCGCCAACGCCGCGGACTGCATGCAACGTGTGCTCTCCAGCGCCGTCGACGCGGCCATTACCGCCGCGCCGCAAGTGCACAGCCGCCTGGAGGCGCGCGTACTGCGGCGCGATCCGCTGGTGGCGATGGTGCCGGCGAGCTATCCGGTGGCGAAGAAACGCAAGCTGAGCTACGCCGAACTGGTGCAGCAGCCGATGATTTTCCGCGAGTCGCAATCCGTCACGCAGCAGTTGCTCGAAATCGAACTGGTGCGCGAGTCGCTGCAAGTGGAACCGGTGATGTACGTGGACGGCCGCGAGGCGCTCGAAGAGGCAGTCGCGCAAGGCATGGGTGTCGGGGTCATCGCGCGCGCCGAATTCAACGAATCGCGGCGGATCAGGATGATTCCACTACAGGACTGCCGGGTGCAGATGATCGAATCGCTGACGCGGCTCGCCGAGCGGCCGGGGTCGAATCTGCTGGACGCGTTGTTCGCGGTGGAGTTGGGGAAGCCGGCTGCGGCATTACACGACGAACCAGTTCACGCTGCTCCGGCTGAATAAAACGGCAAGCCGCCCGGCAGGCGATGCCTGCGGGCGGCTTTTCTTTCGTTTCGTTCTGGTGTTGCGATTGTGGCGTAGCGTTATGCGGCCATGCTACATCCCTTCACACCGAACCGCTTAGCGCGATCCGCCGCTAGCGATCAGGCTTTCGCCGGTCAGCCAGCGTGCGTCGTCGGAAGCGAGGAAGGCGACCACATCGGCGATATCGTCAGGCTGGCCGATACGGCCGAGCGGCGTCGTGCTGACGGCCCACGTTTCGAAGTCGGAGCCAAGGATGCCGCCGGTGTGCGTGCCTTCCGTGGCGACCATGCCCGGGTTCACCGAATTGACGCGGATCTTGCGCGGGCCAAGCTCACGTGCCAGCACGCCGGTGATGCCGTCGACAGCGCCCTTCGTGGCGGTATAGACCGCGCTGCCCGGCGGCGTGATGCGGCTCACCACCGAACTGATATTGACGATGCTCGCGCCTTCGCCGAGATGCTTGACCGCTGCCTGCGTGGTCAACAGCAGACCCAGCACGTTCACGTTGAAGTGCTTATGGAAATGCTCTTCGGTGATCTCTTCGATCGGCGCGAATTCATACACGCCCGAGTTGTTGACGAGAATGTCGAGACGGCCATACGTTTCCACTGCCGTATCGATGATGCCTTGCGCGTCCGCGGCTTTGGACACGTCGCCGGCAACAGCCACGGCTTTGCCGCCGGCAGCGGTGATCGCCTCGACCACGCTGTCCGCGCCGGCTTTGCTCGACGCGTAGTTCACCACCACTGAAGCGCCTTGCGCAGCCAGTGCCTTGGCGATCGCCGCGCCGATACCTTTCGATGCACCGGTTACGACTGCAACTTTACCTGTGAGCTTGCTCATGATCGATTCCTATAGATGGGATTGGCGCCGACGCTGTCGCGAGGATTCGCGGGCTGCGGTGGAAATGCACTGGCGCTGACACTGGTGACAATGTAGTTACGTCGGCCGCGCGGATAAAGCGGCTGAAGGCGAATAGATACGTCGGTTGAGACGAACAATCGGAAGACAGGTGACGCGGATAGCTCGAAGGCTCGATGCGACCAGCGGTGTTAACCGCCAGTGCGAATGGGAAAGCACGGGTAAGCACGCTCATCAGAGCGAACAGTGCTTCCCCATGTCAGTGTAGGCGGTTCGAAGCGTCGGCGTTTCTCGCATGCGGATGCGCCTTGCCGACCACCATCGCCAACGCTTCGACGAACAGGTTTTGCGTTTCGATGTCCGGCGTGTTCGTGTCGTCGAATGCGATGCCGATGTCGAGCGCGAGAAGGCCGACGATCCGGAAGGCGGTCAGCGTGCCGTGATCACACTCGACGGAAAGTATCTGCCGACCAAGCCGTTCTGAGCCGGCAGCGGGGTCGCTCTATCAGGAACGGCTCCGTCAAAACCTGTGACGCAGCCTGCCACGCAGTGAATTCAGCACTTACGCAGCAACATGATTTGCGCGGCCACGCTGGCCAGTACCGCCAGCGCGCCGAGTGTATCCAGAATAACGTGCCACACGATATCGCTCCTTCCACATTCGTTCCACCACTGCCTGATTAAACGAATGCTCGTGCCATTAATTGAATACCCAGTCCAAGCAGACAGACAAAGAACCAGCGTTTGAACGTGTCCGCGCCGATGCGTCCGCGCACGTGCTGTCCGATCCACATGCCGAGCAGCGCCGGCACCACGGCGAATAGCGATTCGCCCAGATCGCCGGCGGCGAACGCGTGCTCCCTAGTGAGCCCGATTGCCAGCGCGATGGTCGACACCGTGAACGACAGGCCGAGCGCCTGCACCAGATCTTCTTTCTTCAACGCCAGCCCTTGCAGATACGGTACGGCCGGCACGACGAACACGCCAGTGCCGCCGGCGACGAGGCCGGTCACCGCGCCGATCGCCGGCGACAACCAGCGCTCATGCCGCGCCGGCACTGAAAAGCGCCATGCCAGCAAACCCGCCACGGCGTAGAGCGTCAAGGCGGCGCCGAGTCCGACCACGGCCCATTCGCCGCCCCCGCCCGCAATGAACGACGCGGCCCCGACAGTGCCGGCGACGATGCCGAGCATCATCGGCCACAAACGTTTGAGCAGCGCCCGCACGCTCGGCCCCGCGAACAGTTGCCAGACGTTCGTCACGAACGACGGCAACAGCAGCATGGCGGCGGCCTGCGCGGGCAGCATCAGCGTGCCGAGCACGCCCATGGCGACAGTCGGCAGTCCCATGCCGGTCACCCCCTTGACGAAGCCGGCAAGCACGAAAGTCGCGGCGACCACGCCCGCACGCATCGCAAACGAAGAGATCATTGGGAGCTTGTTGTTGAAGTGATGCCGGCAATTTTCAATCGCCGCAAGCGCGGCCACAATGCGTAAGATACTTACCGTGACTTAGGCTGGGGCTAAGGCTGTGACCCTCGCTGAATCCCACCCGCTTTCACACCCATCACGATCCGTCTTCCATGCGCTTCGACCTCATCGACCTACGCCTCTTTCTGCATATCCTCGAAACCGGCAGCATCACCCACGGCGCGGCGCGCGCGAACATGTCGCTGCCGTCGGCGAGCGCCCGGCTGCGCGGCATGGAAGACGCGCTCGGCATGCCGCTGCTCGAACGCGGCCGCCGTGGTGTCGAATCCACGCCGACCGGCGACACGCTCGCGCATCACGCGCGGCTCGTGCTCGGGCAGATCGAGCGCATGCAGGGCGAACTGGGCGAGCATCAGGAAGGCCGCAAAGCGTGCATACGGTTGTGGACCAACACGGCGGCCATCACCGAGTTCCTGCCCTCCGCGATCGGCCTGTTTCTGCGCGATTACCCCAACGTGCAGATCGATTTGAAGGAGCGTCAGAGCAGCGAAACGGTCAAGGCGGTGCTGACCGGCGCGGCTGAAATCGGCATCATCTCCGATGCGGTCGATCACGGCGCGCTGCAGACCTTCCCCTTCGCCATCGACAAACTCGTGCTGATCACGAGCCGCGACGATCCACTTGCCGCAGTGCGCCGCACGACGCTCGCGGAAGTGGCGGAGCGGGAATTCATCGGGCTGAGCGCGGACAGCGCGTTGCAGGCCTATCTTGGCGAGCGAGCACTGCTGGCCGGCCAGCCTCTCAGCTTCCGCACCCACGTGCGGACGTTCGACGCCATCTGCTGCATGGTCGAGCAAGGCGCCGGCGTCGGTATCGTGCCGGCCACGGCGGCGAAGCGCTATCGCGGCACGCCCGGCATCCGCACGATCGAGCTGACCGATAGCTGGGCGGCGCGCCAGTTGCTGATCTGCATGCGCGATCTGAACGCGATGCCGCGGCCGGAAAAGGCGCTGGTGCGGCATCTGGCGGGGATTTGAACATTCCGTCTGGAATGCTTGCGCCGCACTATTATCAGCGCAGTTTATCTAACTGCATATTTTTAATCGATTTGCCTGATTTAGCACGGTTTCTTATCCTTGACGCACAACCGCATGCGACTCGCTGCATGCGCCGTCCGCCACTTTTTTTGCCGGCAAGCTCATGGAAAGAACCACCTTCAACGTGCGCGTCGATAGCGTTTGCGACGAAGCGCATGGCGTGCGCTCGTTCAGCGTCTCGCGACTGGACGGGCAACCGTTCGATCATTACGAACCCGGCGCTCACATCGACGTGACCGGACCATCCGGCGTCACGCGGCAATATTCGTTGTGCGGCGACCCGGACCAGCGCGACGCGCACCTGTTCGCCGTGAAGCGCGAAGACACGTCACGCGGCGGCTCGCGCTCGCTGCATGACGATGTCACGGTCGGCAGCAAATTGACCATCGGCGCCCCGCGCAATCTGTTCCAGCTCGCGCCGGGCGCGGAAGAACATGTGCTGATCGCCGCGGGTATCGGTGTGACGCCGCTGCTAAGCATGGCGTACCGTCTGCTCAAGCAACAAGAGCGCTTCGTGTTGCATTATTTCGCGCGCAGCGCGGAGCACGCAGCGTTCTTGCCGCTGCTTTCACGCGCGCCGTTCAGCGATTATGTGAAGCTGCACTTCGGCGTCGCGCGCGAGCAACTCGACTCGGTGCTCGGCGATTGTCTCGCGAACGCGCGCGAAGGCACGCACGTTTACACCTGCGGGCCGGCGCCTTTCATGGAACGCGTCGTGACGATCGGCGAAACGCGCCTTGCGTCCGAGGCGATTCATCTCGAACGCTTTGCGGCTGAGCCGGCTTCGATCAGTGCCGAATCGGCCGCGCTCGATACCTTCGACGTGCGGATCGCGAGCAGCGGCGCGACGGTGCGTGTGGACAAGGACACGACCATCGTCGCGGCACTGGCGTCGATCGGCATCGAAGTGGATACGTCGTGCGGCGAAGGCGTATGCGGCACGTGCATGGTCGACGTGGTGAGCGGCACGCCCGAGCATCGCGACCATTGCCTGAGCAAAGCGGAACGCGCGAGCGGCAAGGTGATCTGCTGCTGCATTTCACGCGCTACATCGCCCGTGCTGGTGTTGGATCTTTAGAACACTCCACGAGGTGCTGCATTCGCAGCACCTTTCACATGCGCCTTTCCTTACCGGTCGTCGTCGCGAATCGACGACGCATGCCGGCACAGCGCGCGCACTTCGACATCCATATACGGAAACAGCGGCAACTGGCTCAGCACGTCGTGCAGATGCGCGGGGCTCTCTACGTCAAACACGCTGATATTCGCGTAACGGCCGGCAATGCGCCACAGATGCCGCCACACGCCCTCCTGTTGCAGCCTTTGCGACATCGCTTTCTCATCGGCCTTCAGGCGCGCTGCGCGTTCGGCATCCATATCGGCCGGCAGGTGAACGGTCATCTCGACGTGAAACAGCATGCTTGCTCTCCTCTCTGATCGGTAATAAAAAACCCCGGCGGCCCGGCCAATCGCGCCGCGCAACCAGGGCTGACAGATTCGTGCGATACGTCAGGGCGTTTTCTGTTGAACGCCCGGCTTTAGCCCTGCGAACGCAGCATCAGGCTTCGGCGCGCAGACGTTCCACTTCGGCGTCCGGCAGGTTGTCGCGCTCCTTGAACAGCGTGAAGTCGAAATCGATCAGCGCGAAATTGCCGTCCACGCCATACGGTTTGCCGTCGGCGCCTTCAGCCTGCTTGACCGCCGGCACGAGGCCGTCGCGCGTAGCGAAGGCGAAGTCGTCCCACAGATACGGATCGCCGTCGATGTTGATCTGCGTGGTCAGCTTGCGGAAACCCGGCGCGGAAATGAAGAAGTGAATATGCGCCGGACGATGCCCATGCCGGCCGAGTTGATCGAGCAGCAATTGCGTCTGGCCTTGCGGCGGCACGCTATAGCCGACCGGCACCACGCTGCGGAAGCTGTATTTGCCTTCGGCGTCGGTACGGATCGAGCGGCGCAGATTGAAGGCCGGCTGCGATTTGTCGAAGTACGAGTAGTTGCCCAGATGGTTCGCGTGCCACACTTCGACGAGCGCATGAGCGAGCGGTTTGCCGTCTTCGCCGAGCACACGGCCGCGCATGACCAGCGTTTGGCCCGGATCGGTGCCGTCGTCAAGTCGCGCATGTCCGTCGGAGAGCGGCGCGCCGGCCACGTACAACGGACCTTCGATCGTGCGCGGCGTGCCGCCTTCAATGCCGGCCTTCGCCTCCGCTTCATCCAGACGCAGATCGAGAAAATGCTCGAAACCCAGGCCCGCGGCCAGCAGACCGAGTTCGCCGCTCTTGCCGGCGTCGCCGAGATAATTCAGCGCGGTCCAGAATTCGGCGGGCTGCACGTCGAGATCTTCGATCGTATAGAACAGATCCTGCACGATCCGGTTGACGATCTGTTTGGTGCGCGGATTGCCTTCGCTGGTGGCGCTGTTGTTGATCTTGTTGAGCAGCGCGTCGATTGCTTGCTTGTTCATGGGGTATCTCCTTCGATTGATGTTCTGGATGGCTAACGGATGAGCCTTCAGTGCTTCGATGCTTCGTTTCTTCAATTAGTGGTAACGCTGGCGCCTCTGCGCGTATCGCGCCGCAGGCGGTCGATCTTGTCCCAGTCGAGCGTGATGCCAAGACCCGGACCTTCAGGCAGATGCAGCGCGAAATTCTCGTAGCGCAACGGTTCGGTGAGAATCTCTTCGGTCAGCAGCAAAGGGCCGAACAGTTCCGTGCCCCACTTCAACTCGCCGAAGGTGCTGAAGAGTTGCGCGGAAGCAATCGTGCCCACCGCGCCTTCGAGCATCGTGCCGCCGTACAGATCGATGTTCGCGGCCGACGCGATGGCCGCCACGTGCGCGGCGCCCACGAGGCCGCCGGATTGCGCGATCTTTACGGCGAACACATCGGCGGCGCGCGCGCTGGCGACGGCGAACGCATCGGCCGGACCGTGCAGCGCTTCGTCGGCCATGATCGGCACCAGCGCGAGGTCGGTCAGACGCTTGAGACCCGCGCGATTCTCCGCGGCGATGGGCTGCTCGATCAGCGTCACGCCCGCATCGGCGAAACGCCGCGCGGCCCAGATCGCCTCCGCTTCGCTCCATGCCTGGTTCACGTCAACGCGCACTTCGCCGCGTCCTTGCACCGCTTTCTGGATCGCGACGACATGCGCGACGTCGTCGGCAACAGCGCGCGTGCCGATCTTCAGCTTGAGCACGCGATGGCGCTTCGCCTCGTACACCTGCTCGGCTTCGTCGATATCGCGTTGCGTATCGCCGCTTGCGAGCGTCCACGCCACCTCCACGGAATCGCGCACCCGGCCGCCGAACAATTCCGACAACGGCACACCGAGGCGCTGTGCCTGCGCATCGAACAACGCCGTTTCCAGCGCGGACTTCGCAAAGCGGTTGCCTTGAAACAGTTCGCGCAGTTTCGCCATCGCGGCGCCCGGACGCGTCGCGTCCATGCCTTTGAGCAACGGCGCGAAATAGGTGTCGATATTGACCTTGATACTTTCCGGGCTTTCCTCGCCGTACGCGAGGCCGCCGATCGTGGTGCCCTCGCCCACGCCGGTCAACCCGTCGGCGCAACGGATGCGCACCAGCACCAGCGTCTGGCAGTTCATCGTTGCGACCGAGAGGCGGTGCGGACGGATCGTCGGTACGTCGACGAGAATCGTCTCCACACTCTCGATCTTCACGGGTGTTGCTATCATTCGTTGCCCTCCTGAACTGCCTGACCTGGAGCCCCCATAGTAGAAACAACCCGCGAAGCAGTCCAACACCGATTCCGACTACTTCCATACCGTAGGGGTATGCATGGAACTTCGCCAACTCCGCTATTTCATCGCGGTCGCCGAAGAAATGAACATCACGCGGGCCGCCCAGCGCCTCCACATGACGCAGCCGCCGCTCAGCCGCCAGATCCAGCAGATCGAGGAAAGCGTCGGGTTGGCGCTGTTCGAGCGCGGCTCGCGGCCGTTGCGGCTCACCGAAGCCGGCCGGATTTTCTATACACAGGCCAAGCGGCTCGTCGACGAAGCAGACGAACTCGCCCCGCTCACGCGGCGCCTCGCGCAACTGGCCGAGCGCGTGGTGATCGGCTTCGTGCCGTCGACGCTGTATGGCGCGCTGCCCGCCGTGATCCGCGCGTTTCGCGAGGCCGCGCCGCATATCGAGCTGTCGCTGATTGAAATGTTCACGATCGAACAGCTCGCGGCGCTCAAAGGCGGTCGCATCGACGTGGGCTTCGGCCGCCTGCGTTTCGACGACGCCCAACTCGCGCGCGAGGTGCTTCTGGAAGAAAAAATGATTGCCGCGTTGCCGCAAGACCATCCGCTCGCGCGACAAAAGAAGCCGCTGACGCTGGCGGCGCTAGCCGAGGAAACCTTGATCGTCTACCCGAGTACACCGCGGCCGAGCTATGCCGACCAGCAGCTATCGGCCATGCACGATCATGCGTTGGAGCCGAAGGCGATTCATGAAGTGCGGGAATTGCAGACCGCGTTGGGCCTGGTGGCGGCGCAAGTAGGCGTGTGTCTCGTGCCGGAAAGCGTGGAGGGTTTGCGCGCGCATGGCGTGGTGTACCGGCCGATTCCGGCGGCCAGCGTCGCTTCGCCGATCATCATGAGCCGCCGCTTGCAGGACGAATCGCCGACCACCACGTTGCTGTGTTCGATCGCGCGAGACCTGTTCAAGAAGACCTGAAATGCCGAGAGCCTGGCCTCGTCACTTCTCGTCGAAGCGCCTCACGATATCCGCCATCAGATTGCGCAGCCACACGTTGCCCTCGTCCTGATCGAAATGCTCGTGCCAGTGCATCGTGACCGCCGCGATCGGCAAGGTCACGGGCAGTTCGTAGATCTGAAAGCCGCCGTCGCGATTGAAAATGTGCGCGAGACGCCGCGGCAGCGTGGCGAACAGATCGGTGACGGCCAGCACACTCGGCAACGCCACGAAATGCGGTAGTTCCAGCGCAATATGACGGCCGACGCCTTGCGTGCGGAATTCGTCGTCGAGCGCGTGGTGGCTGTGCTCGACCGATGTGATCTGCACGTGCGACGCATCCAGAAACGCCTTCAGACTCAGCTCCTTCGTGCGCGGCAAGCCGCGCCGCTTCCTCGTCATACACACGTACGTCTCTTCGAACAGCGCCTGATGCCGCGTGCGCGCGGTCAGCGTGGGCAGATTGCCGATGGCGAAATCGAGCCGGCTCGCGCGCAGTGCGTCTTCCATTTCCTCGACCGGCAGCGGCTCGATACGCAGCCTCACGCGCGGCGCTTGCCGGTGCAAAGCCTCGCAAATCGGCGGCAGATAGGCCAGCTCGCCCGCGTCCGATAACGACAGCCGGAACGTGCGCGTGCTCACCGCCGGGTCGAAATGCTCCGCGTAACGCAGTGCTTCGCGCACGGTGTCGAGCGCGCGGGACACGATAGTCGACAGTTCCAGCGCGATCGGCGTGGGCTGCATGCCGGCGCGCGTGCGGATGAAAAGCGGATCGTCGAACAGTGTGCGCAAACGCCCCAGCGAATAGCTGATGGCCGGCTGCGAAAGCGCCAGCCGCTCGCCCGCGCGAGTCAGGCTGCGCTCCTCGACGATCGCCTGAAAAACGCGCAGCAAATTGAGGTCGACGTGGTCCAGTGAGTTCATCGAGATATCCATGCGATTGATTTTATATTTCATTTTAGATCAATTTGACGCATATCAACGGGTCGACGAGACTTCGCTTCATCGACCACCCCCAATTACACAAGCCATGAGCGAATCCTCATATCAGACCGTCGATGCGAGCGCGTTGTATCAGCGCGCGCAGTCCGACCGCGTGGCCCCGTCGCTGTACTACGACCCGGCCGTCTTCGAAGCGGAACTCGAGCGCATTTTCTACAAGACGTGGATCTGGGTCGCGCACGAAAGCGAACTGCCGAATCCGGGCGACTTCCGCACCACCACGATCGGCCGTCAACCGGTGATCGTGGTGCGCGACAAGAGCGGCGCGGTCAACGTCTTGCAGAACCGTTGCCGTCATCGCGGCGCGACCGTCTGCGAACAGCACAAGGGCAACGCGAAAGGCTTCACGTGCCCGTATCACAGCTGGACTTACGGCCTCGACGGCGCCTTGCGCGCGCTGCCGTACGGCGACGGTTATGAAGGTGTGGTCGACAAAACCGAACTGCCGCTCGCCAGTCTGCGCGTAGGTATCTATCAAGGCCTGATCTTCGCGAGCTTCAATCAGGAGATCGAGCCGCTGGAAGATTTCCTCGGCGGCGCCAAGCCGTGGATCGATCTGTTCATGAAGCAAGGCGCGGGCTATCCGATCAAGGCCAACGGCGAACACCGTTTCCGCTTCAACGGCAACTGGAAGATCCAGCTCGAGAACACCACCGACCTGTATCACTTCCCAGTGGTCCACAAGTCCTGGATGAAATCGATCGACGACGAAACTGCCGCCGCGATCACGAGCTTCATGACCAGCGACCAGGCCTTCTGCCGCTCGCTCGGCAACGGCCACAGCCTCGCGGTGCTGGTGCCGGAAATCGTCGATCTGGACAAAGACGACGGCGCGCCGATTCCCGAACGCTTCGAAGAACTGGCCGCTTCGCTCGCTAAGGATCACGCGCCTGAGGAAGTGCGCCGCATCGTGCGCTCGTTGATGGGCGTCGGCTTCAACCTGAATCTGTTTCCGAACCTCGCGCTGTCGATGGCGTTTTTCCGCGTACTGCGGCCCATTTCCGCGAACGAGACCGAGATCCGCCACGTCGCCCTTGCGATGGACGGCGGCCCCGAGGAAGCGAACCGCGTGCGCCTGCGCATCCACGAACACTTCCAGGGTCCGTTCGGTTTCGGCAGTCCGGACGACGCCGAAGCGTGGGAGCGCGTGCAGCGCGGCTCGCAAGCCGGCCCCGATCTGCCGATTCTCGTCAACCGTGGCCTGAATCGCGAAAGCACCGCGCCCAACGGCGAAAAGACCGCCCACGCCACCGACGAAACCGGCATGCGCGAAGCGTACGCGCAATGGCGCACGATGATGGAGCAAGCATGATGGACGACAGAAACACGCTGTTTTCGCAGAAGACTTTTGCCGGCGCGATCGAACTCATCTGGCGCGAAGCCGAGCTGCTGGACCGCAAGGACTATCGCGAGTGGCTCACGCTGTGGGACCCGGCGGGCTTCTACGTGGTGCCGATCGATCACGACACCACCGACTTCGCCGCCACGCTGAACTACGCGTACGACGATCAGGACATGCGCGAAAAACGCGTGCAACGCATGACGTCCGGCTATTCGGCATCGGCCACTGACTCTGCGCGCACCGTGCGCACCGTGTCGCGCTTCACGCTCACGAGCGACGCCAGCGACGAGGTTACCGTGAATTCGGCGCAGGTCATCGTCGCCTATAAACGCGGCAAGTCGACGCTGTTTGCCGCGGACCTCACGCATCGCATCAGTTTTGCAAGCGGCGAGCCGCGCATCGCGCAGAAGGTGATCCGTCTGATCGATTCGACCGAAGCGTTGAGCGCGATCGGCTTCCTGCTTTGATCTTTTTCGATTCTCGAACTTTAGAGCGCAGCAATGCCCACACTTGAAGTCTATTTGCCGGACGGTCATTGGCCGGCGCGCAAGGCGCAATTGATCGCGGCTCTCACGAAGGCTACCGTCGCGGCAATCGGCGCGCCCGCTGAATCGGTGCGGATTCTGCTGAGCGAACTGCCGTCGCACGATTTCGGTTTGGGCGGCGTGAGCAATGCGAATGTTCGAGCGCCGCTGCTCACCATCGTGGCGATCCTGATCGCGGGCCGCACGCCCGCGCAAAAGGAAGCCCTGATCGCCGCGCTCAGCAAGACCGGCGCGGACCTGCTCGACACGCCGCTCGATGCCGCCCGCGTGATGATCAAGGACATTCCGAACACCGATTTCGGCATCGGCGGGCAGACAGCGAAAGCACTCGGGCGCTAGCGCCTTTTCTTTTAGTCAACGCGAACCAACGGGCACGCAGATGCAAAACGACACGTTTTCTCCCACGGCCGGATCGCCACCTGTATCCGCTGCGCCGGCCACCTCGCGAACCTTGCGGCGGATCATCATCGCCTCCGTGCTCGGCAATGCGCTGGAGTGGTACGACTTTTTTCTGTACGGCACGGCCGCTGCACTGATCTTCGGCCCATTGTTCTTTCCGCTGCACGGCGATCCGCTGCTGGGCACGCTGGCCGCTTTCGCGGGCTTCGCGATCGGTTTCCTCGCGCGGCCGCTGGGCGGTATCGTGTTCGGCCATATCGGCGACCGGCATGGCCGCAAGCGCGCGCTCGTCATCACACTGATGATGATGGGCGTGGCCACCTTCGGCATCGGCCTGTTGCCCACGTTCTCGCAAGTCGGCTTTCTCGCGCCTGCCGCGCTCGTGTGTTTGCGGGTCGTGCAAGGCATCGCGTCAGGCGGTGAATGGGGCGGCGGCGTGCTGCTGATCAGCGAGAGCGCGCCGGCCAATCGTCGCGGCTACTATGCGGCGTTCAGCCAGTTGGGGGTGGCGGGTGGCTTCGTGTTGTCGGCGGCCGCATTCTATCTGGTGCAGCGCTTGCCGGTGGAAAGCTTCATGTCTTGGGGCTGGCGCGTGCCGTTTCTGGCAAGCGTGCTGATTTTCGGCGTCGGCGTGTACATTCGCCGGCGCTTGCCGGAGAGCCGCGACTTCACCGCCGCCAAACCGAAGCACATGCCGGTGCTGACGGTGCTGCGCAATCATCCGAAGCAGGTCTTGCAAGCCATGGGGCTGCGCGTCGCCGAAAACGGCGGGACATATATCTTCCTTTCGTTCGTGCTCGTGTACGGCAAGACGATCGGCGTGCCCGTTTCGGTGATGCTCGGCGGCGTGATGGTCGCCATGCTGCTCGAACTCGTGACGATCGTGTTGTGGGGACGTCTATCGGATGTAATCGGACGGCGGCCCGTGTATATGATCGGCGCGCTCGGGCTGGTGGTAATCGCGTTTCCCGCCTTCTGGCTGATCGACACGCATCAACCGATGCTGGTGTTCCTCTCGCTCGTGCTCGGCCTGCCCTTCTGCCACGCGGCGATGATCGGCACACAACCCGCGTTGATGGGCGAACTGTTCCCCACTGAAGTGCGTTACTCGGGCATGGCGCTCGGCCACGAGATCGCTTCGGTTTTCTCCGGCGGACTCGCGCCGCTCGTCGCTACCGCGCTGTATGCGCAAGTGCGCGCGCCGTGGCCGGTCGCGCTGATGCTGATCGGCTTCGGCGTGATTACCGCGCTCACGCTCGTGACCATTCCACGCAACACCAGCACCACGCATGATTGACACGTTGCAATCAAGCGGCCGGCGCGGCGGCGAGTGGCAGCGAGAAACTGCATTCGAGCCCGCCGTGCTGCGCCGGCTTTGCCCGGATCTCGCCGCCGTGTCGCGTGACGATGTTCTTGCACAGCGAAAGTCCGATGCCGTTGCCGCCCGCTTTCGACGAAGAGAAGCCGTCGAACAGGCGGCCGTGCGCATCGGCGGGAACGCCTGGGCCGTTGTCGATGACCTGGACGATTGCGTATTTGCCGCGCAACTGCGTGACGAGGCGAAGCTCGCGGCTTTCCGAGATCGCGCTCCTGTTTGTCCCGTCTCCAAGCGCTTCGATCGCATTGAAGGCCAGATTCAACACTACCTGGCCGATCAATACGCGCTCGACATACACAGGCAGCGGCTGCGCCGCCTGCTCGATCGTGAGCGTCACGCCCGCCTCGCGCGCGCGCAACTCGATGAAATACGCCACGTCGGCGAGCACCTCGCGCAGATCCGCATGCGTCTCGCTCGGCTCGCGCTTGACGATGTAATCGCGCACGCTCTTGATGATCAACGCCGCATGCTCGGCCTGACGATCGGCGCTGCGCAGACCCCATACGGCGTCGTCGATCGAAGCGGATTGCGCGAGCCGCCGGATCGAGCCTTCGATGAAGTTGCGCACGGCGGCAAGCGGCTGGCTCAGCTCATGAGCAATGGCGGTCGCCATTTCCCCCATCGCGTTGTAACGTCCGGCGTACTCGAGCAGACGCGCTTCATTGCGGCGCGCTTCTTCGACGGCGACTTCGTCCGTCACGTCGCGAAAGTGCAGCAGCCTGCCATTCAGGTCGTTTTCAATCTCGATACGCCGGCACGTGATGCTCAACCAGCCCGGCGTGCCGTCGCGACGCATGATGCGATAACGCTGCGGCGCCGACGGTTGAATCCGCGGCGCGTTCGCGAGTTGCTCCAAGAGACGCTCGCGGTCCGGCTCGCTGCAATAGTCGAGCAGGTCGCCCAGCGGCGCGCCCTCTTCCAGACCGAGCACGCGCCGGCCGGATTCGCTGACGAACTCCACTTCGCCCGTGGGTGTCAGCACCGCGACGCCTTCACCGAGATCCTGCATGAATTCGCGCAGCCGCGATTCGTAACGGCGCAGCGTTTGCTTGAGCGTGTCTTCGACGCTGATGTCGCGGAACTGCACCATCACCACCGAGCGCTCGCGCAGCGGCACGTAAGTGGCGATAGCCTCGGACAACATGTCGGCACCGGTGCGCGAGCGGTAACACCACTCGTACATCTGCGGGCCTTCGGTGATCGAACGGTCCATCGCGCCGACGCCGATCTCGCGGCGGTATTTCGGCACCGGCCGCGTCATGTCCTTCGCCTTGAGCGGCAGCAATTCGGCGAGCGTGAAGCCAAGCGCCTCGCAGGCCGCACGATTGGCCCACACGATCGCCTTGGTTTCGGCGTCGTGCAGCAGCACGCACAGCGTGAGTGCGTCGAGCAGGCGGTGGAAATCTTCTTCGGCGGGGAAATTCATCGGGGAGTACGGCACACAGGTTCGATCACGTATGGACAGAAACATAACACCGGTGCGCGTGTTGCGCGTCTGAAGAAATCTTTAGACGACCCCGGAGCATTACCTAAAACGGCGCCTCGCGTCCCAATTGAAGCGTTCTTTTTGCATTTCTAGACTGGTTCGAATCTGCGCGGCTCACCGTTTCCGGTCCAACTTGCCGCGAATTCCAGTCGATAACGAATCAAGGAGATACCTCACCATGTCCGACACCGCCGCCGTTGCTGCCGAACAATCGAACACGTCGAATGCCGCGCGCCTGCCGCTCGACGAAGTCATCGCCGAGATCGCCGCGCGCCGCGATGAATTCGACCGCCTTTCGCATGTGCCGCGTGACGTGATCGCGAAGCTCAAGCGTGCGGGCGTATATCGCGCGGCCACGCCGCGGCGGTTCGGCGGCGACGCGCTGGCACCCGCCCTGTTTCTAGACATGATCGAGCGCATTGCGGTGGCGGACGGTTCGGCGGCGTGGGTTGCAAGCTTCGGCTCGGCCAACGTCTACCTGGCAGCGCTGCCGCTGCATAGGCAAGCGGAAATCTATGCCGACGGCCCCGACCAGGTGTTCGCGGCCGGACTCTTCCCGGTACAGCCTGCACAGCAGGCTGAAGGCGGCTGGCGCGTGAAGGGCACGTGGAAATTCGCGAGCGGCTGCAAAGGCGCGGACTGGCTCGGCGTAGGCATCGGCGTAGGTGCTCCAGGCGCTCCAGGCGCGGGCGGCAAACCGCGCACGGCAGTGTTCCGTGCGCATCAGGTGGAGATCGTCGAGAACTGGGACGTGGTCGGCATGCAGGGCACCGGCAGTCACGATCTGCGCGTCTCCGACCAGTTCGTTGCGGACGACTGGACCTTCGTGCGTGGCGGCGAACCTTGCGTGGACGAGCCGTTGTATCGCTACCCCACCATCGCCTACGCCGCGCAGGTGCTCGCGGTGGTCAACCTCGGCCTCGCGCGCGCCGCGCTCGACGTCGCGAACCACATGGCCGGCGGCCGCAAGACGACTACAGGCGCGCCGCAACTCGCCGACCGCGCGTACTACCGCATCGAACTTGCGAAAGCCGAGGCGCAATTGCGCTCGGCGCGCGCATTCTTCTACGACACCACCAACCAGGTCTGGCAATCGATCCTCGCTGGCAATCCCGTCACGGCGGATCAAGTGAGCCTGCTGCGTCTTTCGGCGACGCAGATCGCCCGCGAAGGCGCCGACGTCGTGCAGCGCGCCTACCGGCTCGGCGGCACGATGGCGATTTATCGCTCGCATCCGTTGCAGCGTCTGATGCGCGACTCGATGGTCGTCACGCAGCACGCGTTTCTCGGCGAAGGCAACTATGACGGCGCGGGCGCGGTGTTCGTCGGCGTGCCGCCGATTCCGGGCTACCTGTAAGCCGTTTTCTGATCAATCACTATCCGCACAACCAGGATTGCAAGGAGCAACATCTCATGTCCGATACTTCAACGCTGCCGCTGCGTGTTCTGTTCTGCTGCGGCGTCACGCAGAATTTCTTCGACCTGCCGCGCGAACAGATCGGCGTAGTCTGGCAGGCTTACGGCAAGATGCTGGCCGCGATCCAGTCGATGGATGGCGTCAAGGTGCTCGGCATCATGGACGACGACCGTCTCACCGTGGGCCATGCGGACAACTCGCCGTGGACCTTCTACATCATGGCCGACGTGCGCGATTTCGACACGACTGTCGCCGTGTGCAATCTGTATCGCACCACGCCGGTGGGTGAATACAACCTGTGGCGCTATGGCAAGATCGAAGCGCGTGTCGGACGCGCGCTGCAAGTGCCGCCGCAACATGCCAATGCCGCTTGAGCGTATGGGAACGATGCAATGAACGCGAACCAGGACACGCTTGCCACGTTGACCGAACGGCTTGCCGCGCTCGAAGCCGAATCAGCCGTGCGCCGTACGATGGCGCGCTATATGGCGCTATGCGACGTGCCGTCCGGCGTGATCGAAGGCGAGACACTCGCGGCTCTGTTCCGCGCGGACGCGATCTGGGAAGGCATCGGCCCACAGTACGCGAACAAGTTCGGCCGCCTGACAGGCCACGCTGATATTCTCGCGATGCTCACGCGCTACCTGCCGCCCTCACCGCATTTCTCGGTGAACGTGCACTTCCTCACGTCGGAAACCATCCACGTTCAGGGCGCTAGCGCGAAAGGCCGCTGGATCATGCTGCAAGCCTCGGGTTATGTCGATGCGCCGGCCGAACTGATTTCGGCGCGCCTCGAAGTGGATTTCGCTCCCGCCGATAACGGCCGCGACTGGCTCATCACGCACTTTCGCACGGAGCGTCTGTTCGACGCGCCGTGGCAGGTCAACGCAAGGAAACCGCATCCATGAACGAGTTTATCCAGACGCTGTCGATAGGCGGCGCCGGCCCGAGCATCGCGATCAAGGACACGATCGATATCGCCGGTTACGCCACCACCGCAGCGAGCCGCGCGCTCGCCGATACGCCGCCCGCGCAACAGCATGCGGAGGTTGTCGAACGTTTGATCGCTTCCGGCTGGCACATCGTCGGCAAAGCGAACATGCATGAGCTGGCATTCGGCATGACCGGTATCAACGATTACACCGGCACGCCGCAGAATCCGCAAGACGCTGCGCGCATTCCGGGCGGGTCGTCGAGCGGCTCGGCGGCGGCGGTCGGATTGAAACTCGCCGACGCCGCGCTCGGCACCGACACCGGCGGCTCGATTCGCGGCCCCGCCGCATGCTGCGGCGTGATCGGATTGAAGCCCACGTTCGGGCGCGTGTCGCGACTCGGTGTGGCGCCGCGAGAATCCACGCTCGATTGTGTCGGTCCGTTTGCACGCGACATGCGCACGCTCGTCGCCGCGATGCAGGCCATCACCGCTAACTTCGATGCGAACGCCGCGCACGCGTGGCAAGGCGCGTGCAAGGTCGGTATCGTGCAGGCCGAGGCCGCGACTGAAATCCTCGAAGCCGTGACACGCGCGGCCGACAAGGCAGGTTGTGTCGCGCACACGCTGCCGCTTGCAGGCCTCGCCGCAGCCTTCGACGCGGGCCTCGCCGTCATCAATGTCGAGACCTCGCGCGCGTTCGGCCATCTGGTGGCAAGCGGCAAACTCGGCGCGGATCTCGACGCGCGCCTGCGTGCCGCGGCCAACACCACCGCCGCGCAACTCGACGCGGCAGAACAGGTGCGCCGCGACTTCACCGCAGCGGTCGACCACGCGCTCGACAACGTCGACGTGCTGATTCTGCCCACGCTGCCCGCTCTGCCGATCACACTTGAACAGGCCCGCAGCGGCACTTCGGTGATCGCCATGTCGTCGCTGATCCGGCCGTTCAATCTGAGCGGCCATCCCGCGCTGAGTTTGCCGTTGCCGATTGGCGGATCGCCGCTCAAGGCAGGTTTGCAGATTGTCGGGCGCAAGGGCCAGGATGAACAGGTGTGCGCGATCGCTGCGCGTTTCGAAGCCGCCCTTGCCGCTTGATTCGCTTGCGCCATGCCTCGGGCCGCTCGAACAGCGGCCGTTATTTCGAAGTGGAGTGGATGCAATGCAGAAGAGAGTCGTTCTTGTCACCGGCGCCGCGCGCGGTTTGGGCGCCGCGATCGCCACGCGCTTTCATGCGGCGGGTTACGCGGTCGCCATCGGCGATGTCGCGTTCGATGCCGCGGATGCGCTCGCGCGCGATCTGAGCGCCGACGGTTCCACTGCGTTCGCGCTGAATCTCGACGTCACCGCGAAAGCCGCCTTCGCTGCGGCGCGCGACGCGATCCTGCAGCGTTGGGGGCGTATCGACGCGTTGGTGAATAACGCGGGCGCGTCCAAAGTCGTCTCCGTGATGGACATTACCGCCGAGCAATTCGATCAGGTCATCAACGTCAACTTGCGCAGCGTGCTGTTCGGCTGCCAGGTGTTCGGCCAGCATTTCGCCGATGTGGGCGCGGGCCGCATCGTCAATATCGCGTCGCTCGCGGGACAGAATGGCGGCTCCGCAACCGGCGCGCATTATGCCGCCGCGAAAGGCGGTGTGATCACGCTCACTAAGGTTTTTGCGCGCGATCTCGGCGCGGCGGGTGTGACCGTCAACGCCATTTCGCCTGGACCGATGGATCTGCCGATCGTGCACGAAAGCGTCGCGCCCGACAAACTGAAGGCGGTGATCGCGAACATTCCCGCAGGACGTCTGGGCTCGGCGGATTATGTCGCCGATGTCGCCGTCATGCTCGCTGCGGAAAATGCCTACTTCGCGAACGGCGCGTGCTGGGATGTGAACGGCGGACTCTTCATGCGCTGACGCTGTTGCGGTTGTGGTTGCGGTTGCGCACGCTGACGCGCGACAACACCACAGCGGCATGCATCAACCCTGCATGCCGCCCGTGTTCGCATCCTGATCCCACACCGCCATCACTTCGCGCACCAGCATCGCGATCGACGCCGCGCCGAGCTTGTCCTTGATGCTCGCGCGATGCACGTCGACGGTCTTCACGCTGATCGACAGATCGCTGGCAATGCGCTTGCTGCCTTTACCGTCGATCACGCCGCGCAGCACTTCTTTTTCACGCGCGGTCAACGACTCGATCCGCTTGCGCAACTCGCGCTGCTTCTGGCCCGCTACGTGACGTTGTGCCGCAAGCTTCAACGCGCTTTGCACGCGGTCCAGCGTCTGCTGCGAGTTATACGGTTTCTCGACGAAATCGATCGCGCCGTTTTGCAGCGCGCGCACCGACATCGGAATATCGCCGTGGCCGCTCACAAAAATGATCGGCAACGTGACGCCCTGGCGATTCAATTCCGCTTGCACGTCGAAGCCGCTTTGCTCCGGCATGCGCACATCGAGCACGAGACAGGCAGGCACGTCCGCATCGAATGCGCGGAGAAACTCGCTCGCATTGGCGAAACCCGCCGACTTCACGCCAACCGATTCGAGCAGCCACGCGAGCGACGTGCGCATGCCGCTGTCGTCGTCGACGATGTAGACGATCGGTGCAAGTGACGTGACGGATGGCGAAGGCTGGGACATGGTGGCCGTTGTAGATGCGATTCGACGCGTACTAACCGGTCCATCATAACCAGCGGGAAAAGCGCTGCAAAGCGATAGTTACCCTGAAAGACGCATTAATCATGGTCCATGCGTCCAATGCTCGATCACGCATTGGGGAAAGCTTTAGATGCACTGGGAAACATGCCTGGACGCCTGCCGCTCGCGCGGATTTTTTTCCGCATGGCGATTGAGTACGCTTGAATCAAACCACTCGACACCTGCCCGAGGAATCTGAACGATGACGCCGACTCCACACGCGACTCCCGACACCGAAGCTCATATCGACGTCAAGCAGCAATTCCGTCAAGCCATGGCGCACCTCGGCGCCGCCGTGAACGTGATCACGACAGCCGGCCCGCATGGACGTTGCGGCGTGACCGCAAGCGCCGTGTGCTCCGTCACCGATGCGCCGCCCACGCTGCTCGTCTGCCTGAACCGGTCGAGCGCGATGCACGCGACTTTCCAGAGCAATCGGCATGTTTGCGTGAACGTGCTGCCCGGCGAGCACGAACTGCTCGCGCGCCACTTCGCGGGCATGACCCAGGTGCCGATGGAAGAACGCTTCGGCTGGCCGATCTGGGATGAAGGCACGCGCGGCGTGCCGGTCCTGCGCGACGCGCTGGCGAGTCTGCAAGGCGAGATCGTCGACCTGAAGGAAGTCGGCTCGCACTCGGTGATGTTCGTGAAGACCACACGTATCAGCGTGCGCAGCGATGGCGACGGGTTGATCTACTTCGATCGCAACTTCCATCGCATCAAACGAGTGGCCTCGCATTGATCACGCACAGCGGCGGCGCGGGCGACAGTCAGAGCACGTCCGCGCCATCGCCCGATGGATGACGCGGCGCATCACCGCCTCAGCTACTTCACATTGAACGCATAGTCGCCATGGGTGCGATGCCCGTCCGACGCCACGGCCACCCAGTGCACCGTATAGTGACCGGCCGCGAGCGTCGGCAACAGCACGGTGATCAATGCGCGTTGATGTTCATCGACCGTGGCCTTCTCCGTGTTGACCTGCTTGCCGCTCGCGTCGGTCACCGTCAGAGAACTGAACGCCGCTTCGAGCGGGCCGTCGAACATCACCCGCACCTGCGCGGGTGACGCCACCGTCGCGCCGGCTCCAGGCTCCTGCTTCTGCGGGAACACGTGCGCGAAAGCCGCGCTGGCGAATGCAAGGCCGGCGAACAGCGCCGCCAGTTTCGCCACGGCGTGTGTGCCACGCGAACGCGGATGTTTCATCGTGTCATTCATCATCACTCTCCTGCTTTACTGGAACAGCGGTTTGCCGATCGTGGCCGGTGCCACGTCGTCGAAGAAGATATGCGCCTGGACCAGAATGCCCACATGCGAGCCGCTCGCACGATTGATCGGAATTTGCGCCTCCACGCCGAACTGCCCATAACGGTTGATCCAGATGAAGCCCGGATTGACCGTGCCGGTCGTCTGCCCCTGGCTGCGGGACAACGGAATTTCCACCAGCGGAATCAGATTGGCGAACGGCTGCGGCAGCCCGACATCGCGCACATGCTGCTGCAGATACGGCAAGCTGTATTGCACGGTGAAGCCGTAGTTGAAGGCGTTCGGCTGTCCCGCGCCGGTGGTCAGCGCCGGTCCCGCTTCGCCGGTGATGGCGAGCGGCCGCAGATACGCCAGCGAGTCGGGCAGATCGCCCATGCCCTTGCCGGCATAGATGGTCGGCGAGATCGTCGAGAAGTTGTCGGCGATTGCGCGGCTGCCCGTGCCTCCGAGTTCAGCATTCACGCCGACCGAGGTCATGAACTCGTGCGCGTCGTTGACGTACAGCAGGTACTTCAGGCCGACCCCGAAGTTGTCGAAACCGCGCGCCCGCGGGTTGTTCTGCATCGCGTACGTGCCGTCGACGGACACCGCGAGCCGCGGCGTGATCAGCTTGTCGTACTCGAAGTCGAAGGTGTTGATGCTCTGATCGCCGTCGTCGCCAGGCACGCGTTGATGGCCAAACTGGAGGTTGGCTTCGTCGCCGACGCCGGGGTCGTCGACGGCCATCGTCGCTGGGAAAACGCGGTTGCCCGCGATCGCGTGGGCGCCGGCGAGCGTCGGCGCGCACAGCAAGACGCCGGCGGCTGCGGCGAGAAGCGCCGCCGAGCGCAGCGGCTGCGCGCGGGGCGTTGAGAGGATACGCATGATCGATCCTGTTTCATGGGTCGTGACAATGCCGGCGCGCACAGTCGGCAGGGACGTGCGGCGGCAGCCGCGATGCATTCGATGCATCGCGCCGTGGTGACTCGAATCAGGATGCGAACGGAGGGGCGCGGGGTTGGGCGAAGGTCAGCGGCTCGACGCGGCGCACGCTTTCGAAGCGGGTCGCGACGGTATGCTGCAGAGCGCGGACGGTGACGACGAACAGCGCCTCGACGCTCGGCACGGCCGGCATGTGAGCGAGCAGGCTGCAATAACCGCAGGCGTCGCCGCCGGACGTGGCGGTGTGGTCCGCGTGTTTGCCGGCCGCCTGATCGGGCGCGTTCGACGCGGCCGACGACACGTCGGGCATGTCCTTGCGCATGGAGTCCATCGACCCCATGGACGCCATCGACGGCATATCGCAATGCTCGTCCGACATGGCGCTTTCGTCGGCGTGCGCGGCGAGCATGTGCGAGATCGTCGGCGCGAGCGTGGCCATCAGGATCGCGAACAATCCCAGCCAACTGCCGATCTTCCGATAGAAACGACTCACGATGCGCCCGGCGACACGATGGGGAAGCTGTCGCGGATTATGCCACGGTCAATAGAGCAAACTGCCGACGGCAAACCCGCCACGGACGGTGGACAATGAGTTTCATCCCGGCTCCCGGCACGGAGTGTCCATGAAAACGCAGCGCCCGCGTCCCCCGCAATTTCCCGGCGAAGAGCCGCATGCCGAGTGGCGCGACCATACCCTGCTGTATGTCGTGGTGGCGACGGTCATCATCCTGATGGTCACGCTGGTGGTCTGGCTGATCGATCCGGCGCCGCCCAGGACGATCACCCTGAGCGCCGGGCCGCATGACAGCTCGTTTTTCGTCGCCGCCGAGCAGTACCGGAAAATCCTCGCCCGCAACGGCATCAAGCTGAATGTGTTGGAATCCGACGGCTCCGTGCAGAACCTGCAACGTCTGCTGGACCCGAAGCAGCGCGTCGACGTCGCGCTCGTGCAAGGCGGCGTGGCCGACGGCCTCGACACCACGTCGCTGATGTCGCTCGGCAGCGTTTTCTATATTCCGGTGGTGGTGTTCTATCGCGGCTCGGGCTTGACTCAGCTTTCGCAACTGGAAGGCAAACGGATCGCCGTGGGCCGCGAAGGCAGCGGCACGCGCATGCTGGCGCTCAAACTGCTGGATGCGAACGGCATCGAGCCGGGCGGCGACACCACGCTGGTCCCGAGCGACGGCCTGCAGGCCGCCACCCAGCTGGTGGCGGGCGAGGTGGACGCGGCGATCCTGAACGGCGACTCGGCCACGCGCGGCCTGATGCTGCGCCTGCTCAAAGTGCCCGGCGTGTCGGTGATGAACTTCGCGGAGGCGAGCGCCTATACGCGTCTCTTTCCCTATCTGGACCAGATCGACCTGCCGGCCGGCGTGCTGGATCTGAAGCGCCGGATTCCGCCGGAAACGGTGCATTTGATCAGCCCGACCGTCGAGCTGGTGGCCCGCACCACGCTTCATCCGGCCATCTCCGATCTGCTGATCGAGGCGGCGCAGGAAGTGCACGGCATGCCGGGGCTGTTGCAGCGGGCGGGAGAATTTCCGAGTCCGGTCGCGCGCGAATATCAGATCAGCGAGGACGCGCAGCGTTACTACAAGACGGGCAAGAGCTTTCTGTACCGCACGCTGCCGTTCTGGCTGGCGAGCATCGGCGACCGTACGCTGGTTCTGCTGCTGCCGATGGCCGTGCTGCTGTTCCCGGCCATGCGCCTGATTCCCGCGCTGTACCGCTGGCGGGTGCGCTCGCGCATCTATCGCTACTATGGTTCGCTGATTGCGATCGAACGCGACGCGCTCGCCGATTCGACCGACGAGGAGCGCAAGCGGCTCTTCGCGGAGTTGGATCAAATCGAGGATTCGTTGAATCGGCTGCGCATGCCGCTCGCTTACGCCGACGCGTTCTATGTGCTGCGCGAACACGTCGGCTTCGTGCGCAGCCGGCTGGCGGCTGCGTCGCGGCAAGGCAGCCACGCCTAGGTGGCGTGACGGGTTTTACGCTTCGCGGGTGCCGGGGAGTTCGGCCTACGCCTTGCCCGCTTCGCCATCCTGCGAAGCCGTGGCGGTTTCGGCCGGCGCATTCGCCGTTTCGGCGGTGGTTTGCGCGGCGGCTTCAGCGTTCGGCTGCGCGGCTGTCTCGGCGGAGACTTGCGTGACTACCTCAGCCGCCGCTTGCGCGCTGGCCTCGCCGGTCGCGTTCGCGCCTGCATCCACGTTTGCATCCGCGCTTGCATTCGCCGCACCGGCTGCCGCCTTCGCCGCACCCTTGCCCGCGCGATGCGCCTGCAGACGCTGCGCACCGGCGGCTTCCTGTGCCGTGACCTTACCGGCCTCGGCGCCCGTCAGATCGACGCGCGCCGCGCCTTCCACCAGAGATTTCCAGTAGCGGCTGCCACGGCACCACGTCTTGATCGCGTCGCGCAGTTCGGCTTCGCTCAGCGACAGATCCTTGGCATGCACCACGAGGTCTTCGAAAATACCGACCTTGAGCGGCAGCTTGGGCGCCGGATTCTTGGGGAAGGCAATGGGGAAGCGCTTCTGCAGCCGCCCGATCGACTTCACCACCGGGTCCACCGGCTTCGCCTCCACCGCCGGTTTGGCGTCGGCTGCGGCTGCGGGCGTGGCACGGCGCGGCGGCGCGGGCTTGCGGGCAGGCCTCGCGCCCGGCTTGGCCGCATCCTTGGCAACGGGCCTGGGAACGTCCTTGGCCGGCTTGGATGCGTCCTTCGAAGCAGGCTTGGCGCCGGACTTCGCGGCAGGCGCAGCCTCGCGGCGAGCCGCGGCCAATTGCTTCTTCAGTTCAGCGAGTTGTTCGAAACCCATAGCGCACAATCGATCGAGAAAGACGAGATTGTAGCAGCGTAAAGAAACACGTTCGTGACGACGCCGCGCGGGCCCGCACGCAGGCTCGCCCGTCGGCCCGGCGCGGTGCGTTTAAACTCGGTGTTTGCGGCGCTTTCCGCCATCTTTTCCCCTTCCCGCCTCCGCACGCTGGCTTCATGGACCTCAAGCAAATCCAGTATTTCATCGCGCTTTTCGAAGACGGCTCCGTCACGCGCGCGGCGAAACGGCTCAATATCGTCCAACCCGCGCTCAGCATGCAGATTTCGAAGCTCGAAACCGAATTGCGCCAGAAACTCTTTGAACGCGGCCCGCACGGCATGACGCCGACCGACGCGGCGCGCCAGATGTATCGCCTGTACACGCCGATCATGCGCGATATCGAGCGGGCTCGCGACCAGTTGAGCCGGCAGGACGCGATCGTGACGGGGCGCGTGTCGCTCGGCATGGTGTCCTCGGAGGCGGAAAGCGTGCTGCCGGAGTCGCTCGCCAGGTTCAACGCGATGTTCCCGCAGGTCGAAGTGTCGGTCGCCGACGGATTCAGCGCGCAGCTGATCGACGCGGTCGAAGCGGGCCGGCTGGATGCGGCCATCATCAACAAGCCGCGCGGGCGCCTCACGCTCGACATGGTGCCGCTGGTCGACGAGGAAATGGTGCTGGTGACCAGTGCCGCGCTAGGCCCCGAGCTGCCGCCGGCGGTCGATTCCGCGCAACTCGGCGGCATCGAACTGGTGCTGCCGACCCGCCGCAACGGCCTGCGCGGCGCGCTGGACGCGGCGCTGCTGGCCGCCGACGTGGTCATCAAACCGAAGTTCGAGATCGATCTGCTGAACACCATCGTGCAGTTCGTCGAACAGAGCAGCGTCGCGACGATCCTGCCGCGCGTGGTGGTTCAGGGCAAGGTCGACGAAGGCGTGCTGTGCGCGCGCACCATCACGTCGCCGCCGATCGTGCGGCACATCATCCGCGTGAGCCATCCGAAGCGGCCGATCGGGCCCGCGGCGCACGCGCTGATCGAGATCATCGGCGAGGAGATCCGGCGCGTGACGACGGGCGTGCCCGCCGACCCTTCCGCAAACTAAACCGGCTCGCGCACCGCGCCCTGCTCCAGCCGGCCGCGCGTTTCCGGCACCACAAACGCGCCGATCAGGAAAATCACGCTGATCGCCCCGACGAAGATCGCCAGCGTCATCGGCAACTCGCTCGCGTCTTTCGCCACCAGCGAGACGGCGGTCGGCATCATTCCGCCGATCGCAAAGCCGATGTTCCATGAGAGCCCGGTGCCGGTCGCGCGGATCGCGGTCGGGAAGCGTTCGTTCAGGAAAATCAGGATCGGCGCATAGCCCGCGCTGCCGAGCGCGCTGAGAATCACCGCGTAGACGCCGATCATGGTGATGCTCTGCGCGGTGGGCAGCAGCAGGAACAGCGCGGGCAACGCGAACAGGCGAATCAGGCCGAGCCAGACGAAAGCGCTCTTGCGCCCGATGAAGGTGCTCAGATGCCCCGCCGCCACGGACGCGATCACCACCGCCACGCTGCAGATCAGCAGGATCGCCGCCGCGGCGCCATTCGGGGCGTGGCTGACCACCTTGAGGAAGGTGGGCAGATAGCCCGAGGTCAGGTAATAGCCGCTACCGCCGCCGATGGTCAGCAGCAGGTTGACGAACAGAATCGAGCGATAGTCGCGGGAAAACAGCGTGCGCACCGGCGAGCGCACGATTTCGACCGGCGTGTCGAGCTTCTGCGCGGCGGCCTTGGCGGCTTTTTCGGCGGCGAGCTTTTTCCACAGCGGCGACTCTTCGAGACTGCTGAAGACGAACAGGCCGAGCACCGAGCTGATGATGCCGGTGAAGAACATGCAGCGCCAGCCCCAGACATCGAACGCCGCGCCGGGGAATAGCGCCGACATCGCCAGATACGTGAGCGAGGCGAGCAGCGCGCCGAGCCCCGCGCCTCCGCCGCCGATCAGCCCCGACACCGCGCCGCGATATTTTGGCGCGACCGATTCGGTGCCGATGGTATGCGTCGACGCCACCACCCCGCCCACGAACACGCCCTGCACGAGCCGCAGCACGAGGAACAGGATCGGCGCGACGAGCCCCACCTGCGCGACGGTCGGCAGCAAACCGAAGCCGGCCGTCGAGATGCCCACGCCGACCACGGCGATGATCATCGCGCCCTTGCGTCCATGCCGGTCCGCGTACGAGCCGAACCATGCCGAACCCAGCGGGCGCATCAGCAACGTCACGGCAAACGACGCATACACCGCCGCGAGCGAGAGCATCGCGTGCTCGGACGGAAAGAACAGCCGCCCGACCACCGGCGCGACGAACAGCAACACGAACAGATCGAACAGATCCAGTGCCCAGCCGAGGCACGAGGCCATTACCGCACCCATCACTTGCCGCTGGTCAACCGCGGGCAAGGCGGCGCCATTTTGCGCTGCTACCGACATCGTCATCTCCTTGACTATCTGCGGGTCGTCTCTCGATCGTCCCCGTTTTAAGGCACGTTCTCTTGCGCGTGCTCTTGGTGGTGTTAAGAAACCTTATGGCGAAGCCGCGGTGAGCCGTCGAGATTGGAAAACGTGCCGGGAAAATAGCCGTCGCCGAATTCAGCGTTCTGATCCTGCAAGGCCGCGATTGGCCCACTACACGTTGATGCTCGACCCGCCGCCCATCACCCGGCCCTGCTCGTAGACACGAGGCGCGGCGTTGCGCGTGGTGCTTGCCTTCAGCTCCGGCCAGATGCATTCCGATCGGCAAGGTGTGTGCCGCCTGCATTCGTTATGTCGCTTCGCTCTTGCCCGGCGTTCGCCTCAACTGCCGCGAAACACCGGCTTGCGCTTACCGTGAAACGCCTCGACGCCTTCGCGGAAATCATCGGAGGTGCGCAAACGGCTGTAGCAGTGTCCTTCGAGTTCGATCGCGATCGACAGCGGCGCGTCCTCGGTATCGTTGAGCAGCTTCTTCGCGGTGCGTTGCGCGAGCGGCGAGAACGCGCGCAATTCATCCACCAGCGCGTCGGTCGTCGCTTCGAGTTCGGAGTCGGCCACGCATTCGACCGCGATGCCCCATTCATAAGCCTGCTTGCCCGGAATGCGGCGCGAGCGCATCACGATGTCCTTGGTGCGGCCGATGCCGACCATCTGCTGCAAACGGGCCGAGCCGCCCGAACCCGGAATCTGCCCGAGCTTCTGTTCCGGCAGCGCGTAGAACGTGGTGTCGGTGGCAATGCGGAAATCGCACGCGAGCGACAGTTCGAAGCCCACGCCAAAACAGAAGCCGCGATTGGCGGCGATCACCGGCTTCGAGCAACGCGCGGGCGCGGCGATGTTCCAGGCGAGCTTCGACACGGTTTCCGGCGATGCTTCGAGAAAGCCCTTGATGTCGCCGCCGCTCGAAAAATGTTCGCCCTTGCCGCGCACCACGATCACGCGCACGCGCGGGTCTTCGTCGAGCGCCTCGAAGGCGGCGCGCAGTTGATCGCGCGCGTGCATCGAAATCACGTTCAGCGGCGGCCGGTGCAGGATGATGTCGGCCCGCTCGCGTTGCGCGTCGATCTCGATGGAAAAGCCGTCGAGGTCCTGCAGCAGGCTCTGGCCGCGGTGGGTCAAATCGGTCATGAGTTACTCCTTGGTGGTTTCGGTATGAGGTGCAATGGCTTCGCCGTGGGTGTCGCGCTGATACTCGCCGGCGGACAGCTTGCGGCGCAGAATCTTGCCGACCGGCGACTTGGGTATGTCGTCGACGAACACGTATTCGCGTGGACGCTTGAAGTTCACGAGGTCGGAGGTGCGGCAGTGCGCGTCGAGCGCGTCGGCGTCGACGTACGTGCGGCGTTTGACGAAGGCGACCACGCGCTGGCCCCAGCGCTCGTCCTTCACGCCGGCCACCGCAACCTCGTCGACCGCGGGATGCAGCGACAGCACCGACTCGATATCGACCGGCGAAATGTTCTCGCCGCCGCTGATGATCATGTCGTCGACGCGGCCCGACACGTACAGATCGCCTTCGGCGTCGAAGAAACCGGTGTCGCCCGTGAAGTACCAGCCGTCGCGCAACGATTTGGCGTTCGCGTCGGGACGGTTCCAGTAGCCTTCGAAGGCTTCGTCGCCGAGCAGGTCGGCGATGATCTGGCCTTCCTCGCCCACTTTCGCCAGGTCTTCGGGCGTATGGGCGTCGAGCCTGACCACGCGCAAGCGCGTATTGATACCCGCGCGTCCCGCGCTGCCCGGCTTTCGTGTGGCATCCTGATCGATACTGAAGGTGTAGACCTCGGACGAGCCATAGTGATTGACGAACAGGTCCGGTTCGAACGCCGCCGAGAGGCGCTTGAGCAAACCATCGTTCATCGGCGCGCCGGCGAACCCGAGCTTCTTCACGGTAAACGTATCCGTCGCGGTGAAAGCCGCATCGGCCAGCAGATCGTGATACAGCGTCGGCACCAGATAGAGGCAGGTGAGCTTGTGCCGCGCGATCGCATCGAGTGCGAAGCGCGCATTCCAGCGGCGCACGCAGACGAACAGGCCGTCCACCAGCGCCATCGAGAGCAGCGAGCGCACGCCCATGGTGTGATAAAGCGGCATCACGCCGAGTGTGCGTTCGCCGTGGCCGTACAGATTCTGCGCGACATGCGCGAGCGCGGCGGCGCGTTCATGCCGATGACGGCGCGGCACGCCTTTCGCCTTGCCGGTGGTGCCCGAGGTGTAGAGAATCAGCGAGTAGTCGTCGGCATTCGCGCAGGTGTGCCCGGCGTTCAGCGCGTCCGGCGTGCTCTGGGCCATCAGCGTTTCGAAGCTTGCGGTGCGGCCTTGCACGTCGTCGAGACCGATACGCGGCAGACGTTGCGCTGCCGGACTCTGCGCGACGGCATCGGCACACACCGGTTCGTACACGATGGCTTTCACGCCGGCGTCGGTCACGCAGTAGTCGAGTTCATCGGGCTTCGCGCGCCAGTTCAGCGGCACGATCACCACGCCCGCGAACTGGCAGGCCCAATGCAATGTTGCCATTTCCCAGCGGTTTTGCAGCACCACCAGCAAGCGGTCGCCATGTGCGAGACCCAGACCGCGCAGACCTTCGGCCACCTTCACGATGAGGCGGTGCCACTGCGCGTACGTCAGCGTCAGTTCACCGTCGACGAGAGCGAGCGCATTAGGGCTGCGTTCCACGCTCTGTAAAAAAGTTCGGCCGAGGTCAAGCATGAGCGGCCTCCACGGTTTCACTCGCCGTGTTGCCTTGCCGGCGCCGTGCCGCCACGTCGAGCACCGCGGCGACGATCGGCGTATAGCCCGTACAGCGGCACAGATGGCCCGAGAGCATGTCGCGCACTTGCGCTTCGCTCGGATCGGGCACGCGCCGCAGATAGTCCGCGCACGACATCAGTATCCCGGCCGTGCAGAAGCCGCACTGCAACGCGTGATGGCGCTGGAACGCCTGCTGCAGATCGCCGAGTTGCATGTCGGGCGAGAGTCCCTCCACGGTGTCGATGCGGCGGCCATCGGCCTGCACCGCCAGCATCAGGCACGAGCGTCCCGCCACGCCGTCCACGTGCACCGTGCACGCCCCGCACACGCCGTGCTCGCAGCCGACGTGCGTGCCGGTCGCGCCCAATTCGTGACGGATGAAATCCGACAGCAGCTCGCGCGGCTCGCAATAACCGCTGCGTTCGCGGCCGTTGAGCGTCAGCGTGACGCATTGCCGTTCGCCCTGCCGCATCACGTGCACGACGTTGCCGTTCGATGTGTTGCTCACTTCGCCTCCTCGATCACGCGCCATCCCAGTTGCCGGACCAGATGCCGGCGGTACGCCGCGCTGATATGCGCGTCGTCCTGCGCGCCCAGCTTCCAGCTCAAATCGTTCAATGCGCCGCGCAGGTCCTCGTCACGCAGACGCGGCCATTGCTCGACCACCGGCCGGTCCGCGACGCCGCCCACCGCGAGGCGGATCGAATCGCTCGTCACGACGGCCGCGCAGGCGACCATCGCGAAGTCGCCGTGGCGCGCGGAGAATTCCGTGAAGCCGTAGCGTTCGCCTGGCCGCTTGAGCGGAAAACGCACGGCTTCGACGAGTTCGTCCGGCTCGCGCGCGGTCATCAACATGCCTTGAAAAAACTCGCTGGCCGGCAGCACGCGGTGTTTCTTTTTCGAGCGCAGCAGCACGTCGCCGCCGAGCGCGGCCAGCACCAGCGGCAGTTCCGCGCTCGGGTCGGCATGCGCCACCGAGCCGCACACCGTGCCGCGATTGCGGATCTGGAAGTGCGAGATGTGCGGGAACGCCATCGCCAGTAACGGCACTTCGTCGCGCAGCGTTTCGCGCCACTCGACGCTGCCTTGCGTCGCCGCCGCGCCGACTGTCAGCAAGCCGGCCTTGTGATCGGCGCGCACCGAGTTCAACTCGTCGGTGCGCGAGATATCGATCAGCATGCGCGGCTGCGCGAGCCGCATGTTCAGCACCGCCATCAACGATTGACCGCCGGCCAGCACGCGGGCGTCCTCGCCGCTGTGCGCGAGCGCGTCGAGCGCATGCTGCGTCGTCATGGCGCGCAGATAATCGAACGGCGCGGGTTTCATGCCTGTCTCCTGAAACGGGCCAGGAGGCGCGAGAGCCACGAGCCGCCGGTGTGAACCGGCTTGCCCGCTGCCTGCCGTCCGAGCGATTCGAACAGTTGCCGCAACACGACCTTGGCCGCGCCTTCGAGCATGCGTCCGCCGACTGCCGCGACCTTGCCCGACACCTGGGCTTCGTAATCGTAGGAAAGACGCGTACCGGTTTCGATCGGCGTCAGTTCGACGAGTCCGCTGCCGCGTGCGCTGCCGAGCGACGACATGCCCGCGCCCGCCAAACGCAACCGATGCGGCGCGTCGATTTCCGAGAGGCCGATCTTCGCTTCGAAGCGCGCCTTGATCATGCCGACGCCGACCGTCACGTCCGCGCGATACTGGTTCGTGCCTTCGGCTTCGAGCGCGTGGCAGCCGGGAATCACCTTGGCGAGCGCATTCGGATCGAGCAGCACGGCAAAAATCGCTTCCGGCGACGCCGGCAGGTCGACGCTGCCTTGCGCGGTGAGCGCCTTGCCGCTACCCGGCGTCGCCGGTTTGGCGGCGGGCGCTTCACGGAACTCAGGACGCGACGGCTCCGGATCGTCGATGCCGATCAGCGCCATCACCTTCGAAGGCGTCAGCGGCAAGCGGATATCGTCCACGCCAAGCGCATCCGCCACCGCATTCGCGATGCACGGCGGCGTGCTCATGTTGTTGCCTTCGCCGAGGCCCTTCGCGCCGAGCGGCGTGAACGGCGACGGCGTTTCCAGATGCACGATCACCGGATCGGGCACTTCGCAGGTGGTCGGCATCAGATAGTCCGCAAGCGTGCCCGACTGGAAGCTGCCGTCCGGGCCGTAACGAAACTCCTCCATCAACGCCGCGCCGAGTCCTTGCGCGAACGCGCCGCGAATCTGCCCGTCGGCAAGCGCGGGGTTCAGCAGCGTGCCGGCGTCGTGCGCGGTGACGTAGCGGTCGATCCGTACGCGGCCGGTGCCGCGATCCACTTCGACGCCGCACATGTCGAAAGCAAATCCGTAGGCCGCCGACGTGTTGACACGATCGTTCTCATCCGGCGGGGCCATGTTCGGCGGATTCCAGAACACGGTCTCGCGCAGGCCGGGCTCTTCGCCTTCGGGCAACAGCGCGGGCGCCCAATGCGGCGCATTGGCGGCGACGCGGCCAAATGGCTGCGCGCGATCCTCGGCGCCCTTTGCAAAAATGCGGCCTTCTTCGAAGCGGATATCGTCGGGCGCGCAGCCCATCTGCTTCGACACGATGCGCGCGATCTTGTCGCGCACGCGCACGACCGCGAGATGCACCGTGCCCGCCACCGCGCCGGCAAAGCGGCTGGAATAATTACCCGCCGCCACCGACCACGCGTCCTTGTGCGTATCGAATTCGACATTGACAACGACATCTTGCGGCGATACGCCGAGCACGTCCGCGACCACTTGCGCGCACACCGTCATGTGTCCCTGGCCCGCGGGCGTCGATGCAATCGTCACCACTACGCCACCGAGCAAATCGACGCTCACGGTCGCGCTGGCGATCGCGCCGCTCTTCGGCCCGGCTTTCTTGCGCGCCTCGGCGGGCATCACGGTCGTGATGTAGCCCATGTTCGACACCGACGGTTCGACGATCGCCGCAAAGCCGATTCCGTACAGCCGCCCTTCCTTGCGTGCCGCGTCGCGCCGCGCGCGCAGTTCGTCGTAACCGCCTTCGGCCAGCGCGCGGCGCAGCGCTTCCTGATAGTTGCCCGAGTCGAGCAGCGCGCCGGCTGCGGCGCGATAGGGGAACGCATCGGCGGCGACGAAATTGCGGCGGTACACGTCGAGCACATCGAGTTTCAGTTCGAGCGCGATGCGCTGCATCAGCCGTTCGAGCGCGAAGTACACCTGCGGACCGCCGAAGCCGCGCACCAGACCCGTCGGCGTCTTGTTGGTCAGCACGACGCGGTTGCGCACGAGCAGGTTATCGATCGCATACGCGCCGGTCAGGCAGCCATGCATGCGATAGAACGTGGCCGGTTCCGGCGCGCGCAGATAGCCGCCGCAATCTTCGAGTTGATCGTAGGAGAGCGCGGTGATGCGGCCGTCGCTTTCCACGGCGGCTTCGAGCGTCGAGAGGCGCGCAGTCGCGGAGGTCGCCGCGCTCAGATGTTCGAGCCGGTCCTCGACCCATTTCACCGGAGCGCCCGCCTTGCGCGAGGCGAGGCACATCAGCACGACGTACGGAAACACCGCCTGCTTCACGCCGAAGCTGCCGCCCGAATCGCGCGGCGCCTTGTGACGCAGACGGTTGGCGGGCACGTTGAGCGCCATCGCCATCACCGCGTGCAGCGAGAACGGTCCCATGAAATTCGACGTGACGTCGTAGCCTTCGTCGCCTGCCAGATACTCCGCGATCACCACGCCGCATTCGATCGGCGCGCAGGTGTTGCGAGGATAATGCGCGACCAGTTTCACGCGATGCGGCGCCTTCTCGAACGCGGCTTCCGGCTCGCCGTAGCGGAAGTGCCGGTCGCTGATCACGTTGCTGCCCACTTTTTCGTGCAAGACCGGCGACTCGTCGCTCGCCGCCTGCTCGATCGATGTGACCGGATCGAGCGTCGCGTACTCGACCTTGAGCAGATCGAGACCGTCTTCGGCTATCGCGCGCGATTGCGCCAGCACCACCGCCACCGGTTCGCCGACATAGCGCACGCGGTCCATCGCGAGCGCCCACTGTTCCATCGGCGATTTCACGCCGACCACGAACGGCCTGGACCATGCGCGCAGGTCGTCGCGTGTCAGGATCGCGCGGACACCGGGCAGTTTCGACGCGGCATCGGTGTCGATCGACACCAGTTCCGCATGCGCGTGCGGCGAGCGCAGTATGGCGGCGTGCAGCGTGCCCGGACGAACGCCGATGTCGTCGCCGTAACGGCCGCGGCCGGTGAGAATCGCGGGATCCTCCAGACGCTCCATCGGACGGCCGAGATGCCGTTGCGGGCGATTTTCCAACGCTGCCTCAGCGGGGCGTTCATGCGTCGCCGCGTCGCCTGGGTGAAGCAAGTCGCGCTGATTCATTCGTCCGCTCCCGAGCGGCGCTGCGTGAATTCGTCAGCGAGCCCGCTCCAGCGCTGCGCGATCTCGCGATGCTCGATCGCGAACAGATCGAGAATGCGCCCTACCGTGTGATCGACCACGTCCTCGATCGTCTTGGGATGCGCGTAGAAGGCAGGCACCGGCGGCATCACGATCCCGCCCATCTCCGTTACGGAGGTCATGTTGCGCAGATGCGCGAGATTGAGCGGCGTTTCGCGCGCGACCAGCACGATGCGGCGGCGCTCCTTGAGCATGACATCGGCGGCGCGGGCAAGCAGGTTGTCGGCGAAACCGTTGGCCACGCCGGCGAGCGTCTTCATCGAGCACGGCGCGATCACCATGCCCGCCGTGATGAACGAACCGCTCGCCACCGCCGCGCCGATGTCGCGCACGTTGTAGACAACATCCGCAAGACGCTCCAGATCGCTGCGCGTCATGCCGAGTTCCTGCGCCGCCGTGAGCACGCCGGAGGCCGATACGATCAGATGTGTCTCGTGCGTGCCGAGGCGGCGCAAGGCCGCCAGCAGACGCACGCCGATCACCGCGCCGCTCGCGCCGGAAATGCCGACGACGATGCGCTGAGGCTTGTGCGCGTGCTCAGCCATGCGCGCCACCCAGATAGCTGTCGAACGCGGTGTTGTCGGCGGCGACGAGTTCGTCGAGATTGACCGTGTCCTGGCCCGGAATGCGCACCCGCGTGAACACGTGCGACGCATACACCACCGGCCGGGTGGCGTCGAGTCCCATCTTCGCGCTCACGCCCTGCAAATGCGGCGGCGCGTCTTCCGGCTGACCGACGGTGGTGGACGGATCGAGCGGCGAACCTTGCGCGCCTTCGATCACGACCAGATCGCGATCGGCCTGGAAGCGCGTGGCGATAGCCCATTCGATTTCGGCGGGATCGTGCACGTCCACATCGGTGTCGACCACGACTACCTGCTTGATGTCGTAGTGCGCGCCGAACGCGCACAGAATCACGTTCTTCGCTTCGCCTTCGCGCTTCTTCTCGAACTGCACCCACAAGTGATAGCGGCACACGCCGCCCACGGAGAGATGCACGTCCTTTACGTTAGGATGACTACGTTGCAGATGCGCGAGCAGAGTCGCCTCGCGCGGAATCGCGCCAAGCAGCAGATGCTCCATTTCCGCTGGCACGATCGTATGAAAGATCGGCTTCTCGCGATGCGTCACCACGGTGACTTCGATCACTTCACGCGCTTCCTGCGCGCTGTAGTACTTGGGGAATTCGCCGAACGGGCCTTCCAGTTCGCGCACGTTGGGCAGAATGCGCCCTTCGATCACGATCTCGGCGAAGGCGGGTACATGCACGCCGTTGCTCACGCATTTGACCACCGGCAGCGGCGCACCATGCAGCGCGCCGGCGATTTCCAGTTCGTCCGAATCGATTGGGGAAATGGCTTGCGAGGCGAGCATCGTCAGCGGATCGACGCCGATCGCGATAGCGACGTCGAGCGCATCGCCCGCCTCTTCCGCAGCTTTCTGAAACGCATACAAGTGGCGCGGCAGCAGCAGGATCGCCATGCGGTCGGGCCCATGCACCTGAATGCGGTTGATCGACACGTTCTGCACGCCGGTACGCGGATTGCGCGCGATCACGAGACCCGCGGTGATGTACGGCCCGTTGTCGTGTTCACTGTGAGTGGGAATCGGCAGCAGCTTGTGAAGATCGATGCCGCCGGTATGCACGACCTGCTGGCAGGCGGCTTCGGCGCGTGAAATTTCCTGCGAGGGAATCGGCTGATCGGCCGCGTCGCGAAAACGCGTCAGCAGATCGGCCTCGGCCACGCCCATCGCTTCGGCGATCCAGGCGCGGCGCGACATGAAACCGCTGACCACCGGCACGTCGTGTCCGCCCGGTTTGGTGAAGAACGCGGCTTGCGTGCCGTCGAGGCGCCTGGCAATCGCGGCAAGTTCGTGTTCGAGCGCCGCCGGTTGGTCGATGGTGGCCACGCGGTCCGTGCGGGCCAGATGCGCCAGCCAGTCACGCAGCGTGAGCGCGCCGGACGGGCGGCCCCACGTCAGTTGGAAGTTACCGTGCGATACGGCATCGCGAGTATTCATCTACGTCTCCATCCGTGCCCCGGCTTCATGTCCGAAGCGGACAGCCAGTTGATGATGGAAGCGTAACGAGATCGGCGTATAACTTCTAATACTGATTATTGATGCGTCGAATCATTCCTGATGATATGCGTGTTAGCACCAATGACAGCCAATTGTAGGCAGGATATCAATAGACACCGCGCGGCTTGCGGCGCACTCTGCGGAACCGGAGGCAGGCTGCAGAGCATTCGTGGAACGCGGTTCCTGGCTTTACCTGATACGGCGCGCCACTCTCATTACGTTTGCTGATGTTTTATTCATACCAACATGGACCTCAGGCAAATCCAGTATTTCATCGCGCTCTTCGAGGACGGTTCGGTCACGCGGGCGGCGAAACGCCTGAACATCGTGCAGCCCGCGCTCAGCATGCAGATCGCCAAACTCGAGGACGAACTGCACCAGCAGCTCTTCGAGCGCAACGCGCACGGCATGGCGCCGACAGCCGCGGGCCGGCTGATGTACCGGCTCTTTCTGCCGATCATGCGCGATCTTGCGCACGCCCGTCAGCAACTCGTGCAGCGCGACGAGGTGGTGACCGGCCATGTGTCGATCGGACTGATCGCATCGGTGACGGAAAGCGTGCTGGCCGATGCGCTGTCGCGTTTTCACGCGCGTTATCCCCATGTCGAAGTGACCGTGGCGGACGGCTATAGCGCGACCTTCATCGACTGGGTGGCGGGCGGCCAGCTCGACGCGGCGCTGATCAACAAACCGCGCGCGCGTCTCTCACTCGACGCGCAGCCCTTGCTCGACGAGGAAATGGTGCTAGTGACGGGCGCGGAGTACGGCCCCGAGTTGCCGCACGCCGTTGACCTCGCGCAACTGCCGGAACTGGAACTGGTGCTGCCGACCAAGCGTCACGGCTTGCGTGGTGTGCTCGATACGGCGGCCCAGCATGAAGACGTGCTGCTCGCGCCGCGCTTCGAGATCGACGTGTTGAGCACGATCGTAAAGCTGGTGGAAACCACCCGTTTCGCGACCATTCTGCCGCGTATCGCCGTGCAGCGCGCGGTGCGCCGGGGCAGCCTGCGCGCCTATCCGATTCTCGCGCCGCGCATCGTGCGGCATATCGTGTGTGTGAGCCATCCGCGACGCCCGTTGAGCGCCGCGGCGGATGCGCTCGTGTCGATCATCGCCGACGAGTTGCGCAAGGTATCGAGCGCGTCTGAACTCGACGCAACGCTGGGCGTGCCGTCCGGTGATGAGCCGAACGATGCACGTGCAGCGCTTTCGTCCAGCAACGAACGCAGCGCTTGAACGTGGCGGCGCGAATTGAACACCGTCAGGTTTTGAGGGCCACCGGCGCGCCGGCGTCGTGCGCCTTCAGACCGGACACGGACACCCGCAAGCCGGGCTGTCCTTCGTTGTTGCGCAGCGACAGATCCAGCTGATGCCGCTCGGCAATGCGCGATACGATCGCGAGCCCGAGACCGCTGCCCTCGCCTTGCGCCTCTTCGCCGCGATAGAAACGGTCGAAGACCCGTTCGAGTTCGGCCTGCGGAATGCCCGAGCCGGTATCGGCGACTTCGAAGCCGACGCGCGTACCGTCACGCCTGAGGATCACATCGACACGGCCGCCGCGCGGCGTATGCCGGATCGCGTTGTTAATCAGATTGCCCAGCAGCACGCTCATGCCATGCGGTTCGGCCAGCACGGTATAAGCATCGCCCTCCGTGCGCGCGCCCTCGCACTCCAGGCCGATGTCGATCTCTTTCGTTTCCGCCAGCAGCGAAAAATCGCCCACCGCCTGCTCGCCGATCCGGCGCAGGCTGACCGGCACCATCGACGTGACCGGATGCGCGTCTTCGCGCGCCAGCGTCAGCAGTTGCTGCACCAGATGAATGATGCGGTTGACGCGCCCTTCGACGCGTTCGAGCGTTTGCCCTTCGCCCTTTAACGAACCGTCGCGCGAAGCGGCCTGCAATTGCAGCTTCAATGCGGCGAGCGGCGAGCGCAATTCGTGCGCGGCATCGGCGATGAACGTGCGTTGCGCCTGCGACGCCGTGTGCAAGCGCTGCAGCAGATCGTTGAGCGCTTCGACCAGCGGCTTGATCTCGACCGGCACACTGCCGTCCAGGCGCAACGGTTCCAGCGAATCCATCGTACGGGTGGACAGCGCGCGGGAGAGCCCGCCGATCGGCGCCAGCCCGCGCGCCACCACCAGCAGGACCAGCACGATTGTCACCGGCACCAGCACGCCGAGCGGCCAGAGCGTGTGCAGCGCGAGTTGCATCGCGAGGTCTTCGCGTACGGAAATGGGTTGCGCCACCTGAATATAGCGTTCCCCCTGCTGCACGGCGAAGGTGCGCCAGTGATACTCGCCGCGCTCCACCGTGTTGTAGCCCGCGGGCTGGCGCTCGAACACCGGCGCCTGCAGCGAGTGATAGATCAGCTTGCCGGCGCCGTCCCAGATTTCGATGACGACCCGGTCGTCGGCCAGACCGCCGAGGTCGGGGTCGCGATGTTCGCCGTCGCCCGCGCCGGCGAGATTGGACGGCAGCGACAGTGCGATCGTGCGCAGTTCGAAGTCGAACAGTTCGCTCGCTTCCTCACGCGCGGTGTGGAAGATGCCGTAGCCGGCCACGCCCGAGGCAGCCGCCAGACCGAAGATCAGCCAGCCCAGCAGCCAGCGGCGAATCGACGTCATCAGCACCTCTTCAGACGGTAACCCACGCCGCGCACGGTCACCACCTGGTCCCCGCCGATCTTGCGCCGCAAACTGTGCACGTGCACTTCGATGGTATTGCTGCCCACTTCCTCGCCCCAGCCGTACAGCTTCTCTTCGAGCTCGGCCTTGGTGAACACGCGCGTGGGCTCTTCGATCAGCGCCTGCAGCAGCGCGAATTCGCGCGGCACGAGCGGCAGCGCTTCGCCGGACTTGGTGACCTCGTGCGCGGCGGGGTCGAGCGTGAGCTCGCCGTGCGCGTAGACCGGCTGCTTCTGGCCGGTGCGGCGTCTGAGCAGCGCACGCACGCGCGCGGCCAGTTCGTCGAGGTCGAACGGCTTGATCAGATAGTCGTCGGCGCCGGCGTCGAGGCCGCGAATGCGTTCGTCGACGGCGTCGCGAGCCGTCAGGATGATGACCGGCGCGGCGCCGCCGTTCTTGCGATAGGCGTTGAGGACGTCGATGCCGTCCTTCTTCGGCAAGCCAAGATCGAGCAGCACGAGGTCGTACACGCCGTTGCCCAGCGACAGCTCCGCCGCGCGGCCGTCTTCGGCCCAGTCGATCGCGTAGCCGGAGCGGCGCATCGCGCCCAATACCGTTTCCGCAATCATGTCGTCGTCTTCGACCAGTAGCAGACGCATGGTCTCTCCTCTCCCTTGTTGGCTCCGGCATTGTCCCGCCCGGTAGCTTAACGCTTCCTTATGGCTTGCTTAGGTTTTGCTGAAGGGACGCTGAGGGGACGCTTAAATTGGCGTTAAGCATGTCTTAAGCAGTCCATCAGCAGAATCGCCTCCTGTATTTCGGCATCCCTTTGCGGATGCCTAACTCTTCATTCAGGAGCCGGATTTTGCCCGTTATCAAGGCCGCGCGAGCGGTTATATCAGCGGTCGCGTCCATGTTTGCTTCAGCCGCAAGGCCAGCGATCAAACCCGCGCCGCGACCTCACGCACAGCTGCGCGCTCTCGTGCCGCTTTGCGCGCTGCTGATGGGCGGCTGCACGTGGTACCACCGCGAGCCGCTCGCGCCGGAGGATACGTCCACCTCCGCCCGTTCGCTCGAACGCATCCGCATCGATTCGTCGACCATGCCGCTGCCGGAACTAGCCGCGCATCGCTTCGACCCGTCCGACGGGCTCGATATCGACGAGGTCGCGATGCTCGCGGTCGCCAACAATCCCGACCTCAAGCTGGCTCGCGACGACCTCGGCATCGCCCGCGCTCAGGCGTATTCGGCGGGTCTGCTGCCGGACCCGCAACTGAGCATAGCAAGCGATTACCCCGGCCAGATCGGCACCACGCGCGCGTTCAGCTACGGCTTGAGCATGGACGTGATGGCGATCGTGCTGCGGAGCGCCAACCAACAATCCGCCGACGCCACCGTGGCGAAGACCGATCTCGGCCTGCTGTGGCAGGAATGGCAGATCGTCGCGCAAGCGCGGCAATTGTTCATCAAGACGCGCTTTCAGCAGGACACGCTGCCGCTTTTGCAGCGCCAGCGCGATCTGGCGCGCACGCGCTACGAACGCATGGCCGAAGCGCGCCGCGACGGCAATCTCACCGACGATACGCTCGCCGCCGCCCTCACCGCCTATAGCGACGCCCGCAAGCAGTACACCGATGCCGAACGCGCAGCCGAGCAAACGCACCACGATCTGAACGCGCTGCTCGGCGTCTCGCCCGAGGTGCAACTGCAACTCACCGCAGGCGAAAACGTCGCACCGCTCTCCGACACGACCCTCGATGCCGCACTCGCCGGCCTGCCTCGACGCCGCCCGGATCTGATCGCGCTGCAAGCGGGCTACGAGGCGCAGGAGCAGAAATATCGCGCCGCGATTCTCAGCCAGTTCCCGAGTCTGTCGGTGGGCTTCGTGCGGGCACGCGATACGTCGAACATTTATACGAGCGGTTTCCAGATCAACCTCAGCCTGCCGATCTTCAACCGCAACCAGGGCAACGTCGCGATCGAGCAGGCGACCCGCCAGCGTTTGCGCGACGAATATCAAACGCGCCTGAACGGCGCCTATGCCGACGTCGCGCATCTGCGCACGGACAACGCAATCCTTACGCGGCAGTTGCAGCAGACCGAAGCCGCCTTACCCGAGGCGGACGTTGCCGCCCAGCACGCCGCTGCGGCCTACGCGGAACACAACCTCGCGCTCGGCGCTTACACCGACGCGCAGAGCGGCGCGCTCACCAAACAGATCGACGCCGCGACCTTGCGCGAGTCGCTCGCCGAACAACGCGTGGGCTTGCAGGCGCTGCTCGGCAGCGCGATTCCCGACGCTTACTCCACCGCTCTCACCTTCACCGACACTCATGCCAAATAGCCTGATTTCAGCGCTGCGGCCGCGCCTTGGCGCTGGTGCGATTGCTATCGCCTGCGCCGCGCTGCTATGCGCCGGTGCTCATACGGCCAGCGCCGCAACGCCCGCCGCCGACGCCGCCGATCAACCCGTGGTCGCCGTGCAAACCGTGCGCGTACAGCGCGCCGAGATCGCGCAGCCGGTGCGGGCCTATGGCATCGTCGCCGCGTCCGCGTCGAACCTCACCACCGTCAATCTGCCGTACACCGCGCGTATCGTGCAGATGCGCGTGCAGCCGGGGCAAACCGTGACGCGTGGCGCGCCGCTTTTCACCGTGCAGGCCGACCCCGCTGCCGTGCTCGCGGCCACCCAGGCGAAAAGCGCCGTGACGCTCGCCCAAGGCGAGCTGGCGCGCACGCAATCGCTGTATGACAAGGGGCTCGCCACCCAATCGCAACTCGCCGCCGCCCGCAAGGCCGCCGACGACGCGCAGCAGGCGCTCGCCGCACAGAACCAGACCGGCGTGGCGAACGGCAACAAGCTCATCACCGCGCCGAACGACGGCGTCGTGCTGCAAGTTTCGGCCGCTCAGGGCGACCAAGTCCAACCCGGCACGGCGATCCTGCAACTCGCCGGCGGCAGCGGCAAGGACGCGCGCGCCAACGTGATGCTCGGCGTCGAGCCCGCTGATGCCGCCGCGATCCACGCCGGCGACATCGTCACGTTGCACGGCCTGTCCACGTCGCTCGCAAAGACTTCGGCGAACGGCCACGTGGCATTGGTGGGCGCCTCGGTCGATCAGCAGAGCCAACTTGTGGACGTCGGTGCGAACGTGCCGCTTGGTCAGACGGCCTTCATTCCCGGCACGCGCGTGAGCGCCGACATCGCGACCCGCAACGGCACGCACTGGATCGTGCCGCGCGCCGCCGTGCTGAAAGACGACAAAGGCGCCTACGTGTTCCAGATCGCGCCGCAGAACAAGGCGCGCCGCGTGGCGGTGACCATGCAGGTCGAGAACGGCGAGCGCTACGGCGTGGATGGCGCGCTCGATGCGGCGCAAGGCCTCGTGGTCAGCGGCAACTATGAGTTGAAGGACGGCATGGCGGTGCGCACCAGCGGAGGCGCGCCGCGATGAATTTCGGTCAATGGATGCAGAAGCACCGCCGCTCGCTGCTGTTCGTGATCGCGCTGCTGGCGATAGCGGGCGCACTGACCGCGTTCCGCCTGCCGATCTCGCTGTTCCCGAACGTCGCGTTTCCGCGCGCGGTCGTTTCGCTCGACGCGGGCGACCGCCCCGCCGAACAGATGGCCACGCTTGTCACGATGCCGGTCGAAGAAGCGCTGCGGCGCGTGCCGAACGTGCGCGACGTCGAATCGACGACGAGCCGCGGCGCGGCGGAAATCTCGATCAACTTCGACTGGGGCACCGACATGGCGCAAGCCACCTTGCAGGCGCAGTCGGCCATCAGCGAGATTCTCGCGACGCTGCCGCAAGGCACCTCGATGCAAGTGCGGCGTATGGACCCGACCGTGTTTCCGGTGCTGGCGTACAGCCTGACTTCGCAGCAGCAATCGCTCTCCGCGCTGCACGATCTCGCGCAGTTCCAGATGCGGCCGTTGCTGTCTTCGGTGGAAGGCGTGGCGCGTGTGGACGTGACGGGCGGCGCGCAGGACGAGTTCGAAGTCGCGATCGATCCCGCGCGGCTGGCCGCGTACAAGCTCTCGCTCGCCGACGTGTCGAAAGCGATCGGCGCGAGCAATGTGCTGATGGCGAACGGCCGCATCGAGGATCACTACAAGCTCTACCTCGTGATCGCCAACACCACCATTACTCGGCTCGACGAACTGCGCAACGTCGTGGTGTCGGCCAGCGGCGCGGCACAAATTCGCCTCGGCGACATCGCGACCGTACGCCAGGGCGTGGTGCCGCAATGGATGCGCGTCACCGCCGACGGCCAGGACGCCGTGCTCATCAACGTGTATCAGCAGCCGGGCGCGAACAGCGTGGCGATGACCAAAGCGATCCGCGCGAAGCTCGCGGACTTCCAGCACCAGATGCCGGCCGGCGTGCATCTTTCGAACTGGTACGACCAGAGCGAACTGGTGATCGCCTCGGCCACCAGCGTACGCGACGCGATCATGATCGGCGTGGTGCTGGCGGCGCTGACGCTGTTCGCCTTTCTGCGCAACTGGAAGATCACCGCGATCGCCGTTGCGCTGGTGCCCGTGGTGATGGCCGCGACGATTCTGCTGCTCGACGTGTTCGGCATGGGCTTTAACATCATGACGCTCGGCGGCATGGCCGCCGCCGTCGGTCTCGTGATCGACGACGCGATCGTGATGATCGAACACATCGTGCGGCGCATGCGCGAAGGCGGCGCGCGCGCTTTTCATGGCCGCGTGATGGCGGCGGCGCTCGAATTCACGCGGCCGCTGGCGGGGTCGTCGGCGGCGACGCTGATCATTTTCGTGCCGTTGGCATTTCTATCCGGTGTAACGGGCGCGTTCTTCAAGGCGCTCTCCGTCACCATGGCGAGCGCGCTGTTCATTTCGTTTCTCGTCACGTGGCTCGCGGTGCCGATTCTGTGCGACCGCTGGCTGAAACCGAAAGACGCCGAGGAACATCAGGAAACCCGCTTCGCCGCGTGGATGAACCGGCGCTACGCGTTTCTGGTCGAGCGCGTCGCCGCGCGGCCTGTGCTCGTGCTTGTGGGCCTGCTGCCGCTGATCGTGGTGGCCGCGTTCGCGTTCACGCGCGTGGGCAGCGGTTTCATGCCGAGCATGGACGAAGGCGGATTCGTGCTCGATTACCACACCGAACCGGGCACGTCGGTGACCGAGACCGATCGGTTGATGAAGCAGATCGAAGGCATCGTCCGCGCGAATCCGAATGTCGCGACCTATTCGCGGCGCACCGGCGCCGGTCTCGGCGGCGACCTGAACGAGCCCAACAAGGGCGACTTCTTCGTGCGGCTGAAGTCAGGCAAGCGCGAGCCGATCGACACCGTGATGGAAGAAATTCGCTCGAAGGTCGAGACTCAGGTGCCCGGCGTGAGCATCGAACTCGCGCAGTTGATGGAGGATCTGATCGGCGATCTCACGGCGGTGCCGCAACCAGTCCAGATCAAGATCTATTCCGACGACCCGAACACGCTCGCGACGACCGCGCGCAAGGTGGCGGCGCAAATCGGCAAGATTCAGGGCGTGGTGGATGTGAACGACGGCATCAATCCGGCCGGCGACGCCCTCGAATTGCACATCCGCCCGGAAGCGGCGGCGGCCGAAGGCATGGACCCGCAGGCGATCGCGCAGGCCGTATCCGATATGGTGGAAGGCAATGTGGCCACGCAATTCCAGAGCGGGCCGAAAACGGTCGGCGTGCGCGTGCGTGTAGCTGGCGCGATGAAGCTCACGGATACGCAACTGGGACAGTTGCAGATTCGCGCGCCCGACGGCCATCTGTTCGCGCTCGATCGCGTCGCAGATCAGGTGACGGTGACCGGCCAGCCGGAGATCAGCCGCGACAATCTCAAACGGATGGTGGCGGTGACCGCGCGCATCGACGGCCGCGATCTGGGCTCGACGATCGCTGACGTGCAGAAGACGCTCAGCGACAAGAGCCTGTTGCCCAGTGGCGTGTACTACGAATTGGGCGGCCTGTATCAGCAGCAGCAGATTGCGTTCAAGGGGCTGCTGAGCGTGTTCGGCGCGGCGATTGCGCTGGTGTTCGGCTTGCTGCTGTTTCTCTACGAGCGCTTTCGCGTCGCGCTGGCCGTCATGGCGATGCCGTTGCTCGCGGCGGGCGCGGTGTTCATCGGCTTATGGATCACCGGCATCGAGCTGAACATTTCCGCCATGATGGGGATGACGATGATCATCGGCATCGTGACCGAGGTGGCGATTTTTTATGTGTCGGAATTGCAGGGGCTCGTGCGGGACGAGGAGATGCCGTTCGAGGAAGCGATCCTGAGCGCCGGGCGCAATCGTCTGCGCCCGATCGCGATGACGACGATTGCCGCGATTCTGGCGCTGTTGCCGCTGGCTTTTGCACTGGGGCAAGGTTCGGCGATGCAGCAGCCGCTGGCGATTGCGATTATTTCCGGCCTGATTGTGCAGTTGCCGCTGGTGTTGCTGTTGCTGCCGGTACTGTTGAAGTTGTTGATGAAGAAGGAAGCGATTTAGTTGAGATTCACGGCCCGCGTGGCCTGTCCGGTCTGTGCGCTTGCGGCTCGCCGCGGGTGCGCTCCGGACTCAGTTCACTGTTCACTGTTCATGCGGCGGGAGAACTACAGCTTCAGCACATCCCCAAACCCGCCAACCCGGAGCCCCGCCGCACGAATCGCCATCGCAACCTTCGGCGACAACAACGCGTGCAATTCATCTTCGTGCCGGTACGTTTTCATCCCGTCGCTCAACGCCCGCTCCCCCGCCACCGCGGGATGGCAGTAAATCTCGCCCACTCCATGGGGCAGATCGGCGAGCGCCGCCAGCCACGCCGCCTCGTCCATCCGCCCGCTATGCGCGATCCCCACCACGTAATCGTTATGCGCGATGCCGGCGCGATCCAGGCGCGCCTTGACCTGCGCGATCCACGGCCGCAACCACAGCGGCGCATTCGCTTCGAATGGCAAGCGCATCGCCTTCATTCCATACTCGCGGCCAATCTCCAGAATCAGCCCGAGCACCGTGGGATGCAAATGAAAATGCTTGTGCGTGTTGACATGATCGAGCGTCAAACCGGTCTGCGCAAAGGCATCGAACTGCGCGCGAATTTCCCGCGCAAGCTGCTTGCGCACATGCGGCAAGAAGAAAAACCGCACGCCGTCGCGCACCATGTTGTCGCCGAAGCGGCCATGCTCGTCGAGCAAGGCCGCAATGCCCGCGCGCGGCAAGACCGCGTCGCCGTCGGCCAGCACCAGATGCAGGCCGACACGCAAGCTCGGCAACGCGCGGGCGCGCGCCACCGCGTCGCGCGCGGCGGGTGCGCCGATCATCAGGCTCGCGGCAGTCAGCACGCCGTCGCGATGCGCTCGCTCAACTGCCAGATTGACTCGCGCGTGCAGACCGAAATCGTCGGCAGTCACGATCAATGCGCGTGGCTTAGCCGCCATCCGACGCCTCCATCACATCCATCACGTTCAACGCACCGTCGCGCGCGGCCTTCGATGTCGAAGCCCGCGAAACCTGGACGGGCACGCGCGCGCCGCGCCACGTCACATGCGAGCCGAACACGGCGGCGCACCACTGCAAGGCCAGCAACGTATCACGCAACGGCACCAGCGGCAGATCGCGCCAGAAGGTGCGCTCACGACGCGCCGAGCGCAGATGCATCAACAGACGCGCGGCGAGACCCGCGGCGGCTCCGGTCGCACTCGTGAACGCGGCCCACGCGTGCACCGCATCCGACGAAGTGGCCGCGAGACCGGCGCCGAGCCACGCGCCGGCCACGAGCCAGGGCGTGGGAAAGGTAATGAAGAGAAACGCGAAACCCGGCGCATTCACCGAGCGGATCGTACGCAGCCAGCGGGTCTCGCGTTGCCACAAAGCTGCAAACGTCGGCTCGATCACGTCGGTGGCCACCATCACGCGCGAGAGCACGGTTTGCAGGCCGAGGGCGCGCACGTGTTCGGCCAGCCAGTAGTCGTCCGCGAGACAGTTTTTCAGCGCCTCGAAACCGCCGATGCGTTCGAGCGTCGCGCGCCGCAACGCAAGCGTCGCACCAAAGCCGAAGCGGCGCGAGCCGGCCGCGTGCGCGACCCGCACCGACGGCGCGAACCACTCGTTGATAAAAAGCGCGCCCACGCGCGGCCAGAAGCCGCCGATGCCGCGCGCCACGTAGAGACACGTGACCACGCCCACGCGCGGATCCGCGAGCGGCGCGGCCACGCTGTCGAGATAATCGGCTTCGACGGCGATGTCGCTATCCGCAATCACGATCACGTCATGGCGGGCCCGCGCCGCCATGTTGATCAGATTGCTGACCTTGAGATTGCTGCCGTGCACGCGCGTGTCGATCGCGAGTTCGATATCGTGCAAGGGATAGGCGGCCTGCAGACGGCGCACCACGGCAATCGCGGGATCGTCCGGTGACGACACGCCGAGCACGAGTTGAAAATGCTCATGACGCTGCTCGCAAAAGGTCCGCAGATTCTCGTACAGACGCGGCTCCGCGCCGCACAGCGGCTTGAGTACGCTGACGCCGACCCGCGCGAAGCGATGCGGTTGGGGCTGCTGCTGCGGTTGCGAAACGTGCGAGGTGAAATAAGCGGCGCGACTTGCCGTGCCGCGGCGCGCGCCAAAAAACGGCATCGCGACGGCCGCCAGCAGCGCGTACAGCGACGCGCTCGAGCAGACGGCCAGCAGGACCCATTGACATGCCGTCACTGCGTGCGCCGCCATCGCCCGGTTCCGTCAGTGCCCGGCCAGCACGAACGCCCTGCCGGTCAGGCGCAGATGAAGAATCACGAGCCAGCGCCGCGGACAATCCACGGCGATCGCGACCGGTCGCGATTGCCGGCTCGCTCCCGTGGCAAATTGGCCCTGCAGCGCGAGTTCGAAGGCGGCATGCGCGAACTGGCGCGTCACGATCACACCGCCGAGAATCACGGCAACGGCGAGCAGCCGGAACGGCATGGAGCTGAAGGCGCTCTGCGAAACCGGCAGGACCAGCAGCACGAGGCACGCGAGCACCTCGGCGCCCATGGCGGTGAGCGAGGCCACCATCAGGTGGGCGCGCAGCATGTCGACGGTGGCTGGCTTCATGACTGGGTCTCGTGACCTGTTGAGGGGCGATAGTAGCGATCCAAGCTGAAGGAAACCTTAAGGAAGAAAGCGTATAAAGCGGGTGATGAATAGCGTGGTTAAACTTCGGATTACAGTTGCGCGCTTGCCTGAATAGCGCGGCTGCCGTGCAATGAAACATCGAACGGAAATAACGGACTCATGCGTGTACTCCTCGTAGAAGACGACGATCTGATCGGCTGCGGCATCGAAGCCGGACTGCGTCAGGCGGGCTTCACGGTCGACTGGGCGCGCGACGGCCACAAAGCGGGTCTCGCGCTCGACACCACCGCCTACGCGCTGGTGCTGCTCGATCTCGGCCTGCCCCGCGTATCGGGGATGGAGCTGCTGAAACGGCTGCGCGATTCGGGCAAGGACGTGCCGGTGCTGGTGCTGACCGCGCGCGGCACGGTGGTCGACCGTGTCGGCGGCCTCGAAGCGGGCGCCGACGACTATCTCGGCAAGCCCTTCGATCTGACCGAACTGATCGCCCGCTGCCGGGCCCTGTTGCGCCGCGCGCAGGGCCGCAGCGTCGAGCAGATCCGCTATCAGGACCTGACGGTCAACCCGATCGCGCAAACCGTCGAAGTAGGCACGACGCGCGTGCCGCTCACTTCGCGCGAATGGGCGATCCTGCTGCAGTTGCTGACCAACCAGGGAATTCCCCAGTCGCGCTCGCGGCTCGAAGAAAGCCTGTATGGCTGGCAGGAAGAAATCGAGAGCAACGCGATCGAAGTGCACGTGTCCAATCTGCGCAAGAAACTCGGCGCCAAGCTGATCAAGACAGTGCGCAATATCGGCTACGTGGTGGAGAAAGAATGATGGGCGCCTCCATTCGCCGGCGTCTCGTGCTGCTGGTTCTCACCAGCATCGCGCTGGTCTGGGGCATTGCGCTGGTGTCGAGCTATCGTCAGGCCACCCGCGAAGTCGCCGAATGGGAAGAGGCGCGTCTCGCGGAACTCGCCCAGATTCTCGCCCTGCTCGATCAGCCCAATCTGACCACGCTCGCCAACGCGCGCATCGACGTGCGCGAGGAAGAAAAAGGCGGCGAGCCGGGCGCCAACGACAGCGACGACGACGACGCGCTGCCGCGCGATGCGCTGTTCCAGGTGCGCGGCCCGAACGGCGCGGTGCTGGCGGGCAGTCCGCAATTGCGCGAACTCAAGGCCTGGGATCTGCCGGTGCCGGCGGTGAGCGGCACGCAGGACATCACGCTCGGCGGCCAGATGTATCACTCGTTCACCTTGCGCGGCACCGCGCTCGGCCACACGGTGCGCGTCTTCGAACCGGCCAATACGCGCAGCGACCTGGTGAGCGGCGTCGCGAGCCGCATCGCGCGCCCTACGCTGGTCGCGCTGCCGGTGCTGGCGGTGCTGGTGTGGTTCAGCATCGGCTGGAGTCTGGCGCCGCTCAGGCTGCTCTCGCGCGCCATTCGTGCGCGCGACGTGAACCGGCTGGAACCGGTCGACATCGGCCGCGCGCCCACCGAGGTACGCCCGCTCGTCGATGCGATCAATCTGCTGCTCTCGCGTCTGCTGCATTCGCTGGAGCGCGAACGCGCGTTTACCGCCGACGCCGCGCATGAACTGAAAACGCCGCTGGCCGCGATCAAGGTGCAGGCGCAAGTCGCGCTGGCGGAAACGGACACGGCGCGCCAGCGGCTGGCAATGGAGCGCGTGGTGCAAGGCGTCGATCGCAGCGCGCGGCTCGCGGAGCAATTGCTGCTGCTCGCGCGTCTGGACGTGCATGAAAAAATCTCGACCGCGCCGCTCAAGCCCGCAACGGTGGCCAAAGACGCGCTGCTCGCCAACGAGCGCAACGCGCAGCAGAAAGACATTCACGTGACGCTGCTCGGCGACCTGCGCGCCGAGATCGACGCGGAGCCCGTGCTGATTGGCATCCTGCTCGACAATCTGCTCGACAACGCGATCAAGTACGGGCACGCCGGCGGCAGCATCGAAGTGGCGGTGCAGCACGCGCGGGACCGCGTGCAGGTGACCGTGCGCGACGACGGCCCCGGTGTCGAGCCGGGCGACCTCGACCGTCTGACGAATCGTTTCTTTCGCGCGACCGGCAATCAGGCCACCGGCAGCGGGCTGGGTCTGTCGATCGTCGCGCGGATCGCGGAGCACTTCGGCGCGAGCCTGCATCTGGGTAAAGGCATCGGCGAGCGCGGGCTCGCGGTCGAGGTGTCGTTTCCGGCTTATGCGCAGGCGAGCTGAGGAGAATGCGCAAGCGGCGGCGCGGCGGTGCGTCTCGTTCGTGAGGACGCGCTTTCTCGCGTCAACGCGGCCCATGTGTCGCGAACCGTGGCGCCTTGGCGGCCGCGCGCCGTTCGTCTCTAAGGCGCGCGCTCGAACGCGCGCTCCGGTGCCCGGTTCGACGACTCCGCGAACTGCCACGCAATCAGACCCGGCACGAACATCACGAGATCGCGAATCCGGCGTGCGCCGGCCAGCGCGAGACAGGTGGAAGGATCGAGGCCCAGCGCGCCGCCGATCAGAATGAAGCCGCCCTCCTGCACGCCGAGACCGCCCGGCACGAAGAACGCGGCACTGCTGATCGCCTGGATCAGCGATTCGATCACCACCGCTTCCACGAGCGTGACCTGCACGCCGAGAAAGTGCAGCGCCAGCCAGATTTCCAGCGAGGTGAGAAAGCACTGCAGCGGTTGCCAGAAGAACAGATAACGCAGCACCACGCCACGCCGCCGCCAGATCAGCTTGATGGCCTGATCGATCTGCGCCGACTGCCCGACCAATGCGGCGAGCTTGCCGCTCGTCAGATGATTGAGTGCGCGGGTCATGCGCTCGAACGGACTCGCGTGCTGCACGAGCGCGAACAGCACCAGGAGCGGCGTGAGCGCCACCACGCCCCACGCCAGTTGTCCGGCGAGCCGCAGCGTATCGGAATGCGCATGCGCGAACAGAAAGCCGATGCCGACCATGGTGAAGAGCAACTGGCTGATCACCGTAAGCTGCATGTCGACGACGATGCTGCCCACCGCCGTGGACGGCCGCACGCCCCAACGCTTGAGCATGCGAAACGAGACCACTTCGCCGCCAATACGCGCCACCGGCAGCATGCTATTCACCGATTCGCGCACCCACACGAGGTGCAGCATATTGACGAGACCGGGCCGGTTCGCGCCGCGAATCAGCGAACGCCAGTCGCAGGCATTGGCGAGCATCGGCAGCACGTGCGCGAGCGCGGCGAGCAGCAGTCCCGCGCCGGCCGCGCGCAGCGCGCCGAGCACGGCGCCGGGGTTGTCATGCCAGACGAGCCAGAGCGACGCCAGCAAGCCGGCTAACGCGGCGATGCGGCCGAGATGCTTCATCACGCGCGCACCTCGTACGCACGCCCGACGCGTATCGCCCTGCTTTTAACCGCTGCTTTAAAAAACCCGCGCATCATGGCCGTTCCGTGCTGCCGTTCATTCGTCCTGTGCCGCCGACAACAGGCCGTCGCCGTCCACCTTGAAGCTGAAGCCTCGCCAGATCACGCGCGACGACCAGAAGCTCGCGACAAAAATCGCAAACGATACGATATCCCAGAACGGCAGCAGCCACAGATCGCGATGCGCCTGTTTCAACGCGCGATCGGACAGCAGTTTCAAGGCAAGCCGCGCGCCCATGGCGGCCAGTGCGAGCGACCACGCCCACCATGCGCCGGCGGCAAAGACCACGGCGAGCAGCGCGAACGCGAACGGATGAACCAGCGCGGAGCCGAGATGGCCGAGCGGGTCGATACGGCGAATGGTGCGGCTCCAGCGCAGTTCATGCGCGATCAGTTGCGCCGCGCTCGATTCGACGCACGCATGCGAAATCGTGAACGGCGGAATCACGACCTTCTCGCCGAGCAGGCGCACCGCCTCGCCGATCGCATGGTCCTCGGCCAGATGCCGCACGAACGGTGTGAAACCGCCGATCTTTTCGAGCGTATCGCGCCGCATCACGATGGTCTGCCCGAAACACGGGCGCGCGAGACCGAGCGCGAGACCGGTCACGACACCCGGCAGGAACTGATAGTTGGTCGCCTTCGCCGACAGGCGCGGCCAGAAGCCCGGATCGGGCTGTCCGCGATACGCGCAGGTGACGAGCCCCACGCCCGGCTTCTGCAACTCGCCGATCACATTGCGCAGATAGTCCACGCCGACGCTCACGTCGCTGTCGGCGAACACGAGCACGTCATGGCGCGCTTGCGGCAGCATGTTGAGGATATTGCTGATCTTGCGGTTCGGGCCGTACAGGCGCGCGTCGGCCACCACGGTGATGTCCGCGTCGGGATAGAGACGGCGCAGGTCGTCGACGGTTTGCAGCGCGGGGTCGGCCGAGTCGTGCACGCCGAACAGGAATTGCACGGGTCCAGGATAATCCTGGCGGCAAAAGCTCGACAGATTGGCGAGCAACGCCCACTCGTTGCCGTGCAGCGGCTTGACGATCGTGACCGGCGGAAAGGCGGTCGGCTCGGACACCGCTCGCGCGAAGAACCGGCCGATCAACGCGCCGGCGAGCACGGTGTAGCCGACGCCGAAAATCGCCCCCGCCGCGCACGCATAGCCCAGCGTGACGGCGAGCAGGTGCGCGGCGCTCACGCCTCGTGGGCGCGCAGGAAACGGAAGAATTCGACGCCTTCACGCAAGCGCCGTTTCATCATGTCCCAGCTCGTCAACATCTCACGCAGGATTTCCCAGATTTTCGACGGGCGGAAATAGAAACGCTTGTAGAAGTTTTCGAGCTGATGGTAGATCTCGTCGCGCGACAGATGCGGATAGCCGATCGCGGCCAACTGCACGCCTTCCTTGCTCACGAGATTGATCACCTTGTTCTCTTCGAGCCAGCCGTTTTCGACCGCCTGGTTGTAGAGCGTCGTGCCCGGATAAGGCGCGGCGAGCGACACCTGGATCGTGTGCGGATTGATCTCCTTGGCGTACTCGATCGTCTTCTGGATCGTGTCCTGCGTTTCGCCCGGCAAACCGAGAATGAAAGTGCCGTGAATCTTGATGCCGAGCGTGCGGCAATCGTTGCTGAAGCGGCGCGCGATGTCGGTGCGCAGACCCTTCTTGATGTTCAGCAGGATCTGGTCGTCGCCGGATTCGTAGCCGACCAGCAGCAGGCGCAGGCCGTTTTCCTTCATGATCTTGAGCGTCGCGTACGGCACGTTCGCCTTGGCGTTGCACGACCACGTCACGCCGAGCTTGCCCAGACCGCGGGCGATTTCCTCGACGCGCGGCTTGAAGTCGGTGAAGGTGTCGTCGTCGAACATGATCTCCTTGACTTCAGGCATGTTGTCGCGAATCCACTTCACTTCCGCCAGCACGTTCTCCACCGAACGCGTGCGGTAGCGATGGCCACCCACGGTTTGCGGCCACAGGCAGAAGGTGCACTTGGAACGGCAGCCGCGGCCCGTGTAGATCGACACGTACGGATGCTTCAGATAGCCGATGAAGTAGTTGTCGATCTTCAGATCGCGCTTGTACACGGGAGCGACGAACGGCAGTTCGTCCATGTTCTCGAGAATCGGGCGCGCTTCGTTGTGCTCGATCGAGCCGTCGCGGTTGCGGTAGCTGAGACCTTTGATTTGCGCGAACGGCTTGCCTTGTGCGACTTCCTGGCAGGTGAAGTCGAACTCCTCACGGCACACGAAATCGATCGCCTCGCTCGCGGTCAGCGAATTGTGCGGATCGACCGCGACCTTCGCGCCGACCATGCCGATCAGCAGCGACGGCTTGCGTTTTTTCAGGTCTTCGGCGAACAGCGCGTCGGTGGGGAAGGACGGCGTGCTGGTGTGGATCACCACCAGCTCGTAGTGCTGCGCGATGTCGAGCGAGGCCTCGACCGACAGGCCGTCGGCGGGCGCGTCGAGCACGCGGCTATCGGGCACGAGCGCGGCGGGTTGCGCGAGCCACGTCGGATACCAGAACGAGCGGACTTCACGCTTGGCCTGATAGCGCGAACCCGCGCCACCATCGAAGCCGTCATACGACGGCGCCTGCAAGAACAGGGTTTTCATGGATGCTCCAGCAAGCCTTGAATCGGCGCTTTCAGTTCTCTGTCGACAAACTATCGGAACTATTGCCCGCCGGGAGGCGGGGAATCGCGCAAATACTACGGAGCAAAGCTGAAGGAAACCTTAAGGAAAATGCGGGTGCTGACAATGCCGGCGGCGCTGTTCCATATGCTTCGAAACAGGCGGCGAAATGGGTGCGGTCGAGAGGATCGAGCGGGCAAGATCCCGCTAGCGGCGCTTCATGTCACGCGTGTGAACGAGGCGCTTTTTTATGTGTGAATCGCACGCAATGATGGCCGGCCGCACGCGTTGCGCGCGCGAACCGGCCATGACGTCAGACCGGCTTGATATCCGCCGCCTGCTTGCCCTTCGGCCCCTGCTTGATTTCAAAGCTGACCTTCTGGTTTTCCTGCAAGGACTTGAAACCTTCGGAGCGGATCTCCGAGAAGTGCGCGAACAGATCTTCGCCGCCGTCGTCGGGGGTGATGAAGCCAAAACCTTTCGCGTCGTTAAACCATTTCACTGTACCGGTTGGCATGTCGTTTCCTCTGTGCATCTGGGTTGATTGGGCTGCATTCGCCGAGCTTCGCCCGCCGCCGCGGGTGTGCGCCGGATTCTGCCTCCGCCGCTCGACTCTACGCTTCTTTGCGCGGCGCTGCTTCGCCCGGTTTTTCGCCGCCGCGACAGCCGCGTCGCAAGCGCCGTGCCTCGTGCCACGAGCTGGCGGCCCGCCGGTGCGATTCCGTCCAATCAGATAAACTGTTTGGTTATCGGCAGTCCATCCAGGGCCCGCGCAGATTCAGCCCGATGTTTCATGAGCGCGCGGCCTTGTCGTTTTCCCCTACACAGGAACCCCAGCATGGCAACCTCGAGCTATACCGATACCCGACTTCTGATTAACGGCGAGTGGTGCGACGCCGCCAGCGGCAAGACCCTCGACGTCATCAATCCTGCTACCGGCAAGGCCATCGGCAAAGTGGCGCACGCCGGCATCGCCGATCTGGACCGCGCGCTGGCCGCCGCGCAACGCGGCTTCGAAGCCTGGCGCAAGGTGCCGGCCAACGAACGCGCCACGACCATGCGCAAGGCCGCCGCTCTCGTGCGCGAGCGCGCCTCGGACATCGGCCGCCTGATGACGCTGGAGCAAGGCAAGCCGTTCGCCGAAGCCCGCGTCGAAGTGCTGGCGGCGGCGGACATCATCGAATGGTTCGCCGACGAAGGTCGCCGTGTCTACGGCCGCGTCGTGCCGTCGCGCAATCTGGCGGCGCAGCAACTGGTGCTGAAGGAGCCGATCGGCCCGGTCGCCGCCTTCACGCCGTGGAACTTCCCGGTCAACCAGGTCGTGCGCAAGCTGAGCGCCGCGCTCGCATGCGGCTGCTCGTTCCTCGTCAAGGCGCCGGAAGAAACCCCGGCTTCGCCGGCGGCGCTCCTGCAGGCTTTCGTCGAAGCCGGCGTGCCGGCGGGCACGGTCGGCCTGGTGTTCGGCGACCCGGCCGAGATTTCGAGCTACCTGATTCCGCATCCGGTGATCCGCAAAGTCACTTTCACCGGCTCGACGCCGGTGGGCAAGCAACTGGCAGCACTGGCCGGCACGCACATGAAGCGCGCGACGATGGAACTGGGCGGTCATGCGCCGGTGATCGTGGCCGAAGACGCCGACGTGGCGCTCGCCGTGAAGGCCGCGGGCGGCGCGAAGTTCCGCAATGCCGGCCAGGTCTGCATCTCGCCGACGCGTTTCCTCGTGCACAACAGCATTCGCGAAGAATTCGCCGCGGCGCTGGTCAAGCACGCTGAAGGACTGAAGCTGGGCGACGGCCTCGCCGAGGGCACCACGCTCGGCCCGCTCGCCAACGCACGCCGTCTCACGGCAATGAGCAAGGTGCTCGACGACGCGCGCAAGACCGGCGCCAAGGTCGAAACCGGCGGCGAGCGCGTGGGCTCGGAAGGCAACTTCTTTGCGCCGACCGTGCTGACCAACGTGTCGCTCGAATCGGACGTGTTCAATAACGAGCCGTTCGGTCCGATCGCCGCGATCCGCGGCTTCGACAAGCTGGAGGAAGCGATCGCCGAAGCGAACCGTCTGCCGTTCGGTCTGGCGGGCTATGCGTTCACCAAGTCGTTCACCAACGTGCATCTGCTGTCGCAGCAACTCGAAGTCGGCATGCTGTGGATCAACCAGCCGGCTACGCCGTCGCCGGAAATGCCGTTCGGCGGCGTGAAGGATTCGGGCTACGGTTCGGAAGGCGGTCCGGAAGCGATGGAAGGCTATCTGGTCACCAAGGCGGTATCGGTGATGTCGGTCTAAGACGGACAGAGGCGGCTTACCGGTCGCCTCTTTTTACAGCACCGTACAGGGTCCGTGAGTCATCGATTCGCGGACCCTTTTTATTGCCATGAACGATATCGACCGACGACTCATGCAACCCACGCTGACCGGCAAGACCGTGGAACTGCAGCCGCTTCAGCGACAACACGCGCAAGGTTTGCTCGACGCCGCCGCGGACGGGCAATTGTGGAAAATGAAGCTGACCGTGGTGCCCGGAGCCAGCGGCATCGACAGTTATATCGCCACCGCGCTCGAAGGCCGCGAAGCCGGCACCGTGATGCCGTTCGTGATCGTGCGGCGCGACACCGGCGCGCTGGTCGGCAGCACGCGCTTCTGGAAGATCGACCGCGCGAATCGCAAGCTCGAAATCGGCCACACGTGGCTGAGCGAATCGGTGCAACGCTCGGCGGTGAATACCGAAGCGAAGTACCTGCTGCTGCGCCACGCGTTCGAAACCATGCAATGCGTGCGCGTGCAATTCACCACCGACGAACTCAACGAGAAATCGCGCGCGGCGATTCTGCGCATCGGCGCGAAACAGGAAGGCGTGGTCCGGCATGAACGCATCATGCCGGATGGGCGTAAGCGCAACTCGGTGCGCTTTAGCATCATCGATGAGGAATGGAGTGAAGTGAAGGCGATGCTCGAGGCGAAGCTGGCGCGATAACGAAGCCATCAGCGTGCGGCCCGCTTGCGCCTCACAAATAGAAGCGCGCAAGCGAGCCGCCGTCACCCTGCTCTACACATGCACGTCCCGTTCATTCAGCGGCGGCGCATTGCCTGCCGCAGCCGCCGCGAACTCCTCGCGTAACGGATTGCGCGCATGATGCCGGCGCACCCACATCGCCGTGAGGATCGGCACCAGAATCGCGGTCACGAGACACGCCGTCGCGACCATCGCGGTGGCGGCCGGCACCAGCGGCTTGAAGCTCGGAATCATCTCGCCGATGATCGCCGGATTCGCCACCGCGGCTCCCGCCGTCGACGAAGCCGCCAGCCCCGCCGCGCCATTGCCGCCGGCGATCCAGCGGTCCGCGAAAATCAGCGGAATGCCCGTCACGACGATCACGCCGAGACCCAGCACAATCCCCGGCAGGCCGCTTTTCACGATCACGCTGAGGTCGATGCCGTTACCGAGCGCAAAGCCGAAGAACGGAATCAGCGGATGCACGCATCGGCCGAAGAATTCGCGCAGTTCGCCGTCCAGGTTGCCCAGCGTGAAGCCGACCAGAAACGGCAGCACCGCGCCGATGAACAGACGCGGCTCGAAGAACGCCACACCGGTTGCGCCGAGAATGATCATGCTGACGAGCGGCCCCGATTCGATCGACATCAGCACGAACGCGCCCGCCTCTTCTTTGGTGCCGTATTGCTGCATCACGGCCGCGTAGAGGCCGCCGTTGGTCATGTCCATCGACGTCGTGATCGCCAGCACCGAGAGGCCCGCGAAGAGCCCGGCCTTGACGCCGTCGATTGGAATGAAGTGCGACGCGATGATCGTCGCGATCCACGCCACGAGCATTTTCGTCACCAGCAACGTGCCCGACTTGCGCAGCACCGTGCCGGTCGCCCGCAGATCGATGGTCGCGCCCATGCAGAAGAACCACACCGCCAGAATCGGCACGGTGCCGGAGATCAAGCCATTGGTGAACGAGCCGAAGTACTTGCCCGCGCCCGGCGCAAATGTGTGGACGCAGGCGCCGAGCAGCAACGGCACCAACATCAGGCCGCCAGGAATGCGGTCGATGGCCTTCTTGAGCTTCATGCCTCCTCCATGGACTTCGCGTCCAGTTATTGGGTAATTCACCCTGGGTAATGTCCCGTTCTCACGCCGGGCTGCTCCCTTTCGGCGCAATATAGCATCGCGAAAGGAACGCTGTTCCGTTTCTGCTAGAAATCTCGCTCATCGTTTACCCCTGTGTTCTTTGAAATCCTTGCTAGCCATGCTGTCGCGTCGCAAAATTTCCGGACCACTGTTCCGAAACTGCATTTCTGCGCTACAGTCGAGCCCACAACCCCAGCGGAGGAAGAACAATGGAAGTGAGACAGGCCATCAATAGCGACTACGCGAAGACGCTCGATACCGAGGGGCTGCGCAAGGCGTTTCTGGTCGATCAGGTGTTCGAGCGCGATGCGCTAAAGCTGACCTATAGCCATATCGACCGGATCATCGTCGGCGGCGCGATGCCGGTGGCGCGCGCGGTCGAGGTGCCCGGTTCGCTCGGCAAGTCGATCGGCGTGAGCTATCTGCTGGAGCGGCGCGAACTCGGTGCGATCAACATCGGCGGCGACGGCTGGGTCGACGTGGACGGCACGCGCCACACGGTGCGCAACGAAGAGGCGATCTACATCGGCCAAGGCACGCAAGCCATCGCCTTCGGCAGCGACGACGCCGCGCGTCCCGCCAGGTTTTACCTGAACTGCGCGCCCGCCCACACGTCGTATCCGACTCGCACGATCTCGCTTGCGCAAGCCTCGCCGCAAACGCTCGGAGACCCCGCCACGAGCAACCGCCGCACCATCTACAAGTTCATCGTTCCCGAAGTGCTGCCCACCTGCCAGCTTTCCATGGGCATGACGAAACTCGAACCGGGCAGCCTGTGGAACACCATGCCGTGCCATACGCACGAACGCCGCATGGAGGTGTATTTCTATTTCAATATCGCCGACGACGCCGCCGTCTTTCACATGATGGGCGAGCCGAACGAGACGCGGCATATTCTCGTGCACAACGAGCAGGCGGTGATTTCGCCGAGCTGGTCGATTCACTCCGGCGTCGGCACGCGGGCGTACACGTTCATCTGGGGCATGGTCGGCGAAAACCAGGTGTTCGGCGATATGGATCACATCGCAGTGCGGGATTTGCGTTGATGCGCAGCCCTTTCCACATCAGCAACCACGACTGCACGACATGGGCTTGAACATCGTGAATCCCTTTGATCTTTCCGGCCGCGTCGCCATCGTCACCGGCAGCAATACGGGCCTCGGCGCCGGCATGGCCGTCGCGCTTGCCGCAGCGGGTTGCGACATCGTCGGCGTGAGCCGCGCCGACGCCGGCGACACTGCGGCGCGCGTCGAAGCATGCGGACGCCGCTTCGCGGACGTGCGCGCCGATCTCGGCTCGATCGCGCCGGTCGAGGACATCGTGCGCGCCGCGCTCGAAGCGTTCGGCCGCGTCGACGTGCTGGTGAACAACGCGGGCATCATCCGCCGCGAGGACGCGCTCGATTTCACCGAAGCCGACTGGGACGCCGTGGTGGACGTCAATCTGAAGAGCCTGTTCTTTCTCTCGCAGGCCGCCGCGCGGCAGTTCGTCAAGCAGCAAGGCGGCGGCAAGATCATCAATGTCGCGTCGATGCTGTCGTTCCAGGGCGGCATCCGCGTTGCGTCCTACACGGCGTCGAAAAGCGGCGTGCTGGGTCTGACGCGGCTGCTCGCGAACGAATGGGCCGCTCAAGGCATCAACGTCAACGCTATTGCGCCCGGCTACATGGCGACCGCGAACACCGCCGCGCTGCGCGGCGACGCCCAGCGCAACGACGAGATTCTCAGCCGCATTCCAGCCGCCCGCTGGGGCACGCCGGGCGATCTCGCGGGACCGGTGGTGTTCCTCGCGTCACCCGCTTCGGACTACGTGCATGGGCATACACTGGCGGTAGACGGCGGCTGGCTCGCGCGCTGACTCGGCAGCCGGCGCCGGACGCGGTATGCTCTCGGCGCCTCGCCGGAGCATCGGCAAGCGCGGCAAAGTTGCGGGAACGTTGTGGGAACGGATAGACAGGGAACACGGAAATGGCATCGACAGGCAAACAGCGCAAGGACGACGGCACCGCACAGGCGCAAGACGCGGAGAACGCCGACTGCGGCGACAAGGGCGAATCGGCCTCGTCCATTGGCCGCGTCTTCGCGATTCTCGGCGCGATCGGCGACAGCGGACAGATCGGCATCAGCGAACTGTCGCAACGGCTCGGCATGTCGAAGACCACCGTGCACCGCGTGATCCAGACGCTGAAGGCGCTCGGGTACGTGACGCAAGAAGTGGAAACCGAGCGCTACCGGTTGACCATCCGCCTGTTCGAACTCGGCGCGAAGGCGCTGGAAAGTGTCGATCTGGTGCGCGAGGCGGACGTGGAAATGCGCCGCATCGGCGAAGCGACGCGCGAGGCGGTGCACCTCGGCGCATTCGACGAAGACGCCATCATCTACATTCACAAGATCGATGCGGACTACGGGCTGCGCATGCAGTCGCGCATCGGCCGGCGCAATCCGCTGCACAGCACGGCGATCGGCAAGGTGTTGCTGGCGTGGATGGATCCGGCCGACGCGCGCGAAGTGCTCTCGCACGTCGAATTCCGCAAGTCGACGCAGAAGACGCTCTCCTCCGCCGAGGCCGTGCTGAACATTCTGCCGCACGTGCGCGAGCAAGGTTACGGCGAAGACAACGAGGAACAGGAGGAAGGCCTGCGGTGTCTCGCGGTGCCGGTGTTCGACCGCTTCGGCCGCGTAATCGCGGGCCTGTCGATTTCGTTTCCGACCATGCGCTGCGGCGCCGACACGAAGTCGCACTACGTCGCGCTGCTCAGGAAGTCGGGCCTCGCGATCTCGACGCGGCTCGGTTATCGCGAAACGACGGCGCCGGAACAGATCGCCGCCGAGCCGGGCTGAACGTTAGATCCTCAGGCCGTCAGGCCGCCTTCGCCGGCGGGTTGGGCTGCACGCTGCGCGTAAAACTGCGGCGGCCGTCCACACTCACCGGCACGTCTCCCTTCAGCGTCACGCGGCGCACCACGCGGTGCGCGTCGCCGTAATCGTTGACGGCGTAGTGCTGGGTCGCGCGGTTGTCCCAGATCGCAACGTCGCCGGCCTGCCAGCGCCAGCGCACGATGTTCTCGTGACGCGTCACGTAGCCTTGCAGCAGCTCCAGCAGATGCGCCGACGCGCTCGGCACGAGACCCACGAAACTCTTCACGAAATGCCCGAGAATCAGCGTCTTTTCGCCGGACTCGGGATGCACGCGCACAACCGGATGCTCGGTTTCGTAACGCGTCGACACGAACGCCTCGCGGTGACGCCTGATCGCTTCGACGTCGCGGCCGCGCTCGCCGACGCTGGTGTGATTCGCGTAGTCGTAGTCGTTGCTGTGCACGGCCCAGAGTTGCTCGGCGAGCACTTTGAGCGGCGGCGGCAGATCGTCGTACGCGGTGGCCGTGTTGGCCCACACCGTGTCGCCGCCCACTTCCGGAATCGTTACGCCGCGCAGGATCGACGCCTGCGGATAAGCGTCGACGAAAGTCACGTCCGTGTGCCATGAATTGGCGCGGCCGCCGCGATGCGAGTCGAGTTCGAGCAGATAGTCCGTGCCGTCCACCACCGGCACCGTGGGATGCGAAACCGGCTCGCCGAGCAGCCTGGCGAAGGCTTCCTGATCGGCATCCTGCAAGTGCGTCTGGCCACGGAAAAAGATCACCTTGTGACGTATCAGAGCCGCGCGAATCGCTTCGACGGTGGCCGCTTCGAGTTGGCTCGACAGCCGCACGCCGCGAATTTCCGCGCCGATGCGGCCAGTGACGGGATGAATGTCCAGTGCGTTGGACGTCGCGAGACTCAGATTCGACATGCTATGCCACTCCTGGTGTGAGGACGATCGGAAACGAGAGAGGCCGGCGCTGACCGGCACGAATGCGATTGAACTGAAGCGGCTGACGCTCAGCCGATGCAGCGATCTAACCAGTCCCGGCGGCGCGCGTAAAACACTTGTTTCTCATGTGCTTATCACTCGCGACGGCATAAGGATCGCGTGCGGATGCGATGACGCCGATATCGTCACGGCGCTGTCGTTCATGTTCGCTATCGACGCTCGCGTATCGCGCGAACGTATGCGCACGTGGCGTCAGCGCGATAAATCGGCCAGGAATGCAGATCGGCGCAGTTAGTCTGCAACCGAATGTATCTGCACGGCATAGCCGCAACGACACGCGCCGCGGCATGCGCGAAACGCTCGGCGAATCCGTCTTTTACACAATCCGTTCAATGGCTTGCACTTGCCGCCGCTCGCGTCGCCCCTCTCCTCCCTGGACATTCAAGCACGCTATTCACACGCCGCACGCGTTGCCCGCATGCACGCAATCGACACGTCCTGTTACACACAAACACACCGGAAATACCGCGGCTCAGTAGAGTTCGGGTCACAGAGAAACAGGAGCAATGTCATGAAAAGAATTTTCGCGCTGGTCATTCTGGCCGTCACGCTCGGCAGTGCACTGGGCGGTTGCATCGTGGTTCCGGAAGGCGGCTACCACAATCACTATCACGATCGCTATTGAACGCGAGTCGCGCAGGACTTTCCACCCACCCTCGTAGAAGCCGGAAATAAAACATGAAGCAATCACAAAACCGCTGGCTGTCCATGGCGATCGTCGCGGGTCTCGGAATCGGCGCGTCGTCGGTCGCGCTGGCCCACGTCGATGTGGGCGTGAACATCGGCGTTCCGGGCGTCGTTTATGCGCCAGAACCCGTGTACGCTCCGCCGCCCCCGCCGGTCTATGCTCCGGCTCCGCCGGTGGTCGTCGTGAGTCCCGGCTGGTACGGCGAGCGCTATTACGACGGCAACCGCTACTGGGAACGGCGCGAGTGGGAAGAGCGTCATCACGGCGGACGCGAATGGCATGAAGCGCGTGGGCCGCACGGCGACTGGCGCGGTCACGATAACGGCTGGCATGGTCATGGCGACGATCGCGATCACGGCCACGGCGATCATTGATGCGTAGGCCGCGGCCGCGTCGACGACGCGGCCGTGCCGCGCACGCATTCGCGCCACATGTTCTGCAGGAGCGACGATTTGCTACGCAGCGATCCGAGACGAGTCACCGCGCACATCAACGACACGCTGATCTGCGCCGAATACAGCGAACAGACCGGTCAATTGTGTTTGCGTCAGGACGGCGCACTGTTGCGCGAATGGTTTCCACCGCACTCGTGGATCGCGATTGCGTCAGTGGCGGGCGCGCGGCATTGGGGCACGCGGCCTAGCGATGATGATTTGCTGGCGCTGCTGCACAACGAGATGACACTGTTGCGCACGCCATAGAAGAAGAGAGTCGGTCTCGCGCGCGGTGACAGGCTCGCCGCGCGCTTCTTGAAATGCTTAACGCACGTTGCGAATCGGCGGCGAATACGAGCTGATCGTCGTATCGCTACCTTGACCTGCCTGCCACGTGCCGACGCTGGCTGAACCGTATCCACTATTATTGACCTGGGCCGAATCCTGACGGCCCGCAGCTTGCGTTTGCGCGCCTTGCGATGCGGGGTCATTGGACGACTGGGCGAACGAGGCTACCGGCGCGGCGAGAACAACGGCGATAGCAACGGCTTGAATGAGCGACTTCATGAAACCACCTCCAGAGATTGTCTTTCTACGCGCTGCGGCAAGGGCTGTCGTTACAGCGGTAGAAAGAGTGTAGGTGGCGAGCGCGGCGGGATAAATCCGCTAATCCTGAATTCACTGTTGCTGCTGCCACTACAATGAAAAACGGCTGTTCAGTGAGTGCTTTTCAAATTTTCATTTGACTGAAATTCGCCGTTTCTCCAACAGCAATCGAGAGACTGTTCTGCGTGGCGCGCACAGTGGCGGTCAGGTCCCGCGTAGATCACCCCATTAAGCGACCGCCACGGAAAACGCCGGCCTCGCCTTGATCGCTCGAAGCCATCGATCCAGCGAAGCCAACGGCTGCGGCGCCCCCAACGTGTCCGGGAACCGCTCAGCCAGTTGCACCCAGCGATGCGCCGCGAGGCCGACGCCGATATCGGCCACCGTAAAGCGATCCTGCGCGAGGTAGTCGTGCTTTTCGAGGATCGCGTCCACGATGCCCAGAAGCCGCGTTGATTCACGATATGAACGCGCGATGGCGTCGTAATCGCGTTGCGCCTCCGGCACACGCGTGAGCCCCAGAAACGTGACGCGCAACGTCGCCCACAGCGTGCCGAGTTGCCAGTCCATCCAGCGCTCGACGTCGGCACGCGCAGCCGGTTCGGACGGCAAGAGCGCCTGCGCGTCATATTTCGCGGCCAGATAGCGGACAATCGTATTCGACTCCCACAACACCGTGTCGCCGTCGACGAGCGTCGGCACCAGGCCATTCGGATTGCGCGCACGATATTCCGGCGTGTCGATCACGCCGTACTCCAGTCCCGCGTCGATCCGCGAAAACTCCCGGCCTTCTTCGAAACCCAGTTCAGCGAGACACCACAGCACTTTCTGCACGTTGATCGAATTGCGTCTGCCATAGACCTGCATTGCCATACCTCGTTAGCTAGAGAACGTGGCCGATTATCACATTCACAAGTCCCGCGGCGAACAGAACGATCAGGGGATTCATCTTCGGCCGCGCAAGAAAAATGCTCAACGCGATGGCCGCGAGCGCCCAGATCGTCCACGTCGAAGAAGAAGCGCGCAGCACGGAAAATGCGCCGGCGAGTATCAGCCCGGTCGCGATCGGAGCAAGGCCCTGCTCCGCCGTCCGATGCCAGGGATGCTGCTTGTGCCGCGTCCATGCGAGTGTCGCCCCGTAGGCGAGCGCCGAAGACGGCACGAACAGCGCGAGCGACGCTATCACCGCGCCGGGAAGGCCCGACGCCTTCCAGCCGATCAAGGTGGTCAGCAATGCGCCCGGTCCAGGCGCCGCGCGCGAAATCGCGAACAGGTCGACGAATTCGGCTTGCGTCACCCAGCCGTGGATCGTCACTGCCTGCTGGTTGATATCGGCGACGATACTTTGTCCGCCGCCCAGCGACAGTAGCGACAAAGGCGCGAATACGGCGATGAGTTGCAGATAGATGTTATTGCGCACCTTGGCGGCTCCTCTGCGCAACGTACAGACCAGCGGCTCCCGTCACGATCGCGACCGGCACGAGCGGCCAGCGCAATACGCCGACTGCGACGAACACTACGACGATCATCGCGAGCGGCCAGCGTTGCGCCGTGAGCAGCGAGCGCGCGGTACGAAAGCCCACCGACGCGGTCATGCCGATCGCCGCCGCGGCGACGCCTTCGAGAAACTCATGCAGCCATGCGAGTTGCGCGAACTGATGAAACACCGTGGCGAGCAGGACGATGACGACCATCGGTGGCACCAGTAGCGCGGACACTGCCACCGTGCTGCCGATCGCGCCTTTCATGCGGTAGCCGACATAGATCGACAGATTGATCACGTTCGAGCCGGGCAGGATCTGGCCGAGCGTGAGGGCGCCGAGGAATTCGTCTTCTTCCAGCCATCCTCGTTGCGTGACCACCTCGCGGTATATCCAGGCGGATAGACCGCCGCCGAAACTCGTCAGTCCGACCCGCGCGAAGAGCAGAAGAATTTCCAGCAGCGTTACGTCGCCCGGTTTGCGCCCGGATATTGATTGCATGCGGACTTTCCTTCTGCTGTGTCATATCGCGGCGCAGGCAGCGATGAGTGCTGCATGCACAAGGTAAGCCTCGGATAAAACTCAATGCCGCTCGTTCGCCAGCCGATGCGCGGCGGCAACCTGCTCCTCCACTTCGCGCACCAGCTTCGACGACTTCCTCCGACGGCTCCAGACCGACGCCCCGACGCTGACGGCGGCACAACCGAGCAGACTCGCGGCAATCGGACTGCGAAGAAACACGCTCGGATCGCCATTCGAAATCGTCAATGCCTGACGGAACGACTGCTCGAGCGTATGGCCCAGAATCAGGCCGAAAAGCAGCGGCGCCTTGGGAATGTCGAACTTGCGAAACGCGTAGCCGACAATGCCGAAGAACAGTGCGAGGAACAGATCGAACACATCGTTACTGAACGAATACACGCCCGCCGATGCAATCACCAGAATCAGACACAGCAGCACGCCGGACGGCACGTACAGAATGCGCGACAGAATACCCACGAGCGGCAGATTGAGCAGCAACAGCATGATGTTGCCGACGTACATGCTCGCGATAAGCCCCCACACCAGATCCGGTTGCGTGTGAAAAAGCATCGGGCCCGGCTGGATGCCGTACATGATGAACGCGCCCATGATCACCGCTGTCGCGCCCGAACCCGGCACGCCGAGCGCCAGCAGATGCACAAATGCGCCGCACGTGTCCGCGTTGGTGGCGGCTTCCGGCGCGGCGACACCTTCAATGGCACCATGGCCGAACTCTTCGGGATGCTTCGAGACCTTCTTTTCCAGCACATACGAGAGCATGGCCGCGAGCGTGCCGCCGAGGCCCGGCGCCGCGCCGCAGAGAAAGCCGACCGCCGAGCCGCGGAAGATCGCGGGCCGCGCGCGCCGCCATTCCGCGCGAGTGAACCACAGCTTGCCTTCGACACGCACCGTATGCAGCGTGCCGCCGAGCGTGCCTTCCACCATCCGGCTGACTTCGGCAATGGCAAACAGGCCGACCACTACAACCAGAAAGTTCACGCGATCCTGCAACTGCGTGAGGCCGAGCGTAAAGCGCGGCACCCCGCTTTGCAGGTCGATGCCCACGGTCGCGAGACCGAGTCCCATGAACACCGCCATCATGCCTTTGCCCAACGAATCGCCGGTCAGCGCGCCGACTGTGGACAGCGCGAAGCAGATCAGCGCGAAATATTCAGTAGGTCCGAAATGCAGCGCGACGGCAGCGAGCGGCGCCGCCACGAACGCCAGCGCGGTGACACCCATCATGCCGGCCATGAACGAGCTGACGGCGGCAATTGCCAGCGTCGCAGCCGCTCGGCCTTTTCGCGCCAGTGGATAGCCGTCGAGCACCGTCATCACCGCGGCGGCATCGCCCGGCGTGTTGAGCAGGATGGCCGTGACCGCGCCGCCGTACATGCAACCGTAGTAAATGCCGGTAAGCATCATGAGCGCGGAAATCGGATCCATGCCGAAGGTCACCGGAATCAGCAACGCGATTCCCGCCGACGGGCCGATGCCCGGCAAATGGCTGATCATCGTGCCGATAAAAACGCCGAAAAGCGTATACATGAGATGCATCGGCGTCGCGGCAACCGCGAGTCCGTGCAGAATGCCATGCAGACTGTCCATGATGCGAACGCCTCAGAATGGGAGAAGGCCGGTCGGCACCGGAACGCCGAGAAGCTGGGAAAACAGCAGATCGAAAACCACGGTCACGCCGAGCGCGATGGCTAGATTGGTTTTGTGGCGCCGGCGGTTGAAATAGCTGAGCAAGCCAAACAGAAAGACCGAGGTCGAGAGTACGTAGCCCACAGGCTCGAAACACAGGTAATAGATGGCAGTCCAGATCACCATGCTGATCAGAATGAACGGACGCTGTTTCGGCTCCGGTACGGCATGGTCCACGAGCACGGGTTCTGCGTCGGCCGCTGTTTGTGCGGGAGGCGGTTCGGCCGCTTTCGCATGCGCCTTGCCACGCCCTTCGAGTAGAAGAACGACTGCCGAGGCGATCAGTCCCACACCGACGAGAGCCGGAAACGCCTTAGGCCCGAGCGGGTCGCTCAGCCGGACTTCCGGCAGACGCATATCCATGTACAGGTACACGACGGCGAGCGCCATCACGCAGAATGCGAGCCATACGTCGCTTCTGATGCTTTTCATGTCTCCTCCAGAGTTCGACTCCCGAGAGGATCGCCAACCTCGGTGATCCTCTCAGGTTCGCCCAGTCCGCGTGGGACTCGCGTAGTCGTGCTCGTTGATCCGCTTGCGCCGGGTTGTCCCCGTGCGCTGCTCTACCTGTCAGCAACGACAGCGCCGAATCACTTCTCGTTGTAGCGGCCCGGCTTCACCACTTCGGCGATCGTGCCGTCCGGCGCACGGAACTTCAGCGCACCCTCGCCCTTTGCCGAAAGAATCTCACCACCGTACTGCCTGATCTTTTCAGCGGCGGCTTCCTGGTCGTCGACCGTCACGCCCCAGTGGTGCAAACGCGGACCTGCGCCGGCAATCTGCGCTTCGTGCGAGTCTTCGCTGTCGTACTTCATCAGCGTGAAGTCGATGTGACCGTCGGTCATGTGGCGCGAGATATGTTCGCGATTGCGGCCGGTCTTCACTTCCGTGAAGCCGAACACTTCGGTATAGAAACGGGTGGCCTGCTCGAGGTCGTCGACCTTGACTGCGAGGTGAACGATGCGTGACATATGGATCTCCATGTCGATAGGTACTGCGGGTTAAAAGAAAGATTCGCTACTTCGCGATGCCAAGTTCGCCAAGCAGAGGGGTCAGGCGATTGCGCTCGCCCTGAAGGAAAGCACGGGTCTGAGTGCTGTTCTTGTAGTCGGCGGTCCAGAGATTGCGCTTCACGGCGACCGCCCATTCCGGCGATGCGGTGGCCTTCTGCAATACGTTGTCCCACCACGCTATTTCGGCGGGCGTCATGTTCTTCGGGCCGACCAGCACGCGCCAGGTCGTGAAGTCCACATTGATGCCCTGCTCTTTCCACGTCGGCACGTTCGCGAGTTCGCCGCCTTGACGCGCGCCGCCGGGAATCGCGATCATGCGCACGCTGCCCGATTTGCTCGGTCCCAGCACCACACCGGCGGGCGTCGCCGCCGCGGTCACGTGGCCGCCCATCAGCGCGGTCAACGCTTCACCGCCGGAGTCGAAGAACACGACCTTGATCTTCTTCGGATCCTGGCCGGCGCCCTTCATTACCAAGGCCGCGGCGTCGTGACTCTGGCCGCCGGGCGAACTCGACACGCCAAGCGTGACGCTGGTCGGGTCTTTCTTGAGCATCTGCACGAGATCGCTGCCCGACTTGATCGGCGAATTGCCCGGCACGGAGAACACCACCTGTTCAGTGACGAATACGGCGAGCGGCGTCACATCGTCGATGCCTACCGTGGAAAGGCCCGTGATCCGGTTGGTGATCAGCGGCAGCGCCTGGACCGTGACGAAGTGGCCGTCGGCTTCGTGTGAATTGATGTACGCAATGCTCACCGTGCCGCCACCGCCCGGACGGTTGATGACCGTCACGGGTTTGGGCGAGAGCTTCTCCTGCTGAATCACGCTCTGCAACGTGCGCGCGACCAGATCGAGTCCGCCGCCGGGCGCGCTCGGCACGACGATTTCGATCGGGCGCCGGGGCTGCCATGCGTCCGCGGCATTGGCGAGCGTCGCGCACGCTGCAAGCAACGCAACACAGATGCCTCGCGCGACACTCGATGTCTCAAGCCTCCTCTTCACTTTCGTCTCCTATTTATGGTGCTCTATTGCGGTTTAAAAATTGAATGCGTCGAAGGTGCTGGCGGCGAAGAGTTTCTCCATCGGCACCTCGTCCTGAATCAGGCCGTCGCTTTTCGCATAACGCTGCAACGTATCGAGGTCGAGACGGTTCTCTTTCAGACCGTAGCGCCAGTAGTCGTCGCCCATCAGCGATTTGACGCACTCGTATTCGGATGTGATCCACGGATGCATTACGCGCAACGTGTCGGTGATCGCGAGTTCGCTGAGGGCGATATCGCGCGACTTCCTGAACGCGGCAAACACGTTGACCGGCAACCACGGATGCTGTTCGACGAGCGAGCGGCGAATGCCGACCATGTGCATGGGCGGGAACAGCCGTGTTTTGCGAAACCACGCTTCCTCGTTTTCGCGGAAAGCGGGAAAGAGCCGCTGCACGTGTTCATTGCGGCCGAAGCACGATGGCGGCTTCGGCGCGATCAGTGCATCAATTTCGCCTTTGTCGAGCAGACGCGCGAGTGTCTGGTCCGCGGCGATCGGTTCCACCTGAATCGCGGAAGACAGGTTGTAGGGTACGCGCGCCTCCCGGCCCGCCTGCTCCAGGCCGCCGATCACCCATTGCACGTCGCAGCTGCTCACACCGTATTCGTCCGCGAGCATGCCGCGCACCCAGATGCCCGCCGTCTGCTGGAAGTCGGGCACGCCGATGCGGCGGCCCTTTAGCGCCTGCGGAGAATCGATACCGCGATCGTTGCGGATATAGATCGCCGAATGACGGAACGAGCGCGACAGAAACACCGGCACGCCGATATAACTGGTTTGCCCACGCGCGGTGGTCAACAGATGCGTGCCGAGCGACAACTCCGAGATATCGAATTCGTCATGACGGAATGCGCGTTGAAAGAGTTCCTCGGCGGGCCCATTCACGAAGTTGATCTTGCATCCGTCGATCGCGACCTTTCCGTCGAGCAGCGCACGTGTGCGGTCGGTAATCTGACAAGCCAGCGATAGTTCAAGCATAGAAGTAAAGCGCCGTAGGCTGGTATAGAAACTGGGGAATAGTGCTTAAAACAAGCTGAAATATCATTACGTCATTCGTAGTGCAAACTAATGATCGTGCACCCGACTCAACGTTGGGCGCCCATCAATCCGCGCTCTTCGAACGCGGTCCTACCTCGGTTTTTCTGTGGCTCGCTCGTTAGGCGATCTGATCCGTGGCGGGCGGCGCTACCGCTTCTTCGCCGGATTTCACCATGCCGTCCAACGCGACGAGCATGCGCTCCTTGCCCTTCGACACGTGACTGAAACTCATCTCGTAGCTCAGGCTGGCATTACGGGATTTCAGCGCGTTGACGATCTCGCGGTGCTCTTCATTCGACTGCAGCAACGCGCCACGCTGAACCATTCCATGCACGCGGAACAGATGGAATTCCTTGACGAAGCCGCGATACAGCTTGATCAATCGCGAGTTGCCCGTCGATCGCACGATGTAATCGTGAAACTCGAGGTTCAACGGATCGAAGCGCGAAAAATCGCCTTTCTGCGCGGCTTCCTGCATTTCGTCGACATAGGCGTCGAGCTGGGTCGCCATGTCATCGGTCAGGAGTGGTGCGAGCAACGACGCCGACAATGCAGTGAGTCCCGCGCGCAGATCGTAGACTTCAATCGCATCGTCACGCGTGACACGCTGAATGAACACGCCACGCTGCGGGATCAGATACACGAGGCCGAGTTCGGCAAGCGCGCGGCACGCCTCGCGCACCGGCCCGCGGCTCACCGACAGCTTGTCCGCGACGGCCTTCTCGTTGAGCCGTTGCCCCGGCTTCAACTCGCCGCTCAGAATCATTCGCTCGATCTCATGCTGCACGACGCCGGTCAATGTATGCGCCCGGAAATCAGCCAGGGAGACGGTTGGGGATATGTGATCAGTTTCCATGAAAACGAGTCTATGTGGCACCCTGAAAAATGTCAACACTTTACTTTTCACGACCTCATCCCTGCGAAACGCCCTTGCAGCGGGCCTGACACGTTTGCCATCTCACTGACATTTTCAGGTCAGATCCATCCGCCGACGTACGACATGCTCGTGCGCCGGGCCCTCAAAACCGATGCCGCATCCCGATCCGGAAAGCCAGCTGGTTCTGCGCATCGCTGCCCGAGTTGCCGAAGTAGCTCGTCGATTTGCCGATCATTGCCTGAACCGGCACACCGTCGTTGTTGCCGGACGCCTTCTGATAAATGGCGAGCGCATACACGCTGGTGCGCTTGCTCAGCGAATACTCGACACTGCTGTTGATCTGGTTCCACGTGCCCGTCGACGACCCTCGAACCTGCGTACGCGTGTAGCCCAGCGCGGCCTCCAGCGGCGCGGTGACCTGATACACCACGCCGCCTTCGTAAATGTTCAGCGTGGCGGCCGTGTGATCCAGGTTCTCGAGCCGGGTGTTGGTCCACAGCGCGTAGCCGAGTACCTTGCCGAACTGATATTTGGCGCCGAGACCCAAGCTGCGCAAATCCCGTTCGCCGAGCGGATCCAGATTGGCGAGCGTCAGTTTGAGCGGCGGCACTTCCTGCAACGGATACGTGATGTCCGTATAGGCGAAGCCCATGCTGAACGGCCCATTCTTGTAGTCGACGCCGAAGCTGTAGGTCCGGGACGAGCCGCCCTTGCCGTTGTCGCCGTTCGAACCGCCGAACTCGCCCGCCGCATTCGAAAAGCCGTACATGGCGCCGACCTTGAAGCCGTACATGCGCACGCTGTCGAATTTCACCGAGTTGTTGATCCGCACCGAGGTCAGCAGATCGAGCGTGTCGATGTGATAAGCGTAAGCGTCGCCGGCAGTGAGGCCGCCGGTCGAATAGCGGTTCAGATAATCGTGCGAGAACGGATACTGACGGCCCATCGTGAACGAGCCCGCGCCGCTTTTGGATATGCCCACGAAAGCCTGCCGGCCGAACAGCGCGCCGCCCTGGCTGATCGAACCGTCGGCAAGACCGAAGCCATTTTCCAACGTGAAAATGGCCTTATAACCGCCGCCGAGATCTTCCGCGCCCTTCAAACCCCAGCGGTTGCCGCCGTTGATACCGTCGTCGAACTTGACCAGGCTCGAACTGCCGCCGGAGGCGTTCTGCGCATGATTGACGTAGCTGATGCCGGCGTCGATCAATCCATAAAGAGTCACGCTGCTCTGCGCGTGGGCCGCGCCAGCCAACCCTCCTAGTGCTACGGCGCATATCAGCTTCTGAGCCTTGTGGGTGTTCACTTAAGTCTCCTAATTTTTATATCGGATTGAAAGGAATTTCTCGATTCGGGTTTCGGCCTCCACCGCTGTCCTCGAACTTCCACCTTCAACTGCCTTACAGCCGAATTCCGCACTTCCACGTTCCGGCGACGCAACCCGCCGCCAGAGCAGGTTCCGCCGATGCGTCACAACTTGAAACGGAGTGTCGAAGGTTTTATGATAAATGTCAACATTTTACAGACCCAGGGTTTTCCTGACACTCGGCATCGATATGGCTTACTGCGCAATAGATTTCGGCACTTCAAATTCAGCCATTGCGGTCCCGGATCGCGACCGCATCGCACTCGTTTCCGTTGAAAAAGGCGCCGCCACCCTGCCGACGGCCATCTTCTTCAACAGCGACGACCACACTCACGCATTCGGACGCGCCGCACTGTCGGCCTACGTCGACGGTTTCGACGGCCGCCTGATGCGCGCCATCAAAAGCATTCTCGGGACGGGCATCGCGGAATCCAGCACAGCCTTGGGCGACGGATCGGCAATCGCGTATCTCGACGTGATCGCTATGTTCGTCGGGCATCTGAAGGGCTGCGCGCAAACGCGTCTCGGCGCGCCGATCGATCGCGCGGTGCTCGGCCGTCCGGTGTTTTTCGTCGACGACGACCCGGCCGCCGACGCCCGCGCGCAACGACAGCTCGAAGCGTCCGCCCGCTCGATGGGTTTTCGCTACCTCGAATTCCAGTACGAGCCGCTCGCCGCGGCCTTCGATTACGAATCGCGGCTCGGAGAAGAAAAAGTCGTGCTGGTCGCCGACATCGGCGGAGGCACGTCGGACTTCTCACTGGTGCGGGTGGGTCCGCAGCGAATGTCGAGGATGGATCGCAAGGACGACGTGCTTGCGCATCACGGTGTGCATGTCGCGGGAACGGATGTCGACCGGCGGGTCGAACTCGCCGCGATTCTGCGAGAGGCCGGTTACCGCAGCCTGGACAAGGAAGGACGTGAAATACCGAATCGCGCCTATTTCGATCTGGCGACGTGGCATCTGATCAACTCGCTCTACTCGCCCAAGCGGCAAACCGAGCTGCGGCTCATGCGCCATCTGTACCGGAACCCGCTTCATCATGACCGGCTGATGCGAGTAGTGGACCGGCGGCTCGGCCATGCGCTCGCCGCGAGTGCGGAACGGGCAAAGATCGCGATTGCGGCTGGCGGCGACACGCTAATCGAGATCGACCCGATCGAGCCGGGCCTGAGCGTCGCTTTCGACGAACAGCAACTCGTCGACGCCACGCGCGAGGAACGCACGCGGATCGTTCACGCCGCGCGGGAGACGGCGCGGCTGGCCGGCATCGCCGCGTGCAAGGTCGATGCCGTCTATTTCACCGGCGGATCGACGGGACTCACCTCCTTGACCCGCGCCATTGCGGGCGCGTTTCCCGAAACCGAACTCGTATTTGGCGATCCGCTAGCGAGCGTGGCTACCGGCCTCGGCATCCACGCAAAACGGGTGTTTGGCTAGCGGCAGATTCGCCTCGATGACGTGGCACCACGGCGCCCACTAGTCGATCAATTCCCGATGCAACGCCACGAATTCCTGAGCGAGCTTGTGACGGGGATCGAAGTGAATCATCGGCTTCGCGTACTGGTGCGACTCGCGAATCTTCACGGACGTGGACAGTCGCGACTCCAGCACAGGCAAGCCCTCGCCGATCAGTTCCTCGACCAGCTGAAGCGGCAGACTTGCGCGCGGCTGAAACTGGTTGATCACGATTCCTTCGACTTCCAGTCCGGGATTATGGTCCTGCTGAATTTCCTTGACGTTGTCGAGCAGCGTGTACAGCGCGCGACGGGAGAAGTCGTCGCAGTCGAACGGAATCAGGCAGCGTTCCACCGCGATCAGCGCTGAGCGGGTATAGAAATTCAGCGCCGGTGGTGTGTCGATGTAGATCGCGTCGTACTCATCCAGTTCGTTCAACGCGTCGCGCAGCTTGTAGATCTTGTAGCGCGATTCGAGTTTGCCGTGCAGCGTGTCGAGATCCGGATGCGAGGGCATCACATGAAGGTTCTCGAACGGCGTGGGGTGGATGAACGTCGAGGCCGGTGTCGGCCGGAAACTGAAGCTCAAAGCCGTTTCGAAGAAGTCCGCGACATTGGGCTTGAGATCGCTGGCCTGCTTGCCGAGAAGATACTGGCTGGAGTTGCCTTGCGGGTCCAGATCGATGACCAGCGTACGCAAGTTCTCGCTGGCGTTGATGGCCGCCAGGTTGCATACGATGGTCGATTTTCCCACACCGCCCTTCTGGTTGAATATCACACGCCGCATTGACCTCTGCCCCTATATTGAGAACGCACCAAAGGCACAGCTTACCCTGGCAAAATGACAGCGCGAGGTGCGTCCCTATGAATAGTTTTCGAAGGCGTTTGCTTGTGTCAATCCGGCCAGGCGCCCTGCCCGTTCACGCCTGAGCGCCTGCGATGCCGACGTAGTTTTCCGCCATCGCGGTGGCCGCCGCGCGCGACGTCGTCACGTATTCCAGTTCGGCCACCTGAAGCTGCTGCTCGAAAGGCGACGCGCCTTCGATACGGTGCATCATGCTGGTCATCCAGTACGAGAAATGCTCGGCGCGCCAGATGCGTTTGAGCGCTGTTGCGCTGTAACCGTCGAGCAGATCCATGCGATTCTCTACGTAGAACGCATTCAGCGCCTCGGTCAGCACGCGCACGTCGGCCACCGCCAGATTCATACCCTTCGCGCCGGTGGGCGGCACGATATGAGCCGCGTCGCCTGCGAGAAACAGCCGGCCATGTTGCATGGTGTTCGATACGAAACTGCGCATGCCGACAATGTTCTTCTGAAAGATCTCGCCGTCGACGATCTGCTGGCCGTCATGCGAGTCGACTCGTGCATGCAGTTCTGCCCAGATGCGGTCGTCGGACCAGTTCTCGACGGAATCCTTCGGATCGCACTGGAAATACATGCGCTGCACATTGGGCGAGCGCGTGCTGATCAGCGCGAAGCCGCGCTCGTGGCGCGCGTAGATCAATTCGTCCGACGACGGCGGCCCTTCGCACAGGATACCGAACCAACCGAACGGGTACACGCGTTCGAAATCCCTGCGCAACGCGTGGGGAATCGATGCACGTGATACGCCTTGCGAACCGTCGCAGCCGATCACGAAGTCGCACTGCAATTCGTACGCTTCGCCTTCGTGGCGATAGTGGATCGACGGCGTGTCGGTATCGATGCCGTGAATCGACGTCTCCGAGACGCCGAAACGCAGCTTGCCGTCGTCGGCCACGCGCGCCGCGACGAGATCCTTGATCACTTCGTGCTGCGCGTAGACCGTGATCGAGTGTCCCGTGAGTCCGGTCAGATCGATGCGGCGCCGCTTGCCTTCGAAAGCCAGCTCGAAGCCGTGATGCAGCGCGCCCTCCGCTTTCATCCGTGCGCCGACGCCGGCTTCGGTCAACAGGTCCATCGTGCCTTGCTCGAGCACGCCGGCGCGGATGGTGGATTCGATCTGATCGCGACTGCGCGACTCGAGTACGACTGAGTCGATGCCGCGCAAGTGGAGAAGATGGGAAAGCAGCAGGCCCGCAGGCCCGGCACCGATGATGCCAACTTGGGTACGCATGAGTTGTCTCCTGAATGCGGCGTTAGATTTGCGCTCAGTGTGACGATCACGTACGGTATCGCGCAACGCGATATGGCGGATAGGCCGTATCTAATTTAAAGATAGAAGTCGTGGTCGGGCGCGTGCAGCCGGTAGGCGCAGTCGGGCCCTAACGCCGTCCAGACGGGGCTTGTGGCCCATTCGCTCGACGACTCATCCTTCAGGTTGTATTCCACGGGATCAAGGTAAACACCGAGCCACGCTACGAAGCGAGGAACAGTCGATACACCGGATTCTGCGTCTCTTCCCAGTTCGGATAGCCGAGCGTGGCAAGAAACTTGTTGAACGCCGCGTTCTCGCTGTCCGGCACCTGGATGCCGACCAGAATCGAGCTGTAGTCCGCGCCCTGGTTGCGATAGTGGAACAGGCTGATATTCCAGTTCGGCGCCATCGACGAGAGGAACTTCATCAGCGCGCCCGGCCGCTCGGGAAACTCGAAACGGAACAGACGTTCGTCGTGTGCCAACGGCGAGCGGCCGCCGACCATGTAGCGGATGTGCTGCTTGGAGAGTTCGTCGAACGTGAGATCCACAGTGGCGAAGCCGTGCGCTTCGAACGCGCCCGCGATCTGCGCGGACTCGCTGCGATTCCTGATCTGCACGCCCACGAAAATATGGGCGGAGTTCGCATCCGCAATACGGTAGTTGAATTCGGTGACGCTGCGTGTGCCGACCAGTTCGCAGAAGCGCCGGAAACTGCCGCGCTCCTCGGGGATCGTCACGGCGAACACCGCTTCGCGCGCTTCGCCGACTTCGGCGCGCTCGGCCACGAAGCGCATGCGGTCGAAGTTCATGTTCGCGCCCGACGTGATCGCGATCAGCGTCTGGTTCTCGATGCCTTCGCGCTCCGCATACTGCTTGGCGCCGGCCACGGCCAGAGAGCCCGCGGGCTCCAGCACGCTGCGGGTGTCCTGGAAGACGTCCTTGATGGCGGCGCAGAGCGCGTCGGTGTTCACGAGCAGCACGTCGTCGAGATATTCGCTGCACAGGCGGAAGGTTTCTTCGCCGACCAACTTCACCGCGGTGCCGTCCGAGAACAGACCGACCTCATTCAACGTGACCCGCTCACCGGCTTTCAGGGACGCCGCCATCGCGCACGAATCGTCCGTCTGCACGCCGATCACCTTGATCTCGGGGCGCACGGATTTCACGTACGCAGCCACGCCCGCCGCCAGTCCACCGCCGCCGATCGGCACGAAGATCGCGTGAATCGGCCCCTGATGCTGGCTGAGAATCTCCATCGCGACCGTACCCTGGCCGGCGATCACATACGGATCGTCGAACGGATGCACGAAGGTCAGGCCGCGCTCTTCCTGCAGCTTTACCGCGTGACCGTAAGCATCGCTATACGACTCGCCGAACTGCACCACTTCGACGGTCGGGCCGCCGTGCGCGCGCACCGCGTCGACCTTCACTTGCGGAGTCGTGACCGGCACCACGATGATGGCCTTCACGCCCATACGCGCCGCCGACAGCGCCACGCCCTGCGCATGATTACCCGCCGACGCCGTAATCACGCCACGTTCCAACGCTTCAGCAGGAATATGCGCCATCTTGTTGTACGCGCCGCGCACCTTGAACGAGAACACCGGCTGGTTGTCCTCGCGCTTCAGATAGACCGGATTGCGCAGACGCGCTGACAGATTCGGCGCGCGTTCGAGTTCGGTCTCGCGGGCCACGTCGTAGACGCGCGCGGTCAGGGTTTTTTTCAGGTAGTCGTGGCGCAGCGCGACGCTATCGGCGGCTTCCGCCATCTGTTTGAGTTGGTGTAACGACAAGGCAAGCTCCTGTGCGGCAAGGACGAATCAGCAGAGAGTTCACCAGGAGGCAGGCTGCAAGCGGACATAAAAAAACCCGCCTCGTGGGGCGGGTTATGTGTCACTGCTATCCGACGCGCGCTAACCCACCATTCGATGAATGATGCTAATAATCAGCGCAATACGGATGTGGAGGCAGTTCATGCGTTCGATCTTCGTTGACTTGAGACGCTTTGTCAATCCCCGTTAATTGCCATGCTCGTCGCGGCGAGTTCTCCGCATGGATGCGACGCGGGCTCGCCGCCACGCTTACCCGCAGTCATAAACAGCATCGTGACGACGACGCCGAGTCTGCACGATGCGACGATCAATGCACCCCGCTCTGCTTCCTGAACGCGCCAAGAATGCGCTTTTCAAGCGCGTTGTAATCGCCGCCAAAGTGATGATCGCCAGACGTGCGAATCACTTCGATGCCGGTTTTGGTCAGCGTCGGACACAAGGTGTCCTTCTCGTTCTCGCCGTAGAAACATTGCACGATGGCGGGCGGCACACGCGTCAATTCCGGCTGGACCTTCAACGCCTTGTCGCTTGCCGGCATGCCGAGCCATCCGCCCACGCGAATCTGAAAATCGGCATCGGGCGCGAAGCCGAGCAGCGCGATCAGCGAGACCTTCGCGCGCAACGCTTCCGGCAGACGGTTATAGGCGAACGGCATCACATCCGCGCCGAACGAATAGCCGACGAGCGCGATATGCTGCGCATTCCAGCGCGCGCCGTAGGTTTGCATCACGCGCGCGAGGTCGCGGCTGGTTTGCGCGGGCGGCTTCTCGCTCCAGAAATACCGCAAGCTGTCCCAACCGATCACGGAGACGCCGTCTTTTTGCAAAGCCTGCGCGATCGTCTTGTCGAGATCGCGCCAGCCGCCATCGCCGGAAATCACGATCGCCATCAGGCCGTTCGGATGCGCCGCCGGCAATTCGATGAGCGGCAGATCGGAGACGTCGTCGTCGCTCGTCGACACGGCCTGCAAATGCGGCGTGAGCAACGCGACGAGGCGCGCGCGATCGGCGTTACCCGTAGCCGCCTTTTCGACGAAACCCGGCACCTTGTCGCGGATAATCGTCGGGTCCGGCGGGCAAGGCTGAAAGCGTGCATCGAGCGTGTGCTCGGCATCCACCGCGACCGCGCCGGCAATCGTATTCGACGGCGCCTGTTCGAGTACATGCATGGCGAGCGTGGCGCCCTGCCCCGTGCCCGCGACGATCGGCGCGAAATAATGGCTCGACTTCGATTGCCGTTCGAGCTGATGGCTCAACGCTTCCGCATCGCCCACCAGTTGGTGGCAGGCCTCTTTCTTCGCGGCCAGATTGGCGGCGTAGCGAGCCGTGTCGACTCCGACGGTCAACGCACCGGCCTTGGCGAGCGCATCGGCGCTCTGCTGATCCGCCGCGCTCCAGCCGCTCGCTTGCGAGTACAGCACCACGAAGCCGCGTAACGGACCGGGACCCATCGGCTGAGTGACGGTGACGTCGCCATAACGGCCGCCGGGCACCGTGGTGGTTGCCGCGTGCGCGAACGCGCCACCGGTCACGAGGCTCGCTGCGAGAGCGAGCTTGAACAACGAATGCAATGTCATGAACGCCGGCCTCCTGCCAGCAATGACAGGTCCGCGAGCGTGAAGAACACGCCGACCGAACCCGACGCCGCGAGATAGCGCGGCTCCCAATGCGGCTGGAACTTGCTCTTGAAAGCACGCAGTCCGCGGAAGTTATAGAAACGGCCGCCGAAGCGCCATACGATGCCGGCGAACCGGTGCCAGCGCGACGCCAGCGGCGTGGGCTGCATGCCGGAGAGCGGCGCGATGCCAAGACTGAGCGAGCGGAAACCCGCCTGCTTCAGATGCAGCGCCAACTGCGTGAAGAGATATTCCATCGCATACGGCGACGCGCTTTCCACGTGACGCATTACGCCGACGGTCGCCTCGGTGTTCATGTCGGTCGTCATGAAAGTGACGAAGGCGGCGGGCGCGCCGTTCTGGCGCACCAGCATCACCGATTGCGCGGCGAGGTATTCGTCCGTGAAGGCGGCGACCGAGAAGCTCTTTTCGCGCGCGTCGCGGCTGTCGAGCCAACCGTCGGAAATCTCGCGCAACGTGTCGAGCGAAGCCGGCACGTTCGCCTGATCGATCACTTCGACGGCGAAGCCATCGCGCTCGCCACGCTTTAACGCATAGCGAAGATGCGCGCGATGCGAGCCCTTCAGGTCGAAATCGTCGAGCACGACGTGCGCTTCCTCGCCGAGCTTCATCAGCGTGAGGCCGGCGTCGAGGTACAGCGGCAATGCGTTGGCCCGCACCTGGTAGAACGCAGCGCGCCCGCCGTGCGTGTGCGCTAGCGCGACGAACTTGCCGATCAGACCGGCCCACTCTTCGCGCGGTCCCACCGGATCGTGCAAAGCGGCCCACGTGCGGCCGTATTTCGCGTACATCAGGAAAGCCTTGCGCGACTCGGAGAACAGGAAGCTCTTGTCGCCCATCAGCGCGAGACCGGCGTCGCTGCGTTCCTGCGCGCGTACGATGCGCGCCGCGTCGTGCAGATCTTGCGGCGCCGGTTTGACGAAGCGCCCCGGCGCGGGACGCAGCAACTGCCAGAACGAGAACGTCGCAGCGAACAGGCTGGCGGCCAGCGTCGCGCGCAATGCACGCGGCGCGCGTTCGTCGAAGGCGAATTGCCACCACAGGTCGCGCGTGTACGGCACGTCGCGGAAAGCAAACAGCATGACCCATGTGGCCAGCATCAGCACCATTGCGACCGACACCAGCCAGCCCGCCGTAAAGCGCTCCGCGAACAGCGACGAATGACGGTTAAAACGCCTGCGCGTGGACAGCAGCAACACGACCAGCATGCCCAGCACACCGGCTTCCACGAACGCGAGACCTTTGGTCAGCGACAACGCGAGACTCAGCACCGCCAGCAGAAGCGTCATCCACCACGCGGCGTCCAGGCGCCGCAGCAAACCACGCGCGACGAACAGCAGCAGCACACCGAGCACGCTGCAGAGCATCTGCGAACTTTCGAGCACCCACAGCGGCAGCACGTTGCGCAGCATGTGAATGCGTTGCCAGAACGCGGGCGTCGCGCTGGAAATCACCAGCATGCCGCCGACCACAAAGGTGACGAGACTCAGAAACAGCGGCGCGAGCTTCGACGCCGCAGCGGCATGCTGCAGCGGCAAACGGCTTTTCAGCGCGCGGCCTTCGAAACCGGCGAGCAGCGCGGCCGAGACGATCAACGGGACACCGAAGTAAATCGCGCGATACGCGAGCAAGGCCGCAACCATCTGATGCGTTTGCACGCTGCCGTTCAGCGTGAACACCATCGCCGCTTCGAACACGCCGACGCCACCGGGCGTGTGGCCGATCATGCCGAGCAGCATGGCCGCGGCGTACACCGTGATGAAGGTCACGAAGCTCACGTCCGCATGCGGCAGCAGCGCCCATAAGGCGAGGCCGGCGGCCACCACGTCGAGCACCGCCAGGGCCACTTGCGCGAGCAGGTCGCGGCGTGCCGGGATATCGAACGAAAGCCACTGCCAGCGCGTGCGCACCTGGCGCGTTTCGTCGCGGCAGGCGGCCGCCGCCAATGCGAGCGCGGCGAGCAGCGCCATGCCGATCCAACGCAACGTGACCGGTTCGAGATGCAGCATCGGCGCGAGCGTGCCGGCCACGCCGACCATGCCGAGCGCCGTCATCAGCACCAGTGCGAGCGCGAGCGACACACTCGTGAACACCGTCATGCGGCCGATCTGCGCGGGCGTGACGCTCGCCACGCCATAAACGCGCGCGCGCACGGCGCCGCCGGTCAGCGCGCCGAAACCGGTGGCGTTGCCGAGCGCCGAGCCCGCCGTTGCGCCGATCCACAACGCCACACGCGGCACGGCCGCGCCCAGATAGCGCAAACCAACGGCATCGCGGCCGACCAGCGCCACGTAGCTAAGTGCGGTGGCGCCGAGCGCGGCGCTCCATTCGCCGGCCGTCAGTCGACGCAACTCGCGCATCACCGAGCGATAGTCGACTGCTTGCGAGAGGTGTTGCAAGACGACCAGCAGCAACGCGCCAATTCCAAGCGCGAGCAGGGGCGAGAGAAGTCCCCGGTTGCCGAGCGTTTTCGATGCCCGGTCGAACATCGCGCCTAGCCGGTCGAATTTATAGTTATATCGATGGAACATGGTCAATGCTGGGCCTTGCCTGGAGCTGTTGCGACGACGGATCGTCTGCCGCGGCATCGCCGGTTAATGGCGATTACAAATGGATAACGGCACAGAGGTAAAAAGGTTGACAGCGTCAGCCGTATTGCGGGGGTTTAACCTGATAACGCCATTGGATCTGACAGCGCCGCGCGGCGCGCCACGGCGATTTGCGTGAATAAGCGGTCGATATTGCCGATTGCGGCGCGATTGAGGCGCGCCTGATAGCTGACAGGGGGCTGAAGTTTAAACGCTATTTGCGCGCTGCGAATGAAGATTCGACGTTGCGTCGATTGCATGCGCATGCCGTATCGCGCGAAGCGTTGAAGCACAGCATCAAGATTTTCTCTCCGCGTGCCGTAATCGAGAGCAATAGCTTAGTGAAACGCGGCGCACTTGCCGGGTGAATTCGGTACTCGAAGGAGAATGAAAATGGCGGAACAGGATTGGATGATGGCGGGCGTGTATCTGGTCGGATTGGTGTCGATGGCGCTGTTGATGAGCGCGCTGGCCACGCGAGCGACCAGGGAACGCAAGAGCGCAGTGACGGTGTCGAGCCGCGCCCGCGACTGAACCGGCTACGACGTACGGTCCGATGCCGTACGAGATTGGAACTCGAGCGGCGTCACGAGAGCCGCTCAAAGGCGCGAATTACGCGCGTGTGACCGCTGCAACGAGATTCGAATGACGGAGGAAGCGGATCGCGCAGCGCTCGCTGCACATGTCCGCGCCCCGCTCTACCGGTCAGCGCATGCGGCGCGGCCTTCGTCTTACTCCGGACGGCGATGCGCTTCCGCGATCACGGCGCAGTTTTGCAGATGCAGGTTCAGTGCATGCAGAGCCAGGGCGCGCAGCTTGCCGAGGAACGTGTTGTTGGCGGCGACAGTAGCGCGGACGGCGGAAGCGTTGGAAGCGGTGTTCATGGCGGACTCCTATATAGGGTTTATACCTAGGCAATAACCCGATTATAGCCATCTCCTGCCGCACTGCAACAAATATCAATAAAACCGTGGACCTCTGCCTGACGGTTACAAGCGCGGCCGTCCCAGTCTTAAAAAGGGTGATATCGGCTGCCGCGCTGTTAACAATCCGCACCGTACAGGTGCAATAATGACCCCTTTGCCCGCTACCGTTCGCGGCATCCCGCCTTCATGACTGCCGTCCAGAAAGCCCTGATTGCGCCCTTGATCGTCGCGTGCGCGATGTTCATGGAAAGCGTCGATGCCAATGTGATCGTGACCGCGCTGCCCGCCATGGCGCGCGACTTCGGGCGCGATCCGGTCACCCTGAAAATCGCGGTGACGAGCTACGTGCTGGGACTCGGCGTGTTCATCCCCGTGTGCGGCTGGCTCGCCGACCGGTTCGGCGCGCGCACGATCTTCCGCACGGCGATCGGCATCTTCGTGACCGGTTCGCTGCTGTGCGCGGCCTCGAATTCTCTCGCCACCTTCACGCTCGCGCGTTTCGCGCAGGGCGTGGGCGGCGCGATGATGGTGCCGGTCGGGCGGATCATCATCTTCCGGGTCGTGCACAAGGCGGACTTCATCCGCGCGATGAACTATCTGAGCGTCCCCGCGATGCTCGGCCCCGCCGCGGGGCCGTTGCTCGGCGGCTTCATCACGACCTATCTGCACTGGCGTCTGATTTTCTTCATCAACGTGCCGATCGGCATTCTCGGCATCTATCTGACCAACAAGCACATCGCCAACACGCGCGAGCCGGATCCCGGGCCGCTCGACTGGATCGGTTTTTTTCTGTCGGCGGCGGGTGCGGTGCTGCTTCTGCTCGGGCTGTCGCTGGTCGGCGGCGAACTGATTTCGAATCGCGACGCGTTCGGCATGTGCGCATGCGGCGCGGTTCTGCTCGCGGGCTATGTCGCCTACGCGCAGCGCGTCCCGCTGCCGTTGCTGGACCTGCGCTTTTTCAAGGTGCCGACGTTCCAGGCAAGCGTGCTCGGCGGTTCATTGTTCCGGATCGGTCTCGGCGCACTGCCGTTCCTGTTGCCGCTGATGCTGCAGGAAGGTCACGGCATGAGCGCCTTCGAATCCGGCCTGATCACCTGCGCGTCCGCGTTCGGCGGCATGTTCATGCGCACGGTCGCCTCGAGCGTGCTGCATCGTTTCGGTTTCCGTTCAGTGCTGGTCGTCAACGCCGCGTTGTCGGGACTTTCGATCGCGGCCTGCGGACTGTTTTTCCCCGGCACGCCGACCTGGATCATCTGGGTGGTCGTGTTGCTCGGCGGCTTCTTCCCGGCGCTGCAATTCACGAGTCTGAACTCGCTCACTTACGCGGAAATCGCGACCCGCGACGTAGGCCGCGCCACGAGTCTCGGCAGCGTCGTGCAGCAGATGTCGCTCGGCCTCGGCGTGACGATCGGCGGCATCGTGCTGCAGATTTCGCGCGTGCTGCATGGGCATCCGGGCATCACATGGTCGGATTTCTGGCCGGCGTTTCTGGTGGTCGGGCTCTGCTCGTTCGCGTCGATTCCGGTCACGCTGCGCATGCCGCAAGGCGCCGGCGAGGAAATCGCGCGCGGCGGCCGGGGCTGACCCGTTCGACTCACGCCTCTTTGCGGATCACGCTCACTTCGCCGTTGCGTTCGAGAATCGCCGCGGCCACGTTTTCCATCGAACGTGAGCCGGTTTTCTGCCGCACGCTTTCCTGAACGTCGGTTCGGCTGATCAGCGCGGCGTCCATCTCGCGCGCGTTGAACTTGCCGTTGCTGAACACCTCGCGCTCGACGCCGCCCACCAGCCGCTCCAGCGCGCGCGAGCGCATGCACGCCCACGCCAGCGCCCGGTGACAGATGACGATGATGAACGATGCCGCCACCGTGGCGATAAACGGCGACGCGCCGACGATGGCCCGGCTCAATGTCGCGCCGAGCAGGATCACCACCACCAGATCGAACGGCGAGCGTTGTCCGAACGAGCGCCGGCCCGAAATCCGGATCAGCACCAGCGCGATCAGAAACACGACGATCGCGCGCATGGCCATCTGCAGCGGGTCGAGCGTCCTGCCTTGACCGAATAGCAGCAAGGTCGCTTCCATCATGCCGCCCTCCTTTGACAGCGAGCGCCGACCGCTATCCGGCGGCCGCCCACGAAGCAAGCGTATCGCCGAAGCCGCCCCGGGCGCGAGCCGCCGCGCGCGCGCTCGTAATGACGCGCGGCGCCGCGCTCCATGCGATGCGCGCGCCGATCGCGATGAGCCGGTCGACCAGCGCGACATCCTCGCTGCATTTGAGCGGCGGAAAGCCGCCCGCGCGCCGGTAGGCGTCGGCCGACACGCCGAGGTTCGCACCGTGAATGTGACGATGACCGTCGGCATCCACGTAAGTCTTGCGGAAATATTCGCGCACGCTGTGCGGATGCGCGGTCCAGTCGTCGACGGCAATCGAGCCGCACACCGCGTCCGCATCCAGCGAAAGCTGCGCGACCAGCCAGCCCGACGAGACGCGGCTGTCCGCGTCGGTGAACGCGAGCCAGCGCGCGCCGTCCGCGAGCAGGAAGTCCGCACCGGTCGCGCGCGCGATGCCGACATTGCGCGCCTTCAGCGTGAGCGTCTCGACGCCGTAGGCTCGCGCGATCGCGCCGGTGAAGTCGTCGCATGCATCGAGCACGACCACGATGCGCACCGTTTCGCCCGCCAGATCCTCGTGGCGCGAAGCAGCGATCAAGGCAGCGAGACAAGGCGCGAGCAACGCCTCTTCGTTATGCGCCGGAACGATCACGCCGATCATAGGAGCCCCTCGCGTTGCGCGACCGAGCGTGCGTCGCGCGACCAGACATCGATCAGCAGATCGGCTTCATCGTGATGCGCGAGACGCGTGAGGCCGCAGCGCGCATCGAATAGCGCATGCGCGGCGTCGGCGGATTCGAGCGCTTCGGCGAAGGGCCGGCGCCAATGACAGGCGAGCAGCGTGCCGTCCGTGGTGAGCGAGGCGGCGATCCGTGAAGCCAGCGTTTCGAGCTCGGCCGAATCGAGGTAGTACGCGAACTCGCTGATGACGATCAGATCGAATGGGCCGGCCTCGGTCGGCCATTCACGCGGCACCGTGCGCTGTTCGACACGCACGTGCGCCATGCCGGCGACGCGCTCGCGCGCCAGTTCCACCGCGCGCTCGTGCAGGTCCGCCGCGAGCAGCATCTCGCAGCGCTTCGCCAGCTCAACGGTCAGTTCGCCATTCGCGCAGCCGGGTTCGAAGGCGTTCTGGTAGTGCGGACGCGGCAGCAACGCGAGCGTCAACGCACGCTTGCGGCTCTCGTACCAGCCTTCGCGCAGCTTCCACGGATCGTCGCTGTGTCGATAGAGTTCATCGAAGTAGGTAGCCGGTGAGCTCATGTCAGCGGCCCTCCGTGCATGGCGTCAGAGCGTCCACGGTGCACCTCCGGCGTCAGCATCGTCGCGGCCGTCGGCGGCTTGCGCCGCTGCGATCAGTTCGCCGAGCGCGGCGAGATCGCGCTCCGCGTGGCTCTGCCGCAGGAACACCGGCAGATCCGCCAGCGCACGCGCGAAGCGCGCGTTGCGACACAACGGGCCGGCGCCCAGCGTACGCGTCGCGTGATTCATTACGGCAGTCGAGGCCTCTTCCACCACGAGGCGCGCGCGCATGGTCTCGCGTTGCGAGTCGGCTAGCGGATTGGCGTCGATATGCGCGGCGGTCTCGCGCAATACCGCGGCCGCGGCCGCCAATGCCACCTCTACCGCGCCGAGATGAGCAAGCCGATGCGGATCCACGCGCTGCGTGCACGCGTCGCGCAGCATCCGGCCGATCTGCGCGGCGGCCCCATACCAGCACGCGGCGATACCGGCGCCGCCGTGCCAGAAGCCGGGACGCTTTACATAGCCATGCGCGCCGCCCACGAGTGTCGCCGCTGCGTGATCGAAACTCACGTCGGCGCTTGCCGTGGCCTGCATGCCGACCGCTTGCCACTTCGACGTGTCGATCGAGATGGACGGCTGATTCATTGCGACGGCCGCCAGCACCGGCTCATCGTCCAACCATGCGGTAACGAGCGCATGGGTGACGACGCGCGCGCCTGAGCACCAGGCTTTGGTGCCGGTGAGACGAAGGTCTGCGCCGTCGCTTCGGATTCCTACTTTGAGCGCCTGCACGCGCGCATCGGGCGGCTCGGCAGCCCAGACACCCCAGCGGCTATCCGCGGGCGGCGTGGGGCCGTGAAGCTCGGCGAGAATCGCGAGCGCATCCGTGTGTCCTTCGAACAGCTTGACGAGTCCGAGATCGCATGCGGCCACCGCAGCGAGGCTGCGCCAGCGCGCGAGCGTCTCGCCGTGGCCGGGCAAGGGCAAAAAAGGCGCGCGGTCAAAGCCGCGTTTGACCAGCGCGCGCAACACGGCGCCGAGCGCGGCGGAGTCGTTGGGATCGAAAGGCGTGTCACGCAGAAATTTTTCAAGCGACCCGGCAGGTTGCGCGTCGTTCCGGGCGCCGCTCGCGGCTGCATAGAAATTGCGGGACGCGGTCATGGCGGAGCTTTGCGGCGGCCGCGCATTGACGCCGGCCGCACGATCACGCGTATCGAGCATCGTGCCTCCCTGAAGCTGTTCGATCGATTGGCGGCGGTTCTCGAAGGCCGCCGCGCACGAAAGATCTTCAGCAAGCGGCGTGCCTCCGGCGGCGAACGCCGGGACACGCACCACTTTTCTTCAGGAATCAGGAATACCGATGCACCCAAGCCGTCACACCGCGCTGGTATGACGGAAGCGTGCCCCGGTCGAAGGGCTAACCGGGACCGCGTCCGCTGCGCCGCGCTTCCACGTCGGCCAGCAGAGCATCGAACAGATCGAGTCCAACCGGCTTCACGAGATGCGCATGGAAACCGGCTTCGCGGGTACGCTCACGATCGCTCGCGTGGCCGAAGCCGGTCATGGCGGCGTACAGGGTATGGGCAAGTTCGGGCATCGCGCGCAGCGCCGCGATGGTCGCGTAGCCGTCCATCTTCGGCATCGCAATGTCGATTACCGCGAGGTGAGGCACGAAGCGCGGCGCGACCTGCACCGCCTGCTCGCCCTCGTAGGCAATGCGCACTTCGTGGCCTTTGAGTTCGAGCAGCATGGCGAGACTGTCGGCCGAATCGCAGTTGTCGTCGACCAGCAGAATGCGCAGCGGCCCGACTTCGGTGTTCGCCGCGTTCGCCTCATCGCCCGTCGCCTCGGGCAGCGCGGCGGCCAGCGGCAGACTCAGCGTGAAGGTGCTGCCGCAGCCCGGCCCTTCGCTGCTCGCGATAATGCTGCCGCCGTGCAGCTCGACGAGCGACTTGCACAACGTGAGGCCGATGCCGAGACCGCCCTCGCCGGAATTCTGCCCGTCCTTTTCCTGAGCGAACAGCTCGAAGATCCTGTCGAGCGAGCGCACCGGAATGCCGCAACCCGCATCGCGCACTTCGAGCACGGCCATGTGGTAGTCGATGCGCGCCGCGACCTCGATGGCGCTGCCGACCGGCGAGAATTTCGCGGCGTTGTGCAAGAGGTTCTGCAACACCTGCACGATGCGCGTCATGTCGCCGCGCACGATCACCGGGTCGTCGGGCATATGCTGGACGATCCGCTGCTCGTGCGCATCCGTAAACGGCCGGGCCGCCTCGATCGCGCGCGCCATGACCTCGGCCAGATCGACACGGCCAAGGCGCAACTCAACCTTGTTCGACATGATGCGGCCGACGTCGAGCAGATCGTCGACGAGGCGCGTGAGGTGCGTGACCTGACGGTCGATCAGGTCGCGCGACCGCGCCAGCGTGGGACTCACGCCGGTTTCGAGTTGCATCACGCCGATCGCGTTGCGGACCGGCGCCAGCGGATTGCGCAATTCATGGGCGAGGGTCGCGAGAAACTGGCGCATGCGTTCGCCCGAACGTTCCAGTTCTTCACGTTGACGCCGCTCGGTCAGGTCGCGCGTGACCTTGGCGAAGCCGCGCAGCCGGTTCGATTCGTCATGCACCGCGGTGATGACGACGTTGGCCCAGAAGGTCGTGCCGTCCTTGCGCACGCGCCAGCCTTCGTCTTCGACGTGGCCGAGCTGCCGGGCGATCGCCAGTTCGCGCGCGGGCTTGCCCGCCGCCGCTTCCTCGGGCACGTAGAAGGTCGAGAAATGCCGGCCGACGATTTCCTCGCGCGTATAGCCTTTGATGCGCGCGGCGCCCGAATTCCAGCTCACCACGTAGCCTTGCGGATCGAGCATGAAGATCGCGTAGTCCTTGACGCAGTCGACCAGCAAACGGAAACGCTCTTCGCTTTGACGCAGCGCTTCGACGTACTCGCGTTGCGCGCTCAGATCACGCGTGATCTTGGCAAAGCCGGTGAGTATGCCCGCGTCGTTGCGCATCGACGTGATCACGACATTCGACCAGAAGGTCGAGCCGTCTTTGCGCTTACGCCAACCTGTGTCCTCGAAGCGGCCGGTCAGCGACGCCTGCTGCAGTTCGTAGGCGGGCCAGTCGCGCGCCACGGCCTCCTCGGTATAGAAGCGCGAAAAGTGCTCGCCGACGATCTCCTGGTCCGAGTAGCCCGTCAGCTTGTGGCCGCCGGCATTGCAACTCACGATCCGTCCCGTCGGATCGAGCAGAAAGATCGCATAGTCTTCGATTGCCTGCAGCAGCGCCCAGTAATCGATCTCGACAGCCGCGCTCGGGTGGGCCGAATCCGGGACTGTGGCGGACTTGTCGTTTTCGCCTGCGGAAGGGACATCGAGCTGTTTCATTGTGGTCAAGAATAAGGTCTACGGCCAAAAGCATACACCGCCAATCACCGCCTGCTTCGCCTATGGTTTCACCTGAGGTCCGCAAGAAAGGCCCGGCGCCAGCGTTCGCGTCGAGAAAAGCGCCGGCTGGATCGCCGGGCCCCGCAATTGCTACTCCCTGATCGCACCATCATCAAATAACAGGAGTCGCAATTGAAACAGGCATTCACCACCCTTGCTCTCGCTGCCGCGCTGGCACTCACCTGCACCGCCGCGCAAGCCGAGGGCTGTACGAAAGGCGCGGTCGTGGGCGGCGTGGCCGGCCACGTCGCGGGTGACCACGGCGTAGCGGGCGCGGCGGCCGGCTGCGCGATCGGCCATCACGAGGCCAAGAAGAAGGACAAAGAAGCCAGCGCGGCCGCGGCCGCGAGTCAACCCGCCGGGAAATAACGGCGTGTAGAAAAGAGCCGGTAGTGACCTGCGGATCACTACCGGCTCGATCAATCAGGGACTCGATATCTCCGCAAGATAATCACCCGGCGGCGCTGACCTTTTCCGCCAGCTTTGCGTCGTAGCTGGAATGCACATGCACGCGCTTTTTGTCCGGATAAGCGTACGAGTACGCGCGGCGCAGCGCCAGCGACGCCTCATGAAAACCCGACAGAATCAGCTTCTGCTTGTTCGGATAATTGGCGATGTCGCCCACCGCGAAGATGCCGGGCCGCGAGCTCTCGTAATTCGACGTATCCACATCGACGCGCCCGGCGTGAATCGATAGCCCCCATTGCGCGATCGGCCCGAGATCGGCAACCAGTCCATAGAGCGCGACGAGATGCTCGGCCGCGAGTTGCGTCTCGCCCTCGATATGTCGCAACGTGATCGATTTCAATGCATCGCCTTCGACGTCGAGCCCCGCAATCGCACCGACGATAAAGTCCATCTCGCCCGCCTCGACCGCGCGCCGCATCGACGCCACACTCGAATCGGCCGCACTGAAACCGCTGCGCCGGTGCACCAGCGTCACCCGGCGCGCGACCTTGCGCAGCGCCAGCGCCCAGTCGAGCGCGGAATCGCCGCCGCCGGCCACGACCACGACCTTGTCGGCGAAGTCAGCGAGACGCGGCACGCTGTAGTGCACATGACGCGACTCCAGCGGCACGGCTTCGGCAAGCGCCAGCTTCTGCGGCACGAATGCGCCGTTGCCGGCGGCGAGCAGGATCGCCGCGACATCGAACACGAGGCCGCGATCGGTGCGTACCGTCCAGCGTCCAGCGTCGTTTTGTTCGACCGACTCGACCCGCTGTTCGAGATGGATAGGCGGATCGAAAGGCTTGCATTGCGCCAGCAGCCGCTCGACCAGCTCACGCGCGGTGCACGACGCAATCGCGGGAATGTCGTAGATCGGTTTGTCCGGATAGAGCTCGATGCACTGGCCGCCAACCTTGTCGAGCCCGTCGACGATCTGGCAGGACAGGCCGATCACGCCCGCCTCGAAAGCGGCGAAAAGCCCCACGGGGCCGGCGCCGACGATCAGGACATCGGTGCGGATCGGCGGCGGTTGTTGGTCTGCAGCGGAAGTCATGCGCAATCTCTTCGGATAAATAGATGGGTGAATGACCCACCATACCGAATCAGCCGATGGCCGGCAACGATGCCATTACCACCGGTAAGGACGCTCGGCTCAGCTCACGCGTTTGTCGCCGCCGGTTCGAAGTGGTTACCTAAAAATAGCCGAAATCGGTTATTTCCCAGAACCAGTCAAGCGCCTAATCTTCACTCATCGCATCACGGAATGCGTCCAACCCGACTCAGGAGTGAATCATGGAACAACGTCTCGACTTCTACAAAGCCAACCCCGCCGCGATCAAGGCCCTGATCGGCGTTGAAGAACGCATCGGCAAATCGGCGCTCGAAAAATCGCTGACCGAACTGGTTCGTCTGCGCGCCTCGCAGATCAACGGCTGCGCGTACTGCGTCGATATGCACACCACCGACGCCCGCAAGGGCGGCGAAACCGATCGCCGCCTGGCCACCGTGGTGGTCTGGCGTGAAACGCCGTTCTTCACGGATCGCGAACGCGCCGCGCTCGAATGGACGGAAGCGCTGACGCTGGTATCGCAGGAGCACGTGCCCGACGCTGTATGGGAAGCCGTGCGCCCGCACTTCAGCGACGAGGAACTGGTCGATCTCACGCTGCTGGTCTCCGCGATCAACGCATGGAACCGCTTCGCGATTTCGTTCCGCAAGCTGCCGGCCTGAGCGCCACGCGCTCAAAGGCACATCGACTAAGTTGAGTTAGAAAGCAGGTTCGCGCTGCGCCGCATCGCTCGCGACTTTGAAGGCCGCGGTCAATTCGCTCAATTGCCGCGCCTGATCCGCGAGCGAGTTCGCGGTCGCCGCGCTCTCCTCGACCAGCGCCGCATTATGTTGGGTGACCTCGTCCATCTGCGTGACGGCGAGGCTCACCTGCCTGATGCCCTCGCTCTGCTCTTTCGAAGCCGCCGCAATCTCGCCGACGATTCGCGCCACGCGGTCGATCGCGGCTTCGATTTCCTGCATCGTCTCGCCCGCTTCATTGACCAGCCCCGCGCCGCTCTCGACGCGCGAAGTCGACTCCGCGATCAGCGTGCCGATTTCCTTCGCGGCCGCCGCCGAACGCTGCGCGAGACTGCGCACCTCGCCCGCCACTACCGCGAAACCTCGCCCTTCCTCGCCCGCGCGCGCCGCTTCGACCGCCGCGTTCAGCGCGAGAATATTGGTCTGAAACGCAATGCCTTCGATCGCGGTAATGATGCCGGTCATTTTCGACGAACCCGCGTGAATCACGCGCATCGTCTCCACCATGCTGCCGACTGAAGTGCGCCCGCGCGCGGCCATCTCCGAAGCACGCGACGCGAGTTCGCTCGCGTGATGCGCGTTCTCCGCGTTCAGTTGCACGGTCGACGTGAGCTGCTCCATCGCCGCCGCGGTTTCTTCGAGCGATGCCGCCTGTTCCTCGGTGCGTTGCGAGAGATCGAGATTGCCGGCGGCGATCTGCTGCGTCGACGACGCGATCGAATGCGAGCCGGCTCGCACCGTGGTGACCGTGGCGCCGAGCTTGTCCTGCATCGACGCGACGCCGCGCAAGAGTGTCGCCATTTCGTCGTTCGAACGAATCGGCACGCGGGTCGTCAGTTCGCCGGCGGCGATCGCGTCGAACTGGCGCAAGGCGTCGTTCAGCGGCGCCATGATCGCGCGGCGCAGCGTGCGCCAACTGATGAACGCAACCGTCAGCCCCAGCAGCGTGCTGCCGATGCACGCGGCCAGCAGCGTATGAAAGAGCGCGGCGGACCGCTCGCTGGCGTCGCTCGCCTGCTGGTTCAGATAGTCCTCCAGCGCGCCCTGGCTCGCGTTCATCGCCGTGTAAAGGCCGATCAAACGGTTCGCGCGGCTTTCGTCCATCCAGCTCGCGTCGCCCGTGCGGATCGCCTCGATCAGTTTGTCGATGCCGTCGCGGCGCACGGCGGTGCGCTTCGCGTCGAGGTCGTCGGTGAGGCGTTGCAGTTCGGGCGTTTTCGGCAGATCGCGAAAGCTGTTCCACCATTTATCCGAATCGCCAAGCAGCATGCGCGCGCGTTCGAGTTGCGCATTCAGTTGCGGGGAGCGCGGATTGCTCATCGCCCAGTCAAGCCCGAAACGCGCCCGCGACATGGCCGTGCCCGATTTGCCGAGCGCGACGACGGACGCGAAATGCACCGTGTAGGCGTCGCGCTGCGCCGAGTTGCTTTCACGCATGCCGAGAATGCCAAGCACGCCGGTGGCGATCAGCAGCACGCCGAGAAACGCGATGGTGATCGCGATCCGAAGATTGATGGTCAGATTCTTGGTCATCGTGGTTTTTATCGCTCTGGCTGGTTCTGGCGCTCTGGCTTATGACGTACGGCCCCCGCGCACGTGATCGATTAATTGTTCCTTATATGGAACACTGAACCGTATGTGGAAAGTATAACGATTCGCCTTCCGGTGAAAAAACAAAATTTCGCGGACGCGGTAAACGCGCAACAGGCCGCGACGTGCCTGTTTCGCCGGTGGGCGCCGCTAGCCGGCTTCTATAGATTCCGATCGACGAACCACCAGATAGCGGCACGCCGCTGCGGGTTATTCTGGAATCCTAGCTATATGACACACACAACTGGCATGGCTCCTCACACCTCACGCCTGGCCGCTATTCCCCGATCCACGACCCGCGCAGATCGCTGTCATGCAGCAATTGCAATAGCGTGCCCGCCGGCCTGCTGAGCCGTTTCCCCGCCAGCGCGATGAATTCCACCGACGGCAGCGTCGGCAGACTCGCCATGTTCAAGGGCGCCGCGAGACCCCGCGCCGCCAGATACTGCGGACGTACCGTAATGCCGAGCCCGCCGCGCGCCGCCGCGATGCAACCCGCGTGGCTGCTGCTCGTGCACACCAGTTGCCAGCTGAATCCCGCCTCGGCGAGCGCGTCGAGCACGACCGCGCGCGTCACGCTCGGTTCGGCGACCAGAATCAGCGGCAACGGCTGGCTCAGATCGACCAGCGTGCCGGCGCGCGCCAGCCACTCCAGCCGCCCGGTGAAGAGCGGCACGCCGCGCCGGTCGCCGAGACGCCGCTTGCCGACCAGCAGGTCGATCACGCCCGCGTCGAGCAGTTCATACAGCTTGCCGGTCATGCCGATGGTGATTTCCAGTTCGACATCCGGATGCGCGTCGCGAAACGCCGCCAGCACCGTGGGCAACGGGCCGAGCGCGACGTCGTCCGAGGAACCGAGCCGCACGCGGCCTTTCAGACGCGGCGCGCGAAACTGCGATTCGGCCCGCGCGAGCGCCTGCAGAATCACGCTGGCGTGCGCGAGCATGGCTTCGCCGTCGGGCGTCATCGCGAGCGAATGGGTGTCGCGCACGAAAAGACGGCGGCCCACGCTCTGCTCGAGCCGCCGGATGTGTTCGCTGACGCTCGATTGCGTCAGATCGAGCCGCCGCCCCGCCTCGGTGAAGCTGTGGCAGGCCGCGACGGTCGAAAAGGTCTTGAGCCAGATGGGATTGAGCATGGAGCATTGTCGCGCTGCTCATCGGCAAAGTCGATAACAGTTACCATCCCTAGTGGGGTTCCCGATTGACGAGGATGTCAATATGATGACGGAATCGCTCCACTGAATGCTCGGAGCTGGCGTGGCCACCCAATGCCGCCGCCCCGCCGCTCCGTCAAAAGATGACCAAGGATTCTTCCCAGACCGCTCTGCTCTGGATCGTCGCCGCCGGCTTTTTCATGCAGTCGCTCGACACGACGATCGTCAACACCGCGCTGCCGTCGATTGCGAACAGCCTGCACGTGGCGCCGCTCGCGATGCAGCCGATCGTGGTCGCCTACACGCTGACCATGGCGATGCTCACGCCCGCCTCGGGCTGGCTCGCCGACCGCTTCGGCACACGGCGCGTCTACTTCGCCGCTATTCTCGTGTTCGTGCTCGGCTCGATCTGCTGCGCGAGCGCGCATACGCTCGGCCAACTGGTGATGGCGCGCGTGCTGCAAGGCGTGGGTGGCTCGATGCTGCTGCCGATCGGGCGGCTCGCCGTCCTGCGCAGCGTCACGGGCGACCAGTACGTCGCGGCGCTCGCGTTCATTTCGGTGGCAGGGCAACTCGGGCCGATCGCCGGGCCGACGCTCGGCGGCTGGTTCGTTCAGGCGATCACATGGCACTGGATTTTCCTGATCAACGTGCCGATCGGCGCCGTGGGTCTGTACGCGGTGCAGCGCTTCTTGCCGTCGCATGGCGAAGCAAAGGCGCCGCCGTTCGACTTCGTCGGCTGCGGGTTGCTCTCGTTGTGCATGATCGCGTTCTCGCTCGCCGTCGACTCGCCGATGCCCACGCATCGCGCGGCATGGTCGGTGGCGCTGTTCGCGCTCGCCGCAATAAGCGCGCTGGCCTACATCCCGCATGCAAGACGCCGCGTGAATCCGCTCTTCAAGCTATCGCTCTTTCGCGAGCCGAACTTCAGCGTCGGCCTGATCGGCAATCTGGTGTGCCGCATCGGTTCGAGCGCCGTGCCGTTTCTCGTGCCCTTGCTGCTGCAATTGCAACTGGGCTACTCGCCGCTGCATTCCGGTCTGATGATGCTGCCCGCCGCTCTCGCCGGCACCGTCGCCAAACGCTGGATCGCGCCGCTCGTGCGACGTTATGGCTACGACACCTTCCTGCTGGTCAATACGATCGTCGTCGGTTCGTCGATCGTTGCGTTCGCACTGATTACGCGCGGCACGCCGCTCGTGGTCGAGATCGCGATTCTGGCCGTGTTCGGCGCGGCCAACTCCATGCAGTTCGCGGCGATGAACAGCGTCACGCTCAAAGACCTCTCGCATGAAGATGCCGGCAGCGGCAACAGCCTTTTTTCGATGGTGCAGATGCTGGCCATCGGGCTGGGCGTGTCGATCGGCGGCGGACTGGTGAATCTTTTCTCGGCGCAAATCGGATCGGCGGCGCTCGGTTTTCGGCTCGCCTTCGTGTGCGTCGGCTTGATCACGCTGGTGTCGGCGTGGGTGTTTCGTCACCTCGACGAAACACCTGCCTCGCGCCCGGTGCGCGGGCCAGCGACGCAGGGCGCGGGACGCTGATCCAGGCCTTGCGTCACGTCAGTCCGGCAAGCAGATGCCGGAAAATCCCGCGCACGCCTCGATCAAACGCTACTGGACGGCGACGTCACGCACGGCCGGGTGGGTCTCGCAACGCTTCATGCGATAGAAGTACACGCCGCTGACGGTGGCCGCCGGCCGTCGCTGACGGCGAGCCATACCTGAGTTTTCGGCGCGGCCTGCAAATCGTCCGGTGCACCGGGACCACCCATTTCGTCGCCACCCAACCCGGCTCCAGCGCATTCGACAACACCTGATGGCCGGCCTCGACGAGCAGACGCGCAGCCATTTGACCGAGACCATCGGCGGAACCGGTAATAAAAATTCGCGACACGGGATGTGTTCCTTCTTCAGCGTGAATATGCCCGACGCATGACGAGAATCACATGTCTTGGTGCTTCGGGCGAACGCCAACAGATTAACGCCCGCCGCTCGACTGACGAGATAGCCTGGCTGTCATGCCACTCATGACACGACATCATTCGTGCACCTTACCAGGCGGCGTTTCCCGGAGCCCGCGCGTGAATTCAAACGGGCTTTCGCGTTAGCATGTCACGCATTAACGAATAACAAGGACTATCACATGCCATTCGACGAGCGCATGCTGAACGGCATGGGCGTCTTGACGGCGATTGTCGATTGCGGGAGTTTTGCGGCAGCCGGAGAAGCGCTCGACATGTCGCAATCCGGGGTGAGCCGTTCGGTCGCGCGGCTCGAAGCGCGTCTGGGCATCCGGCTCTTCGACCGCACCACGCGTTCCGTTACGCTGACCGACGAAGGCCGGCGTTTCTACGAACAGATCGTGCCGCTGCTGGGCGGACTCGAAGAAGCGGCGGCTTCCGCCGCGCAGGGCGCGACCGCCGTGCGCGGACGTTTGCGCGTGAACATGGACCCGTTCTTTTCGCGCCTCGTACTCGGGCCGCGGCTGGGCAGTTTTATCGACAGGCATCCCGATCTGCAACTCGAACTGATCACCCGCGACCAGACGGGCGATCTGGTCGGCGACGGCTTCGATCTCGCGATCCGTTTCGGCGATCCGCCGGTGTCGACGCTGATCGCGCGCAAACTATTGGATACGCGGATTCTCACGGTGGCCGCGCCGTCGTACCTGAAGAAGCACGGGCACCCGGCGACTCCCGCCGAACTCGAAAGCGGCAAGCATGTCTGCATCAAGTTTCGCGATCCGCTCACGGGCTACCCGTTCAGTTGGGAATTTCATCGCGGCCGCAAGAAAATCGTGATCGCGCCGCAGGGTCGGTTGACCGTGAACGACGTGGGCACCCTGCACAGCGTTTGCACGGCGGGCCAGGGCGTCGCGCAGATTCTCTCGCTCGGCACCGAGTCGTTGATGGCGAGCGGAAAGCTCGTCGAGCTATTTTCCGATTGGGGCGACGAGGTTTATCCGCTGTATGCGCTCTATCCTTCGCGGCATCATCCGCCGGCGAAAGTGCGGGCGTTTTACGATTTCATCGTGTCGCTGACAGGCGGCGCGCCGCGCGAAACGGCGGCTTGAGGCCGTGTTCGGCGACGTCCGCGCATCGCCAGAACGCGCCGCGCCGCCTCAGGAAATCGTGTAACGGTTCTGTGGGCCGCCAATGTACAGACCGCGCGCGAGCGTGAGAATCTGCTCGCGATGCTGGTCGAACGCGGCAAGCACCGCTGGTTCGTCGGAGCCCACGCTCGGGCTCAGATTCGAAATCACCGACCGGTTGACGGCAAAAGCGATCTCGCGCGCATTGTCGTAGCCCCAGAAATTCACGCAGTGATGGGAGGCGTCGTAGCTGCGGCTGGGATTCGGGAAGTTGAGGGACATGTCGTACTCCCGGGAGGTAGGGTGCTCCTTGCACGGTGCGCTGAATAGGGGAACGGGTCAAGGCTTTGTTTGTCAGTGCGCGCAGCACGATGGCCAACCCCGATCAGAACATGAGGCAGGAGCCCGGGTCTGCCGATTGCTGCACTGCTCATGTCATCCAACCAGGAGAGGATCATGAGCGAAACCAAAGAACAGGCCAAGAACAAACCGGCCGATATCGAGCATCCGCAGCCAGCCGCGCACAGCGACAACGAGAAGAGCAAGCTGCCCAAACGCGACGACGAAGGGCGCGATCAGGCGCCATCGGATAATCCGGGCAAGAAGCCCGGCGAGGGCGAGCCGCCTGTCGGCTGAAATATTCAGCGCCAATCCAGGAGCGGCTTTGCTGCTTTTCGCGAGCGAAGCCGCATAAATTTTTCCCTTCTGGTGGCTTTCATAAGCCAAACATTTCTTCCTGTTTTTTACCGATTATTTTTTCCGCGTGATGGACTATTTTTCTGCTTGCAGCGACGTGTGCGCCAAGCGGACCAGCTGCCGCCCCTCAACAGATAACAAAGGCGACGCTCATGTCCATCTCCTCGACTCCCCCTCAACGCCCCCACGTGTCCATCTGTCTGCCGACCTGCGATCGCCCTGAGCTGATCGCAACGTGCATCGACTCGTGTCTCGCGCAGAGCTACGACGATCTGGAGATCGTGATCGGCGATGACTCGAAGGACGCGCGCACTGAGCGGTTGATCGCAGCCCGTTACGCGCACGAACCACGCGTGCGCTATGTAAAAAATCAGCCGGCGCTCGGCCAGGCGCGCAATGTCGCGAGCCTGTTCGAGCGCGCGAGCGGCGACAAGATCCTGCTGATCCACGACGACGACCTGCTCACCACGGACGGCGTCGAAAAGCTCGTGTCGCTATGGCTGCGCCACCCGCAACTCGATGTGGCATTCGGCGACCAGTACGAAGCCGATCACGGCGGTGCCATCGACTTCGCGGCGAGCGCGAAGCTCAACGCCGCATTCCGGCGCACGAAGGACGCCGAAGGCCTGCAGTCGCAGCCGGGCCGAATCGGTCTGATCCAGATGTTTCCGAATAACGGCTGGATGGCCAACGCCGAACTCGTGCAGCGGATTGGCTACCGGGAAGAATACGGCGTGTGCTGCGACTTCGTATTCGGCACCGAACTCTGTCTTGCGGCGCGCGAGGTGTTCTATCTGCACGACTATGTCTCGGTGTATCGAAAGACGGCAAGCTCGATCTCGCATAGCACGCGCGGCACGGCGGTCGCGGCGACGGTCAGCGCGTATGCGTTCGTCAAGGCGTTGCAGTTGCCGGCGCAGCTGGAACCGTCGCGCAAACTGGCGTTACGCCGGCTCGCGCCGATCGTGGTGTCGGTTCACGCCAGAAACAGCCAGGTGCTTGACGGGTTCAAGGTCGCCTTCACGCATCTGTTCGCGTACAACTACGGCTTGAGCACGCGGCTTTACTATCATCTTCTGACGCTCGCGCGTGGCGCGCTGAGCGCTCCTCAGCAGGCCGTCGCGGCGGCCGCGCCCGTTGTGGCCGCGGAGCCGGCCGCCGTGGTGAAGGAACTCGTCTCCGAACTGGTAAGCGATCGTTCGGAACCGGTCTGACGCGCCGCCGCCGGCGCGCGACGCGCGACGCGCGACGCGCGCAAGCCTTCAGCAATCAGCGTGTTTTATGCTAAGCATCCCATGCTAAGCAAACGCGGATTTGTTGCTTGGTCCGGCGTGGCGCACTGACTACGATGAAAGCGAACCATCATCAGTCCCGAGGTGACTCGCATGTCCGACAGTGCCTGTTTCAAGCCGCGTGTGATCGAACCCGTCGTCGTCAACCGGCCCGAGGGATTGGGCCTCGCTGTGGAGTTATGGCTCGCGCAACCCGTCGACGGCATCGCGGGGCGAGCGCTGCAGATTCATTTACGCAGCGACGCAAAAATGGCGCAGGCCGAGACGCTGCGCGATCTGCTGCACGCGTTGGGCACGGAGATCGTCGTGGCGTGAGCATGCGCCCTAGCCATGATGCGCTGTGGGTTTGCATCGCCGCTCACGCGCATAAAAGCACGGCGGCCAGGGTTGCCCCGGACCGCCGTTCTCACGCATCGCCCGAACGTACTTCACGAGCGAGCGGGCCTCGATTCAGAGCCTCAAGGCTCCAGACGCAGATACCCTTCTTTCGACGGATCGCGCATCCGCAGCGAAACGATGCCGGCAATCGCGCACAGCGCGGTCACGTACCAGTAAAAAATCGACTCGTTGCCGACCGACTTCAGCCACAGCGCGACGTACTCCGCCGAGCCGCCGAAGATCGCATTCGCCACCGCGTACGAAAGTCCCACGCCGAGCGCACGCACTTCCGGCGGGAACATTTCCGCTTTGATCAGGCCGCTGATCGACGTATAGAAACTGACGATCGCCAGCGCCACCACGACCAGACCGAAGGCCGCATACGGGCTCGTCACGTCTTTAAGCGCGTGCAGCAGCGGCACGGTGCCAATGGTCGCGAAGAAGCCGAAGAACAGCATGGAACGACGGCGGCCGATGCGGTCCGACAATGCGCCGAACGCCGGCTGCATCACCATGTAGACGAAGAGCGCCGCGGTCATCACGTTGCTGGCCGTCTTGGCGTGCATGCCGGCCGTGTTGACCAGGTACTTTTGCATGTAGGTGGTGAACGTGTAGAAAATCAGCGAGCCGCCGGCCGTGAAACCGAGCACCGTCATGAACGCGCCTTTGTGCAGCCACAGGCCGCGCAGCGTGCCGGCTTCCTTGCGCTGACGGGTCTCGGCGGTGGTGGTTTCGTCGAGCGATTTACGCAGATACAGCGCGACCAATGCGGCGACCGCGCCGATCGCGAACGGCACGCGCCAGCCCCATGCTTTCAGCTCATCGTTGGAGAGCGTTTGTTGCAGCACCACCAGCACCAGCAGCGCGCACAACTGCCCGCCGATCAGCGTGACGTACTGGAACGACGCGAAGAAACCGCGCCGGCCCTTGAGCGCGACCTCACTCATGTAGGTCGCGCTGGTGCCGTACTCACCGCCCACCGACAAGCCCTGGAACAGCCGCGCGACCAGCAGCAGCGCCGGCGCCAGCGCGCCGATCTGCGCGTAGGTGGGCAGCACGGCGATCACGAGCGAACCGCCGCACATCATGAACACCGACACCATCATCGCGGTGCGGCGGCCGTGCTTGTCGGCGAGGCGGCCGAAGAACCAGCCGCCGATCGGACGCATCAGGAAGCCGGCGGCGAACACGCCCGCCGTGTTGAGCAACTGCGTGGTGGTGTTACCGCTCGGGAAGAACGCCGGCGCGAAGTACAGCGCGCAGAACGAATACACGTAAAAGTCGAACCACTCGACGAGATTGCCCGATGAAGCGCCAACGATCGCGAAGATTCGGCGCCGGGTGTCGTGAGCCGAGGCCACGGTTTGGTCGGTTAGGTCGGTCATGCTTGTCTCTATCCTTGTAATTAAACGGCGGTCACCGTGGTGGCGCACGCCTTCAGATCGCGTGCACGGGAGCGTTTATCCCGTCCGGGCTAATTTTACAGAATCGCAAGGAAGAGTTGGAGCTTTGTTCGGGCAGTTAAGGAGCTAAGTTGTCGCGCAGCCGCGCTCGTGTCTGAATCTGCCGCATCGCACATAAGAAAAAGCCAGCTCGAATAGGAGCTGGCTTTCGTCTATCGCACCGTATCTGGCGCGTCATGCTGCAATCCGCCGGTCACACTCTCACTGCCGGCGGCACATAGCGGCACTCGTAGCGCTTGCGGACCGTGCCATTCTCATCGACGCTTTCCAGATACACGTCGAACTGCCACAGCCGCGCCATGTGCTTGAGCACTTCGTCGCTATCGCCGGAGAGATGCCGGTTGTCGCTCATGAAGTGCCGCAACGTCAAACTCCGGTCGCCACGCGTATTCACCGCCCACACCTGAATATTCGGCTCGCGGTGATGCATGTCGTACTGTCGCGACAACGCCTGACGCACGTACTGATAGCCGCTGTCGTCGTGAATCGCCGAGACTTCGAGCGCGTCGCGCATGTCGTCGTCGAGCACCGAGAAGAGGCGCATTTCGCGGATCAGATGCGGCGACAGATACTGCGCGACGAAACTCTCGTCCTTGAAGTTGCGCATCGCGTAGTGCATGGCCGCAAGCCACGGACTGCCCGCCAGTTCCGGGAACCACTTGCGATCTTCTTCCGTGGGCGTTTCGCAGATGCGGCGAATGTCGCTCATCATCGAAAAACCGAGCGCGTACGGATTGATGCCGCTGTAGTACGGCTTCGTGACCGGCGGCTGATAGACCACGTTGCTGTGCGAATGGAGAAACTCCATCATGAAGCCGTCTTCCAGCTTGCCCTGGTTGTACATGGTGTTGAGCAGGGTGTAGTGCCAGAAGGTCGCCCAGCCTTCGTTCATCACCTGGGTCTGCCGTTGCGGATAGAAATACTGGCCGACCTTGCGCACGATGCGGATCACCTCCCGCTCCCACGGCTCCAGCAGCGGCGCGTTTTTCTCCGCGAAATACAGCAGGTTTTCCTGCGGCTCCGGCGGATAGCGCTCCTCGACTTCCTCCGGCAACGGCGTATGCCGGGTCGGCAAGGTGCGCCACAGTTCGTTCACCTGCGACTGCAGATAGGCCTCGCGTTCACGGCGTGCCGCAAACTCCTTTTGCAGCGACAGCTTCTGCGGCCGCTTGTAACGGTCCACGCCATAGTTCATCAACGCGTGGCAGGAATCGAGCAGTTCCTCGACCCGGTCGAGCCCGAAACGCTCCTCGCACTCCGCGATGTAATTCTTCGCGTACACGAGGTAGTCGATGATCGCGTGCGCATCCGTCCACAGCCTGAACAGATAGTTGCCCTTGAAGAACGAGTTGTGGCCATAGGCCGCGTGGGCGATGACGAGCGCCTGCATCGTCATCGTGTTCTCTTCCATCAGATACGCGATGCAGGGGTTCGAATTGATGACAATCTCGTACGCGAGCCCCATCTGCCCGCGACGGTAGCTTTTTTCGGTGGAGAGAAAGTGTTTGCCGAACGACCAGTGACGGTAGTTCACCGGCATGCCGACGGACGCGTACGCATCCATCATCTGTTCGGCGCTGATGAGTTCGAGCTGGATCGGATACACGTCGAGTTCATATTGCTCTGCAACACGGGCAATATGCGAGTCGTACTCTTCGATCAATTCGAAGGTCCAGTCGGACGGGCACGGCAGAGGCCGTCTATCGGCTACGTTCATACGGACTTCCCTTTGCCCCTGAGTGGGCGTTCCGGTGTGTCCCCGTGCTGCAGCGGTGTGGACTGCTCCGGCTGCGGCGGTTCCGGTATCGTCCGCCCTTGCCTCGGCATGCCCCGACTGTTGCTGCTGCGGCACGCCTTTCCCGCGCTCCGGCGCGCCGTTCTCCGGCTCGCCGCGCGCTTCGTTGTGCAGGTGCTCGTTCGTCATGAATTCGCCGCCTGCTTTTCGAACAACTCGCGAAACACCGGATAAATGTCGGCCGCGGTCTCGACTTTCTTCATCGCCATGTGCGGCTGGCTCAAGGCCAGTTGCGCATACTCCAGCCACAGATTCTGTTCTTCCGGCGTCACCTGAATATACGCAAAATAGCGCACCTTCTCCAGGATGTCATCCGAGAGTATCTTGCGGCACTTCGGCGAGTCGTCGGTCCAGTTGTCGCCGTCCGACGCCTGAGCGCCGTAAATATTCCATTCAGTCGGCGAATAACGCTCGTCCATCACCTTTTGCATCAGCTCCAGTGCGCTCGACACCACCGTGCCGCCGCTTTCGGTCGAATGGAAGAACGTGTCTTCGTCGACCTCTTCGGCGCGCGTGTGGTGACGAATGAACACCACTTCGATCTTCTCGTAGTTACGCTTGAGGAACAGATACAGCAGGATGAAGAAACGCTTGGCGAGGTCCTTGCGCTGCTCGTCCATGGAACCGGACACATCCATCAGACAGAACATCACGGCCTGGCTGGAAGGCGTGGGCTGCTTCACACGGTTCACGTAGCGCAGATCGAACGGATCGATAAACGGAATCCGCCAGATGCGGCCGCGCAAATGGTGAATCTCCTCTTCGAGCAGTTTGATTTCTTCGCGACGATCGTCGGGATCGGCTTTCATGACCTCCAGTTGCCGTTCCATCTCGTGCAGCTGGTTGACGAGCGGCGCACCGAGCGCGATGCGGCGGCCGAGCGCGCTGCGCAGCGAACGGACCACGTCGATGTTGTTCGGCGTGCCTTCGGCAGCCCAGCCCGCGCGGATGCTTTTCCACGTCGGCACGGCAAGCAGATGGGTTTTGACGAGACGCGGCAGTTCGAGATCGTCGAAGAAATACTGCATGAATTCTTCGCGGCTCAGTTCGAACACGAAGTCATCCTGACCCTCGCCTTCATTGCTGGCCTGATTGCCCCCGCCTCCGCCGCCGCCCCCTTGCGGGCGCTGGATCTTGTCGCCGCGGATGTAATCGGAATTGCCCGGATGCACCATTTCCCGCTTGCCGCCGGGGCCATGCCGGAACGACGGTTCGGCAATGTCCTTGCGCGGGATGGTGATGCTCTGGGTGTTCTGAATGTCCTTAATGCTGCGGTCGCGCACGGCTTCCGAAACGGCGCGACGAATATAGTTCTTAACGCGACGCAAAAAACGTTCGCGATTCGCAATGCTTTTGTTCTTGCCTGCTAACCTGCGGTCGATAATTTGATGAAGCACGCCCGGTCTCCCGCTGTAATATCGCGTTTGCGAGACGTAGCCGCCCAAGGCAACGCTATGTCCATGCAGCTTGCGCCTCGCAGGGTGCCCGCGCGGTCGGACCGCGCGGGCGGCACGCAATACGCATCATGACGACTTGCGCACGCGCAGATACCAGTCACACAGCAAGCGCACCTGCTTCGGCGTATAGCCCTTCGTCACCATGCGATTGACGAAGTCTTCGTGCTTGCGTTGTTCCTCCGCCGAGCCCTTGGCGTTGAACGAAATCACCGGCAGCAATTCCTCCGTGTTCGAGAACATTTTCTTTTCGATCACGACGCGCAGCTTCTCGTAGCTGACCCATGCCGGATTCTTCCCGCCATTGGCAGCACGCGCGCGCAGCACGAAGTTCACGATCTCGTTGCGGAAGTCCTTCGGGTTGCTGATGCCCGCCGGCTTTTCGATCTTCTCCAGTTCGGCGTTCAGCGCCGCGCGGTCGAAACTCTCGCCGGTGTCGTGGTCGCGGAACTCCTGATCCTGAATCCAGAAGTCAGCGTACGTCACATAGCGATCGAAGATGTTCTGACCGTACTCGGAATACGACTCCAGATACGCAGTCTGAATCTCCTTGCCGATGAATTCGGCGTAGCGCGAAGCGAGCACGTCTTTGATGAACGACAGATACTTCTGCTCGGTTTCCGGTGGGAACTGCTCGCGTTCGATCTGCTGTTCGAGCACGTACATCAGGTGCACCGGATTGGCCGCGACCTCGGTCGAGTCGAAGTTGAATACACGCGACATGATCTTGAACGCGAAGCGGGTCGACACGCCGGTCATCCCTTCATCCACGCCCGCGAAATCGCGGTACTCCTGATAAGACTTGGCTTTCGGATCGGTGTCCTTGAGATTCTCGCCGTCGTACACCTGCATCTTCGAGAACAGACTCGAATTCTCCGGCTCCTGCAAGCGCGTGAGCACCGACATCTGCGCCATCATCTTCAGCGTGCCCGGCGCGCAGACCGCATTCGCCAGCGACGAATTACGCAGCAGCTTCTCGTAGATCTTGACCTCTTCACCGTAGCGCAGGCAGTAAGGCACCTTCACCACGAAGATCCGGTCGAGCAGTGCTTCGTTGTTGCGGTTGTTGCGGAACGCCTTCCATTCGGACTCGTTCGAGTGAGCCAGAATCACGCCGTCGAACGGGATCGCACCGAAGCCTTCCGTGCCCTTGAAGTTGCCTTCCTGGGTGGCGGTAAGCAGCGGGTGCAGCACCTTGATCGGCGCCTTGAACATTTCGACGAACTCGAGCAGGCCCTGATTGGCGAGACACAAGCCACCGGAGTAGCTGTAGGCGTCCGCGTCGTCTTGTGCGTACTGTTCGAGCTTGCGGATGTCGACCTTACCGACCAGCGACGAAATGTCCTGATTGTTCTCGTCGCCCGGCTCGGTTTTAGCGATACCGATCTGGCGAAGGATCGACGGGTAGCGGCGCACCACGCGGAACTTGCGGATGTCGCCATTGAATTCGTGCAGGCGCTTGACCGCCCACGGGCTAAGAATGCTTTTCAGGTAGCGGCGTGGAATGCCATATTGTTCTTCGAGAATCGGGCCATCTTCCTCGTAGTCGAACAGACCGAGAGGCGACTCGTTCACGGGCGAGCCCTTGATCGAATAGAACGGCACGCGTTCCATGAGCTGCTTGAGACGTTCCGCGATAGATGATTTACCGCCACCGACCGGGCCCAACAGATACAGGATCTGCTTCTTTTCTTCGAGCCCCTGGGCCGAGTGGCGGAAGTAGGCGACCACCTGCTCGATCACCTCCTCCATTCCGTAGAACTCACGGAATGCGGGGTATACCTTGATGACCTTGTTCGCGAAGATGCGCGACATGCGCGGATCGTTACGAGTGTCGATCTGTTCCGGCTCCCCGATCGCCGTTAACATGCGTTCGCCAGCCGTGGCGTACGCGGCGGGATTGTCTTTGCAGAGCGCGAGATACTCCTCGAGCGAGAGCTCATCTTCTCGCGTTTTCTCGAAGCGGGTCGCGAAACTGCTGTAGATATCCATGCTACCTCCTCGCCGAAGTCTAGACCGATGTCGTGCGCGGCGCGCTATTCGGAAACGACATCGCTCGAATTCATCCTAAACCCTTTTAAATTTTTTTTCACGAACTACGTTGCGAAAATCGCGCCGTATTCGCCTCCCAACATTCCTCACTTGGAAACAAAGTTTCGACCACCTACAATCTTGCGCTCATACCGCAGCAATTGCGGTTACACGTTGCTGCCCTTCTACTTGCCCCGCAGCCTCGTCAGCACTCTGCTGCAATGCTGCTCGATGCTCATCGAAGTGTCCCGCATTACTCCGTAACACTCTCTTGCACCAGCCGTTACGTTCATCGAACGATCCCACTGCAATATCGGACGGCATGTCTGCACACGCACACTTTGTTGCTAAAAGCGCGGACGTCTACACGCTTTCTGTGTCCGGCTGCTTTTTCCTCAACGCGCGACGAGCACGTTCGGTCTACAGCGACACGGGTCTGTTACATGTTCATGTGCGCTTCATGTGCGTGTCTCATGCCGTCTCACGCTTAAGCAAAGTCCGTGCAGCTTCATGCGGTTCGTCAACTCATGAACGGTTTTGTTCCGCGTCATTTTCATGGCGTGTCATGAATCACCGTGCGGCACGTGTGCGCATTAACCGCGCCGCGAGCATGGTTAGCCGCGTGTATAACTGGATGACGACCTCGCCATGTCTCGCTTTAATAGGTGTATACGGTGAAGCCGCAGGCACAGATGCACGGAATGTAAAACGGCCACCCTCAGGCAGCCGTTTTGATGAAGCTTCGTAATGTGTTGTTACAAGCGGTCGTCACAAGCGCGTCGTTACAAGCACGGTTTTTTTCAGGTCAGTTCAATCTCCACTTCCCCAATGCCGTCGATGTGCCCGCGCACGATGCCCGGTTGGTCAAGCCTGTGTGCGCCGACGTACGAACCGGTGGTGATAGTCCACTCGGGCTCGATCGTAATGCCCATGGCGGCGCAATGGTTGACGAACCACACCAGCAGTTCGCGCGGGTCGCCGGCCGGATTGCCGGTGGCTTCCGGCAGCAGCGAAGCGCCGTCGAAGCTCAGTTCCAGTTCCGGTGACACGAAGTCGAAGGCGCGCGCGAGCCCGGCATAAGCGACCGGGTGCCCGGTGATCAACGCACCGTTGTTCTGGGCGTCGGCGAGTTGCGCGAGCGGCGCGACATTCGGCCACTCGGTGAAGCGGCTATCGACGATCTCGATGGCCGGCAAGACGACGCCGACCTTCGAGAGCACCTCGTCGCGCGCATAGGCCCGGCCGCGCGGTTCGATCGCCTCGGCGAAACGGAAGGCGATTTCCAGCTCGACCAGCACCCTGAAGAAGCCGGCATGCGCGACACGCGCCGGCGATCGAAGCACCAGCGAGGCCGGAATCGGCGCGCCCGCGGCCGCGGCGCCCGGCGCTTTGGCGCCGATCTTCCAGGCGCCGGTCGAGTCGCCGAGACCTGCGATGACCGCCTGCTGGATCGCGTAGGCGGTTGCCGCGTCGGGCGGCAGGCTGTCGGGTGCGGGCGCATCGATCGGGCGATGCTGCCGGCGTGCTTCGACGAGGCGGTTCGCGAGGTCGTATGGCGTCATGTCGGTCCTTTGTGGCTGGCGCATTGAGCGGTTGGTTGGGGCGTGCTGGTGGGGCGTGGCCATGCGTCGGGCCATGCGTTGGGCTATGCGTCAGGCCATGCATTGCGGCTGTCGAAAGCGGCGCAGGCACGCGGCGGGCCAAAGGGCCACCGGCGCTTGCCGCACACCATGCCGGGCAGCGTTCATCGGGCACAGTTGCTTCGGTGCGTCCGTCAATGTACCGGATCATGGCGCTCGCCAGGGTGCCGACTGAGGCCGCAAACGTTACTTAATGCGCACGCCATAAAAAAAGACCGCGAATGCCTGTGCAATCGCGGTCTTTTCAAGCGAGGCGGCGTGTTCTTTCCCAGCGCCTACCCATCTAATGGGATTGGCTGCGACGCCGGGAATGAATGTTGCAACCGCCTTGCGCTCAGAACGTTTCCCAATCCTGATCGCCGCCCACACTGGCGGTCGCTTTAGCAGGCGTGCGTGTCGTCGCGGCGGCGGCCTGTGCCGCCACGGCCGGTGCGTTCGTCGCAACCGCGGCGTGCGCCGCGTGCGGTGCGGGCTGCGCAACGCGAGTGTGCGAGACCTTGCGCGCGACGACCGAACGCAGCGGCGTCGACGCGCGCTTGGGCGGCGTACTCACGGGCGCCTTGTAACCGCTTTCTTCGAGTTGGAACACGGCCACCGCGGTACGCAGTTTGCCGGCCTGATCTTCGAGCGACGACGCCGCGGCCGCCGCTTCTTCGACCAGTGCGGCGTTCTGCTGCGTGACTTCGTCCATCTGCGTGACGGCGCGCGCCACCTGATCGATGCCGCTGCTCTGCTCCTCCGATGCCGCGGCGATTTCGCCCATGATGTCGGTCACGCGCTGCACCGCGCCGATGATCTCAGTCATGGTGCGGCCGGCTTCGTCGACCAGCGCCGAGCCCGACTGCACGCGCTCCACCGAGGTGTCGATCAGTTCCTTGATTTCCTTCGCCGCCGCCGACGAACGCTGCGCGAGGCTGCGCACTTCACCGGCCACGACCGCGAAGCCGCGCCCTTCCTCGCCGGCCCGCGCCGCTTCCACGGCCGCGTTCAGGGCGAGGATGTTGGTCTGAAACGCAATCCCTTCGATGATCGAAATAATGTCGGCGATCTTGGCCGAGCTTTGATTGATGTCGCCCATCGTGCCGACCACCTGGCCGACCACCGCACTACCCTTGTTGGCGATCTCCGACGCATTGGCCGCCAGCGAACTCGCCTGGCGGGCGTTGTCGGCATTCTGCTTGACCGTGCCGGTCAGCTCTTCCATGCTCGACGCGGTTTCCTGCAGCGCCGACGCCTGCTCTTCGGTACGCGAGGACAGGTCGATATTGCCGGCCGCGATCTGGCGCGTGGCCGTCGCAATCGATTCACTGCCGCTGCGCACCGTACGCACCGTTTCGGTGAGACTGCGCTGCATTTTGGCGATGCCCTCGAGCAACTGCCCCATTTCGTCGCGCGAAGTCACGACGACGGGGCGGCGCAGATCGCCCGCCGCAATCGCGTCGAAATGGCCGAGGGCGGCATCGAGCGGCCGGGCGATCGCGCGGCTTAGCGTCAGGTACGAGATCACCGCCGCCAGCACGCCGATCAGCAAGGCGCTCATGCTGACCATGCGGAACACGCCGAAGCTGCTTTGCGCGGAATCGTAGCCCTCTCTCGCCGACGTGAACTGGTATTTGCGCAGCACGTCGTCGGTATTGGCGAGGTCGTTGTAGGCGACTTGCAGACGCTTGGCGCCGTCGACCAGTTTGGGCGAGTCGCTCGCGGCGACGATCGTCGCGAAGGCGTCCATCTGCTGATGCAGCGCCTCGCGTTTGGAGACGACGTCTTGCGCGAGGCGGTCCTCCTCCGGCTCGCGCGGCAGGTCCATGTACTTCTTCCACCACGTGTCGGACGTGGCGCGCATGCCGCGCGCGCGCTCGAGCGTCGCCGCCACTTCCGGCGTGCCGATCATGAACGCCGCGCGATCGAGCGCGAGCCGCTCGCGCGCGGCGAAAAGCTCGGCGTTGCCGATATCGACCGCGCCCGGCATGGCGTTCGTGAACGTGTCCTTATAGGCGTCATTCGAACGGCTCATGCCGAACAGACCGAATACGCCGGTGGCGACGAGCAGCGCGGCGAGAAAAGCCATCGTGAGGCCAATCCGCGCCTTGATCGAAATGCCCTTGTTCAACATGCTTGTTCCTGTGCTTGACAAAATGAGAGGCTGCGTCCGCAGCGCGGTTTGGCGTGTGGCGTCTGCATCGTGGCGCGTTTTTGACGGCGCGCTCTAATAGTTTTGTTTACGGCAGGGCGACCGCTCACTTGAAGAATTTATATGGTAGGAGGAAAGACGCGGTAAGCAACAGAATAAATTACAAGACGCTGACAGAGTGGGGATACGCGGCCGTTGAGGCAGAACGGGCGCGGCTTTGGCCGAGGGTCGGCCGTGAGCGACGCCGTGCTATTGCGACGGTTGGCAGTGTGCCGACGGCATTTTGTCGCAGGTCTGGATTCGGCGCGCCGATAGCGGGCGCCGCAAGGTTGAATCCGGGCGCTCGCTTTCCGGGTGCGGCAAGGGCAAGCGCCGAAATACGGTTCAGCGCCGAGACCATGCGCGCCATTCCAGCGCCGCATTGAACAGCGCCTGCGGGGGCGCCGAAGTGTTCAGCGGCCCGCTAGCCGGTAAAAATCGAAGGCGGCGTGTTGCGCCCAATGAATCGCTTCGTGCGAGCAACCAGCCCGCTAGCCGCAAATGCGCGTTTGAAATCCGCGCATCGTATCCAGTCAGGCGGCCAGATCGCGTTTGGCCGCGCCGGCCCAGGTGGCGGTGGATTCGCGCACGATCAGCCGCGGCGACACCACGCGCCGGCGGCCCGGCGCGCGTGGCGTGCCCGACGAGGTCCCGGCGATCCGCTCGATCAGTGTCTGCGCGGCCATATCACCGAGCGCGCGCACGGATTGCCCGACGGTCGAGAGCGCCGGATAGGTGAAACGCCCCAGTTCGATATCGTCGAAACCGATGATCGAGCAGTCGCGCGGCACGCTGATATTGCGTTCCGCGGCGGCGCGCAACGCGCCGATGCCCATCATGTCGTTGCCGGCAAAAATCGCCGTTGGCCTGATCGTGTCGAACAGTTGCGCGGCCGCGCGGTGGCCGCCGGTGCCCGAAAAATCGCTCTCCACGATCGCGTCGGGCGGAATCTCAATGCCGCGCTCCGTCATCGCGCGGATAAAGCCGTGCACGCGCATCGCGCTGACCGCCGTCTGAACGGGCCCAGTGATGCAGCCGATCCTTACATGCCCCAGTTCGAGCAGATGCCGGGTTGCCAGATAGCCGCCCTTCTCGTGGTCGATCTGCACCAGATCCGCGTTCAGCCCTTCGATGTTGCGATCCAGAATGACCAGCGGCTCGTGCGAGTCGGCGAGCGTCTGCGCGAGCACGGCGTCGTCGCCGGCGGACGCGACGATCAGGCCGTCGATGCGCTTTTCCTGCAGCACGCGCAGGTAGTTACGCTGCTTGGCCGGATCGTCGTCGGAATTGCAGAAGAACACGCAATAGCCGTTGCGCGAACAACCGTCCTCGATGCCGCGCGCCAGTTCCGCGAAATACGGGTTCGTGGCGTTCGGCACGACCAGCCCGATGGTCGCCGTGGCTCGCGCCTTCAGCGAGCGGGCCACCGCCGACGGAACATAGTGGAGCTGACGGATCGCGTGCTCGACCTTCGCGCGCACGTCCGCCGACACCGGCCGCGAGTTGTTCACCACGTGCGATACCGTCGTGAACGACACGCCTGCCGCAGCCGCTACATCCTTGATCGTCGCCATAACCTGTTGCTCTCCCGCCTGTTTTACCCGCCGGCCGCGCCACCTGGCGACCCACCGGACGTCTCATCGAAGACCGACCCAATCCATGAATTCTTACGCTTTACCGCTCATGACGCCGTGACCGCCCCGCTTGCGTTACTCTGCCGGCTGACTGACGGCGACCATCACCGGTCAGGCCCGCTTGCGGCGGCTGCGATACGTATCCAGCACCACCGCCACCACGATCACCGCGCCGGTGATCATGCGCTTGGTCGGCTCGTTCGCGCCGATCTGCGCGAGGCCGGCCGCCAGCACGGAAATGATCAACACGCCGAAAAAAGTGCTGATCACCGAGCCGCGCCCCCCCATCAGGCTCGTGCCGCCGATCACCACGGCCGCGATCACCTGCAGTTCCACGCCCTGGCCCGCGTTCGGATCGGCCGCTTCCAGACGCGAAATCTGGAACAGCGCGGCCAGCCCCGAGAGCGCGCCCATCAGCGCGAACACGATCACCTTGTACGGCCGCGGATTGACGCCCGCGAGCCGCACCGCTTCCTCGTTGGTGCCGATGCCGACCAGATAGCGGCCGAACACCGTACGCGTGAGCACCAGTTGCGCGATGACCATCACCGCTACCGCGATCAGGAACGCCGGCGAGATGCCGAGCGCGATCGGGTTAGACAGAAAATCGAATGCGTCGCCGATATAGGCGGTGCGCGAATTCGTCATCTGATACGCCATGCCGCGCGCCGCTTCCAGCACGCCGAGCGAGACGATGAACGACGGAATCCGCCAGCCCACCGTCACCGCGCCGGTGACGGTGCCGGTCAGCGCCGCCGCGGCAACGCCGAGCACTGCCGACGGCAATGCGCCCCAGCCCCACTTCAGCGCGGCCACGCTCACCACCGACGCGCCCAGCGCCAGCACCGACCCCACCGACAGATCGATCCCGGCGATGATCAGCACGAAGGTCATCCCCACCGACATCACCACCAGATCCGGAATCTGGTTGGCGATCGTGCTGAACGTGTCGTAGGTCAGAAAGTGCGAACTCAGCAGCGAGAACAGCACGATCATCCCCAGCAACGCGCCGGCGAGCCCGAGGTAATTCGAAAAGCCCAGCCGCGTGCCGGCCGGTTTGCCGCTCGCGAGCGGCGCCGACGGATCGGCCGGCGGCGTGACGGTGCCGCTGCCTGTTCCCGGCTTGTCGCCCGACGCTTCCCGCAACGGTTGATCGTTCATGACGCACTCCCTGCTTCGCTGGTGTCGGGGGCGGCGTGCAGCAACGCTTCGCGGCTGCGATAGCCGGCGAAAGCCGCGGCCAGCAACGCATCCTGCGACCAGTTATCGCGCTCGAACACACCCGTCATGCTGCCCGCGGACATCACGCCGATCCGGTCGCAGATCAGCATGAGCTCACGCAGGTCGCTCGACACCACGACGAGCGCGCGCCCTTCACGGGCCAGCGCACCCATCAGGCCATAAATATCGAACTTCGCGCCGACGTCGATGCCGCGCGTGGGTTCGTCGAATAACAGCACACGGCAATCGCGCGCCAGCCAGCGGCCGATCACCACCTTCTGCTGGTTGCCGCCCGACAGTTCGCCGACAATCTGCCCCGGCCCCGACGTGCGGATCCGCATCGCCGCGATTTGCGTCTGCGCCAGCGCGTTCTCCCGCTTCGCATCGACGATGCCGTGCCGCGCGACGCTGCCGATATTGCCAAGCGACACGTTGGCCGCGATCGGCTGCGGCAGCAGCAAGCCTTCGCCTTTACGGTCCTCGGTGATGAGCGCGATGCCCGCGCGCACCGCGTCCGCGGGCGAGGCGATGTGCACCGGCGTGGGCGGCGCGCCAGGCGTTGCCGCCAGCGAAACGGTACCGCTATCCTTCGGATCCGCGCCGTAGATCAGCCGCATCAACTCCGTGCGGCCCGCGCCGATCAGCCCGCTGATGCCGAAAATTTCCCCCGCGCGCACTTCGAACGACACCTCGCGGACCACCTTGCCGCGCGTGAGCCGGTCCACTTTCAACAGCGGCGCGCCGATGTTGCGCACGCCCAGATCGATCCGCTCGCCGAGTTCCCGGCCGACCATCCATGTGACGATTTCGTCGCTGGTCAGGTTGGCCATCGCGTCGACATGCACCAGCCGCCCGTCGCGCAGCACGGCGATCTGCTCGGCCACCCGCGCGAGCTCTTCGAGCCGGTGCGAGATGTAGACGAGCGCCACGCCGCGCGCCTTCAACCGGTCGATCTGTTCGAACAGCAGATCGACTTCGCGCGCGGTCAGCATCGCGGTCGGCTCGTCGAGGATCAGCACGCGGCAGTCGTCGATCAGATTGCGCGCGATCTCCACCATCTGCTGATGGCCGATGCCGAGCTCGCCGACCAGCGTGTCCGGATCGATCGCGTCGAGCCCGACCTGCGCCATCGCGTGACGCGCGTCCTCGCGCAGCTTGCGCCGGTCGATCCAGCCGAAGCTGAACGCGCCGGCCCGCGGCAAGCGGTTCAGGAACAGATTTTCGGCCACCGACAAGGTCGGCAGCAGATTCAGCTCCTGCATCACCATGCGCACACCGAGCGCCTCGGCCAGGGTGCGGCTCGCCGGCGCATAGGGTACGCCGCCCAGCTGCATCGTGCCGGCGGTCGGATCCACCAGCCCGCCGATGATTTTGGACAGCGTACTCTTGCCCGCGCCGTTCTCGCCCGTCAGCGCCAATACCTCGCCGGCGCGCAACGACAGCGAAATGTCGGCGAGCACCGGTTCGGCGTAGGTCTTGCCGATGCCGCTGACAGACAGGACGGCAGGCACGGCGTCGTGATCGGTTGAATCCATCGCAATCCTGGTTCCGGGGCGGCAGCCGCGACCTCATGCGATGCGCTCGAATGAAGTTGCGCCCCTCGCGCCCCGTGTCATGCCGGCCCAATGCGCGGAATGCGCAGGCGCTAACAGCCACGCAGCCTCCCGTCGCGCGGCACCGTCATGACGCTTACCTCTGGAATTAACGGCGGCGCGGCAGGTTTCTTGAGCGTTTGTTGAATAGACGCGGGTTTGCGAGCGCAGGCCAAGCATGAAGCATGAAACGGCGCCGCAAATCCGCGTGCCCGACTTACCCCGGCATTGACCGGGCGATGCTTACTTCGTGACCAGATCGCACGGCGTTTCCACCACGCCGGAGAGTTCGGCCTGCTTCTTGTGTCCGCTGAGCGCCTTCAGCGCGGTATCGATGCCGAACACGGCCTGCTTGGCGGCGTACTGATCCGCGGTGGCGAGCACGCGGCCGTCCTTGAGCATCGGCTTGATCGCGTTGATGTTGTCGTAGCCGACCACCAGCACCTTGCCTTGCTTGCCCGCCGCGCGCACGGCCGAGACCGCGCCGATCGCCATGTTGTCGTTGCCGGCGAGGAGCGCCTTCAGATTCGGGTATTCGTTGAGCATGGCCGACGCCACCGCGTTGCCCTTGTCGATTTCCCATTCACCCGATTGCACCGAGACGACTTTGGCGCCGACCGTCTGCATCGCGTCCTTGAAGCCCGCGGTGCGCTGCTGCGCGTTGGTGGTGGTCGACACGCCTTCGATGATGCCGACCTCGTCGCCCGCCTTCAGCTTCTTCGCCAGGTAGTCGCCGACCTTCTGCGCGCCCTTGCGGTTATCCGGGCCGACGAACGGCACGTTCAGGTCTTTCGACTTGAGCACTTCCGGGTCGAGCCGGTTGTCGATGTTCACGACGATGATGCCCGCGTCCACCGCTTTCTTGACGACCGGCACCAGTGCCTTCGAGTCAGCCGGCGCCAGCACGATCGCGTCGACCTTCGACACGATCATCTGCTCGACGATGCGGATCTGGTTCGCCGTATCGGTCTCGTCCTTGATGCCGTTGGTGATCAGGTCGAATTGCGACGGATTGTGCTTCTGATAGTCCTTCGCGCCGGTCTCCATCGTGAGGAAGAACTCGTTGGCGAGCGACTTCATCACCAGCGCGACCTTCGGCTTATGAGCGGGCGCGCTCTGCGCGTAAGCGGAGGAAAACGGCAAGGCGGCGGAAGCGGTAGCGAGGACGGCGGCCGTCAGGATGCGGCGGCGAATGCGTTGGCTCATGCATATCTCCAAGGGTCTGTCAGGCTCGCGACGGAGCCTTATTTTTAATTAGTGCGCAAACGTTTGCGAGGCCCATTCTCAGCGCAGTCTATTCTGATTGTCAACGATGCGCGGTGTTGCAGTGCATCGGCACGTGGCGCCGCGCAGCGCAGATGTGCGCCTCGTCGAATCGGAGCGGCGCGCTGGTTTGGCGCGCCGGCAGGTGGCGTCTGGCAAGATTCCTCGCTTGGTCCGTGCGTGGCGAATTGACCGCCGGTTGCAAGATCGCAGGCCGGCGGGCCGCCTATGCTGGACTTTTATTGCGCGCGATGCAAGCGCGAAGCGGCACCGAGAAACTTCGCCCCGCGCCGACCTGCCCGCATTAGAGCCAGCCGGCCTTGCGGAAGCGCCAGTACAGCACGAGGTCGACGCTCAGCATGACCAGCAGACAGATCGGATAGCCGTACTGGTAGTGCAGCTCGGGGATGCTCTGGAAATTCATCCCGTAGATGCCGGCGATCATGGTCGGCACCGCGAACAGCGCCGCGAACGAACCGAGCCGCTTGGTCACCTCGCTCTCGGCCAGCGAAATCATGCCGAGGTTGACCTGCACGGCGGTGACGACCATTTCGCGCCGCCCGTCGATGATCCTCACGATCCGGTCGAGATGATCGTAGACATCGCGGAAGTACGCCTGCATGCCTTCGCAGATGCTCGGAATGCGGCCGCCCGTCAGTTTGCTGATGGCTTCCTGCAACGGCGCGATATGGTGCTGCAGGATCACGAGGCGCCGCTTCAGGGAATACAGATCCTGGATGATCGCGCGCGACGCCGCCGAATTGTTGCGATCGAAAATGCGGTCTTCGAGCGCTTCGATCTCGGTGTTCATGGCCTCGACGATCGGGAAATAGCGATCGACGATGTCGTCGGCGAGCGCATACAGCACGAACGCCGAACCTTCCTTGAGCAGTTGCGGCTCGCGCTCGCAGCGGGCGCGCACGTTCTGAAAGCCGGCACGGGTGCCGCGCCGCACCGACAGCACATAATTGGCGCCGACGAACACGTCGACTTCGCCGATCAGCAGTTCGCCCTCTTCGTCCATTTCCACCGTGTGCATCACGGCGAACAGCGACTCGCCGTACTCCTCGATCTTGGGACGCTGATGGCCGTTCTGCGCATCTTCGATCGCGAGTTCGTGCAGGCCGAACTCGTGTTTCATCACGGCCAGCTCGCCCGGGCCCGGGTCCTTCAGCGCCACCCAGACGAAACACTCGGGCCGCGCCACGTAGTCGCTGATGCTATCGATGTCGATGTCTGCCAGCTTCCGGCCGTCCTGATAGGCGGCGCAATTGATCAGCATGTTGGATTACCTTGAAAACGGAACAGACCGGCCAAACGCTTACGATACGTAAGCCTGGCGGCGGCGCTGCATGAACGAATTTGCGTTAGCCGCCATGTTAAGGGCTATGCGTGAAGGCCATGTATCGAATTGTTAAGCCTCGCGGCCGAGGCTGCGCGACGCCCGGGAGGCGGAGCATTTTTATTGCGTTTATCGCTTCTATCGCTTCTATTGCGCGACCCGGCGCAGCGCGATGCGGTGATCGTCGCCGAACGTGACCGACGCGCGGTTCGTGTAGCGTGTATCGGTCGTGACCGTGAAGCGCATTTCGACGACCGGATCGAACTGCGTCGACACGCCGATACGATGCACGCCCGGGCTGAGATAAAAGACCACGTGCTCGCCGTTCATCAGATCAGTGACCTGCTCGCCGTCGATATAGACCAGCGCGTCGCGAAACCGGACGATCACGTCGCGGGAACGCTCACGGCGCACGTCCACCGCGACCAGCCCCGCGCCCGGCTCCGTGTAGCCGGGCTGGACGATGCGCGCGGCCGGCACCGGCTTGAACGGAACCGGCTCGGCGGGCGTCGAGGCGCAGCCGGCGAGCACGGCAAGACTTAGCGCGGCAAGCGCGCCCAGCTTCGCCAATGCGGCCAGGGCGGCTTGGCCGTGGTGGTCCGGACGCGTCGGCATGCTGGTCTCCCGTGTTGTTGGTTTTGGTCCTGCTCGTGGGTGTCTTCTTTCTGATCGGGATGCGGAACGATGCCTGGCCGTCCTGATTGCTGCTGCCCACCGCTACCCTTTGCTGCTGCCCGACCCTTGCCATGCATCATAGCAACGCGCGCCCGTTCTGCCAGCCTGGCCGAACGGCCGACCCTGCGGCCTCTTGCACGGCGCCGAGTTCTTCTTCATGATCGCTGCAAAGGACGGTTCCGTGGGCCGCCGCGTGCAAGGTCCGCGTTGCGGATTTACCCTCGCTTCCGGCTCATACCTTCACACCGTCGGCATCTCGCCATCGCTCTGACGGCAATGCGCAACGCTTCAGGTCCGGCCTCGTCCGACATACGACCAAGGAGACTGCAATGTGGTATTTCACCTGGATTCTCGGCATCGGCGTGGCGTTGGGCTTCGGCATCATCAACGTGATGTGGCTGGAGGCTGGCGACAAGTTCACGCGTGACCCGCAACGCGCCGGCGCCGTACCCGCCACACCCGAGGACGCGCCGTCGTGACTCATCTGGTTTTCATCTGCGGTCACGCGGGCACCGGCAAGACCACGCTCGCGAAGAAACTGCACGGCCCGCTGATGAAAGCGAGCGCGACGCCCTTCTGCCTGCTCGATAAAGACACGCTCTACGGCGGCTACAGCGCGGCCGCCATGGCCATGCTGACCGGCGACTCGAACGACCGCGACAGCCCGCTGTTCCTGCAGCATCTGCGCGACCCCGAATATCGCGGCCTGCTCGATACCGCCCGCGACAATCTCGAACTCGGCATCAGCGCGCTCGTGGTCGGGCCGCTCTCGCGCGAAGTACGCGAGCGGCGTCTGTTCGATCGTGCGTGGCTCGGAGTCAGTGCGGACGTGACGCTGCGCGTCGTGTGGGTCTTTACGCCGGAAGAGACGGCGCGTCAGCGGATCCTGGCGCGCGCCAATCCGAACGACGCGTACAAGCTTGCGCACTGGGACGAATATCGGCAGCGCCGTTTCGAGCCCAGCGGCGATATCCGCGACGACCTGTTGATGTTCGACAATACCGCGCCCACCTCGGCGGATTATGAAGCCCTGCTCGCGCGCATCGTCGGCGAGCCGCCGGCGGCGACGCTCATGCCGCCGGTGCCTGTGTAGCGCAGCGTCGGCATCGATAAAAACGAAAACGCCCCGAGATTATCGGGGCGTTTCCTCGGCTCTCTGCGAAGCCTTCCTGGCTGCTCGCGGCAACATTTCATGCGCGTTGCCACGTTAATGCACGGCCTTCGGTGCCGATCCTTCAGACCGTCGCCATCGTCTCCAGCGCCTGCCCTTCGTACAACTGGCCGAAGCGGTTCGCAAGGAAGTCGCGCAGCGACACCTGCTCCTGGCGCACGAAACCCTTCTGCGGCAGCTTCTGTTCGCGGAACAGATCGAGCACCGCGCACATCGCGCCGGCCGTGGTGATCTGGATCGCGCTCATCGGCACGCCGCACACCGTCTTCGCGAAGATCTTGCGAGTGAAGACTTCCTGCACCAGTTGACCGTCGCGCATGCCGCTCACCGTGATGAACACCAGCACCACGTCTTGCGCCGTGGAGGGCACCGAACGGCGCATGATGGTCTTGAGCGTGTCGCGGTCGCTGGCAAGACGCAGGTCTTCGAGCAGGAACTGCATCAGGTTGCGGTGGCCCGGATAGCGCACCGACTTGTAGTCGAGCGACTCGACCCGGCCCGCCAATGTTTCGCACAGCGTGCCGAGACCGCCTGAAGTGTTGAAGGCTTCGTATTCGGTGCCGTCGAGCGAGAAATGTTCGAGGCCTTCGAGCGGCTGCACCCACTGCGTGCGGCTGTCGCGAATCGCTTCGCACGGCTGGCAGTACTCGTTGATCAGACCGTCGACGCTCCACGTCAGGTTGTACTTCAGCGCGTTGGTCGGGAATTCCGGCAGCGCGCCCACGCGCATCTTGACATCGCGGATCTCCGTGAAGCGGTTCGCCAGTTCGTGCGCGGCGATGCCGATGAAGCCCGGCGCGAGACCGCACTGCGGCATGAATGCGTGATCGGCGTCGTCGGCGATCGCGCGGATCGCGTGCGTGGCGCGCACGTCTTCCGTCAGATCGAAGTAATGCACGCCCGCGCCCTTGGCCGCCGAGGCGACGTTCACCGCGAGGTAATACGGCAGCGCGTTGATGAGCGCGTCGAAGCCTTGCACTGCCGCCCGCAGCGCGGCGGCATCGGCGGAATCCACGCGGTGGGTCGGAATGCCCTGGGCGGCGAGTTTGTCGAGCGCGTGCTGGTCGCGGTCGAATGCGACGACGTCGTAGTCGCCGGTCTCGCGCAACATGTGGGCGATGGTGTGACCGATCAAACCTGCGCCAACGATGGCTACTTTCATGCGCTTCTCCTGATTATTGTGTGCTGTCTCCAGCTTTGGGAAGTGCGCTGCGCTCGTGGCGCGGCGCCCGGCGGGCTGTACCCTTCAGCAACAGTTTAGGGAGAAGCAAAAACAGTTCATACGCGCAAAATGCTGCGGTATGACCATGAGGTTCGACGTTATGACGAACCAGTCAGTCAATATGTCGAAAAAGTATAAAAATGGGGTAAACGTCAGGCGGCGCTCACACCATGCCGCGATCGATCTTGCGCGCCAGAATGATCGAAGTCGTGGTCCGCTCCACGCCTTCCAGTTCGCCGATCTGATCGAGCAGATCGTTCAGGCGATCAGGCGAATCGGCACGCAGCCACGCAACGTAATCGAACTCGCCGCTCACCGCGCACAGCAACTGCACCTCGGGCATCTTGCCGAGGCGTTTCTGCACAGCAGGCCCATGCTTCGGCGCGATGATGATGCCGACATAAGCCACGATGCTCGAGTCGAGCACGTCCTGGCCAAGGCGCACGCTGTATCCGGCGATCACGTTGCTGCGTTCGAGCCGCGCGATGCGCGCGATCACCGTGGTGCGCGCCACGCCGAGCTGGCGAGCGAGGTTGGCGACGCTTTCGCGAGCGTTCGCTTGCAGCAGCGCAACGAGGTTGCGGTCGAGGTCGTCGAGTTGGTCGAGGCGCGGAGGTCTCATCGAGGGGAAAGGAAATGGCTCAGGTGAGGCGGATTATCGCGCGTCTTTATCGGCAAATGGGGGAGTCGGCTGGTGGATTGCCAACAACACGCCGGGTGAAAAAGCATGAGAAGTCACGAAATGGCAGGCGTTGCGCGCATCACGGCATCGCTCGCGCCGCCAGGCTCATACACCGAACCGTTCGACCACGAAATCGATAAAGCTGGTGAGCTTGGGCGTGGCGCGGCGATCGCGCGGATACAGCAGATGGACCGGCGCGCCATCGGGCAAATAATCTTCCAGCACCGACACCAGTTCGCCGCTGGCAATCTCTCTCGCCAGCAGCGCCTCCGGCTGCAACACCAGCCCGAAGCCATGCAACGCGGCTACCTTGAGCGCCTGGCCGTTGTTCGCGCGAAACCGCCCGGCACGCAGCTGGCATTCGCCCGCGTTGTCGCCGCCGAGGCGCCACAAACCTTCGCGGCCCCAATGCAGGAACCCCAGGCACTCGTGATGCACCAGATCCTCCGGCGTGCGCGGCGTGCCGGCGCGCGCCAGATACGCGGGCGACGCGCACGCGCGCATCCGGTAAGGCTTCAACGGCCGCGCCACGAAACTCGAATCCGGCAAGTGGCCAATGCGCACCGACGCGTCGAAGCCCTCTTCCACCAGGTCGATGATACGGTTCGACAGATCGAGTTCGAGCGTGATGTCGGGCCATGCGGTGAGGAACTCGGTCATCGCCGGGGAGAAGACTTCCACGCCGTAGGTGAGCGGCACCGTCACCTTGAGCACGCCACGCGGCGCGGCGGCCATCGCCTCGGCGAGCGACTCGGCCTCTCTCACGTCGGCCAGAATGCGCCGGCATTGCTCGTAATACTGCCGGCCGATCTCCGTCAGACTTTGCCGGCGCGTGGTGCGCGTCAACAGCCGCGTGGCGAGCCGCGTTTCGAGCGAACGGATATGCTTGCCCACCATCGCCGACGAAATGTCGAAGCGCTCGGCCGCCGCCGTCAGGCTGCCCGCCTCCACCACGGCGACGAAGATTTCCATGCTGACGAATTTGTCCACCCGCTATTTCCTGTTCGTTTCGGTTGTAAGCGTTTGTCGCATAAGAGCCGCATTGTAGGGATATCGTGATACTAATAGCGGCGACGGCAAAGTGGGCAGCCGGCCGCCGTGCATCGTCATGACTCGCGCATGACTGACGCACCACGGGCCGCTCGCTCGCAAGCCTTGTCCCAATTCGAATAGACATCAGGAGTTTCGATGAAAAAAGCACTGGTAATGCTGGCCACCGCAGTCGCCATGAGCGGCGCGTTCGCACAAACTTCCGCGCCGGCGTCGGCACCGGTGAGCGCCGCTTCCGCACCCGCAGGCAAGACCGGCCATGAGCGCAACGTCGAAGACCGCATCGCCTACCTGCATTCGCAACTGAAGATCACCTCGGCGCAGGAATCGCAGTGGAACGCATTCGCCGACGTGATGCGCGGCAACGGCCAGACGATGGGCCAACTATTCCAGCAACGCCGGGCCGCCACCAACGTGACGGCGCTCGACGACATGAAGCAATACGCGACGATCGCGCAAGCGCATGCGGACGGCATGAAGAAGCTCGTCGATGCGTTCGATCCGCTGTACAACAGCTTCTCGCCGGAACAGAAGAAGCTGGCTGATGTGACCTTCCATCAGCCGGGCGGCATGGAAGGGCATGGTCATCATGGCAAGGGCAAGGGTAGAAGCGGCAAGGCCGCGCCTGCTCCGGCAAGCGACGCCACGGTGAAGCCGTAAGTGTAAAAAACCGCTTGCGCGCAGTGTCGGTTATCACGCTGCGCGCGGCGGATATTTTTTGCCATGTGCGGCAGAGGCTCGCCCTCACGCATGCCGCACGTCAAATTTTCCCGCAGTCCACACGCCGGTTCGCCTCATCCCGCCTTGGCAATTCCGCGCGGCAAACAGATGATCCGCGCCGCCATCGATCGCAGAAGAAACCGGTCGCCAGATGCATCTGGCATGATGCGAGTCGTACGCGGCCCGAAGACTTCAAGTCCGGCGCGGCCGTCAAACTCTCCACACCTGCCCGCTTCATGACCGAACTGAAAAATCTCGACCTGAGTCAAGACGCTAACGCCTGCCGCGTCGTCAAAGACGAAACGGTCAGCGTCGAATTCGCCGCCGCCGAAGGCGAACTGATGAGCCTCGAAGGCCCCAACCGCTATGTCCGCGGCGACGCGCTGATCACCGGCTCGACGGGAGACCGCTGGGTCGTCTCGCGCGCCCGCTTCGACGCCAAATACGTTCCCGCCGACGCCGCCGTCGCGCACGGCGAAGCCGGCGCGTACCGCAACCGCCCCGCCGTCGTGCTGGCCAGACAGATGCACGAGGCGTTCACGCTTGCGCGCTCGGCAAACGGCGGCGACGTGCTGCGCGGCGTGGCCGGCGACTGGGTCATGCAATACGCGCCGGGCGACTACGGCGTGGTGCAGGCAGCCCGTTTCGCCAAGGTCTACCGGCTCGCCGATTGAGCCGGTTGCGCACGGGCATCAAGCGAACTCGTCGCCGAGATCCACGGTGACATCGCGCGGCACCGCCTCGCCATTCGCATACTGTTCTTCGAGCGAGCCGATGCTCGCTTCCACATACGCGCGCAGCACCGCGAAACTGCGGCCGCGCAACCGCGCCGGCAACGCGCGGTAACGCGCCAACGCGGCCGGGCTGATCACCACGGTCATCACGATACGGCGAGCGGTAGAGCCGAAACGCATTGCCACCCAGTGAATCGCCAGTGTCGGCGTGCCGTCTTCCGCGGCGCGCTGGATGAACTGCGTCTGCTCGGGAAACAGATCGCTGATGACGCGCGCCAGTTCCTCGAACTCGGGATTGGCGCAGTCGTATTGGTAAGCTTCTTCCATTGAAGTGTGCCGAATGGGTGGCCTTGAAAGAGGCCGATTGTAGAGAACGTCGACGGCTCAGGACGGAGCGCGTTTCATGCGCGCCATCGAGCGACCGGCATGCGGCTATTACCTGGCTATCGCGTAGCTATCGCGTGGTCGTCGCACGTGCGTAAAGCGGCCATCGAGCGGCCGTCACGCGCCTATTGCATGGTTTTCAAGCAGCCTTCGCGCGGTCTTCACGCGGTCTTCATGCCATCGCCACGCGCGCACAAAGCGGCCCTCAAGCGGCCACCGCGGGACGCCGGTACGCCCGGAACAACAACCCCGCTACGATCACCGCGCCTACTGCATACAAGGCGTCCACCGCCGCAAGCGGCACGAGCTGCGCCTGAAACATCGCCGCAGGCACATCCACCAGCGCATGCAACCCGATCGCGAGCGGCAGTATGCCGCGCCAGCCGGCCCGCAAGCCGCGCCACATCAACACCGACAAGCCGATCTGGAACACCAGCGCGGCCACTCGTTCGAGCGCGAAAATGCCCGCCGTCTGCGGCGTCAGGCTGGCGAGAATGAGGTGAATGCGCATCAACGAATCGGTCGGCAGATTGCTCAGGTAGCCGTCCAGTTGGCCCCGGTTTTCGAAGACCGCGAACAGTATCCATTGAATCTGCACCAGCACGCCGACGAGCCATGCTTCGGCGCCGCCGTGGCCGAGGCCGTAGGTCAGCGCGGTGCCGTCGTTCGTGCCCGCCGCGAGCGACGTGGAACCGGCCTTCGCCGCCGCCCGCCTGAGCAGCAGCCGCATGCCGATGAAGCGCCCCACTTCCTCGCAAATACCCGCGGCCAGCGCGCCGTACACCACGAAGGCGAGCGGATTCGACAGGAAGTTCGCGGTCGCTTCGTTCCGATGCAGCACGTAGTCGTTCAGCGCGCGCTCGATCACCATGGCGAACAGCGCGAACACGGCGATGCCGGTGATGGCGTCACGCGGCTTGAGCGCGAGCGGCCGGCGCAGACGGCGGTAGATCAGGAAGGGTAAAGCGGCGACGAGCAGCGTCGCGAGGGCGAGGCTCGAGAGGGTAAGCGGTGCAACAACCATGAGTTTCCTTGCGATGTCCGGCGCGCACCCGCTGCGCGCCGCAGCCCGAATGATCGCAGATCGGCGCGAATTCAGCGCAAAGTGGAGGCGCGGACGATCAATTCGCCCGGCAAAAGACAGTCGCGCGCGACGGTCTGAACGCCTTCGATGCGTTCGTGCAGGAACTCGACCGCGCGGTAGCCGATCTCGTAGGTCGGCTGGCGGATCGTGGTGACGCCGGTCAGTTCGGCCCAGTCGGGGTCGTCGATGGAAAGGAGCGCGACGCGGGCTTGCCAGTCGGCGCCATAGCGAGCTTTCAGATGCAAGGCGAGGCATAGCGCGACGGGCGCGTTCGCCGCGAACAGGGCGAGGCGCGCGGCGTTGCCCGTGGCGGCGGCATCGTCGCTCGCTTGAGCGGCTGTGTCGATCGCGCGGTCCAGTTCGGCGAGGCTGCGCGCCACCTCGTCCGCGTCCGCGAGGTTAAGCACGAGCGTGTGGCCGCGCGCCGCGCTCCTGCCGCGTTGCTTGCCTTGAGCACTCATCGCCTCACGAAACGCCGCTTCGCGCAGTTGCCGCGAACTGACCTGCTCGAAAGGCTGAACCACGAACCAGATATCGTCGAAACCGTTGTCCAGCAGATGCCGCGTACCGAGTTCAGCCGCCGCCCGGTTGTCGAGCCCGACCATATCCGTGACGAGCCCATCCACCGATCGGTCCACCAGCACCGCCGGAATCCCGCCGCCGCCCACCGGCCGCAGCGTTTCCTCGCGCACGCCGAGCGCGTTGACGATGACGCCTTCCACCCGGTACGTGGTGAGCAGTTGCAGATAGCGCCGCTCCATCTCGACTTCGTTCGCCGCGTGACAGATCAGCGGCATCAGCCCGAGCGCATGGCACGCCGCTTCCACGCCTTGCAGCACTTCGACCGTGTAGGGATTCGTGAGGTCGGCGAGCAGCATGCCGATCAGGCGGTTGCGGCCGCGCTTCAGGCCGCGCGCCATCTGGTTCGGCTGATAGTCGAGGCGCGCGATCGCGGCCTCGATGCGCGCGCGCAGTTCCGGCGACAGCACGCTCATCTCGCCGTTCAGATAGCGCGAGATGCTGGTCTTGCCGGTGCCGGCTTCGCGCGCGACGTCGGTGATCGTGGCGCGGCGCGGCGCGGCCTGCGGCGTGGTGCTCATCGGCTCCTCATCGATAGGCTCATTTGGAAAGCACTTCGCGGTTGACGATATTGCTGGTCAGCGTGCCGTCGAGCGCGGCGACCAGGTTTTCCGCCGCATTACGCGCCATCGCGTGACGGGTTTCGTGGGTCGCCGAACCGATATGCGGCAGCGCGACCACGTTCACCAGCTTCAGCAGCGGCGAGTCGGCCGGCAGCGGCTCGGTCTCGAACACGTCGAGACCGGCGCCGTGGATCGTGCCATTCTGCAGCGCCTCGATCAGCGCCTTTTCGTCGACGGTCGCGCCGCGCGAGGCGTTGATCAGGATCGCGCTTTTCTTCATCGACTTCAACTCGGCCGCGCCGATCAGATGCTTCGTTTCCGGCGTCAAAGGCACTTGCAGGCAGACAAAATCCGCGGTGGCGAGCAGTTCCGCCAGCTCGACGCGCCGCGCGCCGTATGCCTCTTCGGCCTGCGGGTTCGCGCTGCGGTTGGTGTACAGCACCTTCATGTTGAAGCCGAGCGCCGCGCGCCGCGCCACCGCGCCGCCGATCCGCCCGAGCCCGACGATGCCGAGCGTCTTGCCCTGCACGTCGACGCCGAACAATGCCGGTCCGATACTGTGCTGCCAGTGCCCCGCCTTCACCCATTCGGCGAGTTCGACCACGCGCCGCGCCGAGGCGAGAATCAGCGAGAACACCGTGTCCGCGGTGGACTCGGTCAGCACGTCCGGCGTGTGTGCGAGCACGATGCCGCGGCGCGTGAGATCGGCCACGTCGAACTGGTCGAAGCCCACCGAGATGGTCGAGAGCGCCTTGAGCCGCGTCGCGCCGTCGAGCATCGCCGGCGTGATCTTCACGCTCGAGCCGATGCCGCCGTCCGCGTCTTTCAGCGCGGCCACGAAAGCGTCGTGCTGCGTGGCATCGACCTGCACGACTTGCGCATGCTGTTGCAGATAGGCGAGCACATCTTCGGGCAACGACTTCCAGGCGACGATCTTCTTCATCAGCTTATTTTCCTTGCGACGGGGTGGCGTGCGGTGGCCGCATTGCCGGTTTCCTGCTGCTGCGGTTTGACGATCAGCGTCAGAATCACGGCGGCGACGAGCGCCACGCTCATGAATGCATACGACGCGGCGGGCGAACCGGTCGCGCCGTTCAGATAGCCGACCACATACGAGCCGACGAACGAACCGAGCGCGCCCATGCTGTTGATCAGCGCCATCGCGCCGCCCGCGACGTTCTTCGGCAACAGTTCCGGCACGATCGCGAAGAACGGGCCATACGGCGCGTACATCGCGGCCCCGGCGATCACCAGCAAGGCATACGAGAGCCAGAAATGCGTGGAGCCGAGCGCGTACGAAGCCGCGAACGCGACCGCGCCGACCAGCAGGAACGGCCACACGAATACCTTGCGGCGGTTGAGTTTATCCGATGCCCACGAAGCTGCAAGCATCGCGATGGTCGCGGCAAGATAAGGCAGCGCCGAGAGCCAGCCGGTTTCGACCATGCCGAGCGTCGAACCGTTCTTCAAGATGGATGGCAGCCACAGCACGAAACCATACACGCCGATGCTCCAGCAGAAATATTGCGCGCACAGCTTGATCACCGCGGGCGTTTTGAACGCGTCGCTGTAGTTGCGCACCGGCTTGATCGCGGCCTGCTCGGCGCGCAGCGTTTCGGCGAGGTCGTCCTTCTGCTGTTGCGTGAGCCACGAGACCTGTTGCGGCTTGTCCTTCACGATGAACCACCAGCACACGGCCCAGAGAATCGCGGGCGCGCCTTCGGCGATAAACATGTGACGCCAGCCGAACGAATGCACCAGATAGCCCGACACCACCGACATCCACAGCACCGTCACCGGATTGCCGAGAATCAGAAACGTGTTGGCGCGCGAGCGTTCGCTTTTGGTGAACCAGTTGCTGATGAAAATCAGCATGGCCGGCATCACCGCGGCTTCGACCACGCCGAGCACGAAGCGGATCACCATCAGCGATGGAATGTTGCTGACCATGCCGGTGAGCGACGCGCAAGCGCCCCACAGAACCAGGCTCCAGAACACCAGCTTCTTGACGCTGCGGCGTTCCGCGTAGATCGCGCCGGGAATCTGGAAGAAGAAATAACCGAGGAAGAACAGCGCGCCGATCAGCGACGACAGTCCCTTGCTGATGCCGAGATCCTGGTTGATGCCGGCGGCCGACGCGAAACCGTAGTTCGCGCGATCCAGATAAGCGAGGCTGTAGGTGATGAATACGATCGGCATGATCGTCCACCAACGGCGAATCGCAAGCGATGAGGTCATGGGGTGTCTCCTTGGACGGCTTCCCGAAACAATGATGGACGGTCTTGGGGCGCTCTGTTCGAGCGCTCTTGCTGTTATCGAAGCGGCCTGGCTGAACGCGGCTTGCGGTGTTGCGAGCCGCGTGGGGCCTTTCGGTCCTTTCGGTCGTCAGGCCGCGGCCGCGGCGGACTGCGCTTGCGCCGCTTCCAACGCGTCGAGTTCGGCGCGGCTCGGCAACCCTTCCGAATCGCCGATCACCTGAATCGCCAGCGCGCCGATGCGGTTGCCGCGCGACACCGCTTCCGGCAGCGACTTGCCTTCGAGCAAAGCGCTGACCACGCCGACGGCGAAACCATCGCCCGCGCCAACCGTGTCCACGACTTTCGCAACCGGCTGACCGGCGATCACGGCGGCATCGTCGGCAGTGCGGAAGTACGCGCCCTGCGCGCCCAACTTGATGATCACGCCGCGCGCGCCTTTCTCCAGATAGAACTTCGCGATGTCCTCCGGCTGCGTGTAGCCGGTCAGAATCTCCCCTTCGCCGATACCGGGCAGCACCCAGTCGGCCAGCGCGGCGAGCGCATTCAGACCTTCGACCATCGCGGCGCGCGACGGCCACAGCGTCGGACGCAGGTTAGGGTCGAACGAAATCGTCTTGCCGGTGGCACGCATTTCGCGCGCCAGGTGAAACGCGAGTTCGCGCGAGCTCGCCGAAATCGCGGGCGCTACGCCGGTCAGATGCAGGTGACGGGCTTGCAGCACGTAGTCGGCCGCATAGTCGGCCAGCGAGAGATGGCTCGCCGCCGAACCCTTGCGGAAGTACTCGATCGCCGGGTCGCTGCCGTCGTCGTTTTTCGACTTGAGCTGGAAGCCGGTCGGATAGCGCTCGTCGGTCGTGACGCAACCCTGATCGATGCCCTCTTTCGTCAACGTGTCGCGCACGTATTGGCCGAACGAATCGTTGCCGACGCGGCTCATCCAGCCGACCTTGAAGCCGAGGCGCGACAAACCGATCGACACGTTCAGATCGGCGCCGGCGACGCGCTTCGTGAACTGCCCGACACCCGCGAGCGGGCCGGTTTCGGCGGCCACGAACATGGCCATGGCTTCGCCGTAGGTGATGACATCGAGTGCTGTGGTTGTCCTGGTCATGCTTGGCTCCTGCGGGATCCTTTTGCTGCGTGTTTTGCGTGTTTTGCGTAGAGGTTGCCGCTTACGGTTTGCAGCGTCAGGTTGGCAGCGTGTCGTTTGGGCCTACCGCTTTGCGCACACCATTCATGTTGTCCGTTTGCTACTTTCCGTTTGCAGCTTGCCGTTCGCTACTTTCCGTTAGCGGCCTTCCGTTTGCAGCTTTCCGTTTGCAGCTCTCCATCGCTGCGACCCGTTTGCCGCGTGCTTGTTGCCGCGTACTTTTCCCGGTGCCGCCGCTCTCTCTCAGGTTCCACATGCCGCTCACGCGGCGGCCAGCCACGCGACGTAATGCGCCGCGTCCTCATCGGTACGGCTCGTATCGAACGGAAACTCGATGCCGCGCGGCACATGACGCGGCAGTTTGTCGAGGACCGCGGCGAACTGCGCATCGTCGGCGGCCGGGGCGGCGGGAAAGCGTCGTGCGCCCTCGCCCACCGTAGTCTTGCAATGGATGTAGTCCACATGCGCCGCCAGCGGCGCAGCCGCGTCGAGCGGCATCACCTCGCGCCAGGCCCAGTTGCCGATGTCGAAGGTCATGCCGAGCACATCGGCATGGCCTTCCCGCGCCAACGCGTCGAACAGGCCGGTGAACTGCGCGAGCGAACCGCCCTCGGCCAGCTGCCCGTTTTCGACGACGAGGCGCAGTTCCGCGCAGCGCATGTGATCGGCGATGACGGCGGCATTGGCGTCGGCGGCGAAACCGCCGAGCTGCAACTTCACGAAACGCGCACCGAGCGCGAGCGCTTCTTCGATCGAGAGGCGCAACGCTTCGGCGTCGAGCTTGCCCTGCGCCGTGTACAGCGAAGCCGGCGTGGAATACACGGACCACAAGCCCAGTTCCGCGATTTGCCTGCCGAGTTCGCGCAGGTTGTGCGGCGCGGCGTCGGTTTGGTCGGCGAACAGTTCGCGGCGCACTTCGAAACCCGCCGCGCCGGCCTGTTTGGTCGCCTGCGCCCACTTCAGATGACCGTCCGTGAGGACCGCGTCCATCCCGAATGCGCTTGCGACGATCACCACGTCCACTGCATCAGCCATGTCGAATTTACTCAAATCTGTCTCGTGATCGGCATTTGGAACCGGTTCCAAATGCACTTCGAAAAAAAGCGCCGAGGCGCTTCCGATGCTCGAATAATGCGCCGAGGGCGCCGTCATGCACCATAGTGGAAATCCCCAGGCGCGGTTGGCACGGTGCGGGATTTGCGGGCAGGGTTGGTCAATTGGCGGCTCTCAACCGGGAAAATTTATCCGGCGGCCGGCGCGGGTCTAATGGCACTAGCGAAGACTCGCGGCGCAAATCGCGACGCAACTCTCTGCGCGACACGCCACCGTAGCGGTCTACACGCCGGACCGTGACGCGTTCTACGCTAACGCATCCGCGCGCGGCGCGCCGACCGCCCCCCGCCGAGTACTCAAGGCTCGTCCGCGAGACACAACGCGAGAAACTGTTCCACCACCCGCGACGGCGCGCTCGCATGCGGCACCAGAATCGACAGGCGCCGCGTGAGCGGCTCTGGGCTGAGCGACAGCAGACAGAGCGCGCGGTCCTCATGCCGCATCGACATTGCCGACACAAAGCCGATGCCCATGCCCGCGCGCACTGCTTCTTTCACGCCTTCGACGCCGGCGATCTCCAGCGCCACGCGCATCGGCACGCCGGCCCGCGCGAACGCCCGCTCGACGATCTGCCGCACGCCCGAGCCCGCCTCGCGCAATACCAGCGGATATTCGCCGAAAGCCGCGAGCCCCGCCTGGCCGCCCTCGCCCACTTCCGCCAACTCCGCCGACTGCGCCAACGGATGCGTACGCGGCATGATCGCGACGATCTCGTCCTCGCGCCACGAGTGCACCGCTGTGTCCGGCGGCAGATCCACGCCGACCGGCCCCTCGATCATCGCGATGTCTACTGAATCGAGCGCGCCGACGATCTCCGTGGTGTTGCCGTCCGCCGTATGCAGCGTCACGTCCGGATAGCGGCGATGGAAGTCGGCGATCAGATACGGCAGCAGATAGCTCGCGGGCGTAGTGCTCGCCCCGATGCGCAAAGTGCCCTGCTCCAGGCCGCGCAAGGCATCGCGGTATGCATGCGCCTGCCGCCAGGTGTCGCGCAGGCGCGTGGCGTAGCTGGCGAGCTGCTCGCCTGCGGGCGTGAGCCGCACGCCGCGGCCGTCACGCTGATACAGCGGCTCGCCGAATTCGTCCTGCAACTGCCGTAGTTGACCGGACACGGCGGGCTGCGACAAATGCAGCGCCACCGCCGCCCGGCTAATGTTGCGATGCTCGGCGACGGCAGCGAAAGTTATAAGTTGATCCGGGGTCATGGAGGTCGAAGTATCGGCTGAGACGATACCTTACATTCTAAATCACGATTTTTCATATCGATATCTCTAATTTAGGATTAGCCCCATCGAATCTTCGTCAGTTACAGAAAAGGGCTGCTCCATGTCCACCGCTCATCTCACCGCCGCAAGTACGACGCCCGCCGGGTTTTCCACCCGCGGGCAACTCAACGGCGTTCTGTTCGTCGCGCTGTTTGCCGCCGCCGTTACGCGCATCGCGGCGATTCCCGCCATCGCCGGGTTGGGCTTGAGCCCGCTGATCGTCGGCATCGTCGCCGGCGCCATTTACGGCAACGCGCTGCGCGACGGCATGCCCGCCAGCTGGGCGGCTGGCGTCAATTTTTCGGCGCGCAAGTTACTGCGCATCGCCGTGGCCTTCTTCGGGCTGCGCGTGAGCCTGCAAGAAATCGCTCAGGTCGGCGTGCCCGGCCTCGCGGAGTCGGTTCTGATCGTGGTCAGCACGCTCGTGATCGGCACGTGGGCCGGCATGAAAATCATGAAGCTCGACCGCGACACCGCCTTGCTGACCGCTGCGGGCAGCGCGATCTGCGGCGCCGCCGCCGTGCTCGCCTTCGAATCGACGCTGCAATCGAAACCGCATAAAAGCGCGATGGCCGTGGGCAGCGTGGTGCTGTTCGGCACGCTCTCCATGTTCCTTTACCCCGTTCTCTTCAAGGCAGGCTGGCTGCACCTGGACACGGTCGGCGCGGGCCTGTTTTTCGGCGGCACGATCCATGAAGTGGCGCAGGTGGTCGGCGCGGCCAGCAACGTGAGCCCTGAAGCGACGCACATCGCCACCATTGTGAAGATGACCCGCGTGATGTTGCTGGTGCCGGTGCTACTGGTGGTTGGCATGTGGGTGAACCGCTCGGCGCGGCGCGATTCGGCCGCGGCCGGCGCCCACGGCAACGCGCCGCGCAAGCTGGCGATTCCCTGGTTCGCGCTCGGCTTTCTTGCTTTCGTCGTGATCAACTCGCTGCATGTGCTGCCGGAAGCCGCGACCAGCACGCTCAACACGCTGGACACCTTCGCGTTGACCATGGCCATGACCGCGCTCGGCATCGAAACGCGTATTGCGCAGATCCGTCAGGCCGGCCCGCGCGCGCTGACCACCGGCTTCATCCTGTATGTGTGGCTGATTGCCGGCGGGCTCGGAATTACATGGACTGTCCAGCACCTGTTCGGCTAAGCCGCCCTTGCCTTCGAACCCACCCCGCCGCGTGCGGGGTTTTGCGCATTCTGGAGACCCAATCTGCCCGCTCGCGCGGCATACTGGTCGCTGACGTTGTCAGCTCATGCAGCATGCTTATGCGGCCCACTCCTGCGGCCCACTCCTGCGGCCCGCTCCTGCGCTCCGCCTGGCGCGCCGTCTTCGCGTCTGTGTCAATGCAATCGGAATGAGGATCGATCGATGAGCCTGGAACTTTACTACTGGGACGGCCTGCAAGGCCGCGGCGAATTCGTGCGGCTCGCGCTGGAAGAAGCCGGCGCCGACTACGTGGAAGTGGCACGCGGCGAAGCATCGGAAGGCCTGGGCACCAAGACGATGATGTCGGTGATGAAAAGCAAGGACGAGCCGTATCCGCCGTTCGCGCCGCCGTTTCTGAAAGACGGCGATCTGGTGATCGCGCAGACCGCCAACATCCTCTTCTATCTCGGCCCGCGGCTGAACCTCGCATCCTCGGTGGAGAGCCTGCGCTATGTGGCCAACGGCCTGCAGCTGACCATCGGGGACATGGTCACCGAGGCGCACGACACGCATCACCCGCTCGCCAGCGCGCTTTACTACGAAGACCAGAAAGACGCCGCCCTGGTGCGCGCACACGACTTCATCGACAACCGCATTCCGAAGTTCATGTCGTACTTCGAGCGCGTGCTCAAACAGAATCCGGCCGGCGATCAGTTCATGGTGGGCGACACGCTCACTTACGTCGACCTGTCGATGTTCCAGCTGATCGACGGCCTGCTGTACGCGTTTCCCCGCGCGCTCAAGCGTTTCGGCGAACACTACCCACGCCTTGCCGCCTTGCACGACGCGGTGATCGAGCGGCCGAACATCGCTGCGTATCTGCAATCCGAGCGGCGCATCGAACACAACGAGGCCTGCATCTTCCGGCACTACCCGGAACTCGACAAGGCGGCGGCTTGAGCCGCGCCTTCTTCCCGCGTTCACCCGACGTTTCGCGCCCGCCGTCCAAAGCGGGCGCGATGCTGTTACCGTGCGCGCTGTTCAACCCACTTTCACGACCCGTACCGTCGACGTGCTTTCATTCCTGCTGAAGCTGCGCACCCGCGCCCAAAATCTGTTCCGTCTCTCCGACGCCCACACGATGCTGATCTGGTCGGTCGTGGTCGGCGTCGCGGGCGCCTTCGCGACCATTGCCTTTCGCGAAGCCATCGCGCTGCTGCAATTCGCGATCGTCGGCAAGTCCGGCAGTTTCGTCGAAATGGCGCGCGGCCTGCCGTGGACCGTGCGGATCTGGCTGCCCGCGGCTGGTGGCCTGATCGCAGGCTTCCTTCTGCTGATCGCGCGGCGTTACGAGGACAAATGCAATCACATCGACTACATGGAGGCGGTCGCGATCGGCGACGGCGTGGTGCCTGTCAAGCTGAGCATGTGGCGCAGCGTGTCGTCGCTGTTTACGATTTCGAGCGGCGGGTCGATTGGCCGCGAAGGTCCGATGGTGCAACTCGCGGCGCTCGCCGGTTCGCTGATCGGACGCTGGGTGCATTTCGATCCGCCGCGGCTGCGCCTGCTGGTGGCCTGCGGCGCGGCGGCCGGGATCACTTCCGCGTACAGCGCGCCGATCGCGGGCGCGTTTTTCGTCACCGAGATCGTGCTCGGCTCGATCGCAATGGAGAGCTTCGGGCCCGTGGTGGTGTCGGCGGTGGTCGCCAACATCACGATGCGTGAATTCGCCGGCTACAAGCCGCCGTACGAAATGCCGGTGTTTCCGCCGGTGGCCGGCCTCGAGGTGCTGCTGTTCGTCGCGCTCGGCGCGCTGTGCGGCGCGGCCGCGCCGCAGTTTCTGCGGCTCCTCGACCTGTCGAAGCAAAGCTTTCGCAAACTGCCGGTGCCGCTGCCCGTGAGGCTCGCGCTCGGCGGCCTGGTGGTCGGCATTCTGTCGGTCTGGACGCCCGAGGTGTGGGGCAACGGCTACAGCGTCGTCAACTCGATTCTGCATTCGCCGTGGACGTGGACCGCGCTCGTCCTCGTGCTGGTGTTCAAGATCGTCGCCACGGCGGCGACGGCGGGCTCCGGCGCGGTCGGCGGGGTGTTCACGCCGACGCTGTTCGTCGGCGCGGTAGTCGGCTCGCTGTTCGGCCTGGGCATGCATGCGCTGTGGCCGCACGGCACCTCGGCGCCGTTCGCGTACGCGATGGTCGGCATGGGCGCGTTTCTGGCGGGCGCGACCCAGGCGCCGCTGATGGCGATCCTGATGATCTTCGAGATGACGCTCAGCTATCAGGTCGTGCTGCCGCTGATGCTCTCGTGCGTGGTCGCCTATTTCGTGTCGCGCGCGATCGGCAAGAACTCCATGTACGAAATCACGCTGCGCCGCAATCACGAGGAACAGGAGCGCTCGCGACTGCGCGCCACGCAGATGCGCGAGCTGATCCGCCCCGCCGAAACCGTCGTGCCGCCCAACGCCACCGTGCACGACATGACACGCGTTTTCCTCGAATATCCGGTGAAGTATCTCTACGTGGCGAACGAGTCCGGCGCGTTTCTGGGCGTGGTCGCCTTGAAGGACATCACGTCGGATCTGCTCGACGGCAGCGACACCTCCGCGAAGACCGCGGCGAACTATTTGCAGCCGCATTTCGACGTGCTCACGCCGGACATGCCGCTCGGCGTAGCCTTGCAGCACTTTCTCGCGTTTCAGGGTGAACGCCTGCCGGTGGTCGAAAGCGCCGCGCATCCCACGCTCGCCGGCGTGGTCTATAAAACCTCGCTGCTCGACGCCTATTTCCGCATGAATCCGACGCGTTAGGCGCCGCGCTCAATGCGCCGCCAGGCCGCGCCCGCGGTCTCTTTGGGGCCCGTGCAAAGCGCGGCAAATTCTCTACAATGGACAGACCGCTGCGGCGCACGCCGACAGCGCGCGTTACGCCAGAATGGGCGCGCCGAGACGCCCGCCCTTCGATCGGAGCGAAGATGAGCGAACCGTCCCTCGATGCCGCGCGCCGCGACCAGGCAGGCTGGATTTTCCTGCATATCGAAGGCGAACCGTACGATCGCGGCGAGCAGCACGGCCAGTTGCTCGCCAATGAAATCCGCAACGCGATCCACACCGCCCGCTACCTCGCGAAGTGGGACACCGGCGAAGATTTCGACACCTTCGTCAACGCCGCGGTTTCGCAGTTCGCCAACAAACTCGACACCGAATTCGCCGACGAAATCCAGGGCATCGCCGACGGCGCGAAGCTGCCGTTCGCCGAAGTGCTGGCGTGGAACGGCTACATGGATCTGCTGCAAAGCTGGTGGCCGGCCCACGCGTCGCAGAAGCAGCCGAACCTCGGCGTGAAGCCGTGGCGCGGACGGCGCGGCCACCACTGCAGCGCGTTCATCGCCACCGGCCGCGCCACGCGCGACGGCCGCATCGTGATGGCGCACAATTCGTGGGACCGCTACGCCGCCGGCGACGCATTCAACGTGATCTTCGACATCGTGCCCGACCAGGGCAACCGCATCCTCATGCAAGGCTTGCCCGGATGCATTTCCAGTCTCACGGATTTCTGGGTCACCGCCGCCGGGCTAATGGTGACGGAAACCACGATCTCCAACTTCGCCGGCTACAACGCGGCGGGCGCACCCGAGTTCTATCGCTCGCGGCGCGCGTCGCAGTATGCGAACAGCATCGGCGAATGGTGCGAAATGTTCGCGATCGCCAATAACGGCGGCTATGCGAACAGCTGGCTGCTGGGCGACGCCAAGACCGGCGAGATTGCGCGCTACGAACTCGGCCTGCATTTCTCCGGTTTCGAGAGCACCAAAGACGGTTTTTACAGCGGCTATAACACCGCGACCGACCTGAAAATCCGCAACCAGGAATGCCTCGGCGAAGGCGAAGACTATACGGACGTGCGCAAGAACGGCGCGCGGCGCTTGCGCTTCATGCAGCTCGAGGAAATGCATCGCGGCAGGATAGATGTGGAGCTGGCCAAGGAGATGATCGCCGATCATCACGACGTCTACCTCGACCGTAACGACAACCCGTGCTCGCGCACCATCTGCGGGCACCTGGAACTGGACGACGCACGCTTCGGCGGCACCGATCACGGGCCGTTCAATCCGTGGGGCGCCAACGACGGCAAAGTGGTCGACAGTGAAATGGCGCGCGAGATGGCGTTCAGCGCGCGCTGGGGCCACCCTTGCGGGCGGCCGTTCGACGCGCAGGCATTCATGAAGCGGCATCCGCAGTGGAACTGGCTCAACGGCTATATGCGCGATCGGCCTTCGTGGCCGTGGACGCGCTTCGACGTGCTGCGTTGAAGCGCGTCCGCCGCACTGCAACATCGCCCACGCACGACCGTTCGCGATGACGCTGCTGCGCTGTTGCCGCGTTTCTGCCATCATCTGAAATCGACAATACGGTTTTGCCGCAAACATGCGCGCTCAGAAGAATTTGCGCGCATAAGATGGAAGATGCGCGTTAGCCGCCGATCGCAACACCTCGGCCACACCGCGCGGAGCATGCGCCGTCCTTTCGACGCGGGGACGGCACAGCGCTTGCTCAACTGTCAGCGCCGCATGAGCTTAGGAGGTCGGGATGAAAACCTCGACACTGTTGACCATGGTGACGCTGTCAGCCTCGTGTTTCGCCGCGCCGGTTCACACCGCGCCGGACAGCACGAACGCCAATAGTCTCGCCGAACGCGCCAACGCAGCACCCGTCGCCCCGGCGGCGCCAGATGTTGCCGCCACGGATAATAGTCCGCAACAATGGCAACATATCGCGCTGCCCAAATCGCGGCATCTCGATCGAAGCTTCAGCGGGCAGAACGAGCATTTGCAGACCTGACGCCGGCATGTACCCAAGCGCGCGCCGGTCGTACGCGTGAGACTTCGCAGCCCTGAAGCAGCGATGATGGCTAGCGCCTGTGCAGTTTCTCGAGCGGTATGCGGCGAATAACGCGGCCTCCGATGTTTCGTTCAGCGGCAATTCAGCGGCACCACTCACGTCATCATCACCTCGAACCGTAATAACAGGAGCGTTTGCATGACCGCATCGGCTATTCCCGGCGAATCGATCGACCTGCAGATCAGCGATCTTCTGAGCGAAGTCCAGTTTCCGACTTACAAGGACGCGCTGGTCGACGCCGCGCGCGAAGCCGGCGCGAGCAACGAAGTGCTGTCGATGCTCGACGGCCTGCCGGAACAGGATTACGCCGACGTGGCCTCCGTGACGCGCTACATCAGCGGCAATTACGGCCCGGGCCTCAGCGGATGAGCGACGAACCGGCTTCATCGCTGTCGCGTTCCCAGCCGTCTTCCCCTTCGCGTACCCTGTCGTCCGCCCAGAACAAGCGCGGTTCCGACTGGATCTATCGCTCGCCGCAAACTTCCGGCGCGAGCGGCATCGAACGGATCGAGGCGTTCTTCCGTCAGGCCGGCTACGCGATGCATCGCCACGATACCTATGCGATCGGCCGCACGCTGTCCGGCGTGCAGAGTTTTCGCTATCGCGGCAGCACCCGCAACAGCTTGCCGGGCGGCACGATGGTGCTGCATCCCGACGAACCGCACGACGGCCAGGCCGGCACCGGCGACGGTTTCCATTACCGCATGATCTATGTCGATCCGGCGCTGTTCCAGCAGGCGCTCGGCGGCAAGCCGCTGCCGTTTCTGGAAGGCGGGCTGTCGAACGATCCGCGCCTGTTCGCCGCCACGCAAAGCCTGCTGCGCGCGATGGACAGCGCTATCGATCCGCTCGAACAGGACAGCGCGCTCTACGATCTGGCCGTTGCGCTCGACACGGTGTCGGGCGCGCCCGACACACCGCGTCCGGTGGATTACCGCGCGGCGACGCTGGCGCGCGACTATCTGCAGGCGTCGCTCGATCGCGCCGTCACTCTCGATGAACTCGCAGCCGCGGCGGGCCGCGACCGCTGGAGTCTGTCGCGGGATTTTCGCGTGCTGTTCGGCACCAGTCCGCATCGCTATCTGACCATGCGGCGACTCGATCTCGTGCGGCAACTAGTGCTCAAGGGCGTGTCGCTTGCCGACGCCTCGGCGGCGAGCGGCTTCGCCGATCAGAGCCACATGACGCGGCACTTCAAGCAAGCCTGGGGCGTCGCACCGGCGCAGTGGCTGAAGATGCTCGGCTCGCGTTCGGCCGGCTCGCCCTCAGCCGGCGCGCGCTGAGCGAAGACGCGCGCACAAACGTTCAAGACCCGCATCCCGCTTACGCCGTACGCTCCTGCCTGACACAACCGCTCAGGAGGAGCACTGCGATGTCCGACGTTCAGGTCACTCAACGGCCCTATCAGGCCATCAATTTCGCGCAGAAACTGGGGCTCTTCAACGACCAGTGGCAAGCACGCGTGGTCGCCGAAATGAACGACTATCAGTTCAAGCTCGTGCGAATCGAAGGAGATTTCATCTGGCACGAGCACGCCGACACCGATGAGACGTTCATCGTGATCGAGGGGCAATTGCGCATCGACATGCGCGATGGTTTCGTGCTGATTTCTGCGGGGGAAATGTTCGTGGTGCCGAAGGGCATCGAGCATAAGCCGTACGCCGAACGTGAAGTGAAGCTGCTGCTGATCGAGCCGCGCGGCGTGAAGAACACCGGCGAGGAAACCAGCGAACGGACGGCGGCGAACGACGTCTGGATTTGAGTGAGTCGAGTTGCCAGCGCGGCTTTGCAGGCGCGCCTGAAGGCTCGGCGCGTCACGTGGAAACGAACCGCGAAGAGCACGTTCTAACGCCGAGCTTTCCAGCTTTGATATCCGCTCGCACTCGCCATCAAAACGGCGACGAAGCCGGGATCCGCGAGCGCGCGGCCTTGTGCAAGGAACGCCCTGCGTCGGCCGTCAATTCCGGCACCGACAGGTCGTCGATATCCGCTGCAATCTCCGCCACCCCGTTCCCGGAACGCGCCGGCGTCACCGCGCGCGGATCGCGCGTCTGCTGCGCAGGCTGCTGGAAATATTCGACGAGGTGATCGATGAACGTGCGCACCTTCGCCGGCAAATGCAGGCGGCTCGGATAGGCGATCGTGACTTCGATCTGCGGCAAACGATACTCGCGCAGCAGCGGCACCAGCCGCCCGGACGCGAGGTCGCGACCGATCAGATAGCTCGGCAGCATCGCCACGCCCATGCCCAGCAACGCGAACTGCCTGAGCATCTCCGTATTGTTCGCGACGATCGCATTCGTGGGACGCACGCGGACTTCGCCGTCCGGTCCGGTGAACACGCGCTCCTCGCCGCCCTGCTCCGACGGCCGGCTCAGACAAGGATGCGAGAGCAGATGCTCGGGCCGCGTCGGCGTGCCGTGCTGCGCCAGATAAGCGGGCGTCGCGCACACCGTCATGTAGCCGGTAGTGAGCCGTCGCGTCACGATGCTCGCGCTGCGCATGTGCCGCGCGACGAAAATGCCGACGTCGAAGCCCTCTTCCACCAGATCGACATGGCGATCCGCGAGCGTGACGTCCGGCACCACATCCGGATAACGCGCGGCATAAGACTGCACCACTGGGGCGAGGCTATGCAGCCCAAACACCACCGGCGCGACGATGCGCAAGGTGCCGACCGGCTCGTGATTGCGCGCCACCACCATCTGCTCCACGCCCTCCAGGTCGTCGAGAATGTGGCGCACGCGCTCCAGATAGGTCGTGCCGGACTCGGTCAGCGAGAGCCGGCGCGTGGTGCGATTGAGCAGGCGCGTGCCGAGGCGCGCTTCGAGGTCGGCGACGTGGCGCGTGACGACCGCCGTGGAAAGATCCAGCGCGCCGGCCGCGCCGACGAAACTGCCGAGGTCGGCCACTTTGACGAATACGCGCATCGACTGCAATTGGTTCATGGGACGACTCCTGCCTCGGTAAAGCCGGGCCGGCGCACCCCTCGCGCCTGTGTCGACCCGCGCGGCAAGGCGCGCGCGGATTTGCCCAACGATCCGATTGTATCGACCCGATCATGTCCCAACCCTGACCTGAACATGACAATCCGGACAGGTTTGCGAAGCGCTCGCGTCACGCTGGCGAGCTGCGCTTTTGCGCTGATCACGCGCTTGATTGCGATCTTTATTGCGGATTTTGACTAGGTATAAACCCTAGTATTCTGGTAACATGGCGTCCGAAAGAAATCAATCGCATTCAAACCGCCATGACACACCGTTTTCAGCTTCTCGAAAAAATCGCGTTCTCGCTGGTCTGCTGGTCCGCCGCGGCCTGTTCGGCATTCATCGCTTATGAGCGCTGCCCGGACATCAAGGTGGTCCTGCACGTTGGCGAAGAAGTGTTGCGCTACAGCGGTCAGTATTCGTACGCGTGCGCCACGCCGGTTGCCGACGCCTGCACGCAGTTGCCCACCAACTGATCGCGCGCGCCAACGCGCTTACGCATCGCGCCCGAACACCACGCGCGCGAAAAATCCCGCCAGCACCGCTTCAACTCTCTCCGCCGGCACGTTCTGCGGGTCGACCGTGTAGAAGAACTGCAAGCCGTCGCACAAGCTCATCAGGCCGATCGCCAGCGTCTCCGGCTGCATCAGCATCGGCGTGCCGACCCGCGCCGAAAACTCGCGAATGTACACGCACAATTGCTCGAGCTTGTCGTGCATGAATGCGTTGAAGCGAATCCGGAAGCGGCCGTCGCGCACCGCGAGCAGCTTCGCCTCCGCCCACAGCAGGAAACACTTGTTCTCGCGATGCAGGTTGCTGTAATAGCGCAGCACGCGCTCTTCCATTTCCTCACGCGATGCCGCGTTCGCGAAAATAGCCTGCAGCCCTGCCTGCATGACCTCGTGGTCGCGCCGCAGTAGTTCGAGAAACAACTCGCTCTTGCTGCCGAAATTCGAATAGAACGCGCCACGCGTATAGCCCGCCGCCGCAGCGATGTCTTCGACACTCGCCGCGACAAACCCTTTCTTCATAAAAATTGCTTGCGCAGCGTCGAGCAGACGCTCGCGCGTCTGGTCCTTGCTCTGCTCGCGTGTCAGTCGTTGCCGTTTCATGGCCGCAAGTCTAGCACTGAAAAGAATTCGAATTCACCCTAACATTCAGATACAGGTGTGTATTAGAATGCACTCCGTCATTCCGAATCAGTCGCGTATGCCAATTGCATGAAACGGCCGGCGCGTCTTCGCTGGCGGGCCGCTGCGGCTTGCCCTGTTCGTTCGCTGTCTCCAGTTGGGGTAATTGTGAAGCGTCCCGGTCTTCCCGCATCGTCCACGATGCGTCCGCAGTCCCATCCGTTTCGTCATCGCGCGCACCTGCGGCGCGCCGCATTCGTGCTGGTTCTGGCCGGCGTCGTCATGCTGGCCGCGTGTTCGAAGAAGGAAGCCGCGGCGCCCGAGCCGCGTCCGGTGGTGGCCGTCGCCGTGCATGCTGACGGCAGCGCCGCGCAGGCGGCTTCCTTGCCCGGCGAGGTGCAGGCGCGTTATTCGACGCCTCTGTCGTTTCGCGTCGGCGGCAAGATCGTCGAGCGGCGCGTGCGTCTCGGCGATGTGGTGAAGAACGGGCAGATCGTCGCCCGCCTCGATCCGGCCGATCAGCAAAAGAACGCCGCGAGCGCGCAGGCGCAACTCGCCGCCGCGCAGCACGCTCTCGTCTATGCGAAGCAGCAACTCGATCGCGATCAGGCGCAGGCCAAAGAGAACCTGATCGCGCCCGCGCAACTCGAACAGACCACCAATGCGTACGCATCCGCGCTCGCGCAGCGCGATCAGGCCGCGCAGCAGGCTGCGTTGTCGAACGACCAGTTGCAATACACCACGCTCGCCGCCGATCACGCCGGCGTGATCACCGCCGAACAGGCCGACACGGGCCAGAACGTCTCCGCGGGCCAGGCCGTCTACAACCTCGCGTGGAGCGGCGACATCGACGTGGTGTGCGACGTGCCGGAAAGCGCGCTCGCTGCGCTCTCGGTCGGGCAAACCGCCAACGTCACGCTCGCCGCGTTGCCGGCGCGCAAATTTACCGCGCGCGTGCGCGAACTGTCGCCCGCCGCCGACCCGCAAAGCCGCACCTATCGCGCCAAACTCACGCTCGACAATCCCGGCCCGGACGTGCGCCTCGGCATGACCGCGGATATCGAACTCGCCGCGCCAGCCAGCGCCTCGGCCGGTCAGCACGGGTCGTTCACCGTACCCGCCACGGCGCTGTTCCATGACGGCACGCAGCCCGCCGTGTGGATCGTGCGCGCCGCGGATAACGCGCTGGAACTGCGCCGCGTAACGGTCACGCGCTACAACGAACGCACCGTGGCAATCGGTCAAGGTCTCAAGGACGGCGAACGCGTCGTGCTGCAAGGCGTGCATACGGTGACGGCCGGCGAAAAAGTCCGCGCGATCGCGCCGCTGCATCCCGAGGACTTCGCTTCATGAGCACGCCGCACGAAGAAGGACGCTTCAACCTGTCCGCATGGGCGCTGCGCCATCAGGCGCTGGTGGTTTTCCTCATCGCCCTCGCGACCGCTTTCGGCATCCTCGCCTATACGCGGCTCGCGCAATCCGAAGATCCGCCGTTCACCTTCCGTGTGATGGTGATCCGCACCTTCTGGCCGGGCGCCACCGCGCGCCAGGTGCAGGAACAGGTGACGGACCGCATCGGCCGCAAATTGCAGGAGACGCCCGCCATCGATTTCGTGCGCAGCTACTCGCGCCCCGGCGAATCGCTGATGTTCTTCTCGATGAAGGACTCGGCGCCGGTCAAGGACGTGCCTGAGACCTGGTATCAGGTCCGCAAGAAAGTCGGCGATATTGCGGCGACGCTGCCGCAAGGCATTCAAGGCCCGTTCTTCAACGACGAGTTCGGCGACGTCTACACCAACATCTACACGCTCGAAGGCGACGGCTTCTCTCCCGCGCAACTGCACGACTACGCTGACCAGTTGCGCACGGTGCTGCTGCGCGTGCCGGGCGTCGGCAAGGTGGATTATTTCGGCGATCCGGACCAGCACATTTACATCGAGATCGCCAACACGCAACTCACGCGTCTCGGCATCTCGCCGCAGCAACTCGGCCAGGCGATCAACTCGCAGAACAGCGTCTCACAAGCCGGCACGCTGACCGCCACCGACGACCGCGTGTTCGTGCGCCCCACCGGCCAGTTCAAAGACGTCAACGCGCTCGCCGACACGCTGATCCGCATCAACAACCGCTCGTTCCGTCTCGGCGATATCGCTACGATCAAACGCGGCTACGACGACCCCGTCGTCACGCAAATGCGCGCCGGCGGCAAGGCCGTGCTCGGCATCGGCGTGACGATGCAGCCGGGCGGCGACGTGATCCGCCTCGGCAAGGCACTCGATCAGCAGATGGCGCAGTTGCGAAAGGCGCTGCCCGCCGGCCTGCAACTGGTCGAAGTGTCGAGCATGCCGGACGCGGTCGCGCGTTCGGTCGACGACTTTCTCGAAGCCGTCGCCGAAGCGGTGGCGATCGTGCTGGTGGTGAGCCTGATCTCGCTCGGCGTGCGCACCGGCATGGTGGTCGTGATCTCGATCCCGGTGGTGCTCGCCGTCACCGCGTTGTGCATGTATCTGTTCGACATCGGCCTGCACAAGGTGTCGCTCGGCACACTGGTGCTCGCGCTCGGACTGCTCGTCGACGACGCGATCATCGCCGTCGAGATGATGTCGGTGAAGCTGGAGCAAGGCTGGAACCGCACGCGCGCCGCGGCCTATGCGTACACCAGCACCGCTTTTCCGATGCTGACCGGCACGCTCGTCACCGTCTCCGGTTTTCTGCCGATCGCACTGGCCAAGTCGAGCACCGGCGAATACACGCGCTCGATTTTCGAAGTGTCGGCGATTGCGCTGATCGCCTCGTGGCTCGCCGCGGTCGTGCTGATTCCGCTACTCGGCTATCACCTGCTGCCCGAGCGCAAACGCGAGGCGCACGAAGCGCATTTGCCCGACGATCATGAGCACGACATCTACGACACGCGTTTCTACCGCCGCCTGCGCGGCTGGATAGGCTGGTGCATCGAGCGGCGCTTCGTCGTGCTGGCGATTACGGTCGCGCTGTTCGCGCTGGCAATGACGGGTTTCACGCTGGTGCCGCAGCAGTTCTTCCCGAGTTCGGACCGTCCCGAGTTGCTGGTGGACGTGCGCCTGCCCGAAGGCGCGTCGTTCGAAGCCACGCTGCGCCAGGCTCAGCGGCTGGAAAAAGCGCTGGTGGGCCGCCCGGAAATCGATCATACGGTCGACTTCGTGGGCACCGGCGCGCCGCGTTTCTACTTGCCGCTCGATCAGCAATTGCCGCAGCCCAATTTCGCGCAATTCGTGATCACGGCGAAGTCGGTGAAGGATCGCGAAAAACTCGCGCAATGGCTCGAACCGGAATTGCGCAACAACTTCCCGGCGATTCGCACGCGCCTGTCGCGCCTTGAGAACGGGCCGCCCGTCGGCTATCCGGTGCAGTTCCGTGTGAGCGGCGACGACATCGCCACCGTGCGTTCGATCGCCGAGCGCGTCGCCGCGACCCTGCGCGCGGACCGCGGCACCCGCAACGTCCAGTTCGATTGGGACGAACCCGCCGAACGCTCGGTGCGCTTCGAAGTCGATCAGAAGAAAGCGCGCGAACTGGGCGTCAGCTCCGACGACATTTCGAGCTTCCTCGCGATGACGCTCTCCGGCTACACCGTCACGCAGTATCGCGAACGCGACAAACTGATCAGCGTCGATCTGCGTGCGCCGAAAGCGGAGCGCGTCGACCCCGCGCAACTCGTCACGCTGGCGATGCCCACGCCAAACGGTCCCGTGCCGCTCGGCACGCTCGGCCATTTGCGCAACGACCTCGAATACGGCGTGATCTGGGAACGCGACCGTCAGCCGACCCTCACCGTGCAGTCCGACGTCGCGCCGGACGCGCAAGGCATCGACGTCACGCATGCGGTGGACAAGGCGCTGGGCCCGATTCGCGCGACCCTGCCGGTCGGCTACCGGATCGAAATCGGCGGCTCGGTCGAGGAAAGCGGCAAAGGCCAGACCTCGATCAATGCGCAGATGCCGATCATGATCATCGCCGTGCTCACGCTCCTGATGATCCAGCTGCAAAGCTTCGCGCGCGTGCTGATGGTCGTGCTGACCGCGCCGCTCGGGCTGATCGGCGTGGTACTCACGCTGCTGCTGTTCGGCCAGCCGTTCGGCTTTGTCGCGATGCTCGGCGTGATCGCGATGTTCGGCATCATCATGCGCAACTCGGTGATTCTGGTCGATCAGATCGAACAGGACATTGCGTCGGGACATAAGCGTTTCGATGCGATAGTCGGCGCGACCGTGCGGCGCTTCCGGCCGATCACGCTGACCGCGGCGGCGGCCGTGCTCGCGCTGATTCCGCTATTGCGCTCGAACTTCTTCGGCCCGATGGCGACCGCGCTGATGGGCGGCATTACGAGCGCCACCATCCTCACGCTGTTCTATCTGCCCGCGCTGTACGCCGTGTCGTTTCGCGTGCGTGCCGATGAACGCGAGCCGCAGACGTCCGGTCCGAAGCATACGGGGAATTGAGCATGGCCACTTTCATCTTCTCCCGATACTCGCGCCGCGCCGCCCTCACCGGCATGGCATGCGCGCTCGCCGCCTGCTCGTTCGGGCCGAGCGGCGAGCCGCCCGCGATGCCGCAACCGGCCCACTACGGCGCACAGGCGCAGCCGGCGCAAACCGTGCCCGCGCAAGGCGTCACCCAACAGTTCGTGGTCGGCGCGAAGCCGGTGCCCGAATGGTGGAAGCTGTATCGGTCGGACGCGCTGAACGCGCTTGTCGATGAAGGCCTGCGCAACAGCCCGACGCTCGCCGCGACCGACAAGAGCCTCGCCGCCGCGCGTGAGCAGTTGCGCGCGCAGATCGGCAGTTCGATGCTGCCGACCGTCGACCTCGGCGGCCAGGCGACCCGCAATCGCGCGCTGGCAATCCCCGAGGCTGGACCGAACACGTTTCTCTACAACATCTTCGTCGGTCAATTGCAAGCGCACTATACGTTCGACCTGTTCGGCGCCGCGCGTCTGGCCGACGCCGCGCTCGCGGCGCGCGTCAACGTTCAGGCGTATCAGTTCGACGCCGCGCGCCGCGCGCTGGCCGCCAACATCGTGACCGCCGCGATCACGAGCGCCGCGCTGCATGCGCAGATCGAGACGACCGAACGGCTCGTGACGATCGCCAACGATCAGGCCCGCGACACACAGCGGCGCTATGCATTGGGCGCCGTTTCGCATGCCGATCAGTTGAGCGCGCAGCAAAGCGCGGCCAGTCTGTCGGCGAGTTTGCCGGGGCTGAAGCAGCAATGGCTGAGCACGCGGCACGCGTTGGCGGTGCTGCTGGGCCGCACGCCGGATGCGGCGCCGGACGATCTTGAACTCGCGCAATTGCGTGTGCCTGAACAGGTGCCCGTGGTGGTGCCGTCGGAGCTGCTGCGCGCGCGCCCCGACATCCAGGCCGCCGATGCCGCTTTGAAGGCTGCCGCGGCTGATGTCGGCGTCGCCACAGCGCAGATGTTCCCGAGCCTGTCGCTGAGCGCGTCGATGGGACAAGGCGGCTTTAGCTGGCCGGTGGCGCTCTCCGGCGCGGGCGCGATCTGGAGCATTGGCGCGTCGCTGTCGCAGCCGCTGTTTCATGGCGGCGCCCTGTTCGCGCAACGGCGCGCGGCTGTCGATACCTACGATGCCACGGTCTCGCAGTACAAACAGACGGTGTTGGCCGCGTTCCAGAATGTCGCCGATACGCTCGCCGCGCTCGAGCACGATTCGCAGGCGTTGGACGCTGCGGACATTGCGGCGCGCTCGGCGCAAGGGATCTTTGATGAGAGCTCGGGGCGTTATCGATTGGGGGCGTTGCCGGTTGCATCAGCACGGTCGAGCGAGCAGCAGTTCCGCAACGCGCAGCTTGATGAGATCCGTTATATGAGCGCGCGTTTGACGGACACGGCGGCGTTGTTTCAGGCGATGGGGAATCCGCCGGTGGGGACGGCGACGGATTTCGCGTCCGCTTCGACTGCGGCGTCGGCTTCGGCTTCGGCATCCGCGATTCCTGCTGCGAACGCGGGCATCTCCGAATAGCAAACCTGGGATTCCGTATCGAGCCGTGGCAACTTATCCCCACTTTTTGTTGATGAGCCTGTTGAAAACTATCTGACAAGCGGGCTAACTCATTGAACGCACGGAGATTCGTGCGGGCGGTACGGAATGAACCAGCGGGCGCGGAACGATGACTCTTCCACTGAACGAAGATCCTGGGATGCCTCAACGTTATCCCCAGTTTATGTTGACAGGGTTGTTGATAACTCCAGGGCTACCCGCTTAAGTGCTTGACCCGAATGGGTTTGTTACGCGAGGTGCAGGTGGATGCAGCGGCGTTGGGCACTGAGGGAATGACTGGCGGCGCTGCCGCTTGTCCACAGATTGTGTTGACAGGGCTGTTGATAACGCCAGGAGATCCTACCTAAGTACTTGACCCTGCACCACATTCACCCGCAGACCCGTTTGACACGTACCCACATCAATAAACCCCCGCCTCCCCCGCCGGCCGATTCTTAAACCGCTTATGCACCCAATAATATTGATCAGGAATCCGCCTCACCTGCGTCTCGAGAAACTCGGTAATGCGCCGTGCGTCGACCGTTGCATCGTCGGACGGGAAATCGCTCAACGCGTCGAAAATCGTGAGCTTGTAGCCGCGATAATCCGGCAGCACTTCCGTCACGAACGGCACCACCCGTGCATTCGCCGCGCGCGCCATCCGCGAGACGGAGGTCAGTGTGCAGGCCGGCACGCCGAAAAACGGCACGAACACCGAATCGCGCAAGCCGAAGTCCATGTCCGCGGCCAGCATCACCGGCTTGCCGTCACGCAACGCGCGTAACGCGCGCCGCACGCTATCGCTGCGCGGAATCATCTCCGTGCCGAAGCGGCCGCGCTGTCGCTTGGCCATCGCGTCGAGCAGGAGATTCGACATCGGCGTATAGAGAGACGCGACCGGATGCCGCGTCGAGTACATCATGCAGCCCGCCTCGATACCGACGAAATGAAAGCCCACGAAAATCGTCGGCTTCCCTTCCATGTCGGACAGATCGATCGCGCTCTCCACTTCGACGAGTCGCGCCAGCGCCTGCGCATTGCCGAACCATTGCGGCCCGCGCTCAACATAGCTGCGGATTACGTGACAAAAGTGCGCGCGCGCCAGACGCTCGCGTGCCTCGTCGCTCATATCCGGAAAACACAGTTTCAGGTTGGTATGCACGACGCGCCGCCGCGTGCTCGGAATTCGGTACAGCAAAGCGCCGATGCCGGTGCCGATTCGCGCGACAAGGCTATACGGCAAAAAGGCAAACGCGCGCAGCAGACCTGTCATCAGACAGATCAGGATTCGACTTTTCACAAGGCGGGACCCGGTGGATGCTGGATGGCAAACACGCCGGCCGCGGCACTCTGCATTGCCAGCGGACGAAGTGACATGCGCGCGCGTCATACCGGGTCTCGCGCGGCGCGGGGGTTCGAGAATGGACGCCTCACTCGCGGCGAGACGCAGTGGTGCTGGAGGCCGAGAAACCGTCTAGGGATCAGGCGTCCTTTAGGACCCTTGAGAAAGCACCGCCGGCGTGATTAAAACACATCGCGCGTGGCGAACACAGATTCCGCTGGTCGCACCACCCGACGAACGGCGCGCATGCCGTCCGGGCGGCGGTTTCCCGTTCTTTCAAAAACTTGCCTGCGTGCGCGGCCGCAAGATTCGAACGGTCCGCGCCCACTCGCCGCACTCCAAGGGAAGGCCCTTGGAGTGCATCACGGCTTGTTCGATTCGAACAGATCCAGGATCTGCTTCTTCTCGTTCGACGAGACACTCGGCGGCGGCACCGCCGGCGGCGTCATACCCGCAGGGCCGACGCCGCCGACCGCATCGCTCACGCCGGCGGTCGGATTCGCCGAGTCCAGTCCGATGCTGGCGACGAAGCCATTGCCCGGCGTCATATCCGTATAGAACAGTTCACCGTCGACGGAAGTCACGCCGTCCGGTTGCGCCGGTTCGCTTTGCGGCACCCCGCGCAGCGCGCGCTGCATGTATTCCACCCAGATCGGCAATGCCAGTTGCGCGCCGAATTCGCGGCTGCCGAGGCTCTTCGGCTGGTCGTAGCCCATCCACGCCACCGCCACGAGCGACTGCTGATAACCGGCAAACCAGCCATCTTTCGCGTCGTTGGTCGTGCCTGTCTTGCCCTGCAAGTCGGTACGATGCAGCGCGTTGGTGCCCGCGCCCGTGCCGGCCGTGGCCACCGAATGCAGCAGACTGTTCATGATGTACGCGTTACGCGGTTCCAGCGTACGCGGCGCATCGCGCCCGGCCGTCAGCGGCTGCGCCTTGGAGAGCGGTTGGCCGCGCGCGTCCGTGACCTCGTTGATCAGATACGGATTGATCCGGAAGCCGCCGTTCGCGAACACCGAATACGCACCCGCCGACTGCAATGGCGTGACAAGGCCCGCACCGAGCGCCATCGGCAGATACGGCGGGGTCTTGTCGGCGTCGAAACCGAAACGCTGCGTGACGAAGTCTTGCGCGTACTTGGTGCCGATGAACGACAGAATGCGGATCGACACGAGGTTCTTCGACTTCTGCAACGCGAGACGCAGCGGCATCGGACCGTCCGGCTGATCGTCGTCCTTCGGCTCCCACGCGTCGCCGCCAGGCGTGCTCGACGGGAAATACAACGGCGCGTCGTTGATGATCGTGGCCGGTCCGAGACCCTTGTCGAGCGCAGCCGAATAGATGAACGGCTTGAAGCTCGAACCCGGCTGACGCCACGCCTGCGTGACGTGGTTGAACTTGTTCTTGTTGAAGTCGAAGCCGCCCACCAGCGCGCGAATCGCGCCGTCCTGCGGCGTGAGCGACACCAACGCGCCTTCCACTTGCGGCAGTTGCGTGATCTGCCAGTTGCCCTTGTCGTCCGCGATCAGGCGCACAATCGAGCCGGCCTTGATCTTCGTGGCGGCCGTGGCGCGCGCGCTCAATGCGCCGGCGGCAAAACGCAGACCGTCGCCGCTGATCGTCACCTGCGTGCCGTCCACGAGTTGCGCCTTGACCTGCTTCGGACCCGCGTCCGTCACCACGGCGGCGATGATCTCGCCGTTGTCGGGGTGATCGGTGAGCGCGTCGTCGATAGTCTGGTCGCGGTCGTCGCCCGGCGCGGGCAGTTGCACGAAACCTTCCGGCCCGCGATAGCCATGGCGCCGCTCGTAATCCATCACGCCCTTGCGCACCGCGCGATAAGCGGCGTCCTGGTCGGCGGAGTCGATCGTGGTGGTGACGTTCAGGCCGCGCGTATAGGTTTCGTCCTTGTACTGCGCGTACATCATCTGCCGGACCATTTCGGCGATGTACTCGGCGTGCACGCTATATTCGTTGCCCGGATTCTTGGTGTGAATCTCTTCCTTCACGGCCTGATCGTACTGATCCTGGCTGATGTATTTCAGTTCGAGCATGCGCCGCAGAATGTACTCCTGACGGATCTTCGCGCGCTTCGGATTGACCACCGGGTTATACGCGGACGGCGCCTTCGGCAATCCGGCCAGCATCGCCGATTCCGCCAGCGTGATGTCCTTCAGATCCTTGCCGAAGTACACGCGCGCGGCCGCGGCGAAACCATAAGCGCGTTCGCCCAGATAGATCTGGTTCATGTACAGCTCGAGAATCTGATCTTTGGTCAGCGCGCGCTCGATCTTGTACGCGAGCAGCATTTCGTAGATCTTGCGCGTGTAGGTCTTCTCACTGGAGAGGAAGAAGTTGCGCGCCACCTGCATGGTGATCGTGCTCGCGCCCTGCGAGGCGCCGCCATGCGAGAGGTCGGAGACACCCGCCCGCAGAATGCCGATGAAGTCGACGCCGCCGTGCTCGTAGAAGCGATAGTCTTCGATCGCGAGCACGGCTTTCTTCATCTGATCGGGGATGTCCTGGAAGCGCACGAGCGAGCGCCGCTCCTCGCCGAATTCGCCGATCAGCACGTGGTCCGCCGTATAGACCCGCAGCGGCACCTTCGGACGATAGTCGGTCAGCGCGTCGAGCGACGGCAGTTGCGGCCCCATCACCACGAGCGCATAGCCGACGATCAGCGCGCCCACCACCGCGATGGTCGCGAGCAAGCTGGCGAACCAGATGACGAGCGTCGCGCCGAGGGAACGGCGGCCGGCCTCGGCATCGCGCGAAGCTGCATTGCGTCCTGGCGTGCGTTGGTAGGAGTCCCGGTCTTCACCAGACGGAGAATTGGATGAATGCGGTCGTTTGATGATTGGCATGACTGGAATAGTGGGCGCATGACTGAACGCCTTTCTGCACGCGCTCATGGCGCGCGCATGGATCGTGATCGAGCATCGTAGCCTGAGGCGCAAACCACCGCGCGGCCCTTTGCCCCCGGCCGGCCGCACGGCACGCCCGGATCGAGTCCGGCGCAACGTAACAGCGCATTCTAAAAGAAATCAAGCGCGGTCCAAGTTAGTTTTTTTGTAAGAATTCCCTTCGCGCGAAAGGAGTCTGTAGTTTCTGGCGGTGCTACGAGCGCTTTCCCGCGCGGTTGGAGTTATTCACAGAAAATGTTGAAAGGCCTGTGGACAAGCCGCCCGCAAACGCTACAACTCATTGATGTCACGGGATTTTCATGTCGCGCCCGTTCCGCATCGGGGCAACTCGTCATATGATGGACTCGGCGCGCGCTAACACGTGCGCGCGCCGCGGCGTCCGCCAAATGCCCGCTTTGAACCGCCCATGCCAACAAGTATGCGAGCCGACTATGAATAAGCCCAGCGAACGCATCGTCGTATTCGTCACGACCGCGCAGAAACGCGCGATCACCACCACCGCCGAGAATATGGGCATCAGCGTCAGCGAGCTGATGCGGCGCGCGGTCCTCAGTTTCGGCGCGACCAGTGAACAGGTGAAAGCGGCCAGCATCGTCGACCGTTTGCGCGCGCCCCGCGCGCCGGACGCGCTCGACGCCGCGTTGCAACGGGTCGCGCGCGGCACACGGCATGCGCGCGCCGCATTGCCGCCGGCTTTGCAAACGCACGGCGACAGCACAACCGGCGCGTCCACGGATGGCGCGGCGGGGGCCAATGCGCCTGCGCCAGGCGCATCGACGGGTACATTACCGGGCGCAGCAGCCGAGCAGGCAGAGCCCGCGCCGTTGTTGCCGGCCGGTCTTGCCGCCGCCCTCGCCGCCGGCATCGACGAGGAAGCCGCGGCAACCGCTGAAGCCGTCGCGCGCGTGGCAGCAGCCGAAGCGGCATCGGCGGAAGGATCAACACTTCGGACGGATACGGAAGCGCAACTGCGCAGCGTGCTGAAACGCCCACGCGTCGACACCCCGCGCGACGACGATGATCCGCTCGGCGATCCCAGCACGAAAGGCGGCCGTTTCGCGTAACGAACTTAGCGATGCATATCGCGCGACGCACAACGCGCGTCGGCGCGTTGCATATCGTTACATTGGCGTCACTCAAAATGCGCGAGCTTTCGGCATTGCAAGCTTGGTATTCATCCAGCGATTAAAGGCGGCTTGTTGCGCATTGAAAATACGCTCGGCTTGCACGTCTTTTATGTCATTGAATGCACGGCTGCCCTACATGTCCAGCCATGCTCAGACACGAGCAACGATAGACGCAAAGCAGACGCACGCGCACCGCGCCTATCCACGCCAGCGACACTTGCCGCGCGCAAAGTTGGCTAATTTGTCATCGCGCCCTTTAAGTCGGTTTTAAGAGAGCCCGTGGTGTAATATCCGCGAGCGGCTGAATGACGCGTCGCGCGATTTAACCTTTGAGCTGTTTGCCGCTCGATATTCGAATCGAACAATTTACGTCACCGTTATTGCAATCGGCGCGCGCGCCCCGAACTCCGGTCCGAACGTTGCGCAGCTTCGCGTGCAGCGGCGTAAAGTAGCAGTTGAATGCAGTTGAGCGCGCGGGATCATTCAGCGCCGTTTACATTCTTTGGAGGTTTTCATGTCGCTTTTCGACAGCATTTCCCGCACGCTTAAAGGTCTCCTGAACGACGCAGCCGACTCCGTGCAAGATCCGTCGCGCGACTCGCGCCAGATCGTGCGTGAGCTCGATGAGAGCATCGCCAAAGCCGAGAACTCGCTGATCGAGATTCAGGCGCAAGTGGCCACGCAGCAAAGCAAGCGCGATGTTGCCGCGGACAAGGCGAAGAAATACGAAGACGGCGCGAAGCGCGCGCTGCAATCCGGCGACGAAGCACTCGCGCGCGAAGCCCTCGGCGCGCAAGCCACGGCCGAAGCCGAACGCGATGCGCTCGCCAAGGAACTGACTACGCTGGAACCGTCGGTGGCGCAGCTCAAGAGTCAGATCGACGACATGCGCACGCGTCGCAACGACCTGAACGCGCGTTCGAACATTCTGCAAGCCAAGCAGCAGATCGCTCAGGCGAAAGACGTGGCGGCCACGGCGTTGGGCGGCATCGGCGGCAAGAATCTGTCGGAAGATTTTCAGAAGCTCGAAGACAAGGTCGCGCTGTCGAATGCCCGTTCGGACGCCCGCCTGAATTCGGCCGACGTGAAGAGCGGCAAGGCGCTCGACGACAAGCTCGCGGATCTGAACCGCGGCCCGTCCGTCGAAGATCGTCTCGAAGCATTGAAGAAGCAGATCAATACGCCGGCCCAGTAATTGCGTCGGCAGCAGTACAAACCGGCGGCCTTCGTGTGAGACGCCGGAATCGACTGAAGGAGACGGGCGCAACGCGCCCGGTCCGCAAATGAAAAAATTTCTTGCAACCGCGTTTGCCTCATTGCTGTTCGTGTCGGCCGCGGCGTTCGCCGTGCCCACCGTTCAGCAGATCGAATCGGCCATGTCGCAAGGCAACTGGCAACAGGCCGACGCCGGCCTGAGCGAAGTGCTGCAGGCGCATCCGAACAATGCGCGCGCGCACTATCTGTATGCCCAGGTGCTCGACCGCGAGGGCCGTTCCGCCGACGCGCTCGCCCAGGTGCAACAGGCCAAGACACTCGACCCGCAGATCCGCTTCACCGATCCGACCCGCTTCGCGCAGACCGAAGCGCGCATTCGCAAGGACGCGGAACGCGCAGGCGCCGCGGGCGGCAACACGACCAGCCGCGCGCCCAACCCGTTTGCGCAGCAGCAAACCGCGCCGTCCGTGCAGCAACAGTCGGCCATCGCGCAGCAAGCGCCGCAACGGCATGGTCCGGGCATGGGCATGTGGATCGGCATTCTTGTCCTTGTCGGCGTGATCGCGCTGGTGCTGCGCTGGACCTTGCGGCGCGCCCGCGCGCAAGGCGATACGCGCGCCGACGACGAGCGTCGCGTGCAACTCAAGCGCGCCACGGAGATGCTCAACACCGTACGTTCGCTCAAGCTCGACGTGAAGCTTTCCACCGTGCAAGGTCACGAGGCGCTGGAGAAGGAAGTCGAAGCCACCGAAGACCAGTTGCGCGGCCTCGTTGAAACGCTGTCGAACAGCAAGAATCCGCTGCCGCCGTATCAGCTCGACGAACTCGAGCAACGGCTCGGCAGCATGCGCGCGCGCCTCGAGGGCCGGCCCGATCCGTATGCCGCTCCGGCCGCCGGCGCGCAGCAACAGTCGCCGTATGCGCGGGAAGCCGAACGTTTCGGTAATCCGCCGCAAGCGCCCTATCCGCAGCAAGGTCCGTATCAGCAACAGCCGCAGGTTATCGTGCAGCAAGGCGGCGGTGGTTTCGGCGGCGGCATGGGCGGCCTGCTGACCGGCGTGCTGCTTGGCGAAGCGCTGAATTCCGGACGTGAGCGCGTGGTGGAGCGCGACGTGATCGTCGACGACGAAGCGCGCCGTCGCGGCAACGACGGCGGCAATGGCGGCGGCCTCGACTTCGGTCAGGGTTCGAACGACTGGAACGACAACGGCGGCGGCGTCGATCTCGGCAGCAGCGACGACTCCGGCGACTGGAACGACAACACCTGAGCTTCGCCGCGCGGCTGAAGTCAAATCAGGCCGCACCAGCATGCGTCACGGAAACAGGCTCCTTTACGGAGCCTGTTTTGTTATGGCGATTCGTTTCTGCGGCTTCACGCCCGCATTGGCATTAGGTCACTGACGGGCTCATGCTGCGCCAGCAGCACCGAACCCGCGAACAGTCTGACAATGAAGCGCTCCGCATATGCGATCAGCGCAGTGCGGCGCGTGTCGTCCGCATCGATATATTCGCCTGAGAGATGAAAGAGTTGCAGCACGATCTGCGTGCAGACTTCGTCGACGGTTTCACGCGAAAGTGTCGGCATCAATGTCAGTTGAACGACGTCGTCGGCCATTTCCGCCGACACCTCGTGCAGATTCGCACGCACGGCCTCGCGCAATGCCGGCGAGGTACCATGATATTCCGCGAGCGCGCTCAGAAACGCGGCGCGGTTTTCCAGCGCGAACGCAAAGAACGCGACGCAGGCGCGACGCGGCACGCTATGCGGCTCGTCGTGCGCGGCGAGCCAGCGCTCACGCCGCAGCATCGGCCGCAAACGGCGGCTCACCGATTCGACGGCTTCGCGCGCAAGGTCGTCGAGCGTGTCGAAATGACGGTAGAAGGTGTTGGGATTGAGTCCGGCCTCGCGCGCCAGTTCGCGCAAACCCAAGCTCGTAAAACTACGGCCGCTTGCCGTCAAGCGCAATGCGGCTTCGATCAGTTTGCGCTTGCCGGCCGGCAATTCCTGCCCGGCGGCAACGCCGTGTTCGGCGGCGGCGGCCGCGTCCGGTACGGATGTCATGTGTTTTCAATCGGTGCGCGCCAGGCGCGTTTAATAGCCGTACTCTAAACGATCTTGACGCCAGGTGCACAGTTGTCTACCCTGCGCGTTATGCCGCAGTAGACACATGTAGACGCCTGAAACTCGCCCATGCCGGAGACCGCCGTGACGCCTGCCTCATCTGCCCCGCCTGCCGCGCCGCGCATCGCGATTGTCGGGGGCGGCTTTGCCGGCATCGGCATGGCGATTCGCTTGCAGCGAATGGGCATCACGTCGTTCACGATTTACGAGGCGGCCGGCGATATCGGCGGCACGTGGCGCGACAACACCTATCCCGGCGCGGCCTGCGACGTGCCCTCGCATCTCTATTCGTTTTCGTTCGAGCCCAATCCGGCGTGGTCGCGCGCGTTCGGCGGCCAGGCGGAAATCTTCGCCTATCTGAAGCACTGCGCCCGCAAATACGACGTAGAGCGTTACGTGCGTTGCAATGCGCGCGTGGCCGCGGCGCGTTTCGACGAAGCGCGCCAGGTCTGGCATGTCGACATCGATGTGAACGGCGTGCGAGAGACCATCGAGGCCGATGTCGTGATCGCCGCAAGCGGTCCGCTGTCGCGCCCGGCCATGCCGCAGATCGCCGGGCTCGAACGCTTCGAAGGCAAACTGTTTCATTCCGCGCGCTGGGACCATGCCTATCCGCTCGAAGGCAAACGCGTCACGGTGATCGGCACGGGCGCGAGCGCGGCCCAGTTCGTGCCGAAAATCCAGCCGCGCGTCGCGCATCTCGATCTGTTCCAGCGCACCGCGCCGTGGGTCATGCCCAAGCCCGACAAGCCGATCGACGCCCGCGCCCGCTGGCTGTTCGAGCATCTGCCGTTCACGCAGCGCTTCTTGCGCAGCGCGATTTACTGGCAGCTCGAATCGCGCGCCATCGCGTTCGTCGTCAATCCGGAACTGCTGAAGGTGCCGATGAAGTTCGGCCTGAGCTACCTCGAACGACGCGTCAAAGATCCGGAACTGCGCGCCAAGCTCACGCCGAACTACCGGTTCGGCTGCAAGCGCGTGCTGCTTTCGAGCGACTACTATCCCGCGCTCAGCCAGCCGAATGTCGACGTGGTGACGAGCCGCATCCGCGAGATCGTCGCCGACGGCATCGTGACCGAAGACGGCGTGCATCGCGCCGCCGACGCCATCATTTGCGGCACGGGTTTCCAGGTCAACGACGTCCGCGCGCCGTTCGAAGTGACCGGCATCGACGGCGCGGATCTCAGCACTCAGTGGCTGCGCGATGGGCCGGAAGCCTACCTCGGTGTCAGCGTGGCGAACTTTCCGAACTTCTTCATGATCGTCGGCCCGAATACGGGCCTCGGCCACAACTCGCTGCTCTACATGATCGAGTCGCAAGTGCAGTACATCGCCGATTGCCTGCGCGTACTGCGTCGCCGCAAGGCACGCACGATGAATCTGCGGCCCGATGTGCAGCGCGACTTCAACACGCGCTTGCAGAAGGATATGCAGCACTCTGTGTGGGCGAGCGGATGTCGTAGCTACTATCAGACTCGCAGCGGCAAAGTGACCGCGTTATGGCCGGGCTTCAGCTTCAGCTTTCGCAAACGCACGCGCCGCGCGCGTGCGCACGACTATCGTTTCGCGCCCTGACGCCGTGACGCAGTGAACGGCGGCTGACAACTTAGGAGAACACGACGCCGCTGATGCAATCCGCTTCAAAGCCACGCGAACCAGAAATCGAACGACAAGGGAGATAACAAACATGGCAAGCATCGACTCCAGCACGCCCGCCTCGACATCCACGCTGCCGCCGCGCTCGCTCGCCGCGCGGCTCGGCATTACCAGCGTGCCGCGCGACGAATTGCGCCGGCGCTACACGCAAAGCGGCTCCAGTTTCGTGAAGATCATGGGCGCCGACGTGCATTACGTCGACGAAGGCAGCGGCGACATCATCGTGATGATCCACGGCTTCGCGTCTTCGCTGCACACCTGGAATCGCGTCGCCGACGAACTCAAGCGCGAGCATCGCGTGATCCGCCTCGACCTGCCGCCGTTCGGCGTGACGGGACCGCTGCGCTCCAGCAGCGGCGCAATCGAAACGATGAATCTGCCGACCTATCGGCGTTTCATCGACACGTTCTTGCAGGCGCTCGGCATCTCGCGCGCGACCTTCATGGGCAATTCGCTCGGCGGGCTGATTGCGTGGGACTATGCGGTGCGGCATCGCGATGCGGTTGAACGGCTCGTGCTGATCGACTCGGCGGGCTTTCCGATGAAACTGCCGATTTACATCGGCCTGTTCAACAGCGCGCTGGTGCGGATCAGTTCGCCGTGGTGGCTGCCCGAGGTCATCGTCAAAAGCGCAGTGCGAAACGTGTATGGCGATCCGCGCAAGATCGATGCGGTGACGCTGCGGCGCTACGTCGAGTTCTTCCACGGCGAAGGCACGCGCACGGCAATCGGCAAGATGGTACCCACGCTCGACTTCAAAGATGTCGACACTGAGGTGCTGAAGACGCTCGACGTGCCGACGCTCGTGCTATGGGGCGCGAAGGATCGATGGATACCGACCGCGCACGCCGCCGAATTCGCGAGCCGCATTCCGGGCGCGAAGTCGGTCATGTATCCGGGGCTCGGCCATATTCCGATGGAAGAAGCGCCCGAGCGCGTGATGGCCGATCTGCGCACTTTTCTCGGCACGCGCCGAGTGAGTGTGCCCGCTGACGACGACACGCGTCACGCGCCGGTCTGAGCTGGATTCCTTCTCCCCGCTTTTCCATTCACTTGGTCGAAGTTTCGCGCGTGCGTGCCACACGCGAAACCGATCTGCCCTTTCCCGCGCACTGCGTCGATTCGCCGGCGCGTTCAGCCGCCGCCCAGCAGACGCAACAGTCCCCAGAGAAACTTGCAGAGCATGACGATCAGCTCCCACAGATGATAGAGCTGTTGCCAGCCCGAAACGCGTGCGAACGAGTCGATCATGAATTACCGGTAAGAAACGGAAAGGTCTGCGGATAAGGGTTTTGATCGCAGTTGGACCGCACATCATAACGACTGCGGGATACCCCGTATCAAGTCGCTTGAAAGATTGCCGTAAAGGCGTCGAGGAGACGCTGCAGACGCGTTGGGTGATTCGCCGATTGAATGCGCTGAGCGCGCCAGTCGAAAACAGATTGCATGGGAGACGAGCATGACGCGTTTCAGCTTTCGCCGTTCCGCCCGTTCCCACACGGTCGTCGGCGATATTGCCGCGCAAGCCGGCAAACTGGGCATCGAGATCTGCGACGTATCGGGCCACGTCGAGGAAGTGGCCGCGCGCGTGCAACACCAGGCGCAAGTATGCCGCGCGTTGCGCGAATCGGCCGCGCAGACGCTCGCGGGCAATCATCGCATTGCCGCGGCCGCACGGAAAATGAGCCACGTATCCGCCGAAGCCGCGACCGGCGTGCAGGACTCGCAGCAAACGCTCGAAGCGTCGCTCGCCGACATTCATGGACTCGTGGAAGGCGTGACCGTCATCGAAAGCCAGATCGGCGCGCTGCGCAGCGCGCTGGCGCACGTGAGCCGCGTCTCCGAGGAGATTTCGCTGATCGCGCGTCAGACTCATCTGCTGGCGCTGAATGCCGCGATCGAAGCTGCGCGCGCCGGCGACTCCGGCAAAAGTTTCGCGGTCGTCGCGGCCGAAGTGAAGAACCTCTCGGCGAAGACCGCGCAGGCCACCGGCCAGATCGAGACGACGCTGGCGCAACTCACGCAACAGACCGAGCAGCTGATCAGCGAGGGATCCGTGAACACCGCGCGGGCGCACCGCGTGCGCGAAGGCACGCGCAAGATCGGCGAGGTCGTGCATGCAACCGGCGATGCGATCGCGCATCTGAATGACGAGGCGGGCCAGATCGCCGTGCTGACCGGCGAGATCGAATCGCAGTGCGACGGACTCGAGGCGCAGGTGCTGGAAATGGCGAGCGGCGTCGAGGATTCGAGCGAGAACTTCGTGCAGGCGAAGGATCGCTTGGGGAATTTGCTCGGTGTGTCCGAGACTTTGATCGAACTGACCGCCGCGACGGGTGTGGAAACGGCGGACACGCGTTTTATCGAGGCCGTGCAGCGAGCGGCGGCCGCCGTGAGCAAGGCATTCGAAACGGCGGTGGCGCGTGGTGAAGTGTCGATTGAGGATCTGTTTGACCGGCATTATGTGCCGGTGGCCGGGAGTAATCCGCCGCAGTTTTTGACGCGATTTACCGCGTTGACCGACCGTGTTTTGCCGGCTATTCAGGAGCCTCTGCTTGGCCTTGATCCGCGTGTCGCGTTTTGCGCGGCAGTCGATTTGCGGGGTTATTTGCCGACGCACAATCTGAAGTTTTCGTTGCCTCAGCGTGATGACGACGTGGTCTGGAATACGGCGAATTGCCGGAATCGGCGGATGTTCGATGATCGGACCGGGATTGCCGCGGCTTCACATACGAAGCGGTTTTTATTGCAGACGTATCGGCGGGATATGGGTGGCGGCGAGTTCGTGTTGATGAAGGATGCGTCCGCGCCGGTTTTTGTCGGTGGGCGGCATTGGGGCGGGATTCGGATTGGGTATCGGGTTTGAGGGAAGGCCAAAACGCAAAGCCAACCCCCACCAAAACCCAAAAAATCAAACCGCCATCACCGCCCGTTTCCTCTCCGCCCGCTGCATAAAATAATTAGCCGCCACCACCCCAACCGTAACCACGGCAATAAAGAGCGTAGCCAGCGCATTCATCTCCGGATTCAACCCCAATCGAACACGCGAGAAAACAACGAGCGGCAAAGTAGTCGACCCAGGCCCAGACAAAAACGCCGACAGCACCAGATCATCGATCGACAAGGTGAACGACAGCAGCCACCCGGAAACGAGCGCCTGAGAAATCAACGGCAACGTAATAAAGAAAAACACGCGCAACGGCGTAGCCCCAAGATCCAGCGCCGCCTCTTCGAGCGAAGGATGCAATTCCTTCACCCGCGACTGCACGATGATCGCCACATAAGAAATACACAGCATCACGTGCCCGATCCAGATCGTGAAAATGCCACGTCCGGCCGGCCACCCCAACCACTTCGCCATTTCGATGAACAGCAGCAGCAGCGAAATCCCCTGAATCACCTCTGGAATCACCAACGGCGCATTGATCATCCCCGTATATAAGGTGAAGCCGCGAAACCGCCCCATCCGCGCGAGCACGAAACCCGCCCACGTGCCAATGACAACAGAAGCAAACGCCGTCAACAAAGCCACCCGCAACGACAACCACGCCGCTGCGATCAACTCGTCATCCTGCAGCAAGGCCGCATACCAGCGCGTCGAAAACCGCGTCCACACCGTAACGAGTTGCGATTCGTTGAATGAATACACAATCAGACTCACGATCGGTATGTACAGAAACAGAAAACCGATCCCCAAAGCGATCAACTGCAAAATCCGGTTCGGTTTCATCAGCGCCTTTCCTCCATCGCCTTCGCCTGCGCGTACTGGAAAAACGCCATCGGCACCAATAACAACAAGACCATTGCGCACGTCACGGCGGACGCCATCGGCCAATCGGCATTGTCGAAGAACTCATTCCACATCACGCGGCCGATCATCAGCGTATTCGCGCCGCCCAGCAATTCGGGAATCACGTACTCGCCCACCGCCGGGATGAACACCAGCAAACAGCCGGCGATAATGCCGTTCTTCGAGAGCGGCAACGTGATCTGCCAGAACGCCCTCCACGGCTTCGCGCCGAGGTCGTAAGCGGCTTCCAGCAATGTCATGTCCATCTTCACCAGATGCGCGTACAGCGGCATGACAAGGAACGGCAGATACGAATAGACCATGCCGATATAAACGGCAGTATTCGTGTGATACAACTCGATCGGCGAGTGAATCAGTCCGATCGACATCAAAAAGTTATTCAGCAAACCGTTGTTCTTCAGAATCCCGATCCACGCATACACGCGAATCAGAAACGACGTCCAGAACGGCAGCATCACGGCCATCATCAGCAGATTGCGGCTGCCCGGATTCGAACGCGCGATGTAATACGCCATCGGATAGCCGATCAGCAGACACAATAGCGTCGAGATCGCCGCGACCACCACGGAATTCACGTAAGTCGCGAAGTACAGACTGTCGGTCAGCAGAAACGCGTAATGCGACAGATCCAGAGTGATGTGAATCGCGCCTTCCGCGAAGTTGGTCAACTCCGTGTACGGCGGAATGCCGAGTTGCAAATCGGCGAAGCTGATCTTTACGACCAGCAGGAACGGCACGAGGAAAAACAGCAGCAACCAGATAAACGGGCCGGCCACCACCGCGGTGCGGCCGGTCAGGTTGAATCGCCGCACCGGCCACGTGGCGAAGGAATTGAACGAGCGCTTCATGAGGTCAGCACCACACCGGCCGATGCGCTCCAGCGCACGTACACTTCGTCGCCCCACGTAGGCGGATCGATCTCGGTCAGCGCGAGGCTGGTCACGTTCGCGATCACGGTTTTGCCGGCGTCGAGCTTCACGTGATAAAGCGAATAGCCGCCCATGTAGGCGATATTCGTGACGACGCCCTTGCCCCAGTTGTAGGCGCCCTCAGGCGGTTTGCGCGTCAACGCGATGCGCTCGGGGCGCACCGAAATCGTCACCGGCATGCCGAGCGGACCGGTGATGCCGTGGCTCACATACAGGCGGCACGGCAGGTCCGGCGTTTCGATAAACACGTGATCGGGCTCGTCTTCAACCGTATGGCCTTCGAACAGATTCGTCGAGCCGATGAACTCGGCCGAGAAACGGCTATTCGGATACTCGTACACTTCGTGCGGCGTGCCGAGCTGCACGATCTCGCCTTCGCTCATCACGGCAAGGCGGCCCGCCATGGTCATCGCCTCTTCCTGATCGTGCGTCACCATCATGCACGTCACGCCGACCTTGTCGAGAATGTTGACCAGCTCGATCTGGGTGCGCTGACGGATCTGCTTGTCGAGCGCGGACATCGGCTCGTCGAGCAGCAGCAGCTTGGGCCGCTTGACCAGCGAACGCGCGAGCGCCACACGCTGCTGTTGACCACCGGAAAGCTGGTTCGGCTTGCGCTTCGCGAAGCGCCCCATCTGCACGAGTTCGAGCGCGGTCTGCACGCGGTCCTTCAGTTCGGCCTTCGGCACGCCTTCCTGCTTCAGACCGAAGGCGACGTTTCCTTCCACCGTCATGTGCGGAAACAGCGCGTACGACTGGAACATCATGTTGACCGGCCGGCGATATGGCGGCAATTGCGCGAGGTCTTCACCGTCGATCAAAATCTTGCCCGAGCTCACGCTTTCGAGCCCGGCCATCATGCGCAGCAAGGTCGACTTGCCGCAACCGGAACTGCCGAGCAGCGCGAACAGCTCGCCCTTCTTCACCGACAGGTTGACGCCTTTGACCGCCACGGTCTCGCCGAACTTCTTCACGACATCGACGACCTGGACGAAGTTGTCCGTGGCGTCGCCCGTAACGGTATTCAGGCTCGGGGACGGCGCGACGGCCCCTGCCAGCGCGCCCGACTGGTCACTACTCATCACAATGCTTGACTCCGGCGTTTGACGAACAAAGCCCCCGGTGAACACCGAGGGCTTCTTGATGATGCTTACCTGTTCACTCTGGCCGCGGGTCAGCGGCCGGACTTGAACTCAGTCCACAGCCGCGTTTGCAGCCGCTGGATTTCCGGCGGCAGCGGCTTCAGCAGGAACAGGGTCTTGATGACTTCAGGCGGCGGATACACGGCCGGATCGTTCGCCACGTCCTTGTCCACGTACTTGCGCGCTTCGAGGTTGGCGCTCGGGTAGTAGACGGCGTTGGTGATCGCGGCATGAACCTGCGGCGTTTCGATGTAGTTGATCCACTCGAGCGCGGCTTCCTTGTTCTTCGCGTCCTTCGGAATCGCCATCACGTCGAACCATACCGGCGCGCCGCCCTTCGGAATGTAGTATTCAACCTTGTAAGGCTTCTTCGCCTCAACCGCGCGATGCTTGGCGATCACGACGTCGCCCGACCAGCCGTACGCGAAGCACACGTCGCCGCCGACCAGGTCGTTGATATAGCCCGACGAGTTGAACTGCGTGATGTACGGGCGGATCTTCTTCATCATCTCGAGCGCGGCGCGGTAGTCCGCCGGGTTCGTGCTCATCGGATCTTTACCGATGTAATGCAGCGCGGCGGCGAACATCTGGTCCGGCGCGTCGAGCACGGACACGCCGCAAGCCTTCAGCTTCGAAATGTTTTCCGGCTTGAAGAGCACGTCCCAGCTATCGAGCGGCACGTTCTTGCCGAGAATCTGCTGCGCCTTGGTGACGTTGTAGCCGAGGCCCGTCGTGCCGTATGCCCAGGGCACCGTGAACTTGTTGCCCGGATCGGCGCCGGCGACGAGCGCCATCAGCGAAGGATCGAGGTACTTCAGGTTCGGCAGCTTCGATTTGTCGAGCGGCGCGAAGATGCCGGCGGCGATCTGCTTGCCGGCGTAATTGCTGGTCGGCACGACGATGTCGTAGCCGGAGTTGCCGGTGAGCAGCTTGGCTTGCAGCGTGTCGTCGCTGTCGTAGTTGTCGTACTTGACCTGGACGCCGGTCTGCTTGGTGAAGTTCGGAATGGTGTCCTTGGCGATGTAATCGGACCAGTTATACACGTTGAGCTGCGTATCTTTCGCAGCAGCCGTCAACCACGGCGCCGCGCACAAGACCAGCGCCGCCACTTGCCCCACTACCCGTCTTTTCATTCCGTTCTCCGATCCTGACCGGCCCGTTGCCGGCCGTCCTCACCAGCGCCGAGGCACTGCGCCTGCGGCTCCCCTGAAAAACCCGAAAAGTACCATCAATTATTGCGCGCTCCAAAAAAATTGCCAGGCTGTCGCGCAAACGGTACAGCGCAAGCCGTACCGTTGGAAAATTGGCCGCAATTTTAGCGGGTTATGCGCGCGTGTCCACCCGAAAAAAACACCCGCTCCGACGCGCTGTTATCCGGTTGTCAAATTGGCGCTGTGCGGGGCGCGCTGCGTTCGCGCAAACGGTGGGGCCCACGGCCGTATTCCGCGACTTCGATGCCGGACGGCTAAGGTCGAAGCGCACACAAGCCGCGTAGCGTTCGACGGTGCACAATAGCTCTCAAAGGCTCTCACGGGCCGAGCGACGACGCGCCGCAAATCGCATTGCCGTATCCCGCCCTCCCGGCGTCCCAGCGTCGGCGCGCCGCCCGCTGCGCGCGCAGCGGGCACGTGGCTTGCAAGAGGATGCAGTCTTGAACCTCAGGCATCGATGAACACAAATCCGTTCGCATTGCGTCCCAACCGCCGCCGGCGTCTACCGGCCGATGGGAACGCACGTCCGCCGCACTGGTTCTCGTTCGTCGGCGCGGGTGCGTTGATCGCGGTCGGCTATATCGATCCGGGCAACTGGGCAACCGCGCTCGGCGCCGGCGCGGGCTACGGCTACCGCCTGCTCGGCATGGTGCTGCTGTCGAGCCTGATGGCGATGCTGCTGCAGTGGCTGTCCTCGCGCCTGGGCGTCGTGACCGGGCGCGATCTCGCGCAAGTCTGCCGCGAACGCACGGGCCGTCGCGGCACCCTGTTCCTGTGGCTGACCAGCGAGGTGGCGATCATCGCGTGCGATGTCGCCGAAGTGGTCGGCAGCGCCGTCGCATTGCAATTGCTACTCGGCGTGTCGCTCACGGTGGGGGTGCTGATGTCGGCGGTCTGCACCTTCGCGCTGCTCGCGCTCCAGCAGAAAGGCCGCAAACTGGAAGCGGTGATCGCGGCGCTGATCGGCTTCGTCGGCCTGTGCTTCGTGGTCCAGCTCGCGCTGGCGCGGCCGGACTGGCACGCGGCGCTTGCCGGCACCGTGCCGAGCGTCGAGTTGCTGCGCAACGCGGGCATGGTGTGGCTCGCGGCGGGCATCGTCGGCGCGACGGTGATGCCGCACAACCTCTATCTGCACTCGGCGCTCGTCAAGCATCACGCGCCCGACGGCAGCGACGCGCAGATCAAGGTCGCGCTGCACGTGGTCAATCTGGACACTTTCGGTTCGCTGTCGTTTGCTTTCGTGATCAATGCGGCGCTGCTGATCGTGGCCGCCGCCGTGTTCTATGTGAGCGGCCATCGCGACGTGACCGATCTCGCGGATGCCCACCGTCTGATCGCACCGCTCGTCGGCACACATTGGGCCGGCATTCTGTTCGCCGCGGCGCTGCTCGCCTGCGGACTGAGCGCGACCGTCACCGGCACGCTGGCGGGCCAGGCGGTCATGGAAGGCTTTCTGCGCATCCGCCTGCCGCGCTGGAAGCGCGCCCTGCTGACCCGCGCGCTGGCGATCGGGCCGGCGCTCTTCGCGGTCGCGCTGTTCGGCCAGCACGGTTCCAATCAATTGCTGGTGGCAAGCCAGGTGGTGCTGAGCCTGCAATTGCCGCTCGCGGTCGTGCCGTTGATCCGCTTTACGTCGGACGCCACGCTCATGCGCGGCTGGCGCGTGCGCGGCGTGCCGCTCGTGCTCGCGTGGCTGTCCGCCGCGTTCATCATCATGCTCAACGGCGCGTTGTTGTGGCAACTGGCGCTCGGTAGTTGAACGGCTGTTTTCGACCGGCTGTAACTGAAGCGACTTTGTAAGTATTCTCTGAGTATCCCGCCATGACCGGCGACGCCGCCCGCTTTCGCGGCACGTCGGTCATGCGGCCCGTTTCATCGCGGCTGCCGGGTTTTGTCTGCGGCAGCCGTTTCCGTGCACATTTTTGCGCCCTTCAGCGCTTTTGCGAGATCGATCCGGCGAGCATTGCGGGTGTCGTCATTCGATACCTGCCGCGCCCGGTCCGCTCGCGGCCCTTGCTCCAGGACGACAGCCCCATGCGCTTTGACGCCTCAACCGACCACCTTGCCCGCAACGCCTTCCCTGAGTTCCGTCAACTCATGGCGCGCTTCTCCCGCGTCACGTTGCTCGCCACGCTGGTCGTGTGCGCTGCGCTGTCCAGCGAGGCGCGCGCGACGGTCGCGATGCTGCAGCCCGCTCGCGTGGCCGCGGCCAACGAGCCGCTGCAGATCACGCTGCTCTACTCCGCCGACGACGCCAAACCCCTGACCATCGCCGTCCCGCCGACCATCCGCGTGACGCTGAGCGCGGGCGAACAGTCGCCGCAGCCGCTCGATCTGAAGCGCGAGCCCGGCGTGGCCGACACGCTGCATTTGAGACCCGGCCAGTTCCGCAAGGTGCGTTTCTCGGCGCCCTGGCCGCAGTCGGCGCGTGGCGAGGTGCGCATCGACCCGGCGGGCTTCGATGCGTCGCCGGCGCTCGTCGCGATCAATCGCGGGCCGCAACAGGACGCGATTGCCCAGGCGGAACGCGCGGAGAGCCAGGCGACCACGCCCGCTCAAGCCGCCGCGACGGCGGCGGTAGTCGGCGGCCCGACCGGCGACGCCATCGCGCCGCCCGGCGATTCGCTCGCGACCACCGGACGCGGAGTGCTCTCGCACCTCTCCTATTACGATCCGATGTACATCGCCTTCGGCCACAACGGCGATACCAACGCGCGGCTGCAACTGAGCTTCAAATACCGCATTCTGATACCGGACGATCTGCGCTCCAAAGCCTTCCTCGACAACCTGTACTTCGCGTACACGCAAACCTCGATCTGGGATCTGTCCGCCGACTCGCGCCCGTTCCGCGACACGAGCTACTCGCCGCAATTGTTCTACTACGTGCCGGACACCGGCTGGCAGAGCCCATTCTTCACGCGCATGGGTTTCGCGGCCGGCGTGGCGCACGAATCGAACGGCAAGGCTGGCGCGGACTCGCGCAGCATCAACATGCCGTTTATCCGGCCGACCTGGGAATTCGGCGATCTGAGCGCCAACCACCTGACCGTGTCGCCGAAGTTCTATTACTACGTCGGCACGAGCAGCAACCCCGATATCGCCGACTATCGCGGCTACGTGGACTTGCTGGTCAAATACGGCAGCCCGGACGGCTGGCAACTCGCGACCACGCTGCGCAAGGGCACCAGGCACTGGTACGGCAGCGTGGATTCGCAATTCACCTATCCGCTCGCCAAACTGCTGGGCAGCGCGTGGGGCGGCTACGTGTGGGTGGGCTATTTCAACGGCTATGGTGAAGACCTGCTCGACTACAACAACCGTCAGCACTGGATAGCGCGGATCGGTTACAGCATCGCGCGCTGATGTCGATGTGCGCGGGCAATTTTGCGCGTCGAAGGTGGCGTCGAAAACATGCGGCGCATGCTGCCAACCGTGCGCGAGCCGCGGCCATGACGGCGGCGCACGGCGAGGTGCAGGGCACGCATCGGCTAACATAGCGGAACTTCGCTTCTCCGCCCCAAGGTTTCCGATGGCCTCGAATCTCCACGATCTTCCCGACAGCCCGTGCATCGGCGTCTGTTCCACGCTGTTCGACGACGTCTGCAAAGGCTGTGGCCGCACCGCCGCCGAAGTGTCCAACTGGGTTTTCCTGAGCGACGAGGAAAAGCGCGCCGTATGGGTTCGCATCGAGCAGGAAGGCACGGCGATGCGGTTTGCGAACGACAAGCTGTAGATTTGCCTCCCGGCTTGTGTCGCCTGATGCAATCAGAAGCGCATCCCGACACCCAGGCCGACCACCACCGGATCGATGCTCAAGCGGCCCAGCGGCTGCCCGCCGAGCGAGGCATCCGTATGCATCCAGATTTTCTTGATGTCCGCGTTGACGAACAGGGATTTGGTGACCTGCACGTCGACACCGGCCTGCAACGCCGGTCCCCAGCTGTGATTGGTGATCGAGATCGGCTGGCCGCCCGCGTTCAGACCGTTGTTGTAGAACAGCGTGTAGTTCAGACCCGCGCCGACATACGGACGAATGCGGCCCGCGTGATTGAAGTGATATTGCAACAGCAGCGTGGGCGGCAACACGTTCACGCCGCCGAGGCCGCCGAGGTTCGAAGTCACCTGATGCCGCGACGTGCCGAGAATCAACTCGACGCCGAGGTTGTCGCGGATCATGTACGTCAGATCCAGTTCCGGCACGATCGCGTTATTCACGCCGACGTTTAGCGCGCTCAGCGATTGGGTCGTGCTCACGTTCGGCATGATGCTGATGGCGCGCAATCGCACCAATACATCGCCGGCGTGAATGCCGCTCATCGCGTCGTCGCCGGCGGCATGCGCCTGCGCCACAAGCGCGCCCGTGAACAGCAGGCTCGCTGCGATAGCGGCGGTTCCGAATTTGCTTCTTTTTCTGTTTCTGAATGAGTGCTTCATGTGCTTCCCCGCTTTGTTTGTTTGCATGCGGGGATTGTCGAAGTTCTCGTCGCGCGTCAGGTTGACGCGTATCAACCCAGCGAGAAAGCCCAGCGGCCTGCGACAGCCGGTCGCGTCGCGCCCGTCAACAGCAGTTCGAGCAGGTCGTGCACGCTGCGAATCGCCGTGCCGAACGGCAACGCTTCGCGGCCGCGAAAGAACAAACCGTTCGCCACGTCGCCGCGCAATGCGGCCGCGAGCCGCGTGTCGATGCAGAAGTGGCCGAACTTCTCGATACCATCGCGCCAGCCGCATGCGCTGAGACATTCGAGCGCGGTCGGGCAGATATGTTTGAGCGCGCCGGTTTTTTCGCGGATCTTCGTTTCATGCCGCAGATAGCGCATCAGCCACGGCGTTTTCACGGCGCGCGCGGGCAGTCCCGTCACGCTGACGAATTCGACGATGTCTTCCGGCGTGGCTTCAGCCAGTACGCGCTTGAAATTCGGATGCGCGTCGCCTTCCTCGGTGACGGCGAACGGCGTGCCGAGTTGCACGCCGCTGGCGCCCGCGTTCAGCAGTGCGCGCACGGCCTCATGACTGTTGATGCCACCCGCGACGATCAACGGCACGTCCTGACGGTTCAGACCGAGCGAGGCGAATACAGCGTCGAGTTCCTCGATGATGCGCAAGAAATCGAAGCGCCCGTCGTGTTGATCGGCCAGGTTGTTGACGCCGAGATGGCCGCCCGCATGCGCCGGATGTTCGATCACGACCGCGTCGGGCAGACGGCCTTTTTTCATCCACTTCTTCAGCACGAGCGCGACGCCGCGGCTGTCCGACAGAATCGGAATCAGCGCGATGTCGTGGCCTTGGGTCATGTCCGGCAGATCGAGCGGCAAGCCCGCGCCCATGACGATCGCATCGGCGCCGCTCTCGCATGCGACGCGCACGTAGTCGGCTTGTGCGCTGACCGCTTTCATCACGTTGACTGCGATCATGCCGCGGCCTTCGCTCAGCGACTTGGCAGAATGGATTTCGCGAGCCAGCGCGGTGAGATTGGCTTCTTCGAGCGTCGCGCGGTCAGGCGACTCGCGGCAGCGCTCCATCAGATCGCGATGATGATGCCGCAGGTCGATACTGGCGATGGTGCCCAGCGCGCCTTCGCGAGCGACGCTACCGGCCAGCCGGTGCGCCGAAATACCGACGCCCATGCCGCCTTGCACGATCGGCAGTAACGAGCGGCCGCGAATGACGAGCGGTGGGAAAGAATGAGAGGTGAGCATGACTGGCCCGTTGGCGGATTATCGAAACGACGATAATCGTCGGTCGGGCGCAGGGTGCGTTGCTTCAGGTCAATGAGTGGGCAAGTGTCCGGTCATGTGTGCCCTTCTATTGATGCCGGTCAGTCGAATCACGCTTTGAACTGCATGGATTTGAGTGCAGGCTGGAGAAGGCCGGAGGCTATGCGTGCGTCATGAAAAAAGGCCGCTTCGGAGAAGCGGGCTTTGAGCTGCGACGTGATCGCGGCGTGGAGTTCAACCGTGCTTACTGCACGCCCTGACTCAACAGGAAGTCTTCGTAATTGCCACCAAAGTCGTTCAGCGTGCCATTCGTCTTCACTTCGATAACCCGATTGGCAAGACCGCTCACGAACTCGCGATCGTGCGACACGAAAATCAGCGTGCCGTCGAACTTGTCGAGCGCGATCTGCAGCGACTCGATCGATTCCATGTCCATGTGGTTGGTCGGCTCATCCATCAGCAGCACATTGTGACGGCCCAGCATGAGCTTGCCCCAGATCATGCGGCCCTTCTCACCACCGGAGAGCACCTTGACCGACTTGCGGATGTCGTCGGCATTGAACAGCAGCCGGCCGAGCGTGCCGCGCACCATTTGCTCGTCGTCGCCTTCCTGACGATAGCCGTCGATCCAGTCCATCAGCGTGACGTCGTCCGGAAACTCTTCGTACGTGTCCTGCGGCATGTAACCGACGTTCGCGTTTTCGGCCCACTTTACCGTGCCGTGATCGAGCGTCAGCTTGCCGAGCAGCGAGCGCAGCAGCGTGGTCTTGCCCGCACCGTTTTCGCCGATGATCGCGATGCGCTCGCCCGGCTGCACGCTGATGCTGAAGTCGTTGAAAATCTGGCGTTCGTACTTCTTCGAGATCTTCTCGGCCACCACCGCGATGTTGTGCAGCTTCTTCTCGTACTCGAAGCGGATGAACGGGTTCTGCCGCGACGACGGCTTGAATTCCTCGATCTTGATCTTGTCGATCATCTTCAGACGGCTGGTAGCCTGACGCGCCTTCGACTTGTTCGCCGAGAAGCGGCGCACGAAGTCCTGCAGGTCGGCCACGCGTTCCTTCGCCTTCGCGTTGGCGTTCTGCTGACGCTCGCGCGCCTGCGTGCTCGCCAGCATGTAGTCGTCGTAATTGCCCGGATAGACCTTCAGCGTGCCATAGTCCATGTCGGCCATGTGCGTGCAGACCTGGTTCAGGAAGTGTCGATCGTGCGAGATGATGATCATCGTCGAGTTGTACTGGTTGAGCACGTCTTCCAGCCAACGGATCGAGTTGATGTCCAGGTTGTTGGTCGGCTCGTCGAGCAGCAGCACGTCCGGCTTCGAAAACAGCGCCTGCGCGAGCAGCACGCGCAGTTTCCAGCCCGGCGCCACGTTGCTCATCGGGCCGTTGTGGTCCTCGATCGCGATGCCGATGCCGAGCAGCAACTCGCCCGCGCGCGCTTCGGCGGTGTAGCCGTCGTATTCGGCGAACTTCGCTTCGAGTTCGGCGGCGTGCATGTAGTCGTCGTCCGTCGCGTCGGGGTTCGCGTAGATCGCGTCGCGCTCGGTCATGGCAGCCCACATTTCGGCGTGACCCATCATCACCACGTCGAGCACGCGCACGTCTTCGTACGCGAACTGATCCTGGCGCAATTTACCGAGGCGGATGTTCGGTTCGAGCATGACGTTGCCCGAACTCGGCTCCAGGTCGCTGCCCAGGATCTTCATGAAAGTGGACTTGCCGCAGCCGTTCGCACCAATCAGGCCATAGCGGTTCCCTCCCCCGAATTTGACCGAGATATTCTCGAAGAGGGGCTTTGGCCCGAATTGCATGGTGATATTGGCGGTAGACAGCACGGCGCGTCCCTTTGAATGTGATATCGGCGAAAAACCCAATATTTTAGCAGGTTATCGCGAATTCAACCCGCGCGCCCGTCGCGCTACCGGGTTGGGACGCCGCGCGGGGTCTGCAAAACGTCGATGAAGGCGGACAGATCGGCCTCGCCGAGCCCCATCGCCGCACCGAGCCGCAACAATTGCTGGACCGTCGACGACACCGGCATCGGCGTGCCCGTCTCGTACGCGGTCGCCGCCACCGTGTCGATGTCCTTCTGAAAGGTCCGCAACGCGCCGATCGGCGCGAGGCCGGTTTGGGTCATGCGCGGCACGAAGGTCTGCAGCAGCACCGAATCGGCCCAGCCGCCTGCCAGTCCTTCCGTCAACCGGGAAGCGTCGAGACCGCTGCGCTGCGCGAGGCTCACCGCTTCGGCGATCGCCGCGAGCGTCGCGGTGACGATGGTCTGATTGCACAGCTTGGCAGTCTGGCCCGCGCCGACGTCGCCCATGTGCGTGACACGCGACGCGTAGGCGCCGAGCAACGGCTTGACGGCCTCGACGTCCGCCGCGGCGCCGCCCGCCATGACTGCCAGCGTGCCGGCGGTGGCGCCGGCCACGCCGCCTGAAACCGGCGCGTCGATCCAGCTGATGCTGCCGGGGGCCGCGCTTTCGAACGGGTTTGGGTTCGCGCTGGCCTCCGTGTTCTTGCGAGCGTCAGTGTATGGGTCCGCGCCTGCGTTCCTTACTGCACCTGCACCTGCGCTGTCGCCCGTACCTGCGTCTTCGCCTATACCCGCGCTTTCGCCCACACCCGCGCCCCCGTCCACACTCCCAACCGCGCGAACCGCCGTCAGCGCCGCCGCGCGCTGCGCGAATGCGCGCGTCGCGGCCGGCGGGATGCTGGAGTGATCGACGATCCAGCGCAACCGGTCCGATACGGCCGGATCGGCGCCAAGAAGGCCGGAAGCGCCGAACACGGTCTCCTCCACCGCCGCTGCATCCGCGACGCACAGCAGCACGGCCTCACACCGCGCGGCGAGTTCGCGCGGCGTGTCGACCACTCGAGCGCCGTCCGCCACCAACGCTTCGGCTTTCGCCCGCGTACGATTCCAGACATGCACGGTATGCCCCGCGCGCAGCAGATGCCGGATCATCGGTGCGCCCATCAAACCGGGACCGCAAAAACCAATTTCCACTTCGAACCTCGTCGGATATCAGATTGAGTTGCGCGGACATGATAACGGCGGCGCCTCGCCACGGCATACCGGGCACGGCATGTGCGACATGACTCCCTCACACGAGGCCGTTCGCGGCGCTCTCGTTGCCTATACTTTTTGAACACCAACGAAGATCAAAGGAGGAAGTCCATGTCCGACCACGTCTACAAACAGATCGAACTGACCGGCTCGTCGACCAAATCGATCGACGACGCCATCAGCACGGCAATCACGAAAGCGTCGAAGACGCTGCGCAATCTGCACTGGTTCGAAGTGACTGAAACGCGGGGCCAGATCGAGAACGACAAGGTGGCTTACTGGCAGGTGACGATCAAGGTCGGCTTGCGCATCGACTGACGCGCAGAAAGCCTGGCCGTCAGCGCGAGCGCGCTAAAACTCCAAGGCGAAAGAAAGCTGCGTCCGCACTGGACGCAGCTCCTCAAAGCAGCGGTTGCCGAGACCGCCGCCTGGTCGGCCTGTTGACGACGTTACTTCGGCAGCGTGCCGTCCACGCCTTCCACATACCAGTTCAGGCGTTGCAACTCCGGATCGGTCAGCGTCTTGCCGGCCGGCACCTTCACTGCGCCGGACTGATCCTTCAGCGGTCCCGTGAATACATCCCACTTGCCGCCCGCCAGTTCGTCACGCTTCGCCGCAACCTGCTTCTGCGCGTCAGCCGAGATGGCGGACGTGTTCAGATCCTCGAGATTGACGGCCTTCTGCGGAATGCCCCACCACACCGGATCGTTTTTCCACTTGCCGTCCAGCACCTGCTGGATCGCCGCGTTGTAATACACGCCCCAGTGCGCGACCACCGAACCGAGGTGCGCGTCGGGACCGAACTTCTTCATGTCCGAATCCCAGCCGAACGCGTGCACGTGCTTGGCCGATGCCGTGGCGAGCGTGGCGCTCGAATCGGTGTTTTGCAGCAGCACGTCGGCGCCCTGGCCGATCAGCGTTTCAGCCGCCTGCTTTTCCTTGCCCGGATCGAACCAGCTGTTGATCCAGATGACCTTGGTGTGCACCTTCGGATTCACCGAACGCGCGCCGAGCGTGTACGCGTTGATGTTGCGGATCACTTCGGGAATCGGCACCGACGCCACGAAGCCGAGCGTGTTGGTCTTCGTCACATAGCCCGCGGCAACGCCGGCGAGATACGCGCCCTGGTACATGCGCACATCATAGGTGCCGAAGTTCGGCGCCTTCTTGTAGCCGGTTGCGTGCAGGAACACGGTGTCCGGGAAATCCTTCGCGACCTTCAGTTCGAAGTCCTGATAGCCAAAACTCGAACCGATGATGATCTTGTTGCCCTTGTTCGCCAGATCGCGGAACACGCGCTCGGAGTCGGCCGATTCCGGCACGTTTTCGATGCGCGTGATCTTGATCTTGTTGCCGAACTTCGCTTCCACTTCCTTCGAGCCCTGATCGTGCGCGAAGGTCCAGCCGGCATCGCCCGGATTGCCCAGGTAGACGAACGCGACGCCCGGCGCATCGGCGGCCTGCGCGCTTTGCGCGAGCGGCGCAGTCACCGCGGCAGCGAGCGCCAGCGAGGCCGCGCCCCAGGCGCAAGCGGTCAGCAGATTTCTTCTCTTCATGTTTTCTCCTGTCGTGTTTATCGAATGATTGGAAAAGCGGAGTCGATGGTCGGTCAGCCCGCCGAGAAAAACGGTTTGCCCAGCGATGCCGGCGCATTCAGACGGATCGTGTTCGGATTGCGCGAGATCAGCACCAGCACGACGACCGTCGCGACGTACGGCAGCATCGCGAGGAATTGCGTCGGCACCGGCACGCCGATCGCCTGCGCGTAGAACTGCAGGCCGGTCACGGCGCCGAACAGCAGCGCGCCGATCAGCAGACGCCCCGGGCGCCACGTCGCGAACACGACCAGCGCGAGCGCGATCCAGCCGCGGCCGGACGTGAGCTGCTCCTGCCACAAGTGCAGATTGACGATCGAGTAGTAGCCGCCCGCAAGCCCGGCCATGCCGCCGCCGAACGCCACCGCGCCGTAACGCACGCCGATCACCGGAAAACCGACCGAGTGCGCGACCTGCGGCGATTCGCCGACTGAGCGCAGCACCAGGCCCGCGCGCGTGCGGTACAGGAACCAGCCGATCGCCGCGAACATCAGGAACGCGAGGTAATCGAGCGGCGTGAGGCTGAAGAACGCGGGACCGAGCACGGGAATCTTCGAAAGGCCGGGAATCGTCCACGTGTCGATGGTCGCGCGCACCGCCGCCGACGTGTACGGCTTGCCGACATAAGCCGACAGACCGATGCCGAAGATCGTCAGCGAGAGACCGGTGGCGACCTGATTGGCGAGCATGGTGAGCGTAAGAAACGCGAACAGCAGCGACATGGCGAGACCGGCGCCGATCGCGGCGAGCACGCCGAGCCACGGGCTGCCGGTGATCGCGGTGACCGCATAGCCGGTCACCGCGCCCATCAGCATCATGCCTTCGACGCCGAGGTTGAGAACGCCCGATTTTTCGGTGACGAGTTCGCCGGCGCCCGCGAACATCAGCGGAATCGCGGCGGTGACGGCGCTCGACGTAAGCGAGCTGGCTTGTTGAATGTCCATTTGGATCCGGCGCAAAAATCAGTGAGCGATAAGCAGTAGGCGAGTCAGTGAGCCTGGGCGGCCAGCGTACGTCGGCGCACGCGGTAGTTCACGAACAGGTCGGCGCCCAGCAGGCAGAACAGCAACAGGCCCTGGAACACGCCGGAAAGCGCCTGCGGCAACTGCATCGAGGTTTGCACGGCTTCGCCGCCGAGATACAGCAGCGCCATCAGCAGGCTCGCGAGCACGATGCCGAGCGGATGCAAGCGCCCCACGAACACGACGATGATTGCCGTGAAGCCGTAACCCGGCGACCACGTAGCCTGCAACTGACCGATCGGGCCGGAGATCTCGCCCATGCCGGCGAGACCCGCGAGGCCGCCGCTGATCAGCAGCGAGGTCCAGATGGTCTTCTTGTCGGAGAACCCGGCGTAGCGCGCGGCGAGCGGCGCGAGACCGCCGACGTTCATGCGGTAGCCCGCGAAGCTCTTGCGCATGAAAATCCACACGAGCGGAATCGCGATCAGCGTGACGAACACCGACGCGTTCAGACGCGTGCCGCGCAGCCATTTGATGTGCCAGTCGCCGGAGAAAGTCGGATAGAGCGCGTCGCCGCTGAACATCTCCGAGAGCGGGAAGTTCATGCCTTGCGGGTCGCGCCACGGCCCGCTCACCAGGTAGATCAGCAACTGCGTGGCCACGTACGTGAGCATCAGGCTGACGAGAATCTCGTTGGTGTTGAAGCGGCTTTTGAGGAGCGCAGGAATCGCCGCCCACGCCATGCCGCCGAGCATGCCGGCGATCATCATGGTCGGCAGAATCCACCAGCCGGTGGCTTGATCGAAATAGATCGCGACGCCGCTTGCGGCGATGCCGCCGAGCAGCATCTGCCCTTCGGCGCCGATGTTCCACACGTTGGCGCGGTAGCCGATGGCAAGACCGAGGCCGATCAGGCACAACGGCGAGGCCTTCAGCAGCAGCTCGGACCAGCCGTTCACGCTGGACAGCGGCTCGATGAAAAACGCGTGCATGGCTTGCAACGGATCGCGGCCCACAAGGCTGAAGATCAGAAAGCCGATCGCGAGCGTGAGCAACGCGGCGATCAGCGGCACGGCGAGCTGCATGGTGCGCGAGGGCGTCGTGCGTGCTTCGAGTCGATACGGAAGAATCATGGGTAGCGTGTGATTTATTGGGTTCTCGTTCTGATGCCGGGCGACGTCATACGTATTCGCGAGATAAATGCCCGCTCAGGCATGCGCCGGCTGTTCCGCCGAAGGCGCCGAGCCCTCGCGGTCGCCGAACAGGCCCGCCATCCAGCGGCCGATTTCCTCGGCGTTGGTCGCCCCCGTGGCGCGCACCGGCGAGAGTCTGCCGCCTGCGAGCACCGCAATGCGATCGCAGATGTCGAACAACTCTTCTAACTCCTCCGAGATCACCAGAATCGCCACGCCGCGCGCCGACAGATCGAGCAACTGCTGGCGAATAAAGGACGCCGCGCCGACGTCGACGCCCCAGGTCGGCTGCGCGACCACCAGCACCTTGGGCGCCTGCAGAATCTCGCGGCCCATGATGTATTTCTGCAAATTGCCGCCCGACAGACTTTGCGCGAGCGCTTCGTAGCCGCCGCAGCGCACGTCGAAGGCCTCGATGCAGCGCTTCGCGAATGCGCGCATCGCACCGGCCTTGATCCAGCCCGAGCTCACCATCTGCTGACGATGCGCGGTGAGCAGCGCGTTTTCCGACAGCGTCATGGCCGGCACCGCGCCGCGCCCGAGCCGTTCTTCCGGCACGAAGCCGAAGCCGAGCGCGCGCCGCCCGCCTGCGCCCAATCGCCCGGCCGCCTTGCCGCAAATCGTGACCGAGTCGGCGCGCACGCCGCGCTTTTCGCCCGACAAGGCCGACAGCAGTTCCGCCTGGCCATTGCCCGAGACGCCCGCGATGCCGAAGATTTCGCCCGCATGCACGCCGAACGACACGTCGCGCAGCGAGGTGCCGAACGGGTCGTCGCTTTCCACCGAGAGTTGCTTCACATCGAGCAGCACGGCGCCCGGATTGTGTTCGCGGCGCGTGTAATCCGGCAGCGAATGACCGACCATCAACTGCGCGAGCGACGCATGTGTTTCGCCCTTCGGCTTGACGTGGCCCGTCACGCGGCCGCCGCGCATCACCGTCGCGGTGTCGCACAGTTCCTGGATTTCGTCGAGCTTGTGGCTGATATAGAGGATGCTGCAGCCTTCGGCGGCGAGCCGGCGCAGCGTCTCGAAGAGCTTGCGGACCGCTTGCGGTGTCAGCACCGAAGTCGGCTCGTCCATGATCAGCAAGCGCGGGTTCTGCAGCAGACAGCGCACGATCTCGACGCGTTGCCGCTCGCCCACGGTCAGGCTGTGCACGTGACGCTGCGGATCGATATCGAGGCCGTAGTCGGCGGAGACTTCGCGGATGCGCCTCGCCAGCGTCTTCAGATCGAAAGGTTCGTCGAGCGCGAGCGCGATGTTTTCGCCGACCGTGAGCGTCTCGAACAGCGAAAAGTGCTGGAACACCATGCCGATGCCCAGCTTGCGCGCCGCCGCCGGATTGGCGATCTCGACCGTCTGGCCTTCCCAACGGATCTCGCCGGCGTCGGGCCGCACCGCGCCGTAGATGATTTTCATCAGCGTGCTTTTGCCGGCGCCGTTCTCGCCGAGCACGGCATGGATTTCGCCCGGCGCGACGATCAACGTGACGTCGTCGTTGGCTCGCACGGCCGGATATTGTTTGGTGATGCCTTGGAGCATCAACCGGGGCGCCGCCTGTTCCGGCCTGTCTGCCGGCTGCGCGGCGGCGCCGTCGCTATAAGAAGAGTCGCTCATGTGTTTCCGTAGTACGTCAGTGACTGCCGGTTACAGCGCGTCCGCCCACCTTGCCGGCTGGCGATCCGTCACCACAACCGGATGACAATACCTAATTCGACCCACTCAGTCGAGCCGCCAAAATTCCCGCAAACCCGCGCCGTAGCGCGCTCTGCGGGTATCCCACTCTTGACGTGGCCTCGCGTTCATATTAAAAGTCATATACCCCCACGCCCGTTCGATCAGCCAGAACATATATTTCGGAGAAGTCATGAGTCAGCAACGCGAGGCGATCGATACGTACCTGTTACGCGTCTTGCACACCCTGTTGATGGAACGCAGCGTCACGCGCGCGGCCGTCAAACTGAACCAATCGCAACCCGCCATCAGCGCGGCGCTGCGCCGCTTGCGCGACATCACCGGCGACCCGCTGCTGGTGCGCGGCAAATCCGGCATGGTGCCCACGGAGTACGGCCTGCGCCTGCTCGAACCGGTGCAGAACGCGCTGCGCGAGATCGAACGCATCAAGTTCCAGCAGCACAACTTCGATCCGGCCACGTCCATCCGTTGCTACCGGATCGGCTGTCCGGACTACCTGAACGTGCTGTTCGTGCCGACGGTGGTCGAACGCTTTCGTCAGGCCGCGCCGAATGCGACGCTCGAGTTTCACTCGCTCGGGCCGGCCTTCGACTACGAACTCGCGCTCGAAGACGGCAAGCTCGACATCGTGGTCGGCAACTGGCCGGAGCCGCCGGAGCAGCTGCACCTGTCGAACCTGTTCGTCGATCAGATCGTCTGCCTGATGAGCAACACGCATCCGTTCGCCAAACGCGGCGGTCTCACGCTCGACCAGTACCTGAACGCTCCGCATCTCGCGCCTACTCCCTATTCGGTGGGCCAGCGCGGCGCGATCGACGTGCATCTCGCGCGCGAGCGGCTCAAGCGCCATGTGGTCGTGACGTTGCCGTACTTCAATCTGGCGCCATACGTGCTGATCAAGTCCGATCTGATCTTCACGACGACGCGTCTCTTTGCCGATTACTACGCCAAGTTCCTGCCGCTCACGGTCGTGCCCGCGCCGCTCGATTTCCCGCCGATGCAGTACTACCAGCTGTGGCACGAGCGCGTGCATTACTCCGATGAAGTGCGCTGGTTGCGCAGCCTGGTCGCCGAAGCGACCAAGACGCTGATCGACAAGCCTTGAGTTTTTTCTTTGCTTTGCGGGTTATCGGCGCTCGCCGATAACCCGCTCCTTCTGTTACGCCGCCGCTTCGTAAAGCGTCTTCGCCAACTGGTTGTGTTGCTCAATGACCGGTCCGAGTTCAAGCGTCGTCAACTGCCCTTCTTTCACGACCACCCTGCCGCCGATCACGCTATAGCTCACCTGCGACGGCGCGCAGAACACGAGCGCCGCGACCGGGTCATGCAGCGCGCCGGCAAAAAGCGGCTGACGCAGATCGAACGACACGAAATCCGCTGCCATGCCGGGCGCCAATGCGCCGATGTCGTCGCGATTGAGTACCTTCGCGCCGCCGAGCGTCGCGATTTCCAATGCCTCGCGCGCGGTCATTGCGTCGGGCCCGAAACCCACTCGCTGCAGCAACAAAGCCTGGCGCACTTCGGCGATCATCTGCGCACCGTCATTCGACGCCGAACCGTCGACGCCCAAGCCCACCGGCACACCGGCCAAACGCATGCGCTTCACCGGCGCGATTCCCGACGCGAGCCGCATGTTCGAACACGGGCAATGCGCGACGCCGGTGCCGGTGCGCGCGAACAGGTCGATGCCCGCGTCGTCGAGTTGCACGCAGTGCGCATGCCATACGTCGTGACCGACCCAGCCGAGGTCTTCCGCGTACTCCGCCGGCGTCATGCCGAACTTTTCGCGGCTATACGCGATGTCGTTGACGTTCTCCGCCAGATGCGTGTGCATCGACACACCATACTGCCGCGCCATCACCGCCGACTCACGCATCAGATCGCGGCTCACCGAGAACGGCGAGCATGGCGCGACCACCACGCGCAGCATCGCGTAACGTCCTTCGTCATGGTACGTCTCGATCAGGCGCTGCGTGTCCTTCAGAATGTCCGCTTCACGCTCGACCACCGAATCCGGCGGCAAGCCGCCGTCTTTCCGCCCCACGCTCATGCTGCCGCGCGCCGCGTGAAAACGCATGCCGATCCGGCGCGCCGCGGCGATGCTGTCGTCGAGGCGGCTGCCGTTCGGATAGATATACAGATGGTCGCTCGAAGTCGTGCAGCCGGAAAGCAACAGCTCGGCCATTGCGGTCAGCGTCGAAACTTCGATCATCTCCGGCGTGAGGTTCGCCCACACCTTGTAGAGGTTGGTGAGCCAGCCGAACAATTCGGCGTTCTGCGCGGCGGGAATCGCGCGCGTGAGGCTCTGATACATGTGGTGGTGCGTGTTCACCAGGCCCGGAATCACCAGATGCCCGCGCATGTCCAGCACTTCGTCGGCGGTTTGCGGCAGATCCGCCGTCGGTCCGACCGCGACGATGCGGTTGTCCTCGATATACAGGCCACCGTCGCGCAGTTCGCGCCGGGCGCCGTCCATCGTGACCAGCACATCCGCGTGCTTCACCAGCATCGTTTTTTTGGGCTTATTCGTTTGATTAGGCGCTTGTTCCATCGTCATTCGTTTCTCCGCTTCATTGCTTCCGTGCAAAGCCGTTCGAACGCGATGTGACGGCGCTGCCGTGCCGCCGCGTCCCGTCGAACGCCGTTGGCCCGGTTACCCAGCGTGCTTCCGCCGTCTTCGGGGTGTGCGCCGCGGCTGAATCGTCGTCGGTTCGTGTTTGCTGCAACGCACAGGCGTAACCTTCGACGGCCAAAATAATGCTGGCAACTCACGCCAATGCGATACCCAACTTCAGGCCGTCGATATAGTGGGTCTTTTTTGGCGCCGGTACGATCCGCCGGTAAGGCAATTGCGCTGTAATAGTTGAAGGAATCGAGTCTTTGCGGCTTTCGGCAGGCTGTCCGTCATGCGCCAGCTATTATCTTTCCTATCTCTCGCGCGCTGGACGGAACATCCTTTTTACAATGGCTGTCACGGCGCTCGCTTCAATTCGCCGACGGGTATGTAGCCACTGACGTGGAGCCTCAATCCGCCGCAAACGTATCTGGATCGGGCTGCCGCCGAAACCTCGCATTCACACAAGGAAAATTGCGAATGGGAAAGCTCACTACCCATGTGCTCGACACCGCGAACGGCCGTCCCGGCGCGGGCATCAAGGTCGAACTCTTCGCGCTCTCAGGCGACACGCGCCGCGCGCTCAAAACCACCACCACCAATGACGACGGCCGTTGCGACCAGCCGCTGCTCGAAGGCGATGCGCTAGTCGCGGGCGAATACGAACTCGTATTCGGCGCCGGCGACTACTTCGCGTCGATCGGCACGAAGGTGCCGGAGCCGCGCTTCGTCGATCGCGTCGTCTTGCGCTTCGGCGTGGCCGATGCCGGTGCGCACTATCACGTGCCGCTGCTCGTGTCACCTTGGTCGTACAGCACGTATCGCGGCAGCTAAGGAGACATCTGCCGCGAAGTGCTGGAAAAAGGTTGGAGGAAGCAAAGTCGAGTTCGCGCAGCATGACGATCGCGCTCGATTGCATTGCGCAGATGCTCAGGGAGACCCAGGCGAGCACCCGCGGAACGCAATCGAACGCACGCGACTCGCCCCGCTTCGAACCTAATCCGAGCAACGGAACGAGCCAATAAAAAACGGCGCTGTGCGAACTGAGCGCATCGCGTCTTCACCCCGCAGTCTGCGCAACGACGTGCTGCCCTGCCAACGACCCGTCAGCCGGGTTCAGAAGGCACATAACGTCGCTGCGTGTACAACGAATCAGAAGTGGAGGAGTTTCATGGAAGGCTTTATCACAGACTGGTTGAATCTGGCGATTCGCTGGTTTCACGTCATCGCCGCGATTGCATGGATCGGCGAATCGTTTTATTTCGTCGCGCTCGACAACAGCCTGAAACCGCCAACGGACCCGAACCAGCGCAGGCGCGGCGTGTTCGGCGAACTGTGGCACGTGCACGGCGGCGGCTTCTACAACATGCAGAAGTACACCGTCGCGCCGCCGGAAATGCCGGACGATCTGCACTGGTCGAAGTGGCCGTCGTACACCACCTGGCTGTCGGGCTTCGGTCTCTTTACCGTGCTGTATCTGTTCTCGCCGAGCACGTACCTGATCGACAAGAACGTGCTGGATATGGGACCGGTGGTCGCCGTCGCCTCGGCGCTCGGCTTCCTCGCCGCCGGCTGGATCGTGTACGACTCGCTGTGCCGCATTCTCGGCAACAAGGACAAGGTGCTCGGCATCTGCGTCGGCGTGTATGTGCTGATCGCGGCGTGGCTCGCTTGCCATATCTTCGCGGGCCGCGCGGCGTACCTGATCATGGGCGCGATGCTGGCCACGATCATGTCGGCCAACGTGTTCTTCGTGATCATTCCGGGCCAGCGCAAGATGGTCGACGCGATGCTCAAGGGCGAGACGCCGAACCCGATCTACGGCAAGCGCGGCAAGCAACGCTCGGTGCACAACACGTATTTCACGCTGCCGGTGGTGTTCGCGATGCTGTCGAACCACTACGCGATGACCTACACGCATCCGTACAACTGGGCCGTGTTGCTGGTCATCATGCTGGCCGGCGCGCTGATCCGTCAGTTCTTCGTGATGCGTCACCGTGGCCAGGTGTTGTGGTATTTGCCGCTAGTGGGCATCGCGCTGATGTTCGGCGCCCTCTTCTGGACGATGCCGAAGCCCGTCGTGCCGCAAGCGCAAGCTGCGAACGCGCCGGTGGTCCGCGTGGCCGATATCGCGCCGGTGCTGCAACAGCGCTGCGTGGCATGCCACTCCGCGCATCCGACGATGATGGGCAGCGCGCCGGCCGGCGTGCTGCTGGATACGCCGGATGAAATCTCGCAGAACGCGCAGCGAATCTATCAGCAAGCCGTGACGCTGAAGGCCATGCCGCTCGGCAACGTGACGCACATGACGGACGACGAGCGGATGAAGATCGCCGCGTGGTTTCAGGGCGGCGCAGTGAAGTGATCATCGGGCCGGGCGTGGTACCCGGCCTGGCGATGGATAAAGCAAAGAAAGCGGGCTTTTCGCGCGAGCGGGAAGCCCGCTTTTTTGTTTGGCGGTGGTGAGGTCGAATGGGTCAAAAAGATTCAAATCGTTTTGTTGCCCAAGGGCTGCAAAAAAATCCGTAGTCGTTGCCTTGGGAGATTCAATAAACCTGGCGCCTGCCAAATTGGCGCCTAGGAAAGCTACAAATCAGTAACCCTCTTGCGCGCGGAATCGCTCGCGAGTGACGATATGAGAGTATTCGCGGGCTTGGCCCGGGCAATGGGCCACGACCTGAAGTCCGCCGCGCGCAGACTAAAAGCTCAACGACCGCAATACATCCACCAAAACAAAAACCCACAGCACTCATCATGCTGTGGGCTTCTTCACGTCGACCTGAACACTACATTAAAGCAAAATACTCAAGCAACGACCGCGCTCAACGCATCTTCAGTGAGCCACAACGACTCCACGAGATCCTGCTCATTGAGATTAAGTCCATCGCCGCCACGATCGACGACGATAAAGTCGCTCACGTCGCCCAACGCGATCAGCGGATGGTGCCAGACGCCCTTCGCATAGTTCACGCCCTGCCAGCCGCTCGTCACGAACGCGCGAATCTTCGACGTGTCCAGCTCGCCCGCCGGCGCCACGACCACCAGATACGGCTTGTCGTTCAGCGGCACGAACGCCTGGCTGCCGAGCGGATGCCGCTCGAGCATCTTCACTTCGAACGGCAGCGTGCGTGGCTGTCCGCGAAACAGGTTGACGAGCGTGCGGCCGTTCTCGTCAGTGACGTCCACTTTCGCGAGATCGTGAAAGCGGATCGTCGTGCCGAGGTTGATCGGAATCTGCTTCGCGCCTTCGAGTTCGATCACGTCGCCGAACGCGGCGAACGCTTCTTTCGTCAACGGTTCGATCGCGAGCGTTTTCATGATGCGAGCGTGCCCCACAAACGCAGACGCGATACGCCGCCGTCCGGAATGATGTTAAAGCGCACGTGCGTCACCGGACCCAGCGCCGCGATTTCGCTTTCGAAATAGTGCTGGTTGTCCATCTTCAGCTTCTGTTCGCCGAGCAGCACCGGCCAGAACATGGCCTGGGTGATCAGCGAGCTGTCCGTGCCGCCCGTCACGTACGCGGCCTGAATCGAGCAGCGGTCCGGAAAGTTGCCCTTGAAGTGCGCCGTATCGACTTCGATCTTCTTGATCACGCCCGGCTGCGCCAGTGCGACGATCGCCCAGTCGTTGCCCGGTTCGCGACGGCGGCGCGTTTCCCAGCCGTCGCCCATGTTCACGCCACGGCCCGGCATCAGGATCGTCGACGCTGCGCCGAAGTGCTGGTTGTTCGCCGCGACCAGATACGCGCCGTTTTCCATCGCCGCCAGATCGAACTGCTCCGTGCGGCTCGCGCCGGCCCAATCGACTTGCGGTTGACCATACACACGCAGACGCGCGATGCCGCCGTCCGGATAAATGTTCACGCGAAGATGCGTGTACGCGTTCGCGTCGCTGACTTCGTGGTAGTGGTGGCTATTGCCTTGCAACGTGGTCGAGGGCACGATTTCGGTCCATTGCGTCGACTGGTTCGGCGTGCCGTCCACCACGCGCGCGGCTTCCACCGAAGCCGCCGGCGGGAAGTTGCCCGTGAAATGGCTCGTGTCGAGATCGAGACCCTTGATCACGCCCGGCCGCGCCAGTTTCACGACGCACCAGTCATAGCCGTTGGCGCGCTTGCGGCGCGTTTCCCAGCCGTCCATCCACTTGCCGTTGTCGTCGTACTTGCCCGGAATGAAGACGGCCGGCTCCGGATTCAGCATGCGTTCCTTCGGTGCGAAGAAATCGTCGCTGGCCTCGAGCGCCTGCGCGCCCAGGCGCGGGTCCGCCAGATTCACATAGCGGCGCGTGAATTCCGGTGCGTTGGGGTCGAGAATTGGGAGTGCCATCTTTGTCTTCCTTAATGTTAGTCAGTGCTGAAAAAACGTTTCGGTTCGAGTCCAGCGACGCGCAGTCGGTAAAACCTTACGCGTCGATCAGGTCGTCGAGCCGGAAACGTGCGATGCGGTAGATCTGATCGAGGCTCGCGCGAAGTTCATCGGCGCGGCTATTGTTCACGCGCGCCTCGAAGTTGGCGATGATGCCGTGGCGGTCATACCCGCGCACGGCGAGAATGAACGGAAAACCGAATTTCTCGCGATAGGCGGCGTTCAGCGCTAGCAGTCTGTCGAACTCTTCCTGCGTGCATTGCGCGAGGCCGGCGCCGCTCTGCTCACGCGTGGATTCGGCGGTCAATTCGCCGCGCACCGCTGCCTTGCCGGCGAGCTCCGGGTGGGCGTTGATCAACGCCAATTGCTTCTCTTCGCCTGAAGTCTCGACGATATTCGACATCTTGCGATGCAGTTCGTCGATGCTGGCGAAAGGCCGTTGCTGCGCGGCGATTTCCGCGACCCACGGCGAGTGCTCGAAAATGCCCGACAGCGCTGCCACGAACGCGTCGGTCGAGGTGCTGTTGAGTTGGTCCAGAGTGTATTGCATCGCCTTCATGCCGCAGCCCCGCGGTTGTTTTGTTGATAAGGATGATGGTCGCGCCAATGGCGCGCAATATCGACGCGCCGCGTCACCCACACGCGATCGTGCTGTTCGATATGATCGAGGAAACGTTGCAGCGCGCGGAAACGCCCAGGGCGTCCGAGCAGACGGCAGTGCATGCCGATGGAGAGCATCTTCGGCGCTTCGTCGCCTTCTTCGTAGAGTACGTCGAATGCGTCGCGCAGGTATGTGAAGAAGTGGTCCGCGGTGTTGAAGCCTTGCGGGCTCGCAAAGCGCATGTCGTTGGTGTCGAGCGTGTAAGGCACGATCAGTTGCGGCACTTTCGCGCCGCCAGTCACGTCCACGTCCATCCAGAACGGCAGATCGTCGCCGTAATAATCCGAGTCGTACAGGAAACCGCCGTATTCAGCGACGAGGCGCCGCGTGTTGGGACTGTCGCGGCCGGTGTACCAGCCGAGCGGACGCTCGCCCGTCACGCGCTCGATCGCTTCCATGCCGAGACGCATGTGCTCCGCTTCTTTCTCCGGCGCCATGTCCTGATAGTGAATCCAGCGATAACCGTGGCAGGCAATCTCGTGCCCGAGTTCGACGAAGGCACGCGCCAGTTCCGGATGCCGTTCGACCGCCATGCCGACGCCGAACACCGTGAGCGGCAGCTTGCGCTTCTCGAATTCGCGCAGAATGCGCCAGACGCCCGCGCGCGAACCGTATTCGTAGATCGACTCCATGCTCATGTGACGCGCCGGGAAAGACGCGGCGCCGACGATTTCCGACAGAAACTGCTCCGAGCCGGGATCGCCGTGCAGCACGCAGTTTTCACCGCCCTCTTCGTAGTTCAGAACGAATTGCACCGCGACACGCGCTCGACCCGGCCAGTTTGCCTGCACCGGGTGGCGGCCGTAGCCGATCAGATCGCGTGGGTAGTTCGGGTCGAGTGGCATGGTTTGACGAATGCGTGGTGACGGTACGTAAAATTCGCGTGGAACTCATATGGCATGCACATGAGCTTGTGCTTGAGTTTGCGTGCGGCATGCAGATGACTCATGCGGGCGCTAGCGAAACCGCGCCAGAAAGAGCACGGACAGCAGCAGAAAAAAGCCGTTCAGGCAGCCCGCGCCGAGTTGGACCAGTGTAGCGAAAACACCCGGGTGCGCCCATACACCCGGGCAGATAGTGCGTGTCAGACTGAATGTATGTGCGACCCCGATTCCGTAGTGTTTACCCGCAATAAATCGGCCGTTCCTGCGTTTTCCGGCGTATTTGCGGCGGAAACGACGGTAACGCCGCGCGCGGCACGCGGATTCGGATCGGTGCCGGTCGGACTGAAGGGCGCCAGCGCGCCGTCGTAGCGCTTGGCCAGCGGCCGCGCGTAATCGCCGCGTTTGGCCGTCGAAAGACGCAGCGCGACCAGCGCCTCGGTCCACTTCACAGCCGCCGTCACGCCTTCGATCACCGGCGCGCCGAGCGCGTCTTCGATCTCCGCGCACAACTCGGCCATGCCCGCACAGCCGAGCACGATCGCGTCCGAACCGTCTTCCGCGAGCGCACGCCGGCATTCGTCGAGGATGATGCGGCGCGCCGCCGAGCCAGGCTTGTCGAGGTCGAGCACGGCGACGTCGGTGGCGCGCACGTTGCGGCAAAAGCGCTTCATGCCGTAGCGCTCGGCCAGGTGCCACGCCATGCCGCACGTGCGCGCCAGCGTGGTCACCACCGAGAAGCCCGGCGCCAGCACGCTGGCCGCGTGCATCGCCGCCTCGGCAATGCCGATCACCGGGCCACGCGCCAGCTCGCGCGCTGCGTACAGGCCTGGGTCGCCGAAGCAGGCGATCACGTAGCCGTCGCAGCCTTCGCGCTCACCGGCGGCGACTTCGGCGAGCAAGCCCGGCGTGGCGAGCGCTTCATCGTAATAGCCTTCGATCGACGGTGGTCCCATGGTCGGATTCACCGCGATGACTTCGGTGCCCGGCGCGGCGACGTCGCGCGCGCAGCGGCCCATTGCGTCCGTCATGCGCTGGGTCGTGTTCGGATTGATCAGTTTGATACGCATATCGACTCCTGTTGCGTCCGCAAAATTCAGCGTGCAAGAACACGATAGAACAACGCAGCGAGGCCTGCGCCGATAAACCACGAGAAATTCGCCATGCCGTCGAGCGCGGGCACCATCACGCAGACTACCGCGATCACGGCAGCCGGCAGCAACGCGGCGACCGCCCGGTAGTTGACGCCGTTGCGATACCAGTAAGAACCCGTCGGCGAAACGGTGTACAGATCGTCGAGAACGATCTTCTGACGCTTCACGAGGAAGTAGTCGACGATCAGGACACCGTACAACGGTCCGATGAAACTGCCGAGCACGTCGAGCGTGTAGTGGATCACGGCCGGGTTGTTGAACAGATTCCACGGCGTGATGAAAATCGACGCCACTGCCGCGAGCATGCCGCCCATGCGCCAGCTAATGAGGCGCGGCGCAACGTTGGAAAAGTCGAAAGCCGGCGAAACGAAATTCGCGACGATGTTGATGCCGATAGTCGCGATCGTGAAAGTCAGCGCGCCGAGAATCACCGCGGTCGGATAGTCGATACGGCCGACGGTTTCGACCGGGTCGGTGATCAGTTCACCGAACACCGGCAGCGTGGCCGCGGTCGTGATCACCGTCACCAGCGAGAAGGCCAGAAAGTTGACCGGCAGGCCCCAGAAGTTGCCGCGCTGCACGCTGCGGAAGCTCTTGCCGTAGCGCGAGAAGTCACCGAAATTCAGCATCGGTCCGGAGAAGTACGACACCACCAGCGAGATCGCCGTGATCATCACCGGCACGACCTGCATGCCGTGATATTTGACGCCGCCCAGGTTGATGCCGATGTTGCGCCACCCTGCGCGATACACCATGTAGCCCGCGAGAATGAACATCACCACATAGACGGCGGGGCCGGCGAAGTCGATGAACTTCTTGATGGTCTCCATGCCGTGCCAGAACACGAGCGCCTGCAAAACCCACAGCAGCATGAAACCGGTCCAGCCGAGCGTCGAAAGCCCGAGGAAGCCGTGGTGATGAACGTCGGCGTAAGGCAGTAATTGTGGGACGAACTTCAACACGACGATCACCAGCGCGCTCGACGCCAGATAAGTCTGGATGCCGTACCACGCGACCGCGATCAGGCCGCGAATCACCGCGGGAATATTAGCGCCGAGCACGCCGAAGGTCGCGCGGCACGCCACCGGATACGGCACGCCGTTCGCCTGGCTCGGCTTGGCGATCAGGTTGCACAACAGGTTGACGATCGTGATGCCGACCAGCAGCGCGATCAGCACCTGCCAGCTCGTCAGGCCGAGCGCGAACAGACTGCCCGCGAATACGTAGCCGCCGACGCTGTGCACGTCCGACATCCAGAAAGCAAAGATGTTGTACGCGCCCCAGGTTTGATGCCGTAACGGCGCGAGGTCTTCGTTGTAGAGGCGGTCGCTGTAGCCTGCGGGCATGGACGGTTCGCTGGATGCGCCGTCGTCTGCATAAGTGGAAATTGCGGGATTGCCGGGCGCTGCACTGAACTGAGCCATGATTCCTCCTTGGAATAGGGACCGTCGATAGCGAATCGAAGGACGTTGCATCGGCCATGCCATTCGCGCCTCCTCGTCCGTCTGAATCGAGGGTCCTGGCGCGTCTGTCCGGCCGTGCCGCGGATGTCTCCGTACTTGAAGTACTTGTGGTTATCGCACCGCCAGCAGCCGCGAAGTCCGGCGATGCGTTATTACCCGAGGTCCGTCGCCCGGCGGCGGACAGGCGTGCACAAGCCGGCAGCGCTCGCGCCGAGCCGCCTTGCAACGCTTGATTCGTTCAGTTCAATTCAGTGCGGCGCGCACCGGCAACGGGCGCACGCCGGCCGCGTGCCTCAGCCTGGCGCGGACTTGGTCTTCGATGAATCTCTGGCTGCACCGTTGAAAGCGCCGAACACTTCATGCAGATCGGCCGCGCCACGTGCGGGGCGGTCCAGCATCTTCAACTCGACGCTTTGCAAATGGCGCGACATCAATGCCGCCGCCTCTTTGGCATCGCCGGCGTCGAGCGCGGCGAGAATCGCTTCGTGGTCCTCGAACGAGCATGGGCTGCGTCCGAGCGACTCGTACAGCGCGGAAATTAGCGTGGAGCGCGCCACCAGTCCGTTCAGGCAGTCGCATAACACGGCGTTGCCCGTGAGTCCCGCCAACTCGGTGTGAAACTCGCCCGATAGACGAATCCACGCCGGAAAATCACGTGTTTCGAACGCTTTGCGTTCCCGGCCGATCATGCTGCCGATGCTCTTCAACCGCCGCATGCCGTGGCCGCTGCAGATCTTTTCGACCACCGCAAGCTCGATGATGCGGCGCATCTCGAACACTTCGTGCACTTCTTGCAGCGACGGACTTGCCACGAACGCCCCGCGATTCGGTTCGAGATCGACGAGGTGGTCGGTGGCCAACTGCGCCAGCGCCTGCCGGATCGGGCCGCGCTTCACACCGAATACTTCGCACAACTGGGCTTCTGTCAACTTGGCGCCCGGCGCGAGCCGATGCTCGAGGATCGCCGCGCGGATGCGCTCGGTGATTGCTTCGGGTTTCGAACTATTCGCGGCGGCGGAGTCTGTGTCGGACATGATGTTCGTCTCGGTATGTTGGTCATCATAGGATGGACATAAAAATTGTCAACAATTTTTGCCATGAATTTCGACAATCTTCGGGGTGAGCCTTAACTGATATACCGCTCGCATGGCGCGTGTGGCCTGTGCTGTCTCGGCAAGAGTTTAATTAAGTGAGGCAGCGGCCGTCTATTGGCGGCTTGTTTTGTCAACAAAATCGGGGGACCTTCACGATCCTTCCGCTGGCAAGTACGTCACAAAAACTGACCGTTAGTTGCGTTGTAAAGGGCAAAAAGAAGACGGACAGCCGCCCGCCTCCTTGCTCCGCCAGTTCAGGCGAGGTAAGGATAGCCCGACAAGCTTAGTTTGAACCCATGTGTGTCGGCGACGAGATGCGCGTCAGCGCCCACCGGCAGCGTCAGCATGTTGCGGACATGCCCGAATTGCAGCCCGCTGACGACCGGAATGCCGATCACCGACCTCACCTGCTCGATCATTGCGTGCAGGTCGTAGCCATTGTCGTATTCATAGGGTTTGGCGCCCGAGAAATCGCCCAGCACCAGCGCCTGCTGCTGCGCAAGAATGCCGGACAGGTGCAACTGATAGATCATCCGCTCGATGCGAAACGCTTGCTCGTTGACGTCCTCGACAAACAGGATGCCGCCCTGCACCGGCGGCATGTACGGCGTGCCGATCAGCGACGTCAGCACCGCCAGATTGCCGCCCCACAACATGCCCGAGACGTCGACCGGCTGCGCTTGCGGCGTGTTGTTCGAGATCGTCATGGTCGGCTTCGTCACCGCCGACCAGAAGTGTTGCATGGTGAATTCGCTCAGATCTTCCGCTCCGAAGTCGCTCATCACCATCGGGCCGCCGAAAGTCTTCACGCCCGCGCGTGCCAGCAGCGCAAGCTGGATCGCGGTGAAATCGCTGTGACCGACCAGCGCGATCGGCTGATCGGTCAGCCGCCGTTGCAATCCATCGTAGTCGAGTCCGTGCAGGATGCGCACCGCGCCATAGCCGCCGCGCACGGCCAGCACGATGTCCGGCAACTTACGCGACGGATCGGCGAGCCGGTTCAGATCGGCCGCGCGCTCGCCATCGGTGCCGGCGAAGCGCTGGTAGCGACGCTTCGTCGTTTCCACGCCCTCCACGCGATGCCCCTGCATATGGAAGCGCTGCAACGCGCGATGCAGCACCTCGGGATCATGCGGATACCCGGACGGCGCAATCAGTTGGATGGTGCGATGGACGGTCATTGGCAAGACCTTGTTGGACGTTGTTGTTTTAGAGCGACCCGGCCGGGCCCGGTTCGATGCTGCCCGGCACGCCGGCTGCGTCGGCGCGTGCCGCCGCGCGTGCTTCGCGGCTCGCGCGCCGCCGTTCGGCAAAGAACGATTTGAGCGCGGCGCCACATTCGTTTTCGAGCACGCCGCCGATCACCGTGGTGTGATGATTCAACTGCGGATTCGCGAAGGCGTCGACCACGCTGCCGCACGCGCCAGTTTTCGGATCGCGCGCCCCGAACACGACTCGCGCGATGCGCGCATGCATGATCGCGCCGGCACACATCAGGCACGGCTCGAGCGTCACATAAAGTTCGCAGCCCGGCAAACGGTAGTTCTCGACGGCTTGCGCCGCAGCGCGCAACGCGGCCATTTCCGCATGCGCCGACGGGTCGTGCCCGCCGATCGGATGATTGAAACCGGTTGCAATGACTTCTTCGCCGCGCACGAGGACCGCGCCAACGGGCACTTCGCCGGCGGCGCGCGCTTCTTCGGCGGCGGCTTGCGCGAGCGCCATGAAACGGCGATCGCGCTCCGAGACTTCGGGGACGGTGCAAGATGCGGGCGGTTTGCCAAGGGCGAGATCTGAACCCGCCGAGGCGGCGGCGGCGCTCAAATCGGTCGCCGCCAATTCATCAGCGACGCTGCTCACTGAGCGTTGGGAACCCAGCGCATTCAGCGCGGCGTGAGACTCGCCAGAGTCTGAGTCCGGTACGGTGGAGTGGGCAAGCGGCTCGCTCACTGCGAACCCGCGTCTGCCGTATCAAGGTTGCCCGCGCGCTCGGATAGGCGCTCGGCAATGCGCCGGCAGTATTCGCGCGGCAGAACCAGCGGACCGCCACGCAACGATTCAAGTGCCATATCGAGCGCCAGCATGCGCGCCTGGAGACGGCAACGGGTAGCCCGGTCGCTCACGGCATTCAACTCCGCTTGCAGGTCGCGCAACGCGCGCAACTGCTCGACAGCGGGCGGCACAAAGCCCGCATTCTTCAAAATCCGGTTGGCGACGCGCACTTCCTGGGGGACCAGAGCATCGTCGTCCAGGGACAGCGGCGCGCCCGCGCCCGGTAACTCGTCGAATTCGCCTCGCGCGGCGGCGGCGGCAATACGCTGTTCGACTAATGCATCAAGCAATCTCATCTGCAATCCACTACGTTGCGGCCCAAGCATTCTATCAGGGCGCGCACGATCGTTCCGCTTCTCGAACCGACGAAACCTCCTACGTTTTCAGATTCCGCGTATTTGAGGACAGACAGTCGAGCGCTAGCCTCAGCGATTCGCGGCCGGGTTTTCGCCGCTCTGCGTGTCGACCTCTGTTCTGCGACAAAACCTGACAAAACACTTTCATCGAATGATGCTCCCGCGCCTTCGCTCGTCGCTCACCAACGCCACCAACGCCACCAACGCCACCAACGCCACCAACGCCACCAACGTTATGAAACTCCGAATGATCAATTCAAGCCGCAACCACGCCGTCACCGCTTTCGACGCCCGCATCGATCCGCATCCCGCCGTGGGCCTCGTGCATGCAGGCGAACGCATTCCAAAACGGTGGCTACGCGCGACGCTGGCCGCCATCACCATAACGCTCGCGCTATCCGGTTGTGGCGTGTTCTGCGGTGGCGCGGGCGGAAGCGGTGGCGGCTTTGCAGGCGGTTGCGCGACCGGCATGCGGTTCTAGCTCGCCGTCCTTCGACACGCCGCCCTCACCCAGACAACGCGCGCGATGATTCGGCGCCAGCCAAAGTCCAGCGAGCCAACGCGACATGCCGCGTACGCCCGAGCAAACTGTGCATCAACGCAAACTCACGCACGTTCCAGCAAACCGGCTCGACGGGACGTGCCGCGCCCCACGGCACCCCGTACGCTAGCGTGACATGCGGCGTGTAGTGCGCCGCGGATGAAACCGCGCGGTCCCCAAAGCCGGCGCTTTGCAGCGCACGGCCCAAGGCGTCGTGCAGCACGTGCAGGCCAGCGACGCCCTCGCCTCCACCCAGCACCAGCGGTCCCGGTCGCGGTTTCGACGCAAAGCTGACCGCCGTGTCGAATTCGACGCTAAACGGCTCCATTCCGATCGACGCGGCCGCCTGCATCGCCGCATCGACTCGCTCTTGCGGCAAACCACCCGCGAAATTTCCCAGGTGATGCAAGGTCACATGTAGACGGCCCGCAGCAAGCGGCTTGCTCCGCGAGCGCGTCTCGCCGCAAAGCTTTTGCGCGAGCTTCGAGATGCCGGCCGCTGTGGTCGCATCGGGAAAGACGGCGAAGAACAGGCCGTCTGTTAGCGTTGGCGGCGCCTCAAGACCAGGCAGCCAGAGTTGTTCAGGCATGGCGTTCCTGACCGGATAAAGCCGGCATGTCGATGAATCTCCGTTCATTGTGCGGGCTCACCCGCGTATCTGATCTATGCAGACCGCCCGACTGTGCGAGGTTCCACAATCGCCTTTTATCAAACCGGTCGTTACTCTTGAGATAGCGCCGCATTACAAGCAAAAAATGCAGCGCAATCCCGCACGCGCCCATTTCCGCTGCAGCGCTTGCGCCCCGCTCGTTCGCCGGATGCGCCCCCGAAGCCAACGCCCGCTTACCCATTAAAAAAACCGCTTGCAGTCACGTCTCTCCACGTACGATACTGTACATTCATACAGTATCGGTGGCAACGTGGAACTGCTCAAAAAGCTGGAAGTATTGGCCGACGCCGCGAAGTACGACGCGTCATGCGCAAGCAGCGGCGCGCCCAAACGCGGCTCGCGCGGCATTGCCGGTCTGGGCGCCAGCACCGGCGCGGGTATTTGCCACAGTTTCACGCCGGACGGGCGTTGCGTCTCGCTGTTGAAGATCCTGCTCACCAATTTCTGTTTGTATGACTGCCAGTATTGCGTCAACCGGCGCTCGAGCAACGTGCCGCGCGCGCGCTTCACGCCCGAGGAAGTCGTCGAGCTGACGCTGGATTTCTACCGGCGCAATTACATCGACGGACTGTTTCTGAGTTCCGGAATCATTCGGTCGTCCAACTACACGATGGAACAGCTCGTGCGCGTCGCGCAGTCGCTGCGCGAGGATCATCAGTTTCGCGGCTATGTTCATCTGAAGACGATTCCCGATGCCGATCCGCAGTTGATTGCGCAAGCCGGGCGTCATGCCGACCGTTTGAGCGTGAACATCGAACTGCCTACGGACAGCAGCCTCGCGCGGCTCGCGCCGGAAAAGAACGTCCGCACCATCAAGCTCGCCATGGGCTCGATCCGCCTTGCGCAGGAAGAAGCGCATAGCGACGCCAAGGCGCCGAAATTCACGCCCGCGGGCCAGAGCACGCAGATGATCGTCGGCGCGGATCAGACGAACGACAGCACGATCTTGCAGACCGCCGCTACGCTCTACGGAGCGTACAAGCTCAAGCGCGTCTACTACTCCGCCTTCAGCCCGATTCCCGACAGCCCATCCGCATTGCCCGCTCAAGCGCCGCCGTTGTTACGCGAACACCGGCTGTATCAGGCCGATTTCCTGATGCGCGGCTACGGCTTCAGCGCGGACGAACTGTTCGAACAACCCGGCAACCTGTCGCTCGACATCGACCCGAAGCTTGCGTGGGCGTTGGCGCATCGCGACCAGTTTCCAGTCGACCTGAACCGCGCGCCGCTGCGCATGATCGCGCGCGTGCCGGGCATCGGCATGCGCAATGCGAAACGCCTGGTCGAGTTACGGCGTTCGCGCCGCGTGCGCTACGAGGATCTCGTGCGGCTGCGTTGTCCGCTGGAAAAGATCAAGCCGTTCGTCGTGACGCAAGACTATCGCGCGGCGCTGCATGACACGTCGTCGGCCCGCTTGCGCCGGGTGTTGGCGCCGCCGGTGCAACTGGCGTTGTTGTGAAACGTCGCCATGCGTTCCATTGTTATCGAAGACCATTTCGTCGCCTGGCGCGCCGCATCGCTCGGCGCTCTAGCCGGAGGCCTGGCACCGGAGGCGATTGAATGGCGCGTCAAGCAGGAACGTGAGTCACCGCAAGGGCAGGCGCTGTTCGACTATGGCACGACGTCCGAGGATGCGGAGCCTCGCTCCACCGCCGTGCGTGTTTCGAAGGAGCTGGCGGCGCTCTTGCAAGATGCCGCGCTGTTCCGCGAATCACAGCGCTGGGCGTTTTTGTACAAGGTCTTGTGGCGCTGGCACCATGGCGATCGCGCGGTCGCCTCGCCGGCGGACGAAGATGGTGCACGCCTCTATCGCATGGCCAAAAGCGTGCGGCGCGCCAAGCACGACATGATCGCTTACGTGCGGTTTCGCAAGCAGGCGCAGGCGTCGGCATCGACGGCGCGGACACCCGAATATCTCGCCTGGTACGAGCCCGAGCATGATGTGCTGGCGTGGGCCGCGGAACACTTCTCGCAACGCATGGGACGCGCGACCTGGATGATCACCACGCCGCGCGGCGCGGCTTTCTGGGACGGCGAGCAACTGCATCTGGAGCAGCGCCACGCGTTGCCCGGCGAACATCGTTGCGATAGCGCGGACGAAGCCGAGGCGCTATGGCTCGCCTACTACCGCAGCACGTTCAATCCGGCGCGGCTGAACGAAGCGGCGCTCGAACAGCACATGCCGGTACGCTTCTGGAAAGGCTTGCCGGAGGGTCATCTCATCCCCGCCATGATCAGTGAAGCGAAAAGCGGCGCGCGCCGCGTGGCGCAGGCGAGCGGCGTCGGCGCGCTGGGCGGCAAAACCATTCCGGTCGAAGCGGACATGGCGCAACCGGCCCGCGAGCAACCCTCGTCGCTCGATACCTGCCGGCGCTGCGACCTGTGGCGCCATGCGACGCAAGCGGTCGGGAGTTCAGGGCCGAGCGACGCGCGCATCATGCTGATCGGCGAGCAACCCGGCGACCAGGAGGATCTGAGTGGTCAGCCGTTCGTCGGGCCGGCGGGGCAATTACTGGAGACCGCGATCACGCGCGCCGGCCTGTCGCGCGAGCAGGTTTATCTGACCAACGCGGTGAAGCATTTCAAATGGGAACCGCGCGGCAAGCGCAGGTTGCACAAGACGCCGGGACAGCGTGAGATCGAAGCGTGTTCTTACTGGCTCGAAAGGGAGCTGCACACAGTGCGCCCGGCGGTGATCGTCACGCTTGGCGCTACCGCGCTCACCGCCTTGCTGCACGAGAAGGTCAGCCTGAGAGACCGTCTCGACGCACCGTTCAGGGTGGCAGACGGCTGGGGCATCGCCACCTATCATCCGTCGTTCGCGTTACGGCAGCAAACCGATGCGGACCGCGACAGAGTATTGGCCGAAATCAGCAACGCGCTTATCCGGGCGCGTGAGCTGGCCGAATCCGCCACACCGACCACAAAGAAACAGCAGTGAACGACAGATGACGCCGCAACGCCCTCTTCCGCGCTGTTAGACCGCTGAATCCATTCCTGCTGGAACGTTGCCAGGTCAAGCGGGCGTTGTATCTGGAAACAAATGCGCATGGCTACTTCAGGTCATTCGATCTATCGAACCGTCCGGGTCAACAAATCAACAAATCCCCGTCAACCAAAATCGGCTCACAACGAAGACTCACGCGACGCTACGGCTCCGCAGTATCGTCCTCCTTCACCAGCGCGACGACATTCCCGATTCCCTGCCGCGCCATCTTCGTATAAGGGCAAAACCGTTCGGTGTTGCGAACCAGTTCCTCGGCGACGACCCGTTCGACACCGGGCAGACGGATATGGGTCTCCGCGGTCAGGATGAACAGACCGTCCACCGGGTCGCGGCCAAAATCGACGGTGACTTGCACCGAGGCACCGGGAATCGGAATGCTCGCCCGTGCCGCAAGCAGGCTCAGCGCGCCATGAAAGCAGGCCGCGTAACCGGCCGCGAATAGCTGCTCCGGATTCGTGCCGCCGCCAGGCCCGCCCAGTGCCTGCGGCAATCGCAAGTGGACGACGAGATTGCCGTCGTCGGAACGGGCGATGCCTGACGCGCGACCGTGACCCGTGTCGCCGCCTGTTACGGTGACGGTGGTCGAATACAGCGTTTGGGGATCTCGCCCGTGATACTTGTCGAGCAGTGTCAGCGGCGGTGGACGCAAGCGGGTCATGGCACGCCTCGGCGGCTCGTGGCTTACTTCGCGGCCTGGGTCTGGGCGAACCACGCCTCGAAGTTCAGCGCGCCCAGACGCGGATTTGCTCCCGGCACGAGCGTGTCGTCCTGCAGCTTTGCGCCGAAGTAGCGGGCTTGCGGGTCTTCGACGATCTTGCGCGAATCGTGAGTCGCAAGGAGGAAACGCTGCACCATGCCGGCAAGCCGAACGCGTTCCGGGCCCGCGATCTCCGCGATGCCGTTGCGCGGTTCGCCGGCGGCAAAGTCCGCGACGGCTGCCGCCACATCGTCGGACGCAATCGGCTGGAAGAATGCAGGAGACAGCCGTATGGTCTGGCCGTCGCTACCCGCTTGCACGATGCCGCCGAGAAACTCGAAGAACTGGGTCGAATGAACGATCGTGTACGGCACGCCCGATTCGCGGATCAGCTTTTCCTGCGCGATCTTGCCGCGAAAGTAGCCGCTTTCCGCGAGCCGCCCGGTGCCGACGACGGAGAGCGCGACATGATGCTGCACACCCGCGGCAATCTCCGCCGCCAACAGATTGCGTCCGGCTGTCTCGAAGAATTCGAGCACGGCGGCGTCTTCGAACGACGGCGAATTGGCCAGATCGACCACGACATTCGCGCCCGTCAACGCCTCGTTCAGACCTTCGCCAGTGATTGTGTTCACGCCCGATGCGGGCGACGCGGCAACGACCGCATGACCGCGCGCGCGAAGATTCCTGACGACCTTACTGCCGATGAGTCCCGTGCCACCGATCACGACGATCTTCACAATGTTTCTCCATGAGGCGGCGTGTGGCTCTCGCGCCGCCGCCAGTTGTTCGACTCCGGCTTTGCATCGCGTCGCGAACGATACAAGGCGATACAAGCGATACATGCGGAGCGGATGAATATGCCGGTGCTTCGCCGGACGTGCCGCGATTCACCCGCCGTCCGTACAGAAAACATGGTAGGTACGCACCGCGTCACGCGGTAGAGCCCCAGCGGGACGCACCGTGTTGCATGAAGCGCATCAATCGACGCCAGGCCGTCCAGATGCGGTCACGCGAGCGTCGCTAACGGCGATTGCGTTGTCATCGTGGTCAGACACTGCAGGTCGAGCGCGCGCGTGTGCTCGGTCATGTAATCGACGAACACGCGGACCCGTGCGGGAAGCTGCTTGCGGCTGAGATAGCAGAGGTAGTGGCCGCCATCTTCCGGCGCGTGCTGCGCGAGACAACTGAGCAACTGCCCGCCGGCCAGCAGGTCGCATACCTGATATGCGGGCAACTGCGCGATGCCCAGCCCGTCCAGCACCGCCTGCACGATCAGATCTGGGTCGTTGAACGTGTGCTGTGCAACGGGCTGGCGCCGCTGCGGGAGGCCGTTCACCTTGAACTCCCATTCACTGATGCGGCCGGACGCGGCCAGGAAGTTGATGCAGCGATGATCCGCCAGTTCATCGATATGCCGTGGCAGCCCGTTTCTTCGTGCATAAGCCGGCGACGCGCACACCAGCATCTGCATCGGAATCAACTGGCGCGCCACGATCCCGCTGTCCTCCAGACGCCCGTCGTGAAACGATACGTCGACCCGGTCGGTCGTGAAGTCGGCGGGTCGATCGTTCAGCAGCAGTTCGAGGGCGATCTCGGGATAGCGCGTGTGAAAGCCTCGCAGCAGCGGCGCGACGATCTTGCGGCCGAAGCCCGGTGCCGAGACGATGCGCAGATGGCCGCGCGGCGGCCCGTTGCGCAGCTCCCGCATGTCTTCCAGCGCCTGGGCGATGCGCTCGATGCCAGGCTGACAGTTCTCGTAGAACAACTCGCCCTCGCGCGTCAACGACGTGCTGCGCGTGGTGCGCAGAAACAGGCGCGCGTCGAGCAGAGCCTCCAGTTTCTGCACGTTGCGGCTAACGGAGGACCGCCCGATGCCGAGGCGATCGCCCGCGCGGGCAAAACTGCCTTCGTTGGCAACGGCGAGAAAAGAAACGACGCCGGCGTAGCTGGTCGCGAAACTGCTTGCGAACGGGTCGGCGGCGCCGGCGGTGCGGCGGCGTGATGGGTCGTCTGACATGGAAGCGCGGTTCGTGAAGTCCATAGCGACTAGACGTATCAGCGCTGCCGTTTGTGACACGGTCCGCGATTTTTTAAACGAAGGCGGCGCGCAAAGGCGCTATTTCTCCGGAACCAGAACCGGCGCGCCCTTATCCTTCAGCAGTAGCACGAGGAACCTGGCCGGCTTTGTCTGGCTCGCGTTGCGTCCGACCGTGTGGACATCGTTTGGACCTTCATAGAAGGTCTGTCCGGGTGTCAGCGTGACTTCCTTGCCGCCCTTGACCTGCATCACGATCGATCCTTCCAGCACATAGATAAACCCGTGCGCATGATGCCTATGAACAGGGTCGGCGGCACCCGGCGGGTACTCGACGCTGATCATCAGGGCTTCCTTGCCCGGATAGTCGTCAAGAGGCTGTGTCATCAACGGCGTGACGATGGCGGCGGGCGCCTCGGCGCGGGCCACGCTCAACGACGCGCTCACGACGACGAGCGCGGCCAGAGCCGTATTTCCCAAACGAAGCATGATAGTGTGTCCCAGAGTAACGCGGCCCGCTCGCGCGGGCCTGAACTGGACAAAGATGAAACGCGTCTGCTCAGACGAGGTTCGCCTTGTCTAGGCCGAATGCCTTGTCGGACGAACCCGGCACCGTCTTGAACGCGACGTTCGCGCGGTTCCATCCATTGATCGCCATCACTTCGAACGTCAGGTCCGAGAGTTCCTTTTCGGAGAACTGGGTGCGCACGCGCTCGTAGAGCTCGTCGGGCACGCCGTGCTCGGGAAGCCGGGTCAGCACTTCCGTCCACGCCAGCGCGGCGCGTTCGCGCGGCGCGAAAAGCGTCGACTCGCGCCACGTCGCGAGGTGATGGACGCGCAATTCGCGCTCGCCGTGCAGGCGTGCTTCCTTCACGTGCATGTCCAGACAGAATCCACAGCCGTTGAGCTGCGACGCCCGGATCGACACCAGGTCACGGATCGATTCTTCGATTGCGCTGTCTTTCAGCAGATTGCTGAGTTCGAAAAACTTCTTGAACAGTTCCGGCGATTGCTGCACATAGTTGATACGCTGCGTCATGTTTTCTCCTGGCGACGATGAGTGGCCACCCCGCCTTGCGGGTGCCGTTCGCGGCACTGAGCCGCACAAAGTCATCGTAGGCGGGCGCGGGATGTCATGGTAGGCCTGCGGATGCGCTCACCATGTTGTCCGCGCGGCACCAATCGCGCGCCGAGCCGCCGCCGTGCAGGGGAGAGACCGGCGTTCAGCCGTTGGCGTGTGCCGCCGCGATGCGCGCGAGCTTGTCAGGGTTGCGCTGCACATGAATACGGACGATGCGCTCGCCGTCCGTTTCGAACGACTGTGCCGATTCGAGTTCGCCTTCGATAAACCGCAGCAGCGCCCATTGGCCGTTGAGCACCACGAGCTTGACGCTGAGTTCGTCGCCATAACGCCGGGACGACGCGTAGAACAGTTGCGCGATGCGCTGGCCGCCCAGCATCGGCTCCGGGAAGCTCTGGACTTTGCCGCCGCCGTCGCCGATCAGCTTTGCGTCTTCGGCCAGCAATGCGTTGATCGCGTGAAAGTCGCCGAGCTGCAGCGCCTGCACGAATGTTCGCAGCAAGCGCAGATGCGTCTCGCGCGGTACGTCGGAGCGCGGACGTTCGTCGCGCAGCTGCGCTTTTGCACGGCTTACCAGCTGGCGGCACGCCGCCTCCGTCTTGCCGATGGCTCGTGCGACTTCGTCATAGTCGGCGTCGAATACCTCGCGCAGCAGGAACGCCGCCCGGGCTTCAGGCGTAAGGCGCTCGAGCAGCACCAGAAAAGCAACGGAGACGTCGTCGGCGCGCTCCGTGGCCTCCTCCGGCGTAGCCGGGAAATCGGTCATCTCCGGTTCGGGCAACCAGATGCCCGCGTAGTGTTCGCGTTGAATCTTCGCCGCGCGCAGCCGGTCGATGGACATCCGCGTCGTGACCGCGACCAGCCACGCCTCCGCGTTGTCGATGGCTTCACGGGCTGTTGCATGCCAACGCAGCCAGACGTCCTGCACGATATCTTCGGCCTCCGCAACGGAGCCCAGCATTCGATACGCGATCTTCTGCAATCGCGGGCGCAGCCCGTTAAAGGCAAGTACGTCGTCGTCCATGCACCGGCTTCCTATTTTTCCCGCAGCGACGCGACATATTGTTTGGCCGCTTCGTTGCCATGCGCGAGCGCCCGTGACGCAAGAGAAAATCCCACCTGAGTTTCATGGGCGACAGCGCTGCGATCTTCATCGAAAACTTTTGCCGCGCGCCGCAGATGTTGCGCCGCCTGGCCATGAAGTTCGGAAGCCGCTGCATGATGTTGCGCGGCAGTCAGGCCGCTATCGACGGAGCCTGCCGTCAATGGAGCGCCTGTATGTTTGGCGGCGAGATTGGACTCCTCGACGGCATACAATGCATGGCCTTGCGCCAACACGGCCTGATGCGCGGCGTGATCGTAATTTTTGGCCGCCTCGTAGTACTGCGATGCCTCCCGATGAAAGCGCGCAGCCTGCTCGTGATGCGATGCAGCAGCATCGAGATGCACTTTTTTACCCTGCTTCGTATTCATGGCGGATCCTCCAGGAGTTCTCGCGCCAAATGCATGACTTGTTCTAATCGATGTTGAAGATCACCGCGCACAAATACTACCTGAAAATGTGCATGCAACCCGGTCTCATCCGGCGTATTTGGCGGGCGTTGCGTGCCGCTCTGCTCGTGCGCCTCGCCCGTAACGCGCCAGTGGATCTCTACGCTGCCTTGGTCCGCCCCCTGTGCTTCGCGCAGGCTGTCACGACTTCTTCGTTCGCGGTAGCGCCGCATTCAGAAACGGATTGAAGGTGCCCGACCCGGCCGGCCTGTCGTTTTTGTTCGAACGACGTCGCTTACCTGATTGTGTGCTGCCGGACAATTGCGCCAGCAGTTCATCCGCGTTGGCGTCTTCGACTTCGTCTTCATCGGCGCCGGCGGTTTTTCTGCTTCTGGCGCGCCGCGGTTCAGCCTCTTTGGCAGTTTCGCTCGCAGCGCCAGCCGAATGCGCGACTTGCGCGATATGTTCGATCACCGTCATAAACGATATCGAAGCCGACTGCAGATCATCGCCCGGAAGCATTGTCCGCACGACGATTTCATGCAGCGAGCGGCCGTCGACGGAACGGACTCGCGGGTTGCCTTGCCAGTCGGCGTCCGCCTGCGCGAACGCGCCAATGACGCGCTCCAGCACCGCCGGCGACAGAACGCCGCCGTCGTAAAGGCTAACGACCACCCGCTCGAAAATTCCAAACGCAGTGGATGCAGAGGTTTTCGGCACGACTTCTTACTCCCTGAGAGTTCGTTGCTGATCGCTTCGCTGTCAGACGTTCAAACGTCTTGATCTGAACTTTGGCACACGCGGCCTATTACGGGAACACTGGTTGCTCGCGTCGTCTGCATTCAGTCCTGCCATGCATGCCAATCTTATGAACCCTGCCTTCATCGCGTTGCTCAGACAGTACGACACCGCGCTGGTTGTCTCCGACTCGACCGAATCGTGGCCGCCGGCGGAAGACGTTACCGCTGACTTCGTTTACATCCGCTTGCACGGCACCGAATCGCGGTATTCCGGCGAATACGTGGACGAAGCGCTTGACGACTGGGCCGCCCGGATCGACGCATGGCGCCGCGGTTCGCAGCCGACGGACGCGCGGCTGATCGCGCCGCATAGTCATCCACCGGCTCGCGCGCGGCGCGACGTGTACTGCTATTTCGACAACGACGCCAAAACACATGCGCCCTTCGACGCGCAGCGGTTGATTGAACGGCTCGGCTTACAAGCAGTGCATTCGGCGGCGTAAGCGGAAGGCAGCTTTCAGCGTGGACCGCAAGCATCAGCTCGATGATCGTCCGCGCTTACCGCTCAGCTTGTGCGCGTGTTGAAGGGCCGCGACAATTTCGTCATACACGCGCTGCCGTGTGGCGGGGTCAGGCGCGCGCAACGCGAACGACGGATGATACGTCGCAACAACCGTCCGCTCGCCATGCTCGATCGTTTGGCCGAGCGCGTCCTGCAGCCGGGCGTGCGAATCGTCCAGCACCGCCTTCAGCGCGGTCGCGCCTAACGCAACGATCACGAGCGCGCCTGTACTCCGGAGTTCCCGTTCGAGCCAGTATCCGCACGCTTCGATCTCCCGCTGTCCCGGCGATTTGTGCAAGCGACGCTTGCCGCGCGGCGTCCACTTGAAATGTTTGACGGCGTTCGTCACATAGACTTTCTTGCGCGCCAGCCCGGCCTCTTCGAGCGCTTTATCGAGCAGTGCTCCCGCCGGTCCGACGAACGGTCTGCCCTGCAAGTCTTCGGCGTCACCCGGCTGTTCGCCGATCAACATGATGGCGGCATGTTTCGGCCCTTCGCCGGGCACCGCTTGTGTCGCATTGCGCCATAGCGGGCAACGGCGGCAGTCGTCTAAAGTCGCCGGTTGCTGGTCGCGCTCGACATCAGGATCGGACTGCGTGCTGCCGCGGGTACGGATCTTCGGTTTGTCTTCTGACATGATCGGTTTTGAGGACCTGCAAACGTGCGATGCGTGGAAGGATGCAGTGCCTGCTATCCGACAGCACCATGATCTCCCTCGGAGCAAGGCACAGGCCTGGCGCACCCTGCCGCTATTCACAGCGGCATGCATCTTGCGTACGAACTGAAGCAGCACCGGCTCTGGCCAACCGCTTTTTGCATGGGAGACGGCATGACCACACTAAAAATCGAACGCCTGCGTCCCACCCAACTGACGCACGGCGCGCGGGAGGTCCGCGAGAAAATCAGGCAATACAAAGCGCTGAGCGGGCACGATCTGGAGATGGCCATCGCTGAGAAACCGATACCCGTCGTCTACGGTCCCGGCGACACGCCGTTTGCGATCGACCATCATCACGTGGCCGCCGCGCTCTGGCACGTGGGCGTCAAGTCCGTACCGATCGTTCTGGTGCGGGATCTTTGCTCTTATTCGCAGGCTTCATTCTGGCTCAGCATGGAAAACGAACGGTGGACGTACCCGTTCGACGCGGAAGGCAGACGTCGGCCGTTTTCCGATTTGCCCGAACACATCTGGGCGCTGCTCGATGACGAGTACCGCAGCCTCGCGGCGGCAGTTCGCGACGCCGGGGGTTACGAGAAAACCAATGTCCCGTTGGAAGAATTCCGTTGGGCCGACTTCTTCCGCTCGAATCTGCCGCGACCGGACAGTGACGAGAAATTCGCCGCGCTAGTGGACGAAGCGATCAGGCTGGCAAAGACCGACGCGGCGCTGGGACTGCCCGGCTACCTCGGTCCGGACACAGATGGCTAGTCTCTATCCAAGACAAACCAGCCCGTGTAAGCCGAATGGAGAACCCACCGTCATGAAACTCGTCGATTGGAATGTTCAATGGGGACGCGGCGTGGACGGCCGGGTCGACCTCGCCCGCATCGTGCGCGAAGCGCGCGCGTTGTGCGATTTCGACGTCCTCTGCGTGCAGGAAGTCACGCGCGGTTTTCATGAGGACCCGGCATTGGGCGGTTTGGCCGGCGGGCCATCCGCCGATCAATTCGCCGAACTGGCCGCGCTGCTTCCGCAGTTCACGGTGCTCGACGCAGTGGGCGCCGATCTTCCGGCGCTCGGCGCGAGCCGCCATCGGCGTCAATTCGGCAATGCGATCGTGACGCGCTTGCCCGTCAGGCAGGTGTTGCGCCACTCCCTGCCCTGGCCTGCGGATCCCGCCAAACCGTCGATGATGAGAGTGGCGCTCGAAGCAGTGATCGATACCGATATCGGTGCAGTTCGGGTGATCTCCACGCACCTCGAGTTCTATTCGGAGAAGCAGAGGCTTGCGCAACTCACCAGGTTGCGCGAACTGCACAGGGAAGCGTGCGATCACGCGCGAGCGCCCGCCAAGGCCGAAAAAATCGACAGCCCGTTTTCCGACACTGCGCGACCTATGAGCGCGGTTGTCTGTGGTGACTTTAACAGTGCCTTCGAAAGCAGCGCGTACTGCAGGATGCTTGAACCGATTGGCGATGCCCCGCGTTTTATCGATGCGTGGGCCAGCGCGCACCCTCGCGCGCCGCGTGCCCCGACTGCGGGTGTATATGACCACGAACAGTGGCCGGAGGGTCCATTCGCCTGCGATTTCATTTTCGTCACCGAGGACCTGACATCGCGCATTGCGGCTTGCGAGGTCGATGCGCACAGCGAGGCCTCGGATCATCAGCCGATGTGGCTCGAATTGCATTAGGCCCCGACAAGACAGGTGTATCCGAGGTCCCGGCGGCTCGGAAATTGCTCGGCCCGAAGACACTGAAGGCGACGAGCCGGCGGGAGAACAGCATGGAATATCAGCGACGCAACGCAGGCTCACGAACTCGATGTCGTCTTTGCGGCGAAATCACCTAACGGCCTCGCCGGCCTCGCGTGGGTGATCCGGGCGCGACTCGTCTCGCTCGGCCTGCTCATGGGACTCAGTTTTCTGCTGGTGGTCTCGCTGGTCCTCGACGCCGCGTTACAGACGGCCGGCAGCGCCGTTTTCGGCAGCTCGACGCTCAGCGTCGTCGCCGACGTCGTGCAATCTATTTTCGGCCTCGTGATACTGACGTTCGGACTCGGTGCGCTGATCAAGTGGCTCCCCGACAAGCGGGTCAACTTTCGTTCCGCATTGATCGGCGGGGCCATCGCGGCGTTGCTGTTCACCGTGGGCAGGCATCTGTTCGGTTTCTATCTCGCGCACGCTGGGACGGCGGGCGCATTCGGCGCAGCAGGTTCGCTCGCTGTGTTGATGATGTGGCTATATTTCTGCGCCATCGTTTTTCTTTTCGGCGCGGAGGTCACGGCTTCGCTATGTCAAACGCCGAAAGACGGTAACGCGGCGGACGTCAAGGCTCGCTTGAACGCTGCACATTGAAGCGCCCTTACAAAACGGACGATGTGAAACTGACATTGGAGGCGGCGAGTGTGCGGCGTTAATTGCTCGCACGCGAGCCGCGTCAACGCGACGTGATCCCGTCGACGCTCGCAACGCAGTTCGGATAGTCCGATCACCCAGCGAGCAGCATTCGCGAGCCGTGCGCCCCGAAAGCCACGGCAGCGACGGCGCTACCGCTTCTCTCGATTTGCCGCATTCGCATTATCGCCAGCTACGTCCTGCAGCTGCTCTTCCGGCGCGCTGCGTCCGCCTCGCTCCCGTTCCGCCGATTGATCGACGCTCGGATCAGGGCTGTCGGGCGAATCGTCGCCCTCGGCTTCGATCTGTCGGCGCGCTTCCTCCCAGTGCTTTTCCGCGTTGTTATCCGGCGACGGATCGTTTTGCCAGAGCTGATACGCCCGGGTACGAATGCGGGCTTCGAGATCGTTGTCCATGCTGCGTTTCTCCGTAAAAGATGGTCGCCCCAGCGCGCAATAGATGGCGTGCGGCGATGCGAGCCGGTGTGGCTGTGAGTCGGCTGCGTAAAAAGAACGGCAGTGTGAGGGCGAGCAAAGCCCATACCCGCATGGCTCTGGACACATGGCGGTGTTGCCGCGTCAGCCGTTAGCGACGTCAATGCTTGATGGTGGGGATTGTGACTGATCACATCGATGTGTCGCGAGAGTGGCGCCGATCACGCGGCGTCCGATGCCTTGCTCGAGTTGCACTGCAGCGTAAAAATTCGCGCTTACGCGTGTTTCTTCTATAAACCGCTAAGGGGTCGATGGTTGCCCTTCTCCCCGAGTGAGCAATCGCATCATGGCAAAGACACGCCAAACCATAGTATCGGCAAGAGATTCAGCGGCCCCTGGCACACAGACCGTCGCCGATTCCGGCGCACAGTCCTAACGTTCGGTGACCTTGCGGACTATAACGGTACTCATACAGTGAACGTCCTGCGAGCGGCCGAGCGGCTCAAGCCCCTGCCCCGCACGACTGGGTCATTCGGAGTTCAGAATGCAATCGACCGACGAGCAAATCGCAGTGCCACCGGACGATCCCGCCACGAAAGAGATGGCGGTTGGAAACAGCACCCCGGGGCAGCATGATCGTTACCGGCTCACCGTACGCGCAAAGGCAGGACATCTGAGGGTCGTTGCCGCGTGGCAAGTTCTCGGCTGCGAGGCGCCACAGGCGGACCACGTCAGGATCCGTGTCGACCGCCGTCACTGCTACGAGGAAATGACGATAACGTTCACGGCGGTGTCGCCCGATTCACTCGCGGCGATGGTGGGCCGGCTGGTCGCGCTCCCGTGGGCGCTCGACGCGTACTTTTGTCCGTGTGCATTAGCACAGGCGTAAAAACTTCCCTGCCGACACCGGCCGCCCGACGAATGCCTGGGGCGAGCGTCGGTTGACGCTTACGCCGGCATCCATTTACCGCCCCGCCACGTCACCCCAGCCCTGAGCACCAATCAACGGCACAAAACGCACGAGATCGAGCATTTCCTCGTGGTAGGTCGTGCTGCTGTCGCGAGTGAGCCGGATCAGCCGCTGATGGTCCGGATCCGGACCCACCGGCATCACGATCCGGCCGCCGATTTCGAGTTGCGCGCTCCACGCGGGTGGCACGCCTGGACCGGACGCGGTGGCGACGATTGCATCGAACGGCGCACGCGCCGGCAGCCCGAGCGTGCCGTCAGCGGTGTGGACGTTCACGTTGTCGTAACCGAGCGCGCGTAGACGATCCATCGCGCTCTCAGCCAATTGCGGATGACGCTCGACCGTATCGACGCGTGCAACTATTTCCGCGAGCACGGCCGCCGCGTAGCCGGAACCCGTGCCGATCTCGAGCACACGGTCTTCCGGCGTGAGCCGCGCCGCCTGCAACATCCGCGCGACCATGAACGGTTGGGTGATGGTCTGGCCGGCCTCGATCGGAAGCGCTGCGTCCGCATAAGCCCACGCGCGCAGATCGGGACTCAGAAAGGCCTCGCGCGGCACGCGCCGCATCGCGTTCAGAATGCGCGGCTCCGCGATGCCGCGCGCAATCAGTTGCCGCTCGACCATCGTTTCGCGCGACGCCGCCAGATCATCATGCACCGTGCTTCTCCCCTCGTTGTGCAGCGGCTCGCTGTCACGGGGGCTGCTCTTACCATGCATCACGATAGCGCGGAAAACGCCAGAAAACATGATCTGAAAACGAAGACTGGTGTGTTTGCGGCAGAATTCCGATCCGGATTCGTGACCGGCTATGCAGGATGGCGCGCGTGGAAGAGGATTAGGCGTAGACGTGTTGCGTTACGAGCAAAATGCATTCATTGCGCTGGTTCAAGGAAATTCCGCTGGTCGAGAGGACCAGCGGAATCCGTGGCCGCGTCACCGCGCCGCTGACGCGGTAGTGGTGCTCAATGCCTGGCGCTGCGCCAATGCGGCCAGTAGTGATGGTGACCCATCTGCCTGAGCCGCTTCCGACGCATTTGCTCCTGGTGATAGTGAGCGGCGACGAATACGGCTGCGGTCGCCATCACGAATGAACCTACGACGATTGCCACTGCTTCATTCATCGGAACCTCCGTTGCTGACTATCCGCTTCATTGCAGGTGTTGCCCGCCATTGATCGCAATGTTGGCTCCGGTCACGAAACCGGCTTCGCGCGAACACAGGTACAGCACGAGCGCGGCGACTTCGTCGGGCTGTCCGAGCCGGCCGACCGGAATCTGCGGAATGATCTTCGTCTCGCGGATTTCCTCGGGCACCGCCATCACCATCTTCGTTGCGATATAACCTGGCGAGATCGTGTTGACGGTAACACCTTTCTTCGCCACCTCTAGCGCCAGCGATTTCGTGAAGCCGTGCATGCCGGCCTTCGCCGCCGCATAGTTGGTCTGGCCGAAGCCGCCCTTGGAGCCGATGATCGACGACACATTGATGATGCGGCCCCAGCCCCGCTCGACCATGCTGTCGCACACCGGCTTGGTCATGTTGAACACCGAGTCGAGGTTGGTTCGGATTACCGCGTCCCAATTGATCTTGTCGAGCTTCTTGAAGCTCGCGTCGCGCGTGATGCCGGCGTTATTGATCAGGATGTCGACCGGGCCGACTTCGGCAGCGATCTGCGCCGCGCATCTGCCGCACGAGTCGTAGTCGGCGACATCGACCGCGTATGCGCGGAACTGCCGTCCCTGCGCTTCCATGCGTGCGAGCCACTCGTTCGCGCCAGTGTTGGCCGGCGAACAGGTGACCACGACCGCATATCCGGCGTCATGCAGCTTGATGCTGATTGCTTCACCAAGTCCGCCCATTCCGCCCGTCACCACAGCGATCTGCTTTGCCATCGAATCGTCCTCGCAAAAATTGGCTTCGTAGATATCCGAAGCCACACTGCATTCAGTCAAGAACTTGATGTACTGGAAAACCGGTTTGCGCCTCTCCCTCAGTATTCCTTCATATAGAGTAAGAACGGCAACGCGGGCATCGCTGCCCGCGTCGGCCTTATCCCTTCGCGCCAGCGGCTACGGGAACCTGCTCGGCCCGTCGCGCGGCCTTCGACGCCGTGGCTGTGACCGAGTTGAAATTACTTTCGGCGGCCTGCACGGCCTGTTGCCCGGTTTTCTGCAGCGTTTCGTACAGCGTGGTCGTGGCGCTGATCGCGGACTTCCACGCGGCGATCGCGGCTTCGGAACCCGCCGGCGCATTCTTCGCCGCTTCCTCGACGAATGCCTGCACACGTGCGTTGAGCCGTTCGTACTGCGCCTGGGCGAATTGCGTGAGTTCCGCCTGCGTAGTCGATGCGATATCGAACACCTGGCGGCCGTACGACAGCGATTTCTCAGCGAAAGGCCCGGTGAGGCCTGACTGCAGCGCGAACCACTGCAGCGGGTCCGTCGTGCCGGGGGCCTTCGTCATATTCTCCTGCGCCTCGGCCAGCGTGGACCTGACGACCTGCAGGTTAAGCGCAGCCAGTTTCTCCGCGCCTTCAAAGATCTTTCCGGTCAACCCGAAAAATGCGTCGAGGTTGGCCTTTACGACAGCGGCCTGGTCGGGACTCGATAGAGCCATGGTTGAATTCCTCAAATTCGATCCGGTGCACGAAACCCCCGATCTGACGGGTGTGTTGCGACGGATCGCGATGGTGGATAAATCGAAGCGCAAGGACGCCTGTCAGGCAGAATGCGTCGCGAGAACTTCGACGGTCGTTACATCAACAGGCACTGCAAATCAACCCGCAGCCACGCCGCTGCGTTCATGACTGTGTCTTCGGCGCGCTCGCCGGGAGGCGCGCGCCGCGAATCTCTAGCGCATCCGGGCGACCGCTTTGAGAATGGAATCGCCGTCGCTCGTAAGGTGAGCACGCGGGCGTCCTGACGCAAATTTTTCCAGCGAGATAAGTTGCCGCTCGAGCAGCGTGTCCAGTTCGGCGCGATCCAGTTCGATCTGGTCCGGTGCGCTCTTGATGAGCATCAAGGTAGCGAATTCATGGGGACTCAACATTGCGTCTCCTCGATTTAGTCTCTCTACGCGGAGAGTACGAATTACCTCTCCTGCGTGACTGCCGGCAATTCTTCCTGCCGCCCCTCTGTAAATCGATCATGCGAGAGATCGAATCACGGAGACGCCATCATAACCGTTCAATTTTTGAACGCAATATGTGAAATGCTTTTTTTGCGCCGAGCGGTTTTCTTTTTATAACGGATTCCGACGCGCAGGTTTTCCAATTTGCCCACGTCATTGCCGTCACCTCCTACCAGCAAGGCTTTCATCGATTCATTTCACATATTGTTGTTTTAATAGCTCACTTACTTAACGACCTGGATTTGCCGAAAGCTATTGGTCGATTTATATTTGAATTGAATATTTATAAGTCGCGGCGTGGTCGTTATGATTACCCCAAAATTGCGAAACATTTATTACAGCGGAAGCATTTGGCGGCGCATTGCCGGATAAAACCGAAGGCTAGCGCTCGCGAGCATTCAGCGTCCAAATCAGCCATCTCTCGTTCGGCCGATGGCCGCCAAAATACTTGCCCCGGCGGACATGTTCTTCGTCGTCGACGGAGGTATGATGGATGTTGCTGGTCACGTTTGCGTAGGAGGAAATCATGCCTTCAACCCCGCCCACACGCCCCACTCACCGGCCAGGAATTCCAGACCACCCAGTCCGCGGCGTAACGCCGGGCAGCCGGTCGCCGGCTACTGAATCTGCGCCACGCACCAAGCCCGATGTTCCCGATGCCGCAGCAGCGGAACCGGTGCCGCACGAGCATCTGCCGAGCAGGTCGGACGACAATTGAACTGCCTGCGTGTCTGAGTGCCGCCGCGCGATCGTGCTACGTGCGGCCAGCCATAGCACGCTTAAGAAGCTCGCCGGTTTTGGCGGGTTGAATTTTTTGAAGACCCGGCGTCTTTTCCAGAACCAGAAGTACCGCCGACAAGTCTCACAGATAGCTTGTGCACGCCGCGGTGCCCCGTTTTTTCGCGCGGCCAGCTCGACCACGAATGATCTTGATCTATAACAATAAGGCGCCGGGAATGGCCAGGCTGCGCGCTGCCCGGCCGCCCTTAAAGTCGGCCATTCAACCGTGGAGGTTTAGCGAAGACAACCCGATGAATCCATGCTTTGTCTGTTCGAATCTCGGTTAGCAGGTATCGGAGGCAACATGAAGTACGAGTACGGCGGCTGGGTCATTGACGCAACCCCGGATTTCTCGCTTGGTCAGTTCTTCGCGCATGCGAGGATCATCAGAACATCACTTGACGACGATGTGGACACTGAAATGCACATCGAGCGCAATCTTGCATGGTTCGAAACCGAAGACGAGGCAATCGAGGTCGCGCGGCAATGGGCAATCGAGTGGATCGACGCGCGCGAAGATCACCTCGCGATGACCGACCCTGGTTCGTTGACCCGGCAGAACGAAAGTCCGGCGAAGGTCCCGGCCAGATAACCCAGATACGGTGGCCTGATCTGGACGAGCAACCGTGTGGCCGTTGCGCAACGCCCGCGTCAGCGACCGTCCAGGCCCGTGCCACGGCGGATGCCGCAATGCGGTCGCGCGTCAATATTCAGACGAGACACCTGATTGCTTCGGAAACGCGATTGTGTAGGATAGATCCAACGCCAGCGCCTCATGCGCGGCGTGTGTGTTCCGGCCGCAGCGATTGCTGCGGCTTTTTTTCGTCCACACACTATCGTCAGCGCGCGAACGTATCGTCCACTACGCGCTGCCCCGCGCTATACCCGGCCATGAGCGCCTCGGCCTGGGTCGGGAACGGCTGCTGGATGGTCGCGCCGAGGCGAATCGGCGCGACCACGGGGCGCGTGGCGCCCACGGCACCCATCGTTCTGACCTGCACGACCGCGACGAAGCCGCGCGGAGGCAACAGCGTCACGCTGCCCGCGGTCTCCCAAACCGGCTCCAGCTCCACGGTGACCTCAAAGCCTTTGTACCCGTAGATTCTTTTCATTGATGATCCTGCGTGTTCTACCCGGTCGTTAAACCGTGGAATGCCCCTGCAGGAAAGTGTACATCGCACCTGGAGCCAGGCGACGAACGGAATTGCCGAATAGTTCGCTTGCAATCGCAGGTTCGCAAAAGAGCGTCGCTCACATCGTCCGCTTGACCGTTCTCTATTTGCGCGCACACTGCCTATTTACAGCGACCGTCTTCAGACAAGGAGCCCGACCATGACCAAGCCTTTTCAGCAGTGGAAAGTCTTGCCGCACGGCAAGCTCACGGAAGTGGACGAAAACATTCTTACCGTGACCGGCGAACTCCACATGCCGCTCACCGACCTTCCCCGCCGCATGACCGTGGCTCGTTTGAACGATTCGCGACTGGTGATATTCAGCGCCATCGCGCTCGATGAAGACGAGATGCAAGCGCTCGAAGATTACGGACGTCCCGCCTTTCTGGTGGTGCCCAACGACCATCATCGACTGGACGCGAAAATCTGGAAAGAGCGCTACCCCTTGATGCAGGTCGTCGCGCCCGAAGGCTCGCGGACCAAGGTGGAAGAAGCGGTGCACGTCGACACGACGGACCCAGGCTTCGGCGATCCGAACGTGCAGTTCGTGACGGTGCCTGGAACGCGTGGCCATGAGGCAGCACTCGTCATACGCACGCCGAACGGCACGACGTTGGTGCTGAACGATCTCGTCGGCAACATTCGCCATGAATCCGGATTCGGCGGCTGGTTTCTGCGCATGATGGGATTCGCGGGCAATGAACCGCATATTCCGAAGCCGGTGAAGTTGATACTGGTCGCGGATAAAGAGGCGCTGCGCGCCCAGCTTCTGGAATGGGCGGAGCTTCAGTCGCTGAAACGCATTCTCGTGTCGCACGGTTCGCCTATCGAAGACGAGCCGAGCCAGACTCTGCGCGCTCTGGCGAACTCGTTGGCGTAGCGTCGAAGCGCGCGATGTCGCCGTGATTTCCGGTGGCCGCCGGCTCGCCCGCTAAGCCAGGCATGCTGCTTCAAGGCAGATAAGCATCGATTAGGATGGCGATCTATCCCGGCGCCCCGCTCTAACTGGCTTGTCCGCAAAACCGCGCCGACGATGAATCGCCCTCTCCGACCGATGAGCCGGTCAACTAGGCTGCCTCTCTTGCTCCGCTCAATGAAAGGCTCATCCGGCAAGAACGCGGTCTGTATTGGAGTCTATTCGACAAGCTGGATCGCGATTCTTGGCCTGGTACATCGCGAAGTCGGCCTTCCTGATGAGTTCATTGGAGTCCTCGCCCGCTTCCAGAATAGCCATACCAAAGCTCGCACCGACCGCTTCGACCCCCCAGCGTGAAATCAGGGGAGCCTGGAGAGCAGCCGTCAATTCAACGACCATCTGCCCGACTACACCGGTTATAGCGTGAACTTCGAGTACAACCAGGAATTCATCTCCGCCGAGGCGTCCCACTACACCACGCGCCTGTACGGTAGCGTGCAGGCGCGCCGCCACCAAGGCCAGAATCTCGTCGCCGCACTGGTGGCCGTACGTATCGTTGAGCGCCTTGAAGTTATCCAGATCGACAAAAACGACAGCGACTTTTCCGACTGCACCCGGCGCCGCGATCGCCTCGTCGAGCAGGTCCACGATCTTGCCGCGGTTCGGCAAATCCGTCAGCCGGTCCGTTTGAGAAAGACGCCGCAATTCTTCCTTGCCGTTGAGGAGTTTGACGATCAGAGCAGTAATCCAGGCCGATAGCGCGGCGAGCATCAACGTGATGGTCGAGGCCATCGTCACATACACGCGGCGCATCCTGAAGTAATCGTCCAGCGCCTCATCCACAGAAAGACCGGCGACGACCGTCAAACCATATTTCTCGAGATGGCGGCTTGCCACAACACGTTCGACGTGATCGATCGGATCGACGAAGTCGGCCAGCCCCGTCTTGCCGAGCGGCACATAGCTGCTCGGCAGCGCCTCGCCAGAGCGGCTCGGCGAATTGCCCGCACGACGCGACACCATGAAACCACGACCGGACAAAACGGCAATCATGCCGCGCTCGCCCAGCGCAGCATTATTGTAGAAGCCGTCGGTCAGGTACGCCGGGTCTTCCGAGACGATCACGACTCCGCCGAAACTGCCGTCGGGACGGTCGATACGCCGGGTTGCCTGAATGGACCACTGCCTGGAAATACGTCCAATCACCGGCTGGCTGATGAAGAGTCCGATGTTTTGAGGGGACAGGTGGACCCGGAAATGTTCCCGGTCCTTGAGATCGACCGTACCCGTAAATGGCAAAGTCGATGTAATCACGCGGCCGTCGGCGCCCGCAATGGTGACCTGCAGGGCCGTGTCCGCAGTAATCAATCCGTATGCCCGGTACGCTGCCAGGTCGAAGCTTTGCGGCGTACGTTCGTAACCGTATTTGACCAGCAACGCGATCTCGTCGACATCGTGGACGGTCTTCAGCGTATGGGTTTCCAAAGCATCGGCCAGCGTGCGGGCCGCCACGCGCGTGTCGCGCATCACGGAAGCCTTCTCGACCTGCAGGCGCAACAGTATGGTGACCCACAGTATGCCGAGGACCAGGACGGTCAGCGCGGGCACCAGAACTAGCGCGTGGCGGGAGGATCTGGTGCTTTTCGTGGCGTAGATTGTTCGATCCATGGTTCGTTTTCACACTGCACAGGCGAACGCGAGTCTCTCAGTGCACCGAATGTTCACGACATTTCGGCAGCACACTCGACGACGCCAGCACGATTCCTGGCTCTTTCAAATGAAATGACGGGCCGGCCGTTTTCAGGTCGCGCAATGCTATAACGACAAACCGCGAAAAAAGTTTATTGTTTTTGATGAAAATAAAAAAGGACGATCGTTTTGTCTGAGGAAACTAATGCCATGCGTCCCCACGCATGAAACCGGTTATGAAGCAAGCCACGCCAGGCTTGGCAAGACGCTCAGCGAGAATAATCGCGGCTCAATGTGAACGAAACGAGAAAAGTCTGTGCTCCATTTATATTCCGGCGATTCGAATCCTGTATAAATAACTCAGCAATTTGAATGTTTTTTTATTATCGAGTAAGTGCCCCAATGCCAGCTCCGTGCGCATCTCGTCGATCAGCCACTTCGCGCAGCGGTCTATCACGCATATCGCCTCCGCGTCGCGAGAGGCGAACACCGGTAGTGATCGACTTCTCCGGATTGTCATAGACAGGACCTGATTATTCTTCAGAACGAGTGGCGGATGCCTGCCATGACACCCAGTTGCCCCATTCCCGGCGCCGGCGTAGTGCCTCCGCCGCCCTGACTCACGGTGTACGCGGCATGGGCACTGTTGAACAGATAGGCGCCCTGCAGGTAGACCGCGGAGCGCTTCGAGAGCAGATAGGTGGTGCGCAGCGCGGTGATCGTGCCGCGCGTGTCGTCGGCCCGATTGACGATGCGATATACGCCACCGTCGACGATAAACGCAGGCGTCACGTTATACGCCGCCGTCACGTAGTACAGATTCGAGCGGACGTCCGGCAAAGCGGGCGCCACCGTTTCCACGTGCCGGCCGAGCCAGCCCGCGCCGAGCCTTACCGGACCGACGCGCCCGTAGCCGTTGAGTTGCATCCGCACGTCCTTGTCGCCTGAGTTCGTCAGGGCGAAGGGCGCCGTGCCGTCGTACAGGTTCGCCGCCGCGCCCGGGCCGCCGCGTTGTTCGTCGTAGGCGCCCGCGACGCCATAGCCGTTCATGTCGTAACGCAACATGGCCGACCATTCGCGGCAGCTTTGCGAACTGCCCGGAATCGAGCCCGTGCACGTGCCCTGTCCCGGCGAATTACCGGTGCCCGCAGAATCGCGACCGAACGAATACGTCGCGCCGAACGTGAAGCCAGACCAGTTGCTTTTGTACGCGATCGTGTTGTCGCTGCGTGCGCTCGGCATGTACTGATCGAACGATCCGGTGCCGCCATAAATGTCCGGGCCGAGCAGATCGGCATCCAGGATCGCCCAGTAGGTCATCGTGTACTGCCGCCCGAAAGTCAGTGTGCCATACGGACTCTCCAGCCCGACATAGGCCTGCCGCCCAAAAAGTCGGCCGCCCTGGTTAAGCGTGCCGCTCTTCGTATTGAAGCCGCTTTCCAGCACGAATACCGCGGACAGACCACCGCCGAGCCCCTCCTTGCCGCGAATGCCCCAACGCGACGGCAATTCGCCGGTAATGCCCGGCATGCGCACGACGCGATCGCCCGCCGCGTCGGCATGCGTCACCAGTTCGATGCCGGTATCGATGATCCCGTACAACGTCACACTGCTCTGCGCGAACGATGAAGCGCTGATCCCGAACAACACACTGCCCAATGCGAGTTGGTATTTCATGGTCTCCACGTGTCCTTGATGAGGGTCTCGTATGAATTCATGCGTCCGCGCGCAGCGAGCCACGCGCACGTCATGCGTAAATCTTTATGTAGCGATACTAATGACAGGCGTGACGAGGCCGGGCGCTGTACAAGCCGCCCATCAACGCTGGAAAGTTGACTGCTTCAGATGGCGAAGAAGCGTGGGTCGCGTCCGCTCGCCGCGCCCTTGCGGACCGGCTTCGTCAAACGCCGGGCCTGGGAATATGACGCTTGACGACCATCAACGCGATCATCACGATCGCCATTGCGATGCCGAGCATCCACAGGTACGAGGAAGCGCCCCCGGCCGTGATCACCACCGCGCCGGCGAATGCACTCGCAATCGCACCGAGCCGGCCGAAGGCGAGCGCCGATGCGGTGCCGGTTGCCCGCACACGGGTCGGATAAACATAGGCGCACAGCGCAAACATCGTCGACTGGACCGCGTTGACGAACAGGCCATGCACGCCGAGACCGAAGATCAGCAAGCCAGTGTGCTCGGAAATATTCACGCCGAGCAGCAGCAAGGCACTCGCCGCGCCGCCCGCGCTGCAGAGAATCAGCGGCCGTCGTGAACCGCCGCGCGCGATCACGACCGCGCACAGCAACGCGCCTATCACGCCGCCCAGGTTGTACGCGGTCAGTCCCGCGCCCGCAACCGCGACGGACAGGCCTTGCGTGCTGAGCATCGTCGGCAGCCAGCTGAAGGCGCTGTAGACCGCCAGCAGGCACAGGCAGAACGCGACCCAGATTGCCACCGTGTCGCGCGCGAGGCCGTCACGGAACAGCGCGGTGAAACCGTTATGTTTTTCGGCGGCCTGCTCGCGTGCGTCGGCGAATACACAGCCGCTCGCTACCGGCCGCGACATCCGGCCGAGCAGGCGTTCGAGTTCAGGCCATCGCCGCGGGCGCCGCGCGAGAAAACGCGGCGACTCGGGCAACGTGAACAACAGCAGGATGCCGAGCGCGAGCGGCAGCACGCCGCCCACCAGGAACAGCCCGCGCCATCCGTAGGCGGGCAGAATCTCGTGCGCGAACAGCCCCGCCACCATGCCGCCGAGCGGAACGCACACGATCGTTGCGGTGACCGCCAGCGTGCGGCGACGAGCCGGCGTGAATTCGGCGGTCATGGTCGTGGAACTGGGCAACGCTCCGCCGATGCCGAGGCCGGCAATGAAACGCAGCAGCGCGATCGTCACGATGTCCGGCGCGAAGCAGATGCCGCAGGTTGCCGCGCCGAACACCAAAACGCTGCCGATCACCGCCCAGCGCCGGCCGAAACGATCCGCCAGCAGCCCGGCGCAGGCGCTGCCGAGACCCATGCCGATCAGACCGGCCGCCACCACCGGCGCGAACGCGGCCCGCGTGACGCCCCACTCCTTGATCAACACCGGAATCGCGAAACCGATCAACTGGCTGTCGAAACCGTCCAGCACGATCGACAACGCCGCGAGCAACACCACGATTTTCTGCATTGCGGTGTAAGGCCCTTCGTCGAGCGTGCGGCCGATATCGACCGCATGGCCAACCTCTTCGAGACCTGCCTGATGGCCGGTGAATGGCGTATCGGCGGCGCCTGCCGTGCTCACCGCGTTGGCCGGCGGTACATAACTCGTCATGAAGCTGTCTCCTGTTTTGTCCGCGCGATCTCGCAGCCGCGCGTGTCTCGACGCGTCGTTGTCGTCATGTTCCGGTGGTCACGCTGCATCGTCAGTATGTGAGCGCGCAAGCGGCTCGATCGGGCAGCGTGGCGGGCATCAGCGTGCTATCGGCCTTGCCGCCCCAGACGAAGTTCCCGATGCGTCTGAACGGGCGCGTTGCTGGTCATACCTCTTTCCTGTCGATGAGCGCCGTTACTTGAGGGCTCATTATCGGAAGCTCCACGTTGCCTGGAAATTGCTTTTTCGGGGAAAAGACATTACTTTTAAGCATGACCTTCAACCTCCAGCAATTACATGCATTTGCAACCATCGTCGCGAGCGGCAGTCTTGGCCGCGCGGCGGAAGTGCTGCACGTCACGCAGCCGGCGCTGAGCCGCACCATCAAACGGCTCGAAGATCAGGTCGGTGCGCCGCTGTTCGAACGGCACTCGAAGGGCATGCAGCTGACTGCGATCGGCAGCGCGCTGTTGCCTCATGCCGCGCTGTTGCAACGCGAAGCCGAGCACGCGCGCGAGGAAATCGACGCCATGCGCGGTCTCGCCAAGGGAACGATACGCGTCGGTGCGGTGGCGAGCATCGCCACGCTCGTGCTGCCGCTCGCGGTGAGCGGCGTGCTCGCGCGCTGGCCGAATCTGCGCGTGGAGATCATGGAGGGTGTGTGGGATCGGCTTGCCGATAGTCTGATGAAGCACGAAATCGACCTCGCGCTCAGCATGGCCGTGCCCGACACCGACGAGATCACGGCGATTACCGATTGCCGGTGGGAAGACACGAGTTACGTGGTCGCCGCGCTCGATCATCCGCTGCGGCGCAAGGCAAACTTGTGCCTTGCCGACACGCTCGATCAGCGATGGTGCGTGCCGCCACGCGGCACGGGTCCGTTCGAGCACATGCAACAGGTGTTGGCGGAGCTCGGCTTCGGCATGCCGCCGATCGCGGTCGAGACGCGCTCGATCACCGTACTCAAAAGCCTGGTAACGCGCGCGGGATTTCTGAGCTGGATGGCCACGCCGATGTACGACACCGAGGCCGCAGCCGGCGTGTTCGATACGCTGCCGATTGCCGGCGTGGTGGGACGGCGCACGTTGACGGCCTTCCGGCGGCGGCAGGGGATTTTGCCCGGCCCGGCAGTGAAGCTGCTGGAGCAACTGCGGATGCTGACCGCGTCGCGGAACTGATCAAGCGCACGTGCACGCGCTTGAACCGCGCAAGAACATCGCCCGGCTTTCGGACGCGTGGTTGCGCGCCCAGACGAAAAAGCAGACGCGTTCCAACCAGATCTAATCGGTGCACAGCGGCGCTTTGTCCTCGAAGGCCGTCGCGTCCGCTTCGGCGATATGCCGCACGATCATCGCGTTGACGCTTTCAACGTGCGTGAGCGGCCCCATGTGTCCCGCACCCTCGACGATTGCGAGACGCGCCGCCGGCAACAACATCGGCAGCCGCTCGGCGATCGCGCGAGTCGGGATGGGCGCGTGCTGGCCGCGCATGATCAGCGCCGGAACACGAAGGCCCATGTAGGCGCTGACGGGCGTGCGCTCGTCGAGCAGCGCGCGGAAGTCGAGCGGCGCCTTCGGCGCCCAACGCGTGAGCGCCGCCTGTGCCGAGGGTCGCAGTGCTTCCCACGCGCCCCGGCCGCCCCAGTAATCGACGAACGAAGCCGCCGCGCCCCGATAGTCGCCACAAGTCACGCCATCGGCGGTGCGCTTTGAGATATCGATGATCTCCGCAAGCGCGTGCGCGCCGTGGGCGCCCATCACCTTCAGCAGATGGAACGCCGAGGGCTCGTAGAGCGTAATGCTCGCGATGCGCTCCGGGCGTTCGACGGCCGCGCGCAACGCCACGCCGCCGCCATACGAATGGCCGACGAGATGCACCTTGCCACGCGAGGCGTCGATGATGCCGATGGTCCGCGCGGCCTCGTCGGCGAGTGTGAAGGCGCGCTCGCCGTTCCACGGGCCCGTGCTATCGCAGCCGTAGTGCTCGGGCGCGACGAACGCATGGCGCGGGCCGAGCGCTTCGCCGAGCTTGCGCCATTGGGCCGCTCCAGAGCCGGAGCAATGCAGTGCGATCACCGACGTCGCGGACGAGAAGGCTTGCGATTTGAGAGTGTTATTCATGGGGGGTCACGAACTCGGAGTTGGGCGCACGGATGTCGGAGCGCAGAAGTCCTCACTATCGGCGCGGCGCGGGCGGCTGGCTATGATCGAAACACCGGCGCGCATGTCCAGGCGTCCAGACTGTTCGATAAAGGGCGTGTTATTTTTTGCTGCATCAACGGTCAGGTTCAACGGTCGATCTCCGTCCAATGCATGCGGCGTTCGAGTTCGCCCATATCGCCGGCGGACGCGAGGTACGCGTCACGACGATTATGTTCAGCACGGTCAAGCGCCTTTCTCAACAACGGGTATAGATAGATGAACAAGATGAACAACGTGTCCTCCGGCCGGCGGGCTGGTCGAGTGCGTATCGGCGCGAACGGGGCGCGATAGCTGGGTTCCAGGCGCGCATCCGGTGCGGGACATCCGGGTCGGATGAATGGGCGGGTCGTGCTACGGCTGGACGCTATGTCATGCAGAGTCCATGCCACATTTCAGCAAGCCTTGTTTGACGGGCGTTTCAGCGGACTTCGAGGGACGAGGATGGGACGAAGTGTCGTCGTGTGGCCGACGGCTATGCGGGTGGGAGTCGGGTCGTGGCAAACACGTAATCAGTACGTGTCGCTCAAAAGCACGATCTGGACGCTCGCGTGCGAACTGGCGCCGCTGTGCGGCAAACGCCAATTCGCTGTGCTCGGTTGCTACGGCCTCGTGGGCCAGATTTCACATTGGCGTCGAAGAGGCCCTCTTTTCATTTGTATCGCCTCTCCGATGCGCAGGCACATCAACAGTCACGACTGTCTCGCCGCACAACCGGTAACACCGGCAGCCGTTTGTCTGCGCCGATAGTCTGTATCGCGCGAGGCGAGCCAGTAATACAGCGGCGAAGTCAGCAGCAGTCCGATAACCCAGGAGAGATCCGCACCGTCGAGATATTTCGGCACCGGACCCGCATACATCGGCGTGTTCATAAATGGAATCTGCACGACGATGCCGATCCCGTAGGCAATCAACGCCTGTGGATTGAAGCGGCCGTAGATGCCGCCGTCCACCTGGAAGATCGACTGGATGTCGTATTTGCCTTTGTGGATTACATAGAAGTCGATCAGATTGATCGCGGTCCACGGCACCAGCACGACCAGCAACGCGAGCACGAGATCGACCAGGTTGCCGACGAAATTCGTCGATGCGCCGATCGCGCCATAGCAGCAGGCGAGCAAAATCGCGATCGACAGCACGGCCCGCGCTTTCGCCGTGGGAATCCAGCGATAGGCGAAGGTCTGCAGCGACGTGATGGCCGCGAGCACCGCGCCATAAAGGTTCAGCGCGTTATGGCTGATCACGCTCAGCAGGAAGAGCACGAGCATCGGCAGCCCGAGCGGTCCGGTGGCCTGCTTGACGGCGTCCATCGCATCGGCGCCGGGCGCCACCGCCAGCACGGCGACCGCGCCGAAGACGAACGCGAGCGTCGAGCCGATCGTGCAGCCGAGATAGGTCGCCCAGAACGTCGACGCGACACGCACGTTCGCCGGCAGATAGCGCGAATAGTCGGACACGTACGGCGCGAAAGCGATTTGCCAGAGCGCCGACAGCGAAACGGTCGCAAGCCAGCCGGCAATGTTGAATCCGCCGCGCGTCAGGAAGTCGTCTGTCGCGATATGCGTGAGGATATAGCCGAATCCGATGATGATGCCGATTCCGAGTACCCAGGTCCCGATGCGATTCAGGATGTGGATTATCCGGTAACCGACGATGCCGATCAGCCCCGAGCCCAGCGCGCCGATCACGATGCCCACAGGAACCGGAATACCCTTTTCGATGCCATGAAGAGACTTCCCTGCGAGCACGATATTGGATGCGAAGAACCCCACGTACATGACACCTGCGATCACCGTGACCAGCAGCGCGCCCCATGAACCGAACTGCGCGCGGCTCTGAATCATCTGCGGGATGCCCATTTGCGGACCCTGCGCCGAATGCAACGCCATCAGCACACCACCGACGGCCTGACCGACGACGATTGCCACGATGCCCCACAGCAAGTTCAAGTGGAAGATCTGCACGCCGAGCGCGCCGGTGACGATGGGCAACGGAGCGATATTTCCGCCGAACCATAGCGTGAACAGATCACGCACCTTGCCATGGCGATCTTCGGGCGGCACATAACCGATGGTGTGTTTTTCGATCAATGCCGGGGCATTATGTTCCGAAGTATTCAAGTTCGTCTCCTTCTGTTTATGTCGACCGGAGTTAGCGCTTTAGCGCTTACTCCGGTCCCATGCAAAGCGGCCGACCGGAGTTGGCGCTTTAGCGCTTTATTCCGGTTTGATGCGTCCCTGATGCACTCGTCTCAGGACGCGGCCGAAACGTACTCCGCCAGCCGAGCCAGCATCGCATCGCATTCGCGCAATTGCGCCACGGTGACGAATTCGTCCGGCTTATGCCCCTGGTCCATGCTGCCGGGTCCGCAGACCACGGTTGGAATGCCCGCCTCATCGAAGAGGCCGCCCTCGGTGCCGAAAGCAACCGTGCCGTACTCGGTAGATCCGCTGAGCAGCGCCAGAAGACGCGCCGCTTCGCTGTCGGGAGACGTGGCCAATCCCGGATAGGCGGACAGAGATTGAAAGCGGATGTCGGTATCGGCCTTCACTGCGCGCATCTTCGGTAGCAACTCATCCTGGGCGTAGGTCTGCAACTCATCGGCTACCCGGCTGGCGTCGAAGCCAGGCAGCGCGCGCACTTCGAAGTCGAACTCGCATTCGGCCGGCACGATGTTGAGCGCACGGCCGCCATTGACCACGCCCGTCTGCACGGTCGAGAACGGCGGATCGAATCGCTCGTCATGATGTTCGGGCTGCGCCAGCTGCTCGCCGATCTCTTCCAGGCGGCCGATCATCCGCGCCGCGTATTGGATGGCGTTGACGCCATACGGCGCATAAGCCGAATGGCAAGGCGCGCCTTTCACCTGACAGCGCATCGCCAGCTTGCCCTTATGCCCCAGCACCGGCTTGAGTTCAGTCGGCTCGCCGATCAGGCACAGCGCCGGCTTGTGCGCACGCTGCGCCAATTCGGCCAGCATGGGCCGCACTCCGAGGCATCCGACTTCTTCGTCATACGAAAAAGCGAGGTGCACCGGCAGCTTCAATTCGCGCTCGCGCAGCCCGGGCACCGCCGCCAGCACCGAAGCGATATAGCCCTTCATGTCGGCCGCGCCGCGGCCATATAGCCGCCCGTCGCGCTCGGTGAGACGGAACGGATCGACGGTCCATGCCTGGCCCTCGACGGGCACCACGTCGGTATGGCCGGACAGCACGATGCCGCCGCCCTCACGCGGGCCGATGGTCGCGAACAGATTCGCCTTGGTGCGCTCGGTGTTGTAGAACAGCTCGCTCTCGACACCGAGTTCATCGAGGTACCCCCGGATGAATTCGATCATCTCGAGATTGGAGTCGCGGCTGACCGTGGCGAAGCCGATCAGCCGTTCGAGCAGCGCGCGGCTGGAGCGGTCATTCATTGCCAGGCACTCCGTAGCTCGGCGCGGCGGTCGGGTTCAACGCCCGGGTCAGATAGTCCTGCATCTGCGGCCGATACGCTTGCCACAGACCGTCGAGCTGGCCGATGGGGTCGTCATCCGCCCAATCGACCCGCAAATCGACGATCGGCCAGCTCACGTCGCTCACGATCCTGAGCGCCGCCGAATGCACGGGCCCTGCTTCGCCGCCCGCGGCCATCGCGGCATGCATGCCCGCGAGCAATCGATCGGCAAGCGTGCCCGCTGCCTGCTCGAACGCCGGAAGCATGGCTTCGATCACTTCGACGCCCGCGAGCATGTTGCCTGCCGCCACACACTGCTTGCCGGCGGCGGCCTGATACGTGCCCAGCGCTTCCTTGCCGCTAAAGAACGCCGTGCGGCCTTGCGCATCGATCACGGTGACCTGGCGGTACTCGCTCCACTCGCTCGCGCCAAGCGCCCGTTCCAATGCCGCGGCGGGATCGATCTGCTCGTGCTCCAGCAGATCGAGAATCCGCGGCCCTAGCGCGGGCAGCGTGACGTTTTGCGTCGCGACGGCCCCCACTCCCGCGCGCAGCCACGGGCACCGGGCGCCCACCGCGATGCTGGACGAACTGATCGCGATTCCAAGCTGCCCGGTTTCGGGGCAACGTCCGACGATTGAAAATGTCATGTCCCGCTCCTTAGGCTTGCGGCGGCGTCCATCCGTCCGGAACGACCGCGACAACGTCGATCTCCATCAACCACTGCGGCTGACCCAACGCGACCACCACCAGGCCGGTCGAAATAGGAAACACGCCCTTCAACCACTTTCCGACTTCCTGATAGACCGGCTCGCGATAGCGGACGTCGGTCAGGAACGTCGTCGTCTTGACGATGTGAGACAGGTCGCTGCCTGCTTCTTCCAGCAACTGTTTGACGTTCTTCATCGCCTGCTCGGCCTGGGCGCGTGGATCGCCGATGCCGACCAGGCGGCCGTCGAAGTCCGTACCCACCTGACCGCGCACGTAAACCGTGTTGCCGGCGCGCACGGCCTGGCAAAGATCGTTGTCGAGCGTCTGGTTCGGATACGTGTCCTTCGTGTTGAACATGCGGATACGGGTATGCGTAGGCTGGTTCATCAATGCACCTGAATGTTAGGAGGAAATGGATCGCGGATTAGACAGGCGTACGTATCAACTCACGCCCATCTCGCTGACTTTGTGGACGCGCGAACCGGCGGAGGTGTTTTCAACGCTTTCCTCGCTGCGGCTCTGCGACTGCTGTTGCGCGTCGCCGTAATAAGCCGCGTATTTGCGCTGCGTGACGATGTGATCGGCAATGTGCTTCGCGTCGTGCCACACGCCCCAGATGAATGCGGAGCCTCGGCGCGACAGCCAGGGCAGACCGAGGAAATAAACGCCAGGCTCTTTCGATACGCCACGCTGATGTTTCGGCTTACCCTTTTCATCGAACGCGTTGACGTTCAACCAGCTGAAATCGACGGCATAGCCGGTCGCCCAGACAATCGACGTCACGCCGGCTTTCGCCAGATCGAGATCGTGCAACGGGTGCGCCACGCATTCCGGATCCGCGGGAATGACGCGCGCTTCGGGTTCTTCGGGAAGATCGAGACCGTTGCGCTCGGCGTAGGCGTCAGCGGCGTCGAGCAGCGACAGATAGTTTTCGTCGCCGCGCGCGATGTTCTCCGCGAGATCCGCTTCGAAGGTCACCACGCCGTCATCGAACGATTTCGTCAGACCCACCAGCGTGATGCCCTGATTCGCGAGACGGCGGAAGTCCACTGTATGGCCGCCGCGCGAACCGCTCACCGCAATCGTGACGTGCTCCCTGCCCGGCTTCATGACCTCGGCATCCCATTCGCCGAGCACGCCGAGCCACCAGCAAAAGTCGCGGCCGCGATAGGCGCGCGGCGGACGATCGTGCGCGCCGACCGACAGATAAACGCGCTTGCCCGCACGTTGCAACTCGTCCGCGATCTGCACGCCCGACGAGCCCGCACCCACCACCAGTACGCCCCCTTCGGGCAATTGATCAGGATTGCGATAGTCGGCGGAATGAATCTGCGTGAGATCCGGATCTTGCGGCGCGATGGGCGGAATGACCGCGCGCTGGAATGGCCCGGTTGCGACCACGACACGATTGGCCTCAATCGTGCCTTCCGAGGTTTCGACGGTGAAGCCCTGCCGCTCAGCATTGCGCACCACCTGCTTCACTTCCACGCCGGTGCGGATCGGCGCTTCGAATTTCTTCGCATAGGCGACGAAATAATCCGCGACCTGCTCCTTCGAAGCGAATGCGTTCGGGTCGAAGTCCGCGAACTCGAGATTGGGAAAACGATCGTGCCACGCGGGGCCATTGGCAACCAGCGAATCCCAGCGTCCCGTGCGCCAGCGCTCGGCGATACGGGCGCGTTCCAGCACGAGATGCGGCACGCCAAGCTTGCTCAGATGTTCGCTGATGGCGACGCCGGCCTGACCGGCGCCGACTACGAGCGTGTCGATTGACGTTGTTTCCACTGTCATGGCTGTGTCCTTCTAAAAGAGGCGGATATTTCGATTCGATCGCGGCGTCGCGGCTTTAAGCGCCCGCGATCGCTGCGGACCCGGCAGTGTTTTGCGGCGGTGCGTTGTCGCCTGGTCCGGCTGTCTCGTCTGTTTGTCTCTCGTGAAAATCTACGCGCCCATTCAGAATTTGAAAAATATATTTAAAAAATGCATCGCATCGGATTTACCTATGCAAGGCTTTTTGACCGCTGCACAATGCCGCGCAATACAGACCTGAAACACGGAGCGTCGTCGATGGAGAGTCACCCGTTGCGCTACTCGTTGCGTCAGTTGCGCTATTTCGTGGTCACCGCGGAAGTACTGTCCTTCACCGCCGCCGCGAAACGCCTGCACATCTCACAGCCGTCGATCTCGACGGCGCTCGCGGATCTCGAAGTGTCGTTCGGCGTACAGCTGTTCATCCGGCATCACGCGAGCGGCCTGTCGCTCACACAAGCCGGACGCGATCTGCTCGGGCAAGCGCGCAACCTGCTGAAGTTTGCGGAGGAGTTGCAGACCACCGCGAAGGAAATGGACGGCGGCATGACCGGCGCCATCACACTCGGCTGCATGGTGTCGCTCGCGCCACCGCTAATGCCGCGACTCATCAGCCGATTCATCGACGAACACGCGGGCATCTCGTTTCGCACGGTTGAGGCGCATCAGGACGGCCTGTTGCGCGGCCTGCACGACGGCTCGCTCGACATTGCCCTCACCTACAGCCTAGACCTGACTGACGACATCGCCTTCACGCCGCTGCTCTCGCTGCCGCCTTATGCGATCCTGCCGAGGACGCATCGTCTGGCGCGCGCTCGCAAGGTATCGCTCGCGGACCTCCTGCCCGAACCGTATGTGATGCTTGATCTGCCGCACAGCCGCGAGTACTTCGCCGCACTCTTCGATGCGGTCGGCAGCCGTCCCGTGCCCGCGTTTCGTTCCTCGCAGCCGGAAGTCGTGCGCGGCATGGTGGCCAACGGTCTGGGCTATAGCCTGCTGAACTTTCCGCTCAAATCGAATCGCACCGTGGATGGTGAAGAGTTCGTCATTAAGCGTTTCAAAGACAGCGTCAATGCGACGATGCTCGGCATCGCGCAATCGCGCACCATGAAGCCGCGCCAGGTTGTGCATCGCTTCGCGTCGTTCTGCGAGACCTATATCCAGAAGCTGCATTTCGACGCATGATGACGAAGGCGCGATTGTCTGCGTCAAGCGCGCGCACGCTGCATAGGCAAAAGCTTTGCTTTGTATCTGAAAACAATATTTTGGCTTGCAATTTGGCTTGATAGATTGGTGTCCATGTTGAGCGCCACGCCGTACAAGCCTCGCGTTGACGCGCTCTCACCGTGACGAATCAAGGGGGACACCATGGCCAACCCGGCAAGCACGATCGCAGTGCAAGCACTTGTCGACGAACTGCAAGCGGGTTGCGAACGGCCATTCGGCGATGCGCATGCGATGCCGCCCGGCGTCTATACGTCGCCCGAATTTCTCACACTGGAAGAGCGCGCTATATTCGAGCGCGAATGGCAATGCGTCGGCCGCGCCAGTGCGCTCAAGGCGCCTGGCGACTACATGACGGCGCGCATCGGCGCGCAACCTGTCGTCGTATTGCGCGACGAACAGATGCAACTCAAGGCGATGTCGAACGTGTGCCTGCATCGCATGTCGGTGCTGCTCGAAGGACGCGGCAACGTGCGTCGAATCGTCTGCCCATATCACGCCTGGAACTATTCGCTGGACGGCGCGCTGCAAGGCGCACCACTCATGGATCGGCAGGAGAGCTTCTGCAAGGAAAGCTATCGGTTACCTAGCGTGCGCTGTGAAGAATGGCAAGGCTGGATCTACGTGACGCTCGACGAACACGCGCCGCCCGTTCGCACGCAGCTCGCCGAACTGAACGAGCTGATCGGCGCATACGGTATGTCGGACTATATCGAGACCTTCCATGAAGAGCACGTGTGGAACACGAACTGGAAGATCCTCGCGGAAAACTTCATGGAAAGCTATCACCTGCCCATGCTGCATCGCGCGACGGTAGGGCCGCATTCGCGGCTCGAGGAAATGGAATGCCCGCCGGGCTATCCCGCCTTCAATTACCACTGGATCACCAAGGAAGCGTCCTTGCCCATCGGCAACGCGCATCCGGCGAACACGCGCCTCACGGGACACTGGCGCAAGACCACGGCGCTGCTTGCAATCTACCCGACGCATCTCGTCACGCTCACGCCGGGTTACTTCTGGTATCTCGTGCTGCAGCCGCAAGGCGTGGAGCATGTGCATATCCGCTTCGGCGGCGGCCTTGCACCGGAGTTCATCGCCGATCCCGAGGCCAACGCCCATATGACTACGCTGAAGAAGCTGCTCGATGAAGTGAACGCGGAAGACAAACGCGGCGTGGAAGCCGTGTTCCGCGGCGTGCATGCGCCGCTCGCGAAGCCTGGTCACCTGAGCCCGCTCGAGCGTCCCAACTATGACTTCGCGCGCTATATCGCCGGCAAGATCGGCGCCGCGCAGACCGGCACGCATTGATTACGACGCACCATCGACAGGACGCGATCACGATGTCAAACCCTTCCTTCATTTCGTTCTCGGGCGTGAGCAAATCGTACGACGGCGCCCAATACGTCGTCGACGACTTGAACCTCGACGTGCGCAAGGGAGAATTCCTGTCGCTGCTCGGCCCGTCCGGCTCGGGCAAGACGACCACGCTCATGATGCTCGCGGGATTCGAATCGCCCACGCACGGCGAGATTCGCCTCGACGGCCGGCGGCTCGACGACAAGCCGCCGCATCAGCGTGACATCGGCATGGTGTTTCAGAACTACGCGCTGTTTCCCCATCTGACGATTGCGGAGAACGTAGCGTTTCCGCTATCCGTGCGGCGCGTGAGCCGTGCCGAGCAGAAAAAGCGCGTGCAGCGCGCGCTTGAAATGATCGAACTGCCGCATCTGGCGAACCGGCGTCCCGCGCAACTCTCAGGCGGACAGCAGCAGCGCGTGGCGCTCGCGCGCGCTCTCGTGTTCGAGCCGAGCGTCGTGCTGATGGACGAACCGCTCGGCGCGCTCGACAAGCGCCTGCGCGAAACCATGCAATACGAAATCATGCGTTTGCATCGCGAGTTGTCGCTCACGATCGTGTACGTGACGCACGATCAGGCCGAAGCGCTGACCATGTCGGACCGCGTCGCCGTATTCTCCGATGGCCGGATTCAGCAGGCCGCCACGCCGAGCGAACTCTACGAGAACGCACAGAACGCCTTCGTCGCGAACTTCGTCGGCGAGAACAACGGCTTGACCGGCCGCGTGGTCAGTGTGGGCGAGGACTGGGCGACGCTCGCGCTGTCCGACGGCAGCGTCATTCGCGGCCGCAGCGAACCCGGCCTGCGCGCCGGCGACGAAGCGATGCTCGCGTTGCGCCCCGAGCGCGCGCATATCCCGAGCGCCGAAGGCGCGCAAGTCGACGAACACAGCAACGTGGTGTGCGCGCATGTCCAGGAACTGGTGTATTGCGGCGATCATCACCGCGTGCACCTCGCGCTCGGCTCGCGCGATTCCTTCGTCGTGAAAGTGCCCAATACGCAGCGCCATGCGCTGCCTTCGCCCGGCAGCGAGATCGAAATCGCATGGCGCCACGACGACTGCAAGATTCTCGCGATGAGCGCGCCGCGCAGCGCGCCCGTGATCCCCGCATCGACCCCGCTCTCACCCTCCATCATCACGACCGCACCTGCAGGAGCCAACTAAAATGCGCACTCTCGTCAAAACACAAAACGTCGCACTCGCAGTACTTGCCGCAGCCGCTTTGACCACCGTGACCGCCCAGGCAGCGGAGACGCTTTCCGTCGTGACCTTCGGCGGTGCATACGAAGCGGCGGCAAAAAAGGCCTATTTCGAACCGTTCACCCAGGCCACCGGCATCGGCTTCTCGACCGAATCGTATGACGGCGGCCTCGCGAAGCTCTCCGCGATGGAGCAGGCGAAGAACACCACGTGGGATCTGATCGACCTCGAAACGAACGACGCGATCACCGCGTGCGACGAAGGCCTTCTGCAGAAGTTCGACAAGAAGACGATCGGCAAGACGAGCGACTTCATTCCCGGCACGATCAGCGATTGCGCGGTGGCGAGCATGGTCTGGTCCACGGTCTACGCATACGACGCGAGCAAGCTCAAGACCGCCCCGACCACCGTCAACGACTTCTTCGATCTGCAGAAATTCCCGGGCAAGCGCGGCCTGCGCAAGTCGCCGAAAGTAACGATGGAATGGGCGCTGATTGCGGACGGCGTCGATCCCAAGGATGTCTACAAAGTGCTCGGGACACCTGCCGGCGTGGATCGCGCGTTCAAGAAGCTCGACACGATCAAGCCGAACATCGTGTGGTGGGAGTCGGGTGCCCAGGCGCCGCAGTTGCTCGCGGACGGCGCGGTCGTGATGACGCAGGCCTACAACGGCCGCATTTCCGACGCCGCGAAGAAGGAGAACAAGCCGTTCAAGACCGTGTGGGACGCGCAGGTCTACGACTTCGACTGGTGGGCCGTTCCGACGGGCGCGAAGCACGCCGATGCCGCCGCAAAGTTCATCGCCTCCGCTTCGCAGCCGAAGGCGTATGCGGATCTGTCGAAGTACATCGCCTACGCGCCGCCGCGCAAGGACGCGATCGCGCTGATCGACAAGCAACGCCTCGCCGATCTGCCGACCGCGCCCGACAACTTCAAGCGCGCCTTGCAGATCAACGCGAACTTCTGGGCCGACAACGCGGACCAGATCAACAAGCGCTTCCAGGTGTGGCTGACGCAGTAATACAACCGTCCGACGAGAGCCCGACTTGACTACTCACATGCCCGCTTCGGCCCGCGCCACGGCCCCGGGCTCTCCGACGAGAGCCGACGGCCGCGCGTCGTTTGAAAAGGCGCGCCGCCACGCATCGGTGCAGGCGCTGTTGCTCGCGCTGCCGCTGATCGTGTTTCTGCTGTCGACGTTCATCGCGCCGATCGCGCTCCTCCTCGCGCGCAGCGTACAGAACCACGAAGTGCCCGACAGCATGCCCGCGCTCACACGCGCGCTCGATTCCTGGGACGGCCGCGGCGTGCCGGACGAGCGTATGTTCGGTCTGCTCGCCGCGGGGCTCAGGGAGGCGCAGCAAAGCGGCCAGCTCGGCACGGTCGCGCGGCGGCTGAACTTCGATCAGGCCGAGTTCCGCAGCCTGTTGATGCGCACCGCGCGCCAGTTGCCCGCCGACGCGCCGCCCGCATGGAAACCGGCGCTCATCGAGCTCGACCCGCGCTGGGATTCGCCGGAAATCTGGCGCTTGCTGAAGCGCGCCGCCTCGTCGCCGACGCCCGACTATCTGCTAGCGGCCGTCGATGCGCATGTGACACCGCAAGGCGCGGTCGCGTTCGTGCCGGACAACGCGTCGGTCTACCGGCAGGCGTTCGCGCGCACGATCTCGATCAGCGCCACAGTCACGCTGCTGTGCCTCGTGCTCGGCTACCCGGTCGCGTGGCTGCTAGCGAACCTGCCCGCAAAAAGCAGCAACCGTCTGATGCTCTTCGTGATCGTGCCGTTCTGGACCTCGCTGCTCGTGCGCACAACCGCGTGGTACGTTCTGCTGCAACCGGGCGGCGTCATCAACAGCCTGCTGATGGGTCTCGGACTCACTACGCATCCGCTGCCGCTCGTCTTCAACCGCGCGGGCGTGCTCATCGGCATGACGCACGTATTGCTGCCGTACATGATTCTCGCGATCTATTCGGTGATGAAGAGCGTATCGCCGGTGTACGTGCGCGCCGCGCAATCGCTCGGCGCGCACCCGTTCACCGCATTCGTGCGGATCTACATTCCGCAGACGCTGCCCGGCGTGGGAGCGGGCTGCTTTCTCGTGTTCGTGCTCGCGCTCGGCTACTACATCACACCCGCGCTGCTCGGCGGCGCCGGCGACGAGATGATCAGCCAGCTCATTGCCATTCAGACCAACACGCAACTCAACTGGGGCCTCGCCGGTGCGCTCTCGGCGTATCTCGTGATCTTCACGGCGATTTTCTATTTCCTGTTCAACCGCATCGTCGGCATCGACCGCTTGCGCTTCGGTTAAACACGCTGATACGACCAGGGAACGACATGCAAGAACAACGCAATAAGGTGCTGACGGAACGCGTCGCCGTGCGCTGGGTACGGCTGCATACAGCGCTTGTGCTGTTCTTCCTGATCGCGCCGATTCTCGCGATCATTCCGCTCTCGTTCAATTCGGGCTCGTACTTCTCCTACCCGTTGCAGGGCTTTTCGCTGCGCTGGTATGAGCAAGCGCTCACGAGCGCGGACTGGCAGCGTTCGCTGCTGAACAGCATCGGCATCGGCGCGGCGTCGACGCTGATCGCCACGTGTCTCGGCACGCTGGCCGCCTTGGGCATTTCGCGCACGCAGTTTCCGCTGCGCTCGCTGATCATGCCGATCCTCATCTCGCCGATGATCGTGCCTATCGTGGTTGTGGCCGCGGGCTTCTATCTGATCTTCGCGCCGCTCGGTCTCGTGAACTCGTACCCCGGTGTGGTGCTCGCGCATGCGGCGCTCGGCACGCCGTTCGTCGTGATCACCGTGACGGCATCGCTGCTATCGTTCGATCAGAGCCTGCTGCGCGCAGCCTCCGGACTCGGGGCGACGCCCTGGATCACATTCAGGCGCGTGACCTTACCGCTCATCACGCCAGCGGTTGCAACCGGCAGCGTCTTCGCTTTCGCGACCTCGTTCGACGAAGTCATCGTCATTCTGTTCATTGGAGGCCCGGATCAAAGAACGGTGCCGCGGCAGATGTGGAGCGGGATTCGCGACTCGATCGATCCTTCGATCCTCGCCGTGGCGACGATGCTGATCGTGTTCGCCGTGCTGCTCTTCGCAAGCATCAACTGGCTGCATGGGAGCCGGGTACGGCACTAAGAAAACAGCGGGTCGCGCTGCTTCGCGATATCTATCGCCGGCATGGGCGCAAGCCGCCCGCGCAATCAATGGTAAGTTGTCGTAGACGACTGCAGCTTCGTCAGCACGCCGCCTTTGAATCTGAACCAGCCTTGCGAGCTTTGCATCACGACTTCATCGCCTTGCCAGAACACGCGCTTGACCGTCATGCGCTGACCCGAGCGCTGCACGAGTGGCGGACGATGGCGAAAGTCGTACAGCACCGGACCGGCATTAGTCTGCACGAGCGTGCGCGTGACGGTGTCGCTTACGTTACCGACCTCGTCAAAATGCGTGAGCGCGTTCGCGCCGAAGCGATCGAATACTTCCTTATCGAGCATCCCCACGAATTCGCGGTCGGCGCGCACGAATTCCAGTGCGCCCGAAGGCGTGGCGAGCGGGCCAGCCGCGTTGCTCTGCGCATGGACAGAGGTCGCGAAGGAGATGGCTGCGAGCGAAGCAAGGAATAGTCGTCTCATGTTTTCTTTTGGATTCAGGGGCGGCTCCGACGGCGGAGTGCGACTTGCAATCTTAGCTTGGGCACATTGACGCCAATTCTGACCGACGCGTTTAAGGTCTGCAACTGGACCGGATAATCGACGCGCCACTCCCGTCACCCATCCTTGTCCATTCCCTTCCGATAAAGACTGGGGGAGTTTCCAGTCCACTTCCTGAATGACCGGCGAAAGCTCGCCGCGTCCGAAAATCCAATGCGTTCGGCAACCTGATCGATAGGAAGCCGCGTGTTCTCCAGAAACTCGATGGCGAGCGACCGGCGCACATCGTTCAGCAAGGTTTGATACGAGTAGTTGTCGTCGGCCAGACGTCGATGCAAAGTTCGCACCGACATGCCGAGTTGGGCGGCCATCTTCTCGGCGGATGGAAACACGCCCGGTGCGTTAAGGCAGGCCATGCGGATCTGGCGCGGAAGTTCGGGAATGCCGTCGCGTTCTTCAAGAATGCGATCGCACAATTGCTGGCAGATTTGCGCAGTAATTGGATTCGCATTTGGACACGGACGGTCCAGTACATGCACGTCGAAATGCCACTCCATCGTATCCGCGCCGAATTCCACAGGACAGTCAAACATTCTTTCGTAATTCCGCCAATGCGGCGGCGCCGGATATGCCATGACCATGCGCTTCGACGGAAAAGGCGCTTCCAGCACGCGGCTGAATAACACGGTCATCGAGCTTCGCCAGAATTCGGCGACAAACGGCAACATGTCGCCGAGCGATGCGAGTCCGTGGCTGCGCAGAATGCCGGTGTCTCCCTCCGTGGAATAGCTGATCTGCAAAACCGCGCCGGCCATCCTGACATTTTCGACGCTGAATTTCAGGGCGTCTCCAAAGGTCGTGCTGCTGACCATGGCATAGCCATATATGCCGAAGTCGCTGATCCTCTGACGCGCACCCGCAAGCAAGCCAACATCGGCTCGTGTTGCAAGCCGTTGAGCGTTTCGATAAATGGCGAGGCGCTGACGATGCGAGATTCTCGCATGCGAATCCTCCAACTGGTTCGCATGGACGCCCGTATTCGCGAACAGTTTATTGACCGAAACGCCCTCGGCGGCGAGTTCGGCGGCGAGCGCGGCCAGGCCGAGAAGACTCTGCGTCGGCGCGTCGAGATCCGGATGCAATGGCGTGATGATTTTAGGTGGTCGCACGGTATGTCTCGCTCCAGTTGCCAACATGCTCGCATATTTTTCCAATCTTCGTCTTGCGCGTTTGGCACAGTTTGACACGGCAATTGGCAGGGTTGGACGTTGCCGCTCAATCATCTCACTGAGATAGTAACCATCAACGGCGCATGCCGAAAAACAGATGGAGACAAGCCATGAAGCCCTCAATTCAACCCACCCCAACAGTAGTGACAACCCTGATCGGCGCGCGTCTTGCAATCGTGGATGGCGCAATCGGTCCCGTCCACGCCGCGACGCAACACGCTGACTGATGCCAGCGGCCTTTGCCTCGCCTATCGCACATTGCAGAGAAAACCATGACCACAGTAAAGATTGAAATGGATGGCGCCGTCGGAATCGTTTCGTTAGCCAAGCCGCCGCACAACCTGATCGACGATGCGATGATCGCGGATCTGCTCGCCGCGTATCACGGCGTGGTCGACGATGGCGCGCGCGCGATCCTGCTCAAGAGCGACATGCGGCACTTTTCCGCCGGCGCGGAAATGAACTCATTTACCGATGGCAAAACGGCAATCCAGCACAACGCCGATCAATTCCTCGAGTTTCTCGACGTGCTGGAAAACGCGCCGGTCCCGACACTCGCCGCCGTTCACGGCGCCGCGCTCGGCGGCGGCCTCGAACTTGCGCTCACGTGCGACATGATCGTCGCCGCGGACACGGCGTACTTCGGCCAGGTCGAGAACATCGTTGGTCTTATTCCGCTGCTCGGCGGCACGCAACGACTCGTACAGAGAGCGGGCATTGTTCGCGCCAAGGAAATCGCACTGATCGGACGGCGGCACGCGGCGGAAGCATTCGAGCGCTGGGGAATCATCAATCACGTCGTGCCCGAAGCCGAACTCCAGACCGCCGCCATGTCGTTCGCCCGGCAACTAGCGGCAGGCCCTACCAAAGTTCTCCACGGCATCAAGCAGCAGGCGAACCTCGCTGCCAACGGCGGCGTGCGCAGCGCGGACCTCGAACAGATCAACCTTAACAACCTGATCTGGCAGACGGGCGATCGCGAACGCGGTTTCGCTTCGTTCTTTTCGACCGGGCCCGCCACCGCCGAATTCAAGGGAGATTGATCATGTCCGCACCGCTCGAAGGTATTCGCGTGATCGATTTCACGCGAGTACTGGCTGGACCGCATTGCACCAAAACGCTCCTCGATCTCGGCGCCACCGTGACCAAGATCGAACCACCCTCCGGCGATATCGGCCGCGTGAGCATGCCGCATATCGGCGACATGTCGCTGTATTACGTGCAGCAGAACGCCGGCAAGCGCAACGTGAGCCTCGATCTCAACTTCCCCGAGGCACGCGCGATCATGGTCGACATGTGCCGGGACGCGGACATCATCGTCGAGAATTTTCGCCCGGGCACGTTGGACCGGTTTGGACTCGGCTATGAACAGGTGCGCGCTTTCAACCCGTCTGTGATCTACGCGTCTTTGAGCGGCTACGGACAATCGACTTCATGGCGCAATCGTCCCGCGTTCGCGCCGACCGTGCAAGCCGAGTCGGGACTGACCGACATCGTCCAGCACCATTTCGGCGCTGCGCTCACCGAAGTCCGCAACGACGCATGCAGCCACGCCGACATGTACACCGGCCTTCATGGCGTGATCGGGATTCTGGCCGCGCTTCAACATCGTGCGCGTACCGGCGAGGGGCAACACGTCGACGTCTCGATGGCGGCCACCATGCTATCGGTGAACGAACGCGTGGGCGCACAACTGTCGGAAATCGATACGGATGGCGAACCAATCATTCTCTCGGCGCCCGATTCGCACATCTTCGATTTGCCCGATGGACGCCAACTCACCATCGCAGGCAGCCCGATCTACACGCCGATGTTTTCGCGCTACTGCGCGATGATGCGTCGCAACGATTTGCTGAGCGATCCCCGCTTCGGCACGGCGCTTTTGCGGCGGCGAAACATTGCAGATCTGCTGGCCGAAGTGCGCGCCTGGCTTCTCACGTTCAACGACCTGGATCAGCTCCAGACGCAAGTCAGCGAAGCGGGACTGGCTATCGGCGTGGTCCGGAGCGTCAACGAGTTCGCCAATTCCGAGTGGGTGCAGGAATGGGGTGCGCTAGTCGATGTCGACGACAGATCAGGCGGCACGACACGCATGCCCGGCGCGCCGTGGCATTTCAGCGAATCTGAGTTACCGCAGCCGGGCAGCCCAGCTTTCCAGGGCGAGCATAACGCCGAAGTGCTCTCCGAACGCAAGCTCAGCGCGGCGTTCATTCGGGATTTGCAGGAGCGCGGAATCCTTCTCAGCAGGCTCAGCCCCACGCATCCGTTCGACTGACCGTCGCCGCCATGACGCGAGCGGCTCGCGCTTTAACCGAATGAATCGAGACGAACATGCAACACACACTGAATCAGACGCATGATCCCGCTGCGCGCAGTTGGGTCGAGTCCGCCAATGCACCGGCGTGTGACTTTCCAATCCAGAACTTGCCGTTTTCGGTTTTCCGCAGAAAGCATTCCGATGAGGCGTTCCGCGGTGCGGTCGCAATCGGCGACCAGGTGATCGACATGGCGGCCTGGGCGTCTCGTGCCAGTCTCAATGGCATTGCGGGCCAGGCTGCGCAGGCGTGCGCTCAGCCCGTGCTCAACGAGTTCTTCTCGATGGGTCCGTCCGCATGGCGCGCTGTACGACACGCGCTATTTGCAGCGCTCCACGAGCGAGCCCCCTCGGACGATCGCGCGGCGCTCGAGGCGTGTCTGATCCCGCAATCGGAAATGGAATACGGCCTGCCTGCGCAGATCGGCGATTACACGGATTTCTATACGTCGATTCATCACGCGACCAACATCAGCAAGCTACTCGGCCTGAGCGGCGTGGGCGCCAACTTCAAATCGATCCCCATTGCGTACCACGGCCGGGTTTCTAGCATCGGGCTCAGTGGCCAGCGGTTCCGGCGCCCCGCGGGCCAAATCATGCTTCCAGGCGAAGATGCACCAATCTTCTCGCCGTCGCGCAAGCTGGACTACGAACTCGAACTCGGCATTTACATTGGGCAAGGCAATGCGGCTGGCGAGCCGATCGATCTGGATCATGCCGACAGTCATGTATTCGGGCTATGTCTGCTCAACGACTGGTCCGCTCGCGATATTCAGGCGTGGGAAATGCAGCCGCTAGGGCCGTTTCTGGCCAAGAATTTTGCCACCACGATCTCGCCGTGGATCGTGACCATGGAGGCGCTGGCGCCGTTCAGGCTACCTCTGCCCCGTCCGCACACCGACGGAAAGCCGCTGCCTTATCTGGATTCCGACCGCAATAGCACGACGGGCGCGATCGATATCCAGCTGGAAGTCTGCATAGAAACTTCTCGCCATAGAGCCGGGAATCTCCCGGCCGCGCAACTCTCACGCACGAGTTTCAGACATCAGTACTGGAGCATCGCTCAGATGGTCGCGCATCACGCCGTGGGCGGCTGCAATCTGCGCGCAGGAGACCTGCTTGGCAGCGGCACCATTTCGGGTCCGGAGAAATCGGAAGCAGGCGCGCTGATGGAACTTGCACGCAACGCAAGCGAACCGGCCACGCTGAATACCGGCGAAAAGCGCGGGTACGTAGAGGATGGCGACGCCATTATTCTGCGCGGCCACTGTGAGAAAGCAGGCTTTGCTCGAATCGGCTTTGGAGAGAGCCGCGGAGAAGTTTTGCCGGCAAAGCGCTAGCGATTCGCCGCTTCAGCTGTCTGTCATGAACACCATCACGGAGGAGACCCGACATGCAATCGATGGAATCAATCAACGCGGAGTTCGAGAGGCAAAACGTGACAAAAGTCAGATCATCCGGCTTGTCTCTCGAAGAGAAGACGCGAGCGCTCGCAAAGTTCCGGAACCGCTTCGTGTGGTCATTGCTTTATGCCTCACTGGGAATCTATTTCGGCCTGTTGATCGCAGTACTGGAGTTTCCTGGCGCGATGTCCCTATCCGTCTACGGCGAGCTCAATCTTGGGCTGCTCGCGGTAGTCGTTCAATTCGCGCTAACGATCGCTACCTTCTGGGGCTACTGCGCATGGGCAGAGCGAGTCTACGACCCGAAAGCGGCCGAACTGCTTCACAGCGCGTTTGCACAATTGAACGGTGATCGCCATGAATAATCTGATCAGTCACGGCGGGCTTCGAATCATCGCTTTCGTGGGATTTATCGGACTCAGCCTCATTCTCACCGGATGGAGCGCTCGCCGATCGCGCGGAACCTCCGGATTTTTCGTAGCCGGCCGCAATCTGTCGCCGTTTCAGAACGGCCTCGCGCTGGCGGGAGACTTTATGTCCGCCGGCTCGTTTCTCGGTGTGACGGGACTCGTTTCACTGTTCGGATTCGACGGCATCGTGTATCAGGTCGGCTTTATCGCCGGATGGATCATGATCATGCTGATCGTCGCCGAACCGGTCAGAAACTGCGGCAAATACACCCTTTCCGATGTGGTCGCACTGCGTTTGCGCAGCCGCGGCGTGCGAGCAGCCACATCGGTTTCTTCGCTGATCATTTCGTTAGCCTATCTACTCGCGCAACTCGTCGGCGGCGGCGCACTGGCGAGTCTGCTACTACCGATCGGCACCAACGCCGCAATCGTGCTGATCGGCATACTCATGATCGCGTATGTACTGTTCGGCGGAATGGTGGCCGCGACTTACGTGCAGATCGTCAAGGCCGTGCTCGTCTGGACTGCCGGCGCGGTGCTCGTGCTGCTCGCTCTCGCGCATTTTTCCTTCGACGTGGGTGCGCTGTTCAATAAGGCACGCCTCTCGTCGTTGCATCCGGCGCAGTACTTCGTGCCGGGCGGCTACTTCAAGGATCCGCTGGATACGCTATCGCTCACGCTCGCCCTGGCGTTGGGCACAGCAGGACTGCCGCACGTCATGACCCGGTTTTACACGGTGCCGTCCGCCGTCGCGGCGCGAAAGTCCGCGAAAATCGGCCTGATCGTGATGACGTCTTTTGCGGTAATGATGATCGTGCTCGGATTTTCCGCCGCCGCAATCGTAGGACCTGCGGCGATTCTCGCCACACATAGTTCGGGAAATAGCGCCATTACGCTACTCGCCACGACACTCGGCGGGGGTGCGGGTTCTGCCGGCGGCGAACTTCTGCTCGCCTGCGTGTCGGCCATTGCTTTCGCGACAATCCTTGCGGTCGTCTCCGGCATCATGATTTCTTCGGCCTCGACCATCTCTCACGACATCTTCGGCCAGCTCTTCTCGGCGTCTCGCGACAAGGAGCGCCGGCAGGTCGTGATCGCGAAGATCGCCACGATAGTCTTTGGTATCGCCGCGATGGGGCTCGCGCTGCTCGTCAAGACGTTCAATGTCGCGTTTCTCGTAGGGCTCGCGTTCGCCATTGCGGCCAGCGCAAACTTGCCCGTCATTCTCTTCTCGATGTACTGGCGGCGTTTCACGGATCGCGGCGCTGTAGCCGCGGTGCTCGCCGGCACCCTTTCCTCGATTGGGCTCGTACTGCTGGGGCCGGCCGTCATTGGCGCGAAAGGCATCATCTTCAAGGATTCCGCTCCGCCTTTCTGGCTCTCGAATCCCGGTCTGTTCAGCATTCCGGTGGGCTTCATCGCGGGCTGGATCGGATCGGTCACGACCCGCCAGAATGCCGCCGACGCTTCCTTTGACGCCCAGCAACTTCGAATGCTAAGCGGCCTTGGCGCGGAAGCCGCGTCGGAACACTGACGCGAGAAAACGCACTCACTCTACCTATTTGTCCAACAAGGAGACAACAGTGATTAACTTACGTACTACTGCTTCACGAGTTGCATTGTCTATGGCGGCGACTGCCGCGATCAGCATGAACGTGTTCTGTACGCAAGCGGTCGCGGCGACCGTCGAGGTATCGGAAACAAAGACGATTATCGATCACGTGACCGTCTCTTCCAGCAAACCCTACGCTGCCGTCAAACAGGATCTGGAGAGCCGTCTCGGCCGACTCGACGATCATATCCGCACGCTACTGAAGCAGGACAAGGTCGGCGAATTGCGTGCCGCCCTTCAGAAAGCCGCCGGCAACGACGGTCTTGTGATTCATTACATTGGTCTGCACGGAGACTGGCTCGTGCTGAAAGGACAGCGCAGGAACGGCACCGAGTATTTCACCGGCAATATTCTCACCGCGACCGAAATGACCAGCGTCAATATGGCGGCGGGACTGTACGCGCCATTGCGTATCATGGTCTACGAAAACGCACAGGGCGGTACGACGATCGAATACGATAAGCCGTCGACCCAACTCAGCCAGTTCCACAGCGCCCAGATCGACGTTCAGGGCCGCTCGCTCGACGAACGGCTGGCGAAACTATGTGTTTCGGTATTGCAATAGCAACGTTCGGGACCACGATGTGCTAACTTAGCGCGTCCAGGCGCCGATCGCGTCGAATCACCGCTTACTCCAAGACTGTAGTTTTCCTCTGTATGCCGTCCCCAACCAAGATGTCGCGCCTTCCCCCTCTCAACGCGTTGCGGGCATTCGAAGCCGCCGCTCGTCATCTCAACTTTCGTGTCGCTGCAGAGGAAATAGGTGTCACTCAGGGTGCGATTGCTCAACAGGTGCGCAATCTCGAAGTTGTTCTTGGACATCAGTTGTTCGATCGCCTACCACGCGGGCTCGCGCTAACTGTGAATGGTTCGATTTACTTCTCATCGGTGCAGCGCGCGCTGACGATCATCGCGAACGCAACAGAAGCGCTCACGCACCGGGCATCGAGTTTGACGGTCAGCACGACGCCTTCATTTGCGTCGAAATGGCTCATCCCACGGCTGGCGATGTTTACGGACGCCCATCCATCCATTGAAGTGCGCGTAATCGCGGATCAACAACTCTCGACTTTTAAGGGCGACGGTGTCGATATTGCGATCCGCCACGGCAAGCCGCCTTTCGGTAAGGGACTAGCTGCCGATCCACTCTTTCCGGTCGATATCTACGCGGTCTGCAGCCCTTCATTGGCCGACGCGAGACGACCACTGAAAAAGCCGTCCGATCTGAAGCGTCACGTCTTGCTGCATGATTCGCATAACCTGTGGCCCGAATTTCTCGAAGCGCTGAACGAGGGAGGACATGTCGATGCGAGTAAGGGTCCTCGATTCAGCCAGTCCTCCCTTGCAATCGATGCCGCGATATCGGGCCAAGGCGTCGCTCTGACCAGCGAGCAACTCGTGGAACGGGATCTCGCCGCCGGCCGACTGTGCCGCCTCTTCGATTTCGCGTTGCATCTCTCACTCGGCTATTACGTCGTCTATCCCGAGGACCGGCGCGACTCGGAGACTATTCGGGCAATGCGAGACTGGCTGATCACGCAGGCTCAATATGAACCAAAAGCAGCGACAACAGCCAGGCGATCGCGACAAAGCAGTAGAAAAACTACTGCCAAGCCGGACAAATTATGATTAGACGGCGGCTGTCCATAAAACTAAAATATCGGCGCACGAATGTCTCGCCTCGCTGAATCCGTCATACCCACATCGCAACGGCTTCGTGCGACTCAAGTGATTCGTCCCCACGGCATCGCAATTCGCTCCGGAAATCCAATCCATGAACGCACCCTATTCGAATCGCCAATGGTTCTATGTAAAACGTCCCACGAGTCGCGTCGGATCGGAACACTACGAGCTTCGTGAAAGCGAAATCCCGGGACCGTTGGCAGAGAACGAAGTGATCGTCCGCGCGCGGTATATCAGCGTGGACCCGTACATTCGCATCCAGCAGCACGAGCGCAATACGTATGACGTGCCGCATCCCCTCGGCATCGTGCAACGCTCCGGTATCGTGGGCGAAGTAGTCGAGTCGGCCAGCCCGCTGTTCGCCAAGGGCGACTGGGTGTCGGCTTATTCGGGCTGGCAGCTATATGCGCGGTGCCATCAGAGCGAACTGACCAAGCTCGATCCGGCAAGCGCGCCGGTTTCCACAGCACTCGGTGTGCTCGGCATGCCGGGGCGTATCGCGTGGTTTGGTCTCATGGAAGCCGGCCGGCCGCGCCCTGGCGACACTCTGGTTGTTTCCGGCGCGGCCGGGGCGGTCGGCTCGCTGGTTGCACAGTTCGGGAAAAAGGCGGGCTGCAAGGTCGTGGGCATTGCCGGTGGTCCAGACAAATGCCGATTCCTGCTCGACGAACTGAAGCTGGATCGCGCGGTCGATTATCGGGAACACAAGACGCACGAAGACTTGACGAGCGCGCTGATCGAGGCCACAGGCGGGGTGGACGTTTATTTCGACAACGTCGGCGGCCCGATCACGGATGCCGTGATCCCGCTTATCAAGCGCCGGGCCCGCATCGTGATTTGCGGAGCGATCAGTCAATACGACGGTGGTTTGGACACGCCGGACGTCGGCCCACGATTTTTACAGCACATGCTCTTTCAGCGCGCCACCATCCAGGGCGTGCTGGCCAGAGACTACACCAATCGTATGGACGAAATGGTGGCGCAAGTGGCGCCCTGGGTTAAGAGCGGTGAGATCGTATTCAAGGAGACTTTCGTCGATGGATTCGAACGACTGCCTGCTGCGCTGAATAGCCTGTTCGAAGGCGGCAACATCGGCAAACTGCTCGTGAGGGTTTGAAAAGAATTCGTTTTCGTGCGCGCGGAAAGGTCAAGAGCCGCGAGTAACCCTCAGTCGAAGCCGGGATCAAAGTCATGTGAATTCGATAGCCCAGTGATCGTAACCGGCCCCAGCGCTTCACGCAGAGCGGCGCACAACGGCGCACGCTAGTAATGGCTACGCTGCCAAAGCGTCGACGGCGTGTCGAGCAGGTGACGCAAGCCGCTGCGCTCGAGCATCTGTTCCGCGGCCGCGGTGACGCGCTCCAGTATCTCGCCTTCATCGACTGTCGACACGCGGCCCTCCTCCATCAGGATCTTGCCGCCGACCATCGTCATGCACACGTCGCCGGCATTGGCGAAGCAGGTGACGCGATACACCGGCATGTTCATCGGCATCATGTGCGGCTTGAACAGGTCGACGAGAATGATGTCGGCCAGCTTGCCGGCTTCGAGCGACCCCAGGCTGTCATCTAGTGACAGCGCCTGCGCGGCGTCGATGGTCACCATTTCGAGAACCTTGCCGTGCGGCAGCACGTCCGGGTCGCGGAAATGGCGGCGATGGTAATGCATGCATTGCCACATATGGCGGAACATGTCGTAGCCGCGATCGGGGGCCGCGCCGTCCGAGGCAATCGCCACGTTGACCCCGGCGTCGATCAACTCCGGCACCGGACAGCGTCCGATGATCGACATGATCGCGCTGGGATTGTGCACGATCGACGCACCGGTCTCGACGCAGGCCGCGATGTCGTCGTCCGTCAAATCGATTGCGTGTGACATGAACGATGTTTCGTTCAGCAGTCCCAGCTCGCGATGGGCGAAGGCGAGCGTACCGGCCCGATGTCCGTCCTGGGTGAAGCGCAGCCCGCGTTCGCGGGCAAGCGCCATGTACTGCCCGGCCTGCGCGCGAAATTCCTGCTCGTACGCGGCCTGCTCAGGGTAGTGCTCCGGTGCATAAACGGGCAAGGTCAGCGCAATGCCGATGCGACCACTCGCGTCGCCGTGACACGTGTCGACGATTTCTTTGCAAACCTCATACATGGTGTCGAAATCGACGTCCCGCGTTACGCTGCCGTCCGCTGTATAGCGGGTATAGGCACGCGGCGCGGGCGGACGCGACGGACCGACCGCCACGATCGAGCGCGTACCGGTTCTGACCACCGCGTCGCAATGACGCCGCGCGTACACCGGATCATCGACGCGCATGATCGAATTCCCTCCGCCAAGCAGAGACACGCCGGTCGTCACGCCGGCCTTCAGACGCTCGAGCGCCGTCAGGTGCGACTCCACTTCCCAGAATGTTTCGTCGGACGCTCGCGTGTAAATCGTCTCGCACGCATCGGTCCACGCATCGCCGTCCGCGCCGCCGATGGTTCTGAGCATCGCATGGCCGGCGTGCGCGTGCGCATCGATCAACCCAGGCAGCACGGCCTTGCGGCGCGCGTCGATCACGCGCTCCGCGCAGTATTGCGACGCAAGCGCCGACGTCTCGCCGACCGCGACGATGCGCTCGCCCTTCACCGCGACTGCGCCATCTTCAATCACACGACGCTGCGAATCGACAGTGATCACACAGCCGTTTTTGATCAGTACATCGACCCGTTCACGATTGTCCATACGCGAATCCTCTCCGTGTGCATCGTCCTTCTGAAGCCGTCACCTTACGCCGCCGCGACCAGTTCACCATTGCGCGCGACGATGCGCCCGTTGGCCACCACCAGCTTGCGCCTGGGCCGGCCGACCACCGCTTGCGCGACGGTCTCCGCGTCGACCAGCACGAGGTCCGCCCTCGCGCCGGCATGCAGCCCGTAGTCGTGAAAGCCGCAGCCGCGCGCCGCCGCTGCACTGACGCAGTCGAATGCGATGGCCAGTTCGTCGTCGCGGCGCATGTCGTAGCGCAGGCCGATCAACATCGCGCGTTCGAGCATGTCGGGCGAGCCATACGGCGACCAGGTATCGCGAATGCCGTCGTTGCCGCCAAAGATAGTGATGCCTTTTTCCCGGCAGAGCTTCAATGGCGGAACCGGACGTGACGGCGGCGCCGAGGTCAGGAGGGCCACATTCAGACGCGCAATCCGTTCGAGCAGCACGTCGCGTTCGCGCTCCGGCAATGCACCCAGACAGAACCCGTGGCTGACCACGACCTGCCCATGCATGCCCAGCGCCTCGACACGATCGAGCAGCAGTTTGAGGCTGAACGCGCCGACCTCGCCGGGCTCGTGCAGATGGATATCGATCGGCTTGCGATAACGCTCGGCGAGCGCGAACGTCAGATTCAGCGACGCGACCGGATCGCCGTCGATCAAGGCCGGATCGAGTGCGCCGAGCACGTCCGCGCCGTCGGCGAGCGCGCGCTCCAACAGTTCATCCGTTCCCGGACGGCCCAAAACGCCCGACTGCGGAAACGCCACGATCTGTATGTCGAGCATGTCGCGCATCGTCTGCCGGGTCTGCAGCACACCTTCGAGGTAGCGCGAACCCGCGTCGGTATCGACGTCCACATGTGTACGCAGGCGCGTGGTGCCCGCCTGCACGAAGGCACGCGCAAGCGCGAGCGACTGCGTGCCCGCGTCGTGACCCGACTCCTTGCGCCAGCGCCGCTCATTGTTGATCCGGTCGAGCAGCGTCGCGCCGACCTCGTTGCGATACCACGGCCTGCCCCAGTTGGTTTTGTCGATATGCGTGTGCCCTTCGACGAAACCAGGCAGCAGCAACGCGCCGCCGCCGTCTTCCACAACGGCGCCCGGTCGCGGCGCGAGGTCCGGGCCGAGAGCGGCGATGCGGCCGTCGGCGATCGACACAACCACGGTCTGGCCGTCGGCCAGCCGCACATTGGAAATGACGAGAGAAGAATGAGAAGAAGTCATGTCGATTCGATTGAAGTAGCCATACGGGCCCGCACTGCGCGCTGCACGGCGCTGATCGCGATGAAAACCCCCGCGTTTGCGAATAGCGCCACGAGTCCGGGATTAATGGACGTCAACGTGGCCGGTGCGCCGGGGAACAGGGACGCAAGGGTCACGCCCCGCCAGCTTACGAGCGCTAGCACGCTAGCGCCAGCGACAATCCCTCCGAATGCGGCCTCGCGGGTGCCGAACGGGCGTTTCAGGAAACTCGAAGCGAGCATTGGAAGCAGTTGCGTGAGCAGGCTCGACGAAAAGATCGCCAGCGTAACGAAGGTGGCCCCGCCGACCAGCGTGAAGTAGACCACCACCAGCGTGAACAGCGGCAGCGCGATGCGAGCAACGCGAGCGACCTGCTGCTCCGTGGCGCGCGGCGCGAAGCCTTCGCGATAGATGTTGCGCGCGATCGTCGTCGACGCGTTGAGCATGATCAGCGAACCCGGCACGAGCGCGGTGAGCAGCCCGGCGCCGCCCACAATGCCGACGAACCACGGCGCGAACGTCTGCTTGACGAGACGAAGCAGCGCCAGATCGGTTTGCGCGCCCTCGAGCCCGTGAACCGTCAGGGTGGCGGCAAAGCCGACGAGAAACAGGAAGGCGATCAGCACCTGATAGATCGGCATCATCACCACGTTGCGGCGCAGCGCCTTCGCGTCGCGGGCCACATAGACGGCCGTAAAGCCGTGCGGGTACAGGTAGTAGCCGAGAGAAGTCAGCAGGATCGTCGAGTTGTACCAGCTCAGGTTGAAGCCGTGTTCAGGCATTCGCAGCAGCTCGGGATGCACCTCGTTGATGCGCGTGAACATGGCGCCGATGCCGCCGTAATAGTGCAGCGGCAGATAGAGGCCGAGGAAAATGGCTAGCCCGAGGATCAGCACGTCCTTCACCACCGCGATGCTCGCGGAGCCGTGAATACCCGACACGGTCATGTACACCGTCATCAGAATCGCGCTGATCCAGATCGCGACGGCCGGCGGGATCGTGCCGTACGACATCTCCGACACGATGATGCCGAGCCCGCGCAACTGGATGATCAGCAGCGATACCATCGCGAAGACGGCGACGATGGATACGAGCACGCCAATGCTACGGCTCTCGTAGCGCGACGCGAAATAGTCGGCGAACGAGACCAGATCGCGTTCTTTCGAATAGCGCCAGATGGCGGGCAGCATCCAGTAGCCGATCACGTACGCGAGGCAGCCGTACGACAGAATGTAGAAAGCAGGAATGCCTTTACTGTAGGTCCAGCCGCTCGCGCCGAGAAACGTGAAAGTCGAGAATGCTTCACCGGCCATCAGCAGGAAGGTAAGCAGCGAACCGAAGCCGCGGCCGCCGACTGCCCATTGTTCGAGACTCAGCTTCTTGCCGCGGCGGGCGAACAGTCCGATCCCCAGTGCAAACGCGGCGAACAGGATGATGATGATTAGCGCCACGTTCATTGCCGGCCTCCGTTCGGGTTGGCGGCATTCATCGCTTCATCGCGGGTGTCGAGGTAAAGGATGAAAGCGAGAACGGCAGCCGTGCCGGCCATCCAGATCAGGTTCCATGACAGCAGGAACGGCATCCCGAAGAGCATCGGCAGATGCTCCGCGAGCGTGCCGCCCGAGTACATGCCAATGAATGGCAGCGCGGCGAGGAGGAGTCGGAGTTTCATATGAACCTTGCGCGAAGGACGTGAACGCTCGATCAGAAGCTGGGGTTGGGTCGATGCACCGCATCGCCACTCACCGATGTTATCTAGACAACCTCGCATTCAAAAATGAAATGTTCCACTGATAGCCAGTTGGAAATCGAATAGCGGCGAGAACACGTTTCTATTCTTTGGTTACCTTACGGATGCCCCGTAAACGAAACGTAGGCTTGCGGTTCGTTGGGGCGGTGCAATATTGCCGGCCTGCCCCATGCGTGATACAAGTCGGCGAGGACATTCGGAAATCAGATAGCTCGATGGCAAACAGTGCAAAAACGCGTAGGCCGCTGTTCGATCTGGATCTGCTCAAGGCGATCGTCATGGTCGCCGACTGCGGCACATTCACCGCCGCGTCCGCGCGGCTCCACTCCACCCAGTCCACGGTTAGCCAGAAAGTGCGGCGGCTGGAGGACATGGCCGGGCATAAACTTCTCGATCGCGGAAGCCGGGATGTGCGTCCAACCGATGCCGGCGAAACGCTGCTTGGATACGCACGCCGAATGCTCGCGCTCAACGATGAAATGATCGAAGCGCTGTCGGGCGCGACCGTGGGGCTGACTGTCCGGTTCGGCGTGCCGGAAGACTTCGTTGGCGGACCGACGACGCATGTGCTCGCCACGTTCAACCGCAAGCATCCGCAAGTGAAACTGGAAGTCACCAGTGGCTTGAGCCGCGACTTGAGCGCTAGCTTCGATCGCGGCGACCTCGACCTTGCCATCGTCAAACAGCGGCGTAACAGCCGTGAAGCCGTCGCGACCTGGCCCGAGCAATTGAGGTGGATCGACAGCGTAAAGAACCCTTCTATCCAGCTCGATCCCGTTCCGCTCGTCGCGTTTCCGCCGCGCGGCCTTTATCGCGACGACATGATCAACACGATCGAAGCACTCGGGCGCCGCTGGCGGCTCAGTTTCATCAGTTCGAGTTTGAGCGGCATCCAGGCCGCGGTTGCGGACGGTCTCGGCGTCAGCCTCCTGCCCGCGCGCGCCGTCACGGCGGAACACGTCGTCTTGACGCCGAAAAGCGGGCTTCCGCCGATCAAGACCATGGATATCGCCCTCCTGCATCGCCCGACCGCTGACCCGGTCGTGAAAGAACTGGCGCGTGCGCTGACCCGGATGTTGGGGCCGCAGCGGCGCTAGGCAGCGAGAAAGCACTCGAGTGGTCGAGACGTGCCACGCGCAGTTCTTCCCGCTGATCGGCAATCTTGCAGATTTTCCTGGCCCGCCTCAGGCAATCCATCCACCGTCGACCGTCAGGCTTTCGCCGGTCGTGTAGCCTGCCTCGGGGCTGGCGAGATAGGCGACGGCCGCAGCGATTTCCGCCGGTTTGCCGAAACGGCCGACGCTCGCGAGCTTTGTCATCGTCGCGTGATCTTCCGTGCCGGGCTGCGGAGCAAGTTCTGTATCGATCGGACCGGGCTGAACAGCATTCACGGTCACGCCGTATTTGCCGAGTTCACGCGAGAGCCCGCGGGTGAAGCCTCTGAGAGCGAACTTCGACGCGATATAGAGCGTCACGCCAGGCAGTGGCGCGGCTTCGCCAAAGGCCGAGCCGACGTTGATGATGCGCCCCCAGCCCGCCGCGACCATGCGCGCCGCCGCGTCTTTTGCCAGTTCGATCGGCGCACGAACATTCAGGTTGAAGTGCGTGTCGTATGAGCTCTCCGAAGAATCGAGAAATGGCCCGTATTCGACCGTGCCCGCGTTGTTGACAAGGATGTCTAGCCGCCCTTCGAAACGGCCGCCGAACGCGCCGTTCAGCGAGTCGATGAGGCTTCTGACGCCTTCCGGTTTCGACAGGTTGGCGCCCACGGCTTCAGCCTCGCCGCCGGCATCGCGGATCTCCTTGACGACTGCTTCGGCGCGTTGCGCACTCGACGCATAGTGAACGATGACGGATGCACCATCGCGCGCAAGACGTGCCGCAATGGCTGCACCGATTCCGCGCGAAGCGCCGGTAACGAGGGCGAGTTTGCCTTTCAGAGCTTGAGTCATGGTTTTCCTCAACGGGTAGGTTTTGAATCGGTCCTCCGGCATGAACTGCCAAAAGAGACCGCTGTATCAGAGCCAATCTTCAATGCATTGGTTGATGCGTATCCTCCGCTCAGGTGGCGTCGTACGGTAGTCGTGGCCGGGGAATAGCTCCTATTCCCGCGGCAAGGGAGCGGATCGAGGCCAATCGAACCCGGCTGCACTGGGGCTAGGCGATTGGCTTGTCGCTGGATGCGTCCTCATTGAGAATGTGCGCGACGAACGCGACGAAGGCCCGCGCTTTCGTTGTCGCCATACGCCCGGCGGGAAAAACTGCCCACACGTCGATGGTCGGCAAGGTCCAGTCAGTCAGGACGGCCTGCACCGTGCCATTCGCGAGTTCAGGTGCGAACATCCATTCCGATGCGACAGCAAGGCCCATGTGAGCGAGCACTGCCGTGCGCATGCCTTCAGCTGCGTTCACGCTGATTCGGCCGGACAACATCACGGTTGAATCCGATCCGTCATCGCGGCTGAACAACCACGATTCACCGCCGCCTCGCAACGAATAGACGACCGCCTGATGCCGGCTGAGGTCGAGAGGTGTTTGCGGAAGTCCGGCTTGCGCGAAATATGACGGCGTGCCGACTACGAGCCGCCGTCCGTTCGCGATGCGACGCGCGGTCATGCTCGAGTCGTCCAGCGTGCCCATACGCAATGCGACATCGACGCCCTCTTCGAGCAAATCGACGGACCGGTCGTCGAGCACGATGTCGATGCTCAGATTGGGGTGTTGATCGAGGAAAGACTTTAGCGCCGGCAAAACGTGCAGCCGGGCGAAGGTCACGGCCGCGCCTATGCGCAGTTGCCCCGACAAGCCATCGGACGACTCGCGCACTGCCTGTTCGGCTTGATCTGCCTCATGGATGGCTCTAAGTGCGTGCTCGTAAAACCGCTGCCCGGCAGCCGTCGGCGCCAGACCGCGTGTCGATCGCAATAGCAAGCGGGCGCCCAGACGTTCCTCCAATTGGGCGACCGCCTTTGAGACAGCCGGCTGACCTAGTTTCAGGCGACGGGCGGCGGCAGAGAATGAACCCGCATCGACCACCGTCACGAAAGTTTCCATCGTCGCCATGCGGTCCATGCGCATCCTCCGGGCAAAGTTGTCGGCGAAAATACGCAGTGTAGCGTTCGCCCGGTCATCGCGAGTTCGTTCGGCGCCGGGCTATCTCACTCTGCGCGAACTTCAACGGAAACCCGCCTGTCCGGTTGCAAGCACGCGATGAGCGACTTGCCGCCGCCGTCCGGACATTGCGTCGTTGCATTGCGGGAGCCCACCCCCGTTGCGTGAATCAACTCACCGTCCAGTCCATGATCAATCATGTACTCCCTCACTGTCTGGGCACGCGCGAGGGACAACGGGTAGTTGACCGTTTCAGGCCCAAGACGGTCGGTGTGACCTACGACAGAAATGAACTGAACGCCGCGACTCTGCCTGATACGCGCGATGACCCGGTCAAGAGCAGCCGCTCCGCCCGGTAAGATCGAAGCGCGGCTCGACTGTCCGAAAGCAAACAGGGCATCGCTTTGCAGCACGAATTCATCGACCGTTTGCGCCACAGGTGCGGCCTGCTGCGAGTCCGCAGAAGCCGCGGTATCCGGCGCGTCACCACACGCGAATGTGAGCCGCCGCGTGACATCGGCCTGGTCATTGTCCGGCAGGAGGCGTCCGACTTTCTGCACAGGCCGAACCGGCTCTCCCTGACAAATCCTCTGGGCCACTTTCATACAGGTAGCCGGTCCTTCGAATATTCCATGACATTCGACCTGATGAAGCCGCGCGCCGTCCGCGGCCGTGATCGTATAGGCGTTAAACGTCGGCCCGGAAGCACTCGAACATCCCGCAAGAAAAATCAGGCTCAGTGACAAACTCCATCCGGAAATCTGCTTCATTGTGTTCTCCATATTATTTTTCGCACGCCCGGTGCGGCGCGCGATCACGTTGTCCGCGCTTGAGCGAAGGCGTCCGCGCACTACCATTGCATGGCCGCGCCCATTCCGAAGGTTGTGCCGCCAGGGCTCATGCCGACGCCGGCTTTCATCTTGATGTTCTCGGTGAGACGCGCGGTTCCGCCCAGCGCCACGGCCTGATACCCACGGAAGCCCGCTGTGCCGATACCGAATGACAACGTCTTGTCCTTGTCGACTTCCGGAATCATCGTCAATGCGGTCGCCGCGGCGATGCCGGAGTAGGCATTGCGCGCGACCGAGTTGATGCCCGATTGCAACTGGTCCACGCGTTGGTCGGTATACGCGTTGGCCTGCGCGAGCCCGGCATTGAGCTGGTCCACGTTGACGGCGTCCGTCCCCTGCGTTCCCGCGGCTACATTCGCCACCTGCCGCGTATCGTTAAGCGAGCCGACGGACACCACGTTGCTGCGGCCTCCGTCCGTGCTATTGGAACCCAGCGCCACCGAGTTATTCCCACTCGCGGCCGCGCCAACCCCGACAGCGGTCGCGCCCGTCGCGCTGGCTTGCGAACTGTTGCCCACCGCCGTGCTATTCGACGCGGATGCCGATGCGCCCTGGCCGCCCGCCGACGAATTCGAACCCGTGGACGACGGTGGCGTCGGCGTGCCGGGCGAGGACGAGAAGCTGCCGCCGTTGTTGGTGGTCCGCTGGTCGATCAGCGTGGTCAGTCGGGTCGACACCGCGTCCAGTTGCGAGACGTTCACCGCATCGGTTCCGGCCTTGCCGGCAGCCACACCGGTGATCTGCCGATTGCCGATATTGACCTCACCCGCGGACGACTGCGGACTGCTCAATCCATACGCGATGTAATTGCTCAACGCGCCAATCGTCGTCACCGATCCCGCGCCCAGCGCAACGCTGTTTGCCATTGTCGCGCTCGCGCCCGGGCCCATCGCGACCGCATCGATGGCGCTGCTTTGCGCCCCCGAGCCGATAGCAATGCCGCCCGCGTTGGCGGCCTTTGCGTTCGCGCCTTGTGCGATCGACTGCGCACCACTTGCGACCGAGCCGCTGCCGAGCGCAATCGCATCGGCCTGTGCCGCGTTCGAGCTCTCGCCGATCGCGACGCCGCCAGGTGCCGTGGCATCGACGACGGCGCCGTTGCCGATGCCCACGCCGTTGTCACCGTTGACCACGGTGGTCGGTCCGACGGCAATCGACTGCGCGCCGACCGCCAGCGAATCCGCCGCCGTCGAATTCGCGTGAAAGTACATCTGCCCGGAAACAGCGAACGACGAGAGCGCGCCCGCAAGCTGTCTGATCGTGACCGCGTCCTGGGCCTGCGTGCCGTCCGCGACGTTGGTCAACTGGCGATAGGTATTGCCGGCCGCGCTGCCGAAAGACACGGCGCCGAGCAAGGTTTGATCAGACGTGTTGAAGGGAATCGCATGGGTGCCATTCGCAATTGAACCGATACCGGACAGGACCGCGCGATTGGACACGGACCCCGAGCCGATCGCGACTCCGCCAGCCACCGACGCGCTCGACAGCGCGCCCAATGCAAGCGCATTGTCCGCTTGCGCGGCAGCGCCGTTGCCGCCGGCGAAGCTGCTCGCCCCGACGGCCGTCGCCCCCACACCCGCCGCCAGCGCATCGACGCCCGTGGCGCCATTGTTGTTGTAGTTGCCACCCTGCGTGCCGCCGTCGTTGACGCTGTAGTAGTGCGTTTTGCTGGCCGTGACTACACCGGCGAGGTTGTCGACAGCCTGATCCGTCGCGTACAGCTGCGAACCGTTCACTGCATCGGTACTGGTTGCGCTCACCCGGGCCGCCGCCACGTTGGTCACCGTGCGCTCATGACCCGCGCTGCCCACGCTCACGGTGCTCGTCGGGGCAGTCCCCGCGTACGTGTAGGCCGTGCCGTTGATCGTGTCGCCAGTCGTTGCCACTGCCGCGGCGGTGGTCGAACCGCTGCCGAGTGCGACCGCGTTGGCGTTGTTCGCCACTGCGCCCTGACCCAACGCCGCGCTGCCAGCGCCGGTTGCGCTGGCAGCCACGCCCGCCGCAAGCGAGTTGAAGCCGGTGGCGCCGTCGTCGGCGTAGTTGGCACTCTGAGTACCGCCGTCGTTGACGCTGTAGTAGTGCGTCTTGTTGGCAGTTACCGCTGTGGACAGACTGCTGACTGCCTGATCGGTCGCATACAACTGCGAACCGTTCACCGCGTCGGTGCTGGTCCCGCTCACCTGGCCCGCCGCCACGTTGGTCACCGTGCGCTCGTGACCCGCGCTGCCCACGCTGACCGTGCTGGTCGGAGCCGTACCCGCGTAGGTGTAGGCCGTGCCGTTGATGGTGACGCCCGGTGTCGCCACCGCCGCGGCCGTTGTCGATCCGCTGCCCAGCGCCACGCTATTGGCGAACGTCGAGCTGGCCCCGGCACCTAGCGCTACCGCGTCGGTAGCGCTGCTTTGCGCGCCGGAGCCGATCGCCACGCCGCCCTGGTTCGCGGCATTCGCGTTGGCGCCCTGCGCAACCGATTGCGCGCCGCTCGCGACCGCGCCGCTGCCAAGCGCCATTGCGTCAGCCGCGGCTGAATGCGATTGCTGGCCGATCGCAACACCGCCGGGCGCCGTTGCATCGACCACCGCCCCGTTGCCGACACCTACGCCGTTGTCGCCGTTGACGACGGTCGTCGGTCCGACTGCGATCGACTCCGCGCCCACGGCGAGCGAATCGGCCGCCGTCGAATTGGCGTGGAAATAGTTCGTGCCCGTGACTGAAAACGACGACAGTGCGCCCGCCAGTTGCCTGACGGTGACCGCATCTTGCGCCTGCGTGCCGTCGGCCACGTTGGTCAACTGCCGGTAGGCCGTGCTGCTGCCGACGGACACTGCGCCAAGCAATGTCTCGTCGGAGGTATTGAACGGAATCGCGTGGGAGCCGTTGGCGATCGATCCCGCTCCGGGCAGAACCGTACGATCCGAAACCGATCCCGAGCCGATCGCCACGCCGCCGACAACCGAAGCCGTTGCTTGCAGTCCGAATGCGGTTGCGTTGTTCGCCAGCGCCTGCGCGCCATTGCCCAACGCCGTGCTGCTCACGCCTGAAGCCAGAGCGCCGACACCCGCGGCCAGCGCGTTGACGCCGGTGGCGCCGTCGTCGGCATAGTTGGCGCCTTGCGTGCCGCCGTCGTTGACGCTGTAGTAGTGCGTCTTGTTGGCGGTCACCGTCGTGGCAAGCGCGTCGACGGCCTGATCGGTCGCGTACAACTGCGAGCCGTTCACCGCGTCGGTACTGGCCGAGTTCAATTGGCCCGCGGCGACATTCGTCACCGTGCGTTCGGCGCCCGCTTTGCCGACGCTGACCGTGCTCGCCGGCGTGGTGCCGGCAAACGTGTACGCGGTCCCATTGATCGTCGCGCCTGGCGTCCCCACCGCGGCGGCTGTCGTGCTTCCCGCACCCAGAGCTACAGCACCGGCGTTGGTGACCGCGGCGCCCGAGCCGATCGCCACGCCTTGCGTCGCCGCGGCCGACACCGTTGCGGCGTCGCCGAACGCGATCGAACCCGCGTTGTTCGCTTGCGATGCATTGCCCAGCGCGACGGCGCCCTGGCCGGTTGCGATATTGGCATTGCCGAGCGCCACCGCGCCCTGGCCGTTGGACGTATTGTTCGCGCCCATGGTTATCGCACCGGTCCCGATCGCCGAGTTCGGATCGCCGATGGCGACCGCGCCGTTACCGCTGGCGGTATTGCCCACGCCGATCGACACCGCCTTGCCGCCGGTGGCGGTTGCCGTCTGACCGATCGCAATGGCGCCGGCCGTGTTCGCAATTGCCCCGCTGCCCTGAGCGATCGAGTCGCCACCCGTGGCTTGAGCCCCGTTGCCCAACGCTATGTCGTTAGCTGTCGTGGGTGCGCCATTTACGCCGGCCACCGCATTCAGGCCCTGGGCGATCGAACCGTTACCGTACGCATTGGCGACCGGTCCCACCGCGATTGCGTCGGTGCCGGTGGGGACACTGTCAGCCAACACCGAATTGGTGTGGAAATATTTGATCCCGCCGCCATTGTTGATGTTGGCAATCGCGGTGGTATTGGTCGACACCTGCTGGTTGGTGGCAAACAGCTGGGATCCATTCACCGCATCCGTGCTCGTGGCATTCAATGCGGCCGGCGCCATGTTGGTGATAGTCACCGCAGACCCGGCTCCCGCTCCGCCGGTCGCACCGAGCGTGATCTTCGTTCCGCCCGCCGCGTCGTACTTGACCGCGATATTGGCGGTGTTGTCGATATTCGTATTCAGCGCGGTCAACGCGCCGGCAACCGTCGTCTGCGGGTTGGGTCCGCTTACTGCTCCGGTAGCGCTGACGGTGTTGACCGGCTGGCTAAAGCCGGTGATATCGCCGGTCGTCGCGCTATAGCTGGCGCCGCCGCCCAACGTACCGGCCGTCGACGCGCCGAGATTATTGACGCCGGCGACAACCGTATTCAGTTGCGAGCCGTTGATCGCGTCGGTGCTGGCAGCCGAAATGACACCGGCCGCCACGTTCTGCAGTTGCCGCTCTTTGCCGGTGGAGCCGACCGACACCACGCCATTCGCCGCGTTCGCAATGCCGGCCGCGGTGCCGCCGTAAAGCGCAGTAGTGCCCGTATGGGGCGCCGCGGTCGTACTGCCCGCGCCCAATGCGACGTCGTTCGCGTTGCTGGTCGATGCGCCGGCACCGAGTGCAATCGCATGGGTCTGGTTGGCCGACGCTGAATCGCCCAACGCCAGCGCGCTCGCGCCGTTCGCGGTGCTCGCGTTGCCCAGCGCGACCGCACCTTGGCCGTTGGCGGTATTGCCGTTGCCCTGCGCTATCGCGCCGTCGCCCGTGGCGGTATTGTTCGCGCCCACGGCGACCGCGCCATTGCCGGTCGCGGTATTGGGATCGCCGATCGCGACCGCGCCGTTGCCGCTCGCGGTCTGCGCCTGACCGAGCGCGACTGCGCCCGTCCCGCCGAGTACCTGCGAATTGTGGCCGCCGGCGAACGAACCCGCGCCGGCTGCGGCAGCGACTGTGCTGCCGTCGCCGATCGCAACCGTCGAGGCGGCGAGCGCACTTGCGGCATTGCCGATGGCGGAAGCATTGGCCGCGTTAGCCGTTGCGGAGGTGCCCATGGCAAGCGCATTTGCGTTGGCGCCCGTCAGCGCCGAGTCGCCTATCGCGATGGACGACGAGCCAGCCGAGCTCGCGCCGGAACCGATCGCAATCGCACGAATGCCCGACGCTGCGGCGCCTGCCACCGTCGCCGGTGCCGACGCGCCGCCTTCCGCGACGGTATCGGATGACCCCAACGCTATCGAATTGGCACCGGTGGCTTTTGAGCCGTTCATCATTCCGAGAGCATTGAGCCCTGAGGCGGCGGCGCCCGCGCCCAAAGCCACGGCATTCTGCGCCGTGGCTTTGGACACGGTGCCCGCGGCCAGCGACGAGGGACCGGACGCAGTCACGTCCGTGCCAACGCCAATCGCGCCCGCCGCCGTTGCGCCCGTGCCCGCGACGGAGCGCGGTCCGAGATAAACGGCGTTCAGACCGCTGGCGATGGACTGGAAACCGACAGCGACAGCATGCGTCCCGGAAGCAGCGGCGGTATAGCCCACTCCGACGGCTGCGGGTCCGCTTGCCACGGCCTGGAAGCCAATCGCCGCCGCATAATCGGCATTCGAGGTGACATCGGTGCCGATGGCGATGGAGGCCGTTCCGGTCGAACCGGTGCCCGCCGCGGTGCGCGCGCCCAGATAAAGGGCGTTTGCACCGGTGGCGCTGGCTCCCGAGCCAACGGCTATGCCGTTCGTCTGGGAGCCGGTGGCTCCGCTGCCCAATGCGACCGCGCCCGAGGCGGCAGCGTTGGCACTCGAACCCATTGCAACGCTGTTGTCCCCGGTTGCTTTCGCCAACGGACCGACAGCAGTGGACACATTCCCGCTCGAGACGACATCGACGCCAATCCCGATAGCCGACGATCCGCTGGCGGTGACATCCGTACCGATGCCAATCGCCGATTGCGAGGTTGCGCCGGTGCCCGGAGCAGCGCGCGCCCCCACGTAAATGGCGTTGATACCATTAGCAATGGCCTGAAAGCCAAGGGACAAGGCATTAATGCCCGTACTGCTGGCGCCATAACCTACCGCGGTGGCTCCGCCGCCAGAGGCCATGGACGCCAAGCCCACGCACGTCGTGCTGCCACTATAGAAGTTATAGGGCGCCGACGCGCAGCTCAACTGCGCTTGCGCCTGCGCGCCCCATCCCCCAAAACCCATTAGCAACAGCACGGTGACGACACGCGGTCCCGAACCGGGCGACACCGCGGCATCCCGCTCGCCGCCGCGTGCGTCGCATACGGAAGCAGCCGCTCCCGACTTTCCCTTGCCGCGCGACGTGTCCAGCTCCGACGCGGCTACGAAGGCGCCTAGCGCCTTGTTCCAGATGGTCCGATATGCTCTGTTCATGTCGTTGCCTCACCAGTTAATTGAAATTCGAAGTTCACAAGTACGAGCATGGATATGCACCCCACATAATCAGGATGCCTACTTATCGTGTTTAATTGGTCTAGCTTCGGCGCGCGTCGCCTTGACGTTGGATCCGCGGCAAACTCCTCTTACCGCCGGCGAATCATGAATCCCTAGAACGAGCGCATTCCCACGCCGACAATGCGATTCGCATGACTAAGTAAATATCGAAAATCGATCAGAGCGCCGGTTTTCGAAGCACTGGCTCCCCGGACGCTTGACGAATGTCTGGTTTATGAAGGTCCGAAGGGGAGACGCAAAGGAAAGGCAATCGCATGGCGGAGCACCAATTGCCGGCCAGGCTGATGTGGTCGCTTAGCCGTGGCAGCGCCCGACTCTGTTCCGACTGCGATGCTCATCGATACTGTCCCCTCAGTAGCCTCTTGCAACGTTTCGCCGGCTCGTGGCATGACAAGTCGTCTTGCGCCGGCTACACGTACCGCTTTTTCTTTCTCGCAACGCATCGAGCACTATGTGAGACGAAGGCCGGCGCGCTATTCGCATGGAATGTGGCGGCTCCCTTTATTTGAGTCGTGTAATAAAAGGAAAGATGAGTGCTCGCGCGAACTCTCTCATAGGTCTTTTCATTTGTCTACAAAAAGCCTTTGACGATATCCGGTTATTTCCAAACCTGACAAATGGATTCCATTAACTCGATTAGCGACTCCGGAAATGGTCAGGATTTCCTGACAACCATTTCAGGAAAACTGCAATTATTTCTCTATTTTTTTAACGCCATTTGCGTGTAGCAACGTGCATTAAAAAATGCCAGGCAGTTAAGGAGAAGGAAAAAGAAATCCATTCGGGAGGCCGGCCTGGCAGGTTCTCTATTCCTTGCCTGTCTGCCGCTGCTGCGGCACAAGGGCGGCAGCAGCGGAACACAGTCGAGCTATTTACCAGCGGTAGCCGACGCCGGCACCCGCCCCCACGGAACCGTGACCCGAAACGCCCGTCGTGACGGAGCCTTTCACCATCCACTTCTGCGTCGCGACCGACAGCCCGACAGCCATTGCGGATTGTCCACCGTAGTTGCCGCCTGCGAGTGCGACCACCTTCTCACCCGGCAATACAGCTTGCGGCAAATTCGCCATGGCGATTGCGGACGCTGTGCCAGCGCTCGCGTCACGGCGATATTTCTGCATGTCATCGCGAACGCTGTTGATCGCGCTGTTCAGCTGTCGCACGTTGACGGCGTCCGTCGGAGCCGTACCGTCTGCAACGTTGGTGATCTGACGCTCAGCACCCGGCGCACCGACCGAAACCGTGTTGTCCCGGTCCGCGACTGAATTTGCACCCAAGGCAACCGAATTATTCGCGGTGGCTTGGCTGTTGGTGCCGATGGCAGTCGAGTCCGTCCCCGTGACTTTGGAATTCGTGCCGATGGCGGTTGCGCGTGCAGCCGTGACTGTCGCGTTCGTGCCGATGGCCGTACCGTCTTGACCCGAAACGTTCGCACCGTTGCCCACGGCGGTTCCGTTCGGAACTGACACCACCGAATTTTTGCCCACTGCGGTGCCGGTATCGTCAGTGGCCGTGCCATTCGAACCGGATGTCGAGATCTTGTCGATCGTAGTGGTGATCGACGCCAGATTGGTCGAGAGCGCCGAAACCTGCGAAGCGATCGAGAAAAGCTGCGAGCCGTTCACCGCGTCCGTGCTGGTGGCGCTGATTCGACCGGCGGCGACATTTTGCAACTGATGTTCCTGACCGACCGCGCCAATACTCACGACGCCGGTCGGCGCCGCCCCCGCGAAGCCACCGAAGGTGACGCCGTTCAGCGTGACGCTACTCACGTTCGTGGCCGCACGGGTGACCGCACCGGAACCGAGCGCTGTCGAGTCTGCAGTCGAAGCCACCGCCGCGTTACCAATCGCAATTGAGTTGGCGCCTGTCGCTTGTGCGACAGTGCCCAGCGCAATCGCGTCGGCCGATGTTGCCTTCGCACTAAATCCGACCGCGACAGAAGTGAGGGCGGATGCGGTTGTCGACTGACCAATTGCAATGGCCGATCCCCCGCTCGCCAAGCTTGCGTCGCCGAGCGCCGTCGCGCTGTTGCCGCTTGCCGTCGCTGCGAAACCCAGTGCGGTTGAGACGAGGCCGCTCGAGTTCGCCCCTTGGCCTACTGCCAAAGCACCTACATTGCTTGCCGTCGCCGCCGGGCCGACTGCTACGGAATTCACAGCAATTGCCGAGGCATTCTCGCCAATAGCGATTGCGTTCTGGGCAGTTGCCTGTGCGCGGGAAACGGCAACGCTACCGATCCCCGATGCAACGGAATCCACACCGACTGCCGTAGCGTCAGACGCGTTCGCACTTGCCTGGAAACCCAGCGCCGTTCCGCCAGCGGCCGAACTATTGGTACCGACAGCCGTTGAAAATTCAGAAGTAGTGTGTGCAAGAGCACCGATTGCAGTCGCGTCGCCGGTCGTCGTGGTCGCCCCGCCGCCGATCGCAACGGCTCTCGTGCCATTTGCGACCGAATTGGCGCCGACCGCCGTGGCATTCGTGCCATTCGCTGTGACCGTATCACCCACTGCCGTCGCGGCACCGCCTTGCGCCGAAACATTTATGCCGACAGCCGTATTCTGGCTTGAACCGTCCGCACCAGCGACCGCGGGGAACACTCCGCCCGTGCTCGCGGGGGGCGCCGTGGCGCCCCCGACGGTCGCAGTCTGACCAGCGTTTTCGCCACCGACAGCGAGGTTATCTGCGTACGCCTGCCCCACCGGCAGCAGTATCGCTGCCGTCAGTACTGCCAGCGCCGCCTTTGATTTCAGTGGGATAGCGATCTTACCCATTTCTGCTTGCCCCGGCTCGCCCTGCACGCCGCGCTGCGTCTCGGCTGCAGCGACCAGCGTGCCAACTCGACGATTCCAAATCAACTTATATCGGCTCTTGTTCATTACGTTCCGCTCTCGCTTGTCTGATAGTCAATGAAAGGATCCATATCCGGTCTCCGTCCCGCTCTACCGCCGGAAACACGCCACTGCGCCCATGCTTACAAATGTATTAGTTGGCAATTTTGTGTAAGGCCGCGAGGAATTATGTGCAGCGTTATTGCGGCAATCGTTTTGCCGGAGGGACGAAATGCTTTGCCGGAGGGAAAATTCTTTTGCTATTCGTGCGCAAACCGCTCGATTTAAATTGAATTAACAATCTGGTACTCTTCGCGGCACTAAGATGGCGACCGATCCTCGCGAAACTCAAGCCGCGCGATTCGCCGCCGTTAATCAGAAGTTCACCCGTCAGCTCATTTCGCCTACACGATGTCGCCCCGAAACAGTGCCCTCACGGACGCCCATCTACTTCTGGTAGACGACCAGCCGGATCAGCTTCGATTGCTAATCGACGTGCTGCGCAACGCCGGGTGCCGGATCAGCGTCGGATTCGACGGGTCACAGGCTTATCAGCGGGCCCTCGCGATCTCACCCGATCTGATCCTGATGGACGTCCGGATGCCACGCATGGATGGATTCGCCGCCTGCCGGCTGCTTGCCGCGGACCCTCGCACTTCTGGGATTCCAGTCATATTCCTCACCGTTGCCGGAGACCTTCAGGATCGGATCAACGGGCTGGAAATCGGGGGCGTGGACTACGTATTGAAGCCTTTCGAGCCAGACGAGGTACTCGCACGGATTCGCGTTCACCTCGCCCGAACACGCGGCAACCGGTATGCCGATCAGGAAGTGTCCGTCTCGGACTTCACGGGCAACAGCGTCATCGTTCGTGCGGCCGTCCGGCACTTGTCGCAGAGGCTGAACGACGCGCCGACGGTCGAACAACTCGCGCGCCTGGTGGGGACCAATGAAAAACGACTGTCGCGTGCGTTTAGGGACAACCTCGGCAAGACAGTCTTCGAGCATCTTCGGGACGAACGGCTGCGGATCGCACAAAAGCTGTTGAGCAGCACGTCATTGAGCATTGCCAGCATTGCCGAAGAAATCGGCTTTTCCAGTGCCGCGAATTTTGCCACTGCGTTTCGCGAACGATTCGGTATGCCACCGTCGAGCTATCGGGAGGAATTTCGCAGCCGGGATCTGGCTGACACCGTGGCATCCGCCCTCGAGGCAGAGTGACGACATCATGACGACGACCCGGTGGCTTCGCTTATTGTTCTTGTGTCTGAGCTGGTGGACCACCCATTCGTCGGCCATCGGTCTCGACACCTCGGGCGCGCGGACACAAGAAGTTCCCACTCTGGATCAACTGCAGGTATTCGAAGACGTCTCGGGCAAGATGAACCTGGACGATATCCTCACACTGTCCGCGGGGTCCGCGCCAGGCTTCCGTCCCATGGAGCGGAGTCGATTCACGCCAGGGTTCACCCGTTCGGCATGGTGGCTGCGCATGTCGGTGAGCAATAGTGGCTCAACAGCCCTTCCACTCGTGCTCGTGTTCCCGGACGCGCGCCTTTTGACAGTAGACTTTTACACCGGGTCCCGGTCCGGCAACCACTGGACATATGCCGGCATCGATCCCGCTCGCTCAGTGCCCCAGCCCTCTGCGGCGCGGTATCGGTTGATGAACTTCACGCTTGCTCCGGGTGAACAGCGCCTCTTTCTCATCCGGGCAGCCAGCGATACTGCGCTCACACTCGAACCGAAACTGTATTCCGCAGCGGCATACGACGCGCTGCAGATGCGCGCAGCGCTCTGGGACGGCGGATTGATTGGCGGCACGCTCGCCCTCGCATGGTGCGCGTTGCTCATCGCTTATTTTTCCCGCAGTGTTTCGTTCCTTGTACTGGCCGCGCTGTGCGCCATGACAGCACTGTTCGAAGCCGCGGATCGCGGCTATACGAAGATTTATCTGTGGCCGTTCGCGACCGGCTGGAGCGCCAGAAGTGTGACGGTACTCGGATGTACTGCCGTCCTGCTGTTCATCGTATTCATCTTGCGCATCTCTCGCAGTGAACAAGCCAACCTGCCCGCACGCTACATACTGTTCGGGTTTGCGCTGCTTGAGTGTGTCGCAGCGATAGGCGCCGCATTCGGCAATCTATTCGTGTTCGCGCAAGTCGGTGTGTATGTCAATGCACTGTTCGGCGTTTTCACGGTGATTATTGCCGCACACCTCGCGCGTCAGTCAACTCCCACCGCGCGGATCATGCTGCTCGTCATGATCTTCTCGCTGTTCAGCTTTGCGTTGCGCATGCTCGAAACGCTTGGCTCTTTGCCGACGGCGCTCGCCTGGTTGAAGTCCGACATTCATCCGAACCCCGTCGTTGCAATCATTGGTTTGGCCACCAACCTCATTGTGCTTGCAGCGTGGATAAACCACGTCGGAAAGCAGCGAATAGCGGCAAGAACTGCACTCGCAGACTGGCAAAGAACCGAACACGACCGCCTACGCGAACAGGTTGCGCAGCGCACACTGGAGTTGAACGAAGCATTGCTGTACGCCGAGGAGAAAAACCAGCAACTGATCGAAACCTTGGGCTACGTGAGTCATGACCTCCGTGCGCCGCTTGCTACGATCACGGGTTATGCCAGACAGCTGCGGGAACTAGCGGATTCGAAGCAGGTTAAGCCGATCCTGGCAATCGAGCGCAGCGTGAACTATCAACTCGGCCTGATCGACGAACTGGTCGGGTATGCGAAAACCGAGTTGCAGCCGTTGGAGATCGCTCCGGTCGCAACCGACCTGCCTGCACTTCTCGATGACATTGCAGAGTACGCGCTCGCCCTCTGCTCGCAGTTGAACAACCAGTTCAACTATCAGGCACTGACGCCGTTGCCACGCCGACTGACGATCGACGGCCGCCGGCTACAACAGGTACTGCTCAACCTGCTCTCGAACGCGTCAAAGTTCACCCGTGACGGCTTCGTCACGATGACGGTGAGCACGCGCCTGCAGGACGGTCAATGGCACATGAGTTTTGAAGTCTCTGATACCGGCATCGGCATCGACATCGAAGCGCAGTCGAAACTCTTTGCGGCTTTTCGCCGGATACAGGCTGTGAACGGCAGCACGGGACTTGGCCTGATTATCGCGCAGCGCATTGTCAACACCATGGGCGGCGACTTGCGCGTGTCAAGTGCGCCGCATCGCGGCACCTCGTTTACCTTCGACCTCATCGTTCCATCTGCGGCAGATGAGGATGCGCTGCAGTCGAACATCGTAGAGCACGCTTCTGGCGGTTCAATTCCTGTTCGCTCACAACGCAAACACGGGCTCGCCGTTGCCGTTCCTCCAGAAAGCGATCGCCGGGAACTGGCCGTTCTTGCGAAGAACGGACGCCTGACTGACATCGAGCGATGGATAGACAACATGACCAACGCTCACCCCACCTGCGTCGCGTTTCTGACCGACATGCGGCATTGCCTCGAAGCGTTGGATTTCCCAGCCATCGAGGCTCGTGCTCTCGCACCGCACGAAACGTACGAAGGCTCACGCGCCTGCTAACGCAGCCCTGGCTGCTTTCAAGCCAGTGCAACTTCGGCCGGTATCCCCGAAACACTCGTGCGCAATTCAACGAACAGAGCCACGCCACTGAAGCGTGCGACGCTCACCGCGGAAAAATGAGGCGGCGGCCGGACGGCTGCCGCTCTTTGACAAATGGGTCGGCCGGGCAGGCTGCCAAGAAAATGGAGCAGCAGAAGATGGTATGGACAACCGGGGCAAGGCAGCGTGCGATCACAGTGGCAGTGAACGGGATGGTTTGCGCGGCGACAGCCGGTCATGCGTATGCACAGGTGGCACAATCAGCGAACGACAAGGTGAAACCCGAGGTCACGCTGTCGGAGATCAAAGTGCAAGACGCGGCGAACGCGGCGTCGGTCGGGCTCGTCGGCAAACGCACCGCGACCGGCACGAAGACCGACACGCCGATCACCGAAGTTCCGCAAACGATCAACGTCGTCACCGAGCAGCAGATCGAAATGACTGGCGCAACCGACCTCAACCAGGCGCTGCGCTACGTGCCAGGCTTCGCATCGTTCGGATCCGACAGCCGCACAGACCTGTATGCGGTGCTGCGCGGCTTTACGCCCACCTTGTTCATCGACGGATTGCAAGCGCCGAATACAACACCCATCGCGAGTTGGCGTATCGACCCGTACACGATCGACAGCATCACGGTGCTACGTGGGCCGACATCGGTTCTGTACGGGGCCGGAGATCCCGGCGCGATCGTCGACGTGCAAACCAGGCGAGCCGACGGCGAGCGCGTGCGTGAGGCGGATGTGCAGTTCGGCAACTATGCGCGCAAGCAGATCATGCTCGACATCGGCGACAGGCTCGACGCCGATGGCAAGTACGCGTATCGCTTCGTTGGCGACGCGCGCGATGGCAACGCGGTGACCGGACCGAATGCGGACCAGCGCGTCGCGCTTGCGCCGTCGTTTCGCTGGCGGCCGGATTCCGGCACTTCGCTGACGCTCACGGCGACCTACCTGCAGGACTGGAATGATATTTCGCATAACTTCCTGCCCGCGCACGGCACGGTAGTGACCAACCCGAATGGGCAGTTATCGCATGACGTCTACACGGGAGACCCTACATTCAATGACTACCGCAAGAAGCAGTGGTCCCTCGGCTACCAGTTCTCGCACGATCTCGATTCCATCTGGACGTTAAGCCAGAACCTGCGCTGGATGCATCTTTCTCTCAGTGACGCGTCGGTCTTTGGCGGCGGTCTTGCCCAGGGCAGCACGACCGATATAACACGTTATGCAGGGCTGTTTCAGCCCAACTACAGCCGCTTCGACATCGACAACAACGCGCAGGCACGCTTTGGTTCCGGCCAGCTCGAGCATATCGTGCTGCTCGGGTTTCAGTACAACCGGCAGACGGCGACCAACAGCGTGTGGCTCGCGTTGGCGCCCGAGCTGAACATCTACAATCCGGTCTACACGCCGGTCACGAGTGCGATCTTCTCGAGCCCCGCGTCGCTCGGCCGCCAGGATCAGTACACCACGATGAACACGTTCGGCGTGTACGCGCAGGACCAGCTCAAATGGAATCGCTGGACCTTGACGTTCGGCGGCCGCGAGGATTGGGTCGACACGCATCTGGACGACCACGAGGCCGGTACGCAAACGAAACAGGATGTCAGCGCGTTTTCCGGACGCGTCGGCCTCACGTACGAGGGCGACTATGGACTGTCGCCATACATCGGCTATTCGACATCGTTCAATCCGGTTATCGGTGTGAAGATGTTCGGCGGTGGATTGCCCGAGCCGACGCGCGGCAGGCAGATCGAGGCCGGCCTGCGCTGGCAGCCGTCCGGCAAGAACCTGATGCTGAGCGCAGCCGTCTATCAGATCAACCAGACCAACGTCGTGACACCGGCGCCGACGAATCTCGATCCCACGGGAACGTCTTCCGTGCAGACGGGAGAGGTGCGCTCACGCGGCATCGAACTGAGCGCGGTCGGAAACGTGACGCGCGAGTTGTCCGTTATCGCGTCGTACGTCTATCAGGACGTGAAAAACGTAAAGGCGAACGACGCGTCGCTGAACAACTGGCCGGTCGACATTCCCCGCCCTCGCCAGATGGCGTCGCTGTGGACCGACTGGACATGGCATACAGGAGCGCTCGCGGGCTTCGGGATCGGCGGTGGGATTCGCTACCAGAGCGCGTCCGCGGGGGCGCCGGACAACTCGCTGACGGTCGCAAGCTATACGCTGTACGACGCGGCACTCCACTATCAGATGCGCGACTGGCGTTTCATGCTGAACGCGGCAAACCTGTTCGACCGCCACTACATCAGCGGCTGCCAATCGTACTCGGTCTGCGCATTCGGCAATGGGCGAACGCTGCTAGCCAACGCCAAATACACCTGGCAGTAAGGCACCCTCGATTGTTGGGCTGACTTGAGCGAACTTTCAAGGGCGCTGCCATAGTTTTCCACGTCTACTCGAATATGCGCCGAGCGCGCTCAGGCCAGTTTGCATTCACTCTGCTCAGCCCGGCGGCCGACGGTATTTCGCAACATACTGTGCCCTGCCGAGAACCTTGCCATGCATCTGATAAGCGACGAGCGCAGCGCTCGATGCCGAACTCACATCGATATGGGAGACAGCGAGAGCAGATGCTGTCACGACGTAACGATGCGACTCTCCTTGAGGAGGACAGGGTCCGCCGTATTTGGACTCGCCAAAATCCGTCAACGTTTCGACGGCGCCGGTCGGCATTAAGCTGGCCGTGCCCGAAGCACCCTTCTCAAGCGACGACTCCGACGCCGGTATGTTCGCGACTTGCCAGTGAGTCCATCCGAGCCCCTCTGTCGGCGCGTCGACGTCGTGAATCGTTACAACAATGCTTTTGGTTCCCCGCGGAACGTTGGACCATGAAATGTGCGGCGATACGTTAGCTCCGTGACATCCGAATCCTCCGTACACCTGTTCGTTCGCGAACTGGCCGCGATTCAGATCATCGACTTTGACGGTAAATGGCGCTGCGATCGCTATCGCCGGCATCATCGCAATGAACGCCGAATAGCAAAGCGTCGTGCGAAGACAGAATGTCGACCTCATATCAACCTCCGTGAGAGATACGTCAGTGGGAATGTTCCCACGCTATCCATCAACAGTGCGGCCTGGAAGATCGATTCGGGGAACCACTACGTTGTCGTGAGTGCAACGTCAAATCTGACCGGCGCAACGGCGCCGCTCCGAATATAGGCCGTGAGGCTGTTCGAATAAGTGGCCCGCTGGCCGCGGTGAGTTTCGTCGTTGATTGGTGCGGGGCGGGCAACACCATGTGACCGTCCGCGAGACTATCGCAACATCCGACATCCGCACTACGATATCGACGTGTATATCGCGCATGCTCTGGACACATCGAGTCGGCGAGACGCACATGCGGGGGTCGTCCCGATCGCCAATGCAAGAGAACGAGTTATGAAGATCGTCGTCATCGGCAGTAGAGGCCTGGCAAGCTCACAAGTCATGACCGTTCTGCGGCGGGACGGCCACGAGGTTGCTGCTGCGCCGTCCCAAGGTGTGTGGATGCCATCCACGGCAATGCTCATTAAGCAGCCGCTAGTGCTCCCTGATTGATTGACGTGATTGATTCAATTGACCCGCCATCATGCGTACCATTCAAATCCTGCTCCAAACGACCATTCCGTTTACGGCCGACGACTGGTCGATAGCCCGGTTTAGCCTATTGACCGAATTATTGCGGACCTATCGAGATCCCAAGGAGCAGGTGAGGTTCAACGTCGTGGCTCGGGACCGCGAGTCGCGCGGACAGCCGGACCCTATTCTTTCTCGACTCGATGAGAGCGAATTCGATCAACTGTGGCTGTTTGCCGTCGACGAAGGGGACGGGCTGACTTCCGAGGACTGCGCGGGAATTACACGGTTCCGGGAGGCCGGCCGTGGCTTGCTGGCGACCAGGGATCACATGGACCTGGGCAGCTCGCTCTGCAGTCTGGGCGGAGTGGGCAAAGCACATCATTTTCACACGCGCAATCTGGATCCCGACCGGTCCAGACGCATGATCGATGATCAGTACACGACGCACATTTCCTGGCCCAATTTTCACTCGGGAGCAAACGGCGACTTTCAGGAAGTATCGATCGTCGCCCCCGCGCATCCGCTATTGACGGACCCTGACTCGCCAACCGGCTCGATCCGCTTCCTGCCAGCTCACCCCCACGAGGGCGCCGTCTGCGCGCCCGATGGCGAAGATGCTCGAGTCATCGCACAAGGCAAAAGCAAGGTGACGGGGAAACTCTTCAATCTTGCTGTCGCATTCGAACCGTCGATTCGCGGAGGCCCCGCGGTCGCCCAAAGCACCTTTCATCATTTCGCCGACTACAACTGGGCCACCGAACTTGGTTGTCCATGTTTCGTCACTGAACCGCCTGGCAGAGGAATGCGGGAACAGCCGCACGCGCTGCGGGACACCCATCGATATTGTGTCAATGTCGCGCTGTGGCTAGCCGGGGTGATGTGACGCATCGGCGTCCGTGACGGTTGCTAATTTTGAAGCGGATCTGCTGGGAGCAGCGGCGGTTGCCTAGGCGTGCAACCACCGCGAGGGTATTCCGCTTTCATCTGCTGATTTGGATTGGTGCCAATCCGGAAACACCGAGAGTCCGCGGTCGGCACTATCGCCATGATTTGCGCTCGACTACTATTGGCTCAGGGATCCTCAGGAGATTCACCCACGCATCGCGCTGTCCGTGAACACCTGGATGAAATGACGCACGTTGCCGTGATTCGAAGATGATGCCGTCCTGACCATCTTTCAGTGCTGACACCGTAGGTTTCGACGAATGGGCGGCGGACAGTAGAACGCGAGTCACCGATCTCGAGAAGACATCATGGACAACAACAAGCTGCAACCACCACCGCTTTCCCTCCTCGACCGGTATCGCGGCCAGGATTTCGAGCCGCTGTACACAACGACTGTCACCGTTTCCGGTGGCGAGACGGGGCACGGCCGCGCGTCGGGCGTGGCCCGGTCAGATGACGGAAATCTCGTTCTGGATCTGCGGCTGCCCAATGAACTGGGAGGACCGGGCACCGGGACCAACCCCGAACAGTTGTTCGCCGCGGGCTTCGCAGCATGCTTTCACGGGGCGCTGAACTTGCTTGGAAGTCGCGCCGCGATGGAGATCAGCAATACTGCCGTGGAGGTGCAGGTTTCGTTCGGTCGCGATCCGGTCGATGGAGGCTATGCATTAGCCATCGACATCCGGGTCCGAATGCCGGGCGTTGAGCGACAGCGCGTGGAAGAGCTGGTTCGCAATGCCGAGCGCCTGTGTCCGTATGCAAAAATGGCCAGACAGGGAGCCGTCAATATCGTGACCGTTGTTGACTGACTCCGCATGCGCTTCTTTCGCTGGGGCCTTCGGAGCGTTCCGGTCGCGGACCGGCATCGTCGTGACCGGGCTTCTTGCACGAAGGGCCTTGCAAACGCCGATCGTCAATTGGATCTGCCGGCTTGCTGTTTTCGCATTAGCTCGACGTCAATCACAATTGGCGCGGATCGTCATGGCAAGGTGTGACTTCGTTCGTGCACCGCTTCACTTCGTCATTCTGCTTCGTACCGTGTTTTCAAGCACCGTTCTGTGCCGGCTTCACCGGTCATCACTGCTCAATGCGAGGGCGGCTCGGCACTGCCCCATACAGTCCTCATTCCTCACACTCTTAGCAGCCGTAATGGCGATACCAGGCTGCGGAGCTGCTGCGCCTGGTTGTGTCAGAAATATGTCCGACGGCTCATATCCAGGTATAGGGTCCCCACTTGTTCGTAGGTACAAAACCAGCCGTTTGTTGAATGTTTTTTGCCCTGCCCAGAGCATAGATTGGTAGTCGTGCGAAAACCTGGTGTTGCACGCCGAAATCACTTCCAGTCTCGCACGAAGAGCGGCGTCCGCAATCCGACGCTGCAAACCCCTTCATTAAAAGGAAGCCTGCAGTCGCGCCCGAGACACCGAAGCGCACGTGACGGCAGCAGGAATGCCGCGGCGGACGGTACAGCGGGCCGCATCAGTTCTCCTTTTTGGAAAGCAAAATGAATCAATCGGACACATCGGAACGCTGCTTTCGAATCGGCTTGCCGAATCGCGCTGACGCGCTGTCCACCAGTATTGCCGCGAGCTACGTGGGCATCATGGCCTTCATGGCGGTGGCGAGCGAGGGCAGTTTCGCCAAGGCCGGCGAACGTCTGGGCGTCGGCAGATCGGCCGTGAGCCGCAACGTCCAGAAGCTCGAAACGCAGTTGAGCACGCGGCTGTTCCTGCGCACCACGCGCAGCACGCAACTGACGCGTGAAGGCCAGCGGTTCTTCGAGAACTGCCACCAGGGCGTCTCGCACCTCGTGGAGGCCATGAACGACATGCTGGAGCTTCGCGAGGGACCGCCTCGCGGCCTGGTGCGCATCAGTTCGACGGTGGGCTTCGGCAGAAAAGTGGTGGCACCGTTGCTGGAACAGTTTATCAAGGCCTATCCCGACATCGCCGTCGATCTGCTGCTCGATGACCGGCCGATGGACTTCGCCTCCGAGCAGATCGACGTGGCATTCCGCAGTGGACGCATCGAGGATTCGAGCATCATCGCCAAGCAGCTGATTCCGATGCAGATGGCACTTTGCGCCGCACCATCCTACGTGGCAGCGCACGGTCTGCCGCAAACGCTGGAAGAGTTGTGCCAGCACGATTGCATCAACTTCCGACTCTCCAGCGGGCGGGTGTTCGAATGGGAATTCAAGGTGGACGGCCACGTGCGCAAATACCTGCCGACCGCCCGCCTCACGTTGAACGATGCCGACCTGGTCTTGCACGCGGTTCTGCAGGGCTCGGGCATTGCGCAGATGGCCAGCTACCAGATCCGCGACCACATTGCCGCCAATGAGCTCGTCGTGGCACTGGCGAGGCACGTGCCCGACGATGGCGGGCACTACATCTGCTATCTGAGCCGACGACACTTGCCCACGCGAATCCGTGTTTTTATCGACTTTATGACCGAGCAGATCCGCGCGCTCGATCTGAACTGCCTGAGCGGGTTTAACGCTGAAGCAACCCGACCATCGGCAGCGGGAATGGCGGCCTGAGGCTGTCCTGAAGCCTATGCGCGCTAACGCGATGAGTCTGCGACTGGCGCAACACTTTTTTCAGCGCAACGTGGGCGGGCCTGTTGCTTGCGCGCACCCGAATTCAAGACGCGGCGCCCCCCCCATACGTCTGTATGATTTGGCGCCGGCCGCTTCCGGGCTAGTCTGTAACGATTAAGCATTCACGGCGCAAGCCTGCCGAGCCGGCGGCCTCGCGCGCGACAGTCGAGGTCTGAGCTTTGGATACCAACCCGGTTGTCTGCATCGTCGACGACGACGAGGCCGTCCGTTGCGCGACCGCGAGCGTCGTTCGCGCGGTGGGCTGGCCAACGTGCGTTTTCGCTTCCGCGGAGGATTTTCTGCAAGCCGCGGACGCCCTCGGCCGCCTCGCCTGTCTGATTTGTGACGTGCAAATGACCGGCATGTCCGGCGTCGAAATGCACGAGCGCCTGCTGGCGCGCGGCTGTGCGCCGCCGATCATCTTCGTGACGGCATTCCCAACCCCTGAACTCGAGGCACGAGCTCGCGCAAACGGTGCGTCTGCGTTTTTAGAAAAACCGGTGGATGCGACCACCATTACAGGTTGGCTGGCGCAAGTTTGCGGCAAAGCGTGACGCTTGCCCTCGGTGGGCCGCCGCACACTCAACCAGCTATCGTGTGGCGCGCGGTTCGTTTTTCAGCGCTTCCGCCTTGCGTACGAGGTCCGCGACAGAGCGTGCCGCCATTTTCTTCATCGCCTGCCCTCGGTGGATCTTGACGGTAATTTCGCTAAGATGCATTTCCGATGCAATCTGCTTGTTCATCAGTCCCATCACGACGAAGCCCATCACTTCTTTTTCCCTCGGCGTAAGCGACTCGTAGGCAGCGCGCAGCGCACCGTTCGCCTGCTCGACATCAAGCCGTTCACGGTCGCGCTTGAGCGCTTGATCCACAGCATCGATCAGGTCCTGGTTGCGAAACGGCTTGGGAATGAAATCCACCGCGCCGGCTTTCATCGCTTTGACTGTCATTTCGATATCGCCATGGGCAGTGATGAACAGGATCGGCATATGCAACCCGCTCCCCGCCAGCTCCTGCTGAAACGCGAGGCCGCTCTCGCCGCGCAGTCTGACATCGAGAATCAGACAACTCGGTCCGCCGTGCTTCGGAAAAGCGAGGAACTCCCGCGATGACGCGAACGTCTCGACACTCAGGCCGATCGAGCGCAGCAGCGCACTCAAGGCAAGCCGCATGGGCTCCTCGTCGTCGATGACGTAGACAACGGATGCATCGCCGCCGTTTTTTGTCGAATTCGAATTCGGGTCCGAAGGCATTTCGGTTCCTTGTGAGTCGGGAAGGTCGCGCCGCTAACTGGAGTGGACGGGCATCAGCCAGGCGGCAATCGACGCCAGGCGAAACGTGTATCAGGCGATCAATAGAGCCTTAACGCCTCTCTCTGCTTGCGCGCCCACCTGAGAGTGTAATGATTTAGTTTTGCTCTTCAATACGAATCCCGTATGAAAGCACGGCCCCTGTGTGCATTAACGCTAACGAGTCGAATAAATTCCATGGTCTTGCAACTCCGCTGCGCTGCAGGACGGAGCCGACAGCACCGCAGCAGGCTAGATGCCTAGACCACGGCGCCTGCAGTTAATCGGGAAAATGCTGGCTTGCACAACGGCTCGCGTTTACCCTTGGATTAGATCAGGTAAGCGAATATGGCAGACAGCCAAAAGGAACGTGCGTGGAGGACGGCGTGCGTGACGCGCCACGTCAGGCCGTACGGTGCTCCGGATAGACTTTGAGAATTTCGATGCAGCGGTCAATAGAGGCCGGCATGCCAACGCGTCGCATGCTCACTCATCAGGATTGCGTCTGTACCATCGTTGGTGTTTTCAGCTCGACACGCGCTGCGTCGATGCTCTTTTCTTCCGGCGCGGCAGCGCTCACACAGGTCTCGTTTCCGCATTTACTCAGGGGAGACTGTCCTGAGGCTATCGATGACACGTAAGCGCCGCACATCGTCGTCAATTGCTTGCGAAGCAGCTGCATCAGGTGATCCGACGCGTGCTGCTCAAAAGCAAGACGTGTCGATCCCAGTAATGTTGAAGTCAGCATGAACGCAACGACCGGCAGTTGCTCGCCTTCCAGGCGGCTCGAACTCTCCAGCATCGCAATGGTTGCCGACTCGAGTCGACGATACGTCTCCTGAACCAGCTCACCGGTATCCAGCTCCGGCCAGACGAGGTAGAACGCTCTCGCCTCCAGATTCTGCGCCGTCGATGCCGTAAAGAACGAGTCGACAAAGCCGGCCACCATTCGCTCGAGTGAACATCGATGAAGCCCAAGACACGCGCCTTCGACCGCATTTGCCACTCGCTGCAAATGTCGCTGCACGACGGCATAGAGGAGCGAATCTTTATTTGCGTAATACTGGTAGACGGTGCCGACAGAAAATCCGGCACGATAGGCTACTCGAGTGGTCGTCAGCTTCTTTGGACCGTCTAGCAGAATGACTTGCACCGTTGCTTCCAACACTGTTTCGAGTGTGCTTGCAGAGCGAGCCTGGCTGGGTGACTTTCTTGGTTGCGATACGCTCGCTTTTTTCCGCCTCATTGCCGCGCCTCTGGTCACGATCAAAATAAACTCACTTCTTCAACGCAAATTCGGCGCTATGCTATTACAGGAAACGAAGTCTCTGGCGGCTCGAGCCACCGAAAAAACTGAGGATTCGGCTTGAGTAGTGCCTTGCGAAAGAACCCGGCGACGGCTTCGCCTTTGCCGATGGGACTTCGCCGCACGAGATGCATCGAGAAAAAAATGAATGGCGGAATCGCGACAGAAAGCAGTGACGCCGGTTGAACCTGGTCCCTATATAAGCGCTTTAAGCCAAGAGCCTCACAGCCTGGAGCTAGCCGAGTACGATATAAAACCCGGCGATTGCCAATTGCCGCCAAGTCGGGCGCGGCAAGTAGTCTGACATGGAAAACGCGAGTCATAGAGGCATAGTGGTTGTACCGCTTGGACGCACCCGTGCCGGCATTCGCGATATGGTCCGCCGCTTTTCCAAGCGCGGATAATCGGCGCACACCAAAATAGATTCGCGGCCAAACAACTAATGCGCGAAGAGCTTCTCCCCTTCTCCACTAATGGCAGTGTCGTTTTCCACCACCATCGGATCGACGTCGAAGCCCGCGTCGCGCCAGGCACCAATGCCACCGGAAAGCGGCAATGCAAGTTTGACTCCGGCCCGTCGCAACCGCTTGGCCATCCACGCCGCCGACACGTCGTTTGGACACGAGCAATAAATGACGAGAGTCCGGTTTGCCCCATAGTTCTCGACAATCTGCTGAAGTCTCCGTTCGTCAACAAGCACGGCACCTGGAATGACAAACGGATCGAGCATCCTGCGCTCGGCAGAGCGGATATCGAACACGATGGGTCGCGGCTTGTTGGCCAGCAAAGCATGTAACTCGCCCACGCTGATCCGCGCCTTCTCGAGCGCTTTTGCCAACAGAACTCTGCGGCCGTACCGATACGCTACATAGAGCACCAGCACGACGCCAACCACGAGCAACGTATCCCAGCCGAAATGAGAGATCAACGCGAAAACACCATCGATCTGCGACGCAAACAGTGCGCCGACGGTCGAGCCAGCCGAAGCCCACAGCGCAACGCCGGCGCAATCGTAGAGGATAAAAGAACGCAACCTGACTGCCATCGCACCGCATAGCGGCACGGCAACCAGCGACAAGCCGGGCAGGAATCGTGCAACGATTAGCACACGAACTCCCCAGCGTCCAAAGAAGCGCTCCGTTTTGCGGACGCAGGTTTCGCGCGACAGCGACAGTTTGCAAACCATGTGAAGCGTACTTTCGCCGTACCTTTTACCGCCCTGAAACCAGACCAGATCGCCCAGCACGCCACCAGCCACAGCCGCGCCGACTATTGTCGCGAAATGCAGGAGCATGGGCGACGCACCGTGTGCACTGAGGGCAATGCCTGCGCCAACCGTGATCAATGTCGGTATGACAGGCAGTGGCAGGCCAAGCGATGAACCGAGAACGTTCAGGAATACGACTAGCACGCCATACCGTGCGATCAGTTCATGCGACAACATGATGCTCTCCTTCCGGCTTACTTGTACCCGTCTTGACGATCGATCATCGCTTCGCCTGGATCGGGCTGCGCGAAGCGAGCCCGGCACTGACTGGCATCCTGCCCGTCAAGGTCTGGGCGTTCGACTCATGTATTTATGACGAGTCAAAATGAACGCCCCATGACGAGATCCGACAAGCGCTACTTCGCACCTGATAGTTCTTTTTCGGCCAACCTCTTTGATTGCGGCGCAATGTCCTTCACCGGGCCGGCGAGGTCGTCATGATCCTGCCGGTAGCGGTGAACATCGCGCGTGACAAAACCAGTCTCGTGGCTGGGAATATCGAACCACTCGGGATGTCGGAAGGACCGGCGGATGTCCGCGAGACCGCTCGCCCAGTGCTCGCGCATCGTACCTTTGCTGAACTCATAGTCCTTGTAATGCCCCTCGAACGCCTTGTTCTTGTAGATCAGGTGTACAACGTTTACCGCGCCGCCGTCCGCCACTTGCTGCGCCTCGCGAAGCAACGGGTGGACAAGCCGGATGTTTTCTGGAACGTGCTCGAGCAGCGCCTTGATCATCTGTGCGTGTTTCTGCTTCTGCGACATAAAGGCGGTAATTGCTCTTGTACGGCTCGAATACTGAATGTCTTTGGTACGCTCGCTGACGTCCAGAAAGTCGCCGGGCAATTTGCCGCGAGAACTCCATAGATCCACCTGGAAGATGAGTGTGTCCTTGTGCTGACTCTCCTTGATAATCTCGGTGAGCGGCGTGTTGGAGACAAGTCCGCCGTCCCAGTAAAATTCTCCGTCGATCTCGACCGCCGGAAAACCCGGTGGCAGAGCACCGGATGCAATGAAATGCTCCGGGGCCAACCGCATTGCCGAATTATCGAAGTAGACAAGATTGCCCGTTCGCAAGTTGACCGCGCCAACGGACACGCGAACGTTGCCGTTGTTGATTCGATCGAAGTTCGCGTATCTCAGAAGCGTTTCACGCAATGCGGACGTATCGTAATAGCTGATTTGATCGGGGCGCTTTTTGCCGAACGGCGCCAAAGACATGTGCGCGCGCGGTGAGAAGAAGCCCTCCTGACCTTCCAGCAGGGTACGGGTCGCAGCCCACGCACTTGACCATCTGCGGCCTATGTCTTCAAACCCCGGCCACGCCGGAACGCGCGCGCCGGCATGCGAGAAGAAATCCGACGGCTGACTGATCGTGTTCCAGAAACCGCGCAATGCCTCTACTCGATCCGAGGGTGCATTGCCAGCGATGATCGCCGTGTTCAGTGCGCCAATGGAAATGCCCGAGATGCGAGTGGGCTCGACACCGGATTCGGCCAGGCCTTCATATACGCCGGCCTGATATGAACCTAGGGCACCGCCTCCCTGGAGCACGAGTCCGATTTCGTCATACGAGGGGAGTTTCAGTTTTGAAGGCTGCAATAGCTCGTTACGCTGGCTCGCATTCATGAGGGCCTCCTTACTGCATGAACCAGCCATGACTGACCACGATCGATTGGCCGGTGAGCGCGCTCGACTCGAAGCCGGCCAGGAATGCAACCGTGTTGGCGACATCGTCGAGCGACGTGAATTCGCCGTCCACGGTGTCTTTCAACATGACGTCGCTCACCACCTGTTGCTCGGAAATGCCCAGAGCCTTGGCCTGCTCGGGGATCTGCTTGTCCACCAGCGGTGTCCTGACGAAGCCAGGACATACGACATTCGCGCGCACGCCATGCGGACCGCCTTCCTTCGCGACAACGCGAGCGAGACCGAGAAGCCCGTGCTTGGCTGTCACGTAGGCGGACTTGAGCTGCGACGCCTCGTGCGAATGTACCGAGCCCATATAGATCACCGCGCCGCCTTTTTTGGAGGCGTACATGTGCCTGATAGCGGCTTTGGTTGTGAGAAACGCGCCGTCGAGGTGAATCGCAAGCATCTTCTTCCAATCGGCAAACGGATATTCTTCAATCCGATTGACGATCTGAATGCCCGCATTCGAGACGAGAACGTCGAGGCCGCCCAGCCGCCTCACCGTTTCAGCCACACCGGAATTGACTGATTCTTCGCTGGTCACATCCATACCGATAGCAATGGCTTTAGCACCGGTCCTTACGATATCTTCAGCAACCTTTTGCGCGTTCACCAGATTCAGATCCGCAATCACGACTGTCGCGCCGTCCGCCGCGAGTTTTCGTGCACACTGCTCGCCGATGCCGCTTGCCGCGCCCGTAACGAGCGCGACCTTATCATTCAGTGCCATATTCTCTCCGTGAACGTTTTACTGGTTGACCGCGAGTTTCATCGACTCCGCGGGAGCAAGATAGTCATAGGCCACCTCACCCACATCGAGTGTGAGATGAGCAATGACGTGACGTGCGCCGATAACCCTGCGAACCGGCAGATCGGCGACCGACGCAAGTGCGTGCGGATTGAGTTCGAGCGCTGCCGGACCTTCCCACGCACCGACAACCTCGACATCGCGTAAAAAGAAGCGCACCAGCTCGCAAATTCTCACCGACCCGTCGACATGGGGAATGACCTTGAGCAGATAGTTCGGCGTGTCGGCAAGCTTGCGGCATTCCGCGGCTGTATCGAGTGCGCGATATTTGTAGCCCATCGTTCCTGTCGCGATACGCTGCGTCCCATAGTCGAGCGTGCCGAGCAACGTGTCCTTGCCGTCGACGCACAGCTTGGGCGAAGCGAGTTTCTTCGGAAATCCCCAGATTTCCCGCCCACCGGCGATAGGACCTTCGTCATCCAGATACATGGCGTGCGTAAAATTGGCGCGATTTCCATCCGCGTCGAGAACTGAAATGACCTGGCCGCTTTCCGTGTAGTCGCCAAACCCCGAAGAATCCGGCATGCGAATGAACTCGTAATGAACGATCGGCTTGTCGACCATCAGCGGCTCGGGAACAACAGCCTCAAGCGCATTCATATCCGTCTCATACGAGATGATGAAGTATTCCCGATTGACGAAACGGAACGGCGGACGCGGATAGGCGGGATTGTGCACCGGCATCGCAAACGCGTTCTTGCGGATATCTTCTTCTGTCATAGGTCGTGTCCCGGTTAGTGAGGTGCGGCGTATCGACAGGTCAATTCTCGGCCGCTGTCAGGACAAATCGTAGGCGCGGTTGGCGAACTCCAGTAGCCCCGTGAACGAAATCATCATGTTGCCGGACCGGCAACAATCGACAACACCAGGAAAATGCACCACCGTGTCGAGTGAGACACGCATACCCATTCACGCGGTGACGAAACGATCATCCGCATTGGAGCGATGCTGCGTGTTCCAGCTACTTCGACAGATGCAGCGTCTTCGACAGCACCACGCTTCGCTTTGCGTTTATCAGCCAGATGGCGCTGATATCAGCGTATAAGCGGGAAGTTCTGGTCGTGATATCAGTTGGTTCGTCATCCGTAGGATCTCGATGATCGATCCGGTCGCTGAAATACGGGGACACCATATGTCCCATGATGACAATCGCGTACTCCCCTTCCGTTTCCGCGTACGCGGCCGGGGAGAGCGTCACGCTTCCGCGAACCGTGGTCTTCTTACTCTTGTCAGACTCGAGTTCGATTACGTCGACTTGCTGAATGAACCCCTTGGCCCGCGCTTCGGGTGCAACCACAAGCTTTCGGCCGCTTGGTCCGCTTACTGTTCTTTTGATCAGAATGTCTGCTGGATCGTCGTCACCGGACAAATCGACGTTGACCGTCAACCGGTGCTTGTCCGCCTGATACCGTATTCCATACCGGACGGGTACGACAAACGTGAAATCGTCAGCCAGTCCAGACTCCGTCGAGTCGTGACGGGATCGATCATTACCAACAGGAAGGTGGACGAAGCGCAGAACGCGGTTGCCGAAGGAAGGCGGCCCGGCATGCGCATGCTGATTCACCACCCTATCCCGAACGACAACGGGATCGTCGCCTACGAACGGACAAACTGGCGCGGATTGGGCGACATTGGAGGCCGCCATATCTACCGCACGCATCGCCGTGACCGCGTTCGCTGGTGTTCCGACTTCCGTCAGCATCAGCGCACATACGAGCCCGCGCGTGACGTTGCATAAGATTCGTCTGGATCTCGGTTTAAACATGACCGTACTCCTCGCATTCCAACACGGGCTGTTGCAAAGCCACTCAGGGTCGATCCGGATGTGCCCCAAACGCACGCACACCGCCCCCCGCAGTTCCATTAACGTCGAATCTAGAGCACGACAGTAGTCTCGTGGTCCGGCATGGGAGCCATCTCCGCATCACCGAGCATCTCCTTGAGTTCGCGTTCGACAGTCCGGCAAAGCATTGAAATCGGCACGTCATTGGCGCCTCCTTCAAAGGGGTTTTCAGTGCTGTCCCCGACCTGCTCGAGCGAGGTGTACATCCACGAAACGACCACGCTGAACGGCACGACGAGCCAAACCATGTTGCCGTGCATGAACCCGGTCACGCCGTCGTTAAGTTTGTTGAACTCCTGAAGCAAGCCAAACGGGAAAAGCAGACAAAAAAACCGCACGAACAATGTATTGATGGTTGCGTACTGGCGGGGATAAGGAAAGTTCTTGAGTCGCTCCGCGCTCGCTTGCTGGTCGATCAGATCCCGGAGCGTTCTTTCCAATTCCATGTAGAAGCTAACGCTGATTTTTCCGGAAGCAAGCAATCGGCTAATAGCCGCACCTTGCAGACTTAAAACCTGCGTGGGCTTATTCGCACTCGACAATACCTGCTTTGTCTCCTCAGGAGGCAGATACAACGGGAGTAGATCCTGGATCGCCACCGCGCGCTCGGGAATACGATAGAAGCGTTGGTACTCGGCGTTGAATGGCTTGTCCGCACTTTCCCATACACGCGGTTGCCTGAGCTCGTAACGCAGTGCCGTGAGCCATGCCAGATGGCGGTTAACCAGTGCTTTCGAGACCTCCGCATCCATGGGGAAATCCCGGGCTATGACGCCCCAGAGTCGGCTGGCGCTCAGGATCGAAGTCCAGATCTGCTGCGCCTCCATCGCCCGATTGTAGGTCTGAACGTTCTTGAAACCCACTATGAACGATGTTGCCGTACCGAGCAGAACAACGACACTCAGCGGTACGGACAGCCACGAAAACCCCAGGGCTTTATAAAGAACAACCGGTACCGATCCCCACAGGAACAGCGCGTAGATCTGCCTTCTGGTCCAGACCAGAAACTCGGACAACTTGTATGATTTTCCTAGATGCATGAAAAGTTGAAGACAAGAAAATTGCCGAAATGGGAGTGAGTGACATTGTGGAAATCGACGTCGGGCGCGCCGATCTGCAGGCGCGCCTTTGCAAGGATTTTTTACCGGCAACAACCGCGCCGCTCGACCCGTTGGCGCTCATCTGATTCGGCCAAGCGTTGCGCAATTCCGCGGATCATCTCGAATCCCACTAGCAGATCGAGAGCCGTTAGTGCGCGCCGGCCGCCGCGCCGCCATTGACCTTGCCGGGTCTCGTCAGCCAGACCAGCGGAATGATCACGATGAAAATCAGTGAAGAGAGCCAGAAAATATCGTTCAGCCCGAGCATCGCGGCCTGTGCATTCAGCGAACGTTCGAAAAACGCCGTGGCCTGCTCCATGCTGCCGCCTAATGTCGTCTGGAGGTTCGCAATAGCGCTCGTGTAGCCGGGGTTATTCACGCTCGACTGTTCGGCGAGTTGTGCATGGTGCAGAATCGTACGGTCGTTCCAGCCCGTCGAGATCAACGACGTGCCCACGCCGCCCGCGAACACGCGCACGAAATTGGACAAGCCTGCGGCCGCCGGAATCTTCTCGGGCGACAGCCCCGACAGGATGATCGCGGTGAGCGGCGTAAAGAAGAGTGCCATCGGAATGCCTTGCAACAGCGTCGGCAGCACCAGGGTGTAGGGATCGACGCTGCTCGTGTAATGCGAACGCATGAAGAACACGCCCGCAAAACCGAGGAACGCCAGAGTCGCGAGTACCCGTGCGTCGGACTTCGGCATGATCTTCGCCATCACGGGGGCGAGCAGCACCGCGAAGATGCCAAGCGGCGCCGTCACGAGACCCGCATCCACCGAACGATAGCCGAGATAGCCCTGAATCCACTGGGGCAAGATCACGAGGTTCGAGAAGAATACGGCGTACGCGACCGAGATCGCAATCGTGCCACCACGGAAATTGCGCCCTGCGAAAAGACGCAGCTCCACGATTGGATTCTTCTCCGTGAATTCCCAGATCAGGAAGAACAGGAAGCTGATGCCGGCAACGACAGCGAGCACGCAGATCACCGGCGAATTGAACCAGTCGAGATCCTTGCCCTTGTCCAGCATGATCTGCAGCGACGCGACCCATGCGATCAGTGACAGCAGGCCCACCTTGTCGATGGGAAGCTTGCGCGTCGGCGAATCGCGGTCGCGATAGATCATCCAGGTCACGGCGGCGGCGAACAGGCCCACGGGAATGTTGATATAGAAGATCCACGACCAGCTATAGCTGTCGGTAATCCAGCCGCCCAGCGCCGGACCCGCAATCGGCCCGACCGTCGCCGTCATCGCCCAGAGGGAAAGCGCCGTAGAACTTCTTTCCTTGGGATACGAGCCGAGCAGAATGGCCTGTGAGAGCGGAATCAGCGGGCCCGCGACCGCGCCCTGCAAGACGCGCGCGGCGAGTAGTACGATCAAATTCGGCGCGACGCCGCACAGCCACGACGAGAATACAAACAACAGGATCGCGCTCACGAATAGTCTGATCTGACCAACCCGCTGCGTCAGCCACCCCGTCAGCGGAATCGCCACGGCATTGGCCGCCGAGAATAACGTGATCACCCATGTGCCTTCGTCGACGGATACACCGAGATTGCCCGAGATGGTTGGAATGGCCACATTGGCAATGGACGAATCGAGCACGTTCATGAACGTCGCGAGCGCGACGGCGAGTGTCGCGAGAACCAGTTTGCCGCCTGTCAGCGGCGGCGGTGCAAGTTGCGTCGAGGGATTCATCTCGTTCCCAGTCCGAAGTTTTCGACAGGACCGCGTAGTCGCGCGGCCCGCCAGCTTACTGAATGAACCGGAACGCCGCGGCGAGACGCGCTCCGGCGTGTCGTCTAGCCCGCGCGCTGTCTGGTGCCGCTCCTGTCGCCTGCCTCGCGCTTCGCGGATGGCATCGACGATGCAACGTTGCCCGTGGATCCCGCATGCAACGGGACGATGTTTCGCGCGATGATCTTCTCGATCTCCGCATCGGCTTGCGCGCCGTATTCGGCGAACACATCCGTGCGATACGACGTCTTCGTCGCCGCGCCGAGCTGCGGGCCCGTGTTGTCACGGGTATCCACGTCGACATCCATCGAGAGGCCGATCCGCAGCGGATGCGCTTCGAGTTCCTTCTGGTCGAGCTGGATGCGCGCGGGCAGACGCTGGACAATCTTGATCCAGTTTCCCGTCGCATTCTGCGCAGGCAAGCTCGCAAACGCGCTGCCCGTGCCCGCGGAGAACCCCACCACCCGGCCGTGATACTTGACCTTGCCTCCGTACACGTCGGCCGTCAGCGTGACAGGTTGACCGATGCGCATATTGCGCAACTGGTTTTCCTTATAGTTCGCATCCACCCACACGCCGTCGAGCGGCACGATCGCCATTAACGGCATGCCCGGCGACACGCGCTGCCCGACCTGCACCGCACGCTTCGCGACATAGCCGGTGACGGGCGCGGGTAACGTGTTGCGCGCATAGCCGAGATAGGCGTCGCGCACTTTCGACGCGGCGGCCTGCACATTGGGATGCTGTTCGATCGTGGTGAGATCGGTCAGCGCGCGGTTGGCTTCGGCCTGTTGACGCGCGGCGTCGAGGGCGGCCTGTGCGGCCGTCACGGCGTCGCGGCTGTGCGCGATATCCTCGGCCGACACGGCGCCCGTATCGGCGACGGCCAGGCGGCGCCGCAGATCGGCCTGCGCGCGGACCAGATCGGATTGCTTCTGCGCCACGTTCGCGGCGTAGAAATGGTTGTTCACGTACAGGCTGCTCACCTGCCGCACGGTTTGGCCCAGGTTTGCTTCAGCGTTGCCGAGCGCGACCTTCGCGTCGGCAACGTCGAGCGCGACGACCGGGTCGCCGGCCCTTACGATCTGCGTATCGTCGGCGTTCACCGCGACGACCGTGCCCGTGACCTGCGGCGTGAGTTGCACGAGATTGCCGCTGACGTATGCGTCGTCGGTTGATTCGTGATAGCGCGCATAGGTCATGTAGTAAGCACCATAGGCGGCCGCCGACATGACGACAGCCACGCCAAGCAGCGCGAGCAGCACCTTGCGCTTGCGCGGATTGGGTGCGTTTTCGACAGCACCCTTTGCCGTTGCGGCGTCATGCTTCGTGGCTGCCGCGCGGGCCTCGGGACACTCCGTTGTGTTGGTTTCGCTCACTTCAATTCTCCAGGCGGATTCGGTGGGTAACGGCTCAGCGCACAGCAAGGACCGGCGCGCCGGGTGCCGAGGCATTGGCGCGCGGCGCCGCCGCGGCGGCTGTGTTCGGCTCGTCGACGAAACCGCCGCCCAACGCGGACGCCAATGCAATCTGCTGATCCCGGCGGTTCATGCGCAGATTCGCGACGGCCTGATCGGCGGACAGTGCGTTCAGGTCGACGTTCAGAACGGTCAGTTGATTCGTGAGGCCGGCCTTGTATTGAATAAGCGCGAGTTCGTCGGCTTGGCGGGCCGCTTCCTGCGCGGTCTGCGCATCGACGAGTTGCGCATCCGTCGAATGCATGTCCGCAAGTTGCGTGGCGACTTCGCTCAGCGCGGTCACGAGCGTCTGGTTATAGGCCGCGACGGCATAATCAAACTCGGCGTAGCGGCCCTTTAGCTGCGCGCGCAATTCGCCTGCGTCGAAGATCGGCAGGTGAATGGCGGGACCGACCGACGCCGTGCGGCTCGCCGCCGTCAGAAAGCGGCCGAAGCCGAACGCATCGAGCCCGATTGCGGCACTGAGGTTGATGTCGGGATAAAACTCCGCTTTCGCTTCTTTCACGTCGTGCGCCATCGCATCGATGCGCCAACGCGCGGCCACGATTTCCGGGCGGCGACTCACGAGATCAGCGGGCAGGTTGTCGGGCAGGCGCACTTCGTCGCCCGCGCCGAGCGTTGGGCGTGCAATCTGCAAACCACGATCCGGACCCGCGCCAAGCAGCGCGGCGATCTGATAGCACGTCGTGAGGATTCGTCCGTCGAGCGATTTCAAAGAGGCGCGACTTGTCGCAAGATTGGCTTGCGCTGTCTTGCGCTCCACTTCCGTGTCGAGACCAGTCGCAATCCGCCCTGCGGTAATGCGGTCGATCCGCTCGCGCTGCGTGATTTCCGTTCGCGCGATATCGCGCAGCACGTACAGGCGCGCAAGCTGGTTGTAGACGCGGGCAATCGACGTCGTCAATGTCAGCTTGACGACTTGCGCATCGGCCTGGCTCGCCTGAGACTGCGAGATTGCCGCTTTCAGCGCTTCGCGGTTCTTGCCCCACAGATCGAGATCAAAGGAGGCGCCCAGCACGCCCCTGTTCTCCGTCTGCCATGAGCCGCCAAACGGAGGCGGCAGGAACGTCGTATTCGACAACTGTTCGCGAGTGAGTGAATAGCTGGCATCAACACGCGGCATCGTGCTCGCCTTCTCCGTCTCGGTGTAGGCAAAGGCGGCTGCCACGCGGGCACGCGCCTGGTCGAGCGTCGGGTTGCTGCCCAATGCTTCGTTGATCAGCAAGCTCAGTTGCGCATCGCCAAACTGGTCAGCCCAATTGGCGGCAGGCCAATGGCCTTGCTCGGCGGGAAGGCTTTGCCGCGTTGCGAACTGCTGCGGCTCGGCCGTTTTCGCTTCGCCGTGGATGCCTGCATAGTTCACGCAAGCCGATAGCGCCGCCGTGAATATCAAAGACAGAGCCGGTTTCGCTGCGCCTGACGCACGCCGTCTCGCGTTTGACTGAATGCTCATTCTCTCGCCCATCAGATAGTTGCGTAAGAAGTTCCGCGTGGAAAAGCGCGTGGCACACTCGCTGCGAAGCTGGCGACACAAGGCGCGCGTTAGCCGCTGAACATCCCGAAGAACCGGCGCCGCGAAATCGCGGCAACTGTCTTCCGCCAGCGCAAACAGCGTCTTGACACCTGCCCATGGATTCCTCAGGCATCGACGCACCTGCTGACTACGCCCGGAGCCCAGCACACACCACGTGCAGAAGTGTTCGCAGTTATTGGTCAACAATCGATATCGGTCTTCGCCGAGACGGGACTGGGCTCTCTCCACCGCTTCGATTCCGCTATAAACAGCGTCCGGTTCAGGCTGAATCTTTATCCCGTTCCCCGCCGCAAAGTCGCGCAGCGCAATATATTCAACGGGCCGGCGTTTGACGGATTGAAGAAAGCCTCCGTAGTGAATGACGAGTCCATTCCCTGCATATATTCCATGGTGCGTATAGCCTTCCCGCTCACTCACGAGATGAGCGCCGACCTCGATGCAGCCATTTGTTCGGGCCGACGCCGGCGACGTTGCAAGGCAATCAATCTCTGCGGTTTCCATGACGAACCACCCATGTCGTATCTGCAATGAATTCAGTACCACCAGCGAGCAGATTCGCTTTGTCGTCACACAGCGTTGGTAACGCAAGATTCGCGATTCCGGCGCCGCAGATCCGGCTTCAGAGAATGCCGCTGAATGAGAGTGCGATGGCAAGTCCGACAATGACCATGGATATCGTGATCCAGCCGACCAGCATCAACAGAGGTGCGAGACGAAACATAGTGCTCTCCACAAGCGACCTCGACGACCCGTCAACTCCGTTGAGTCACCGCGCTGCCATGGTGGAAATCATAGGTGCCGGCTTCCTGCGGTGGTAGATACGTATAGGGACACGCTCCGTTTCCGCGTGGGCACCAGTGGACGCCGACCGCTATGTATTACGACCGCTACCGCAGGTGTCGCCACTGCCGCCTATGCGACATCATCGCCAACAGCGAGATGCTCGCTGGCATCTCGACCGGCGCATCGATCAATGCGCTCTTCGGTACGCACCCGTCTGCTTTTGATTGGTGCCAAAGGGGCAACACCGTGAGCCCATTTGCACGTCTAGCGCGCTACGCCGCGCCGGCCTACGATACCTCCACGCGGCGCACTGCCGCTTACGACATCCGCTAACAGTGGATATTTACCGTCGTCGTTCAGGAGATGTTCATGACCCAGCGTATCAACTACATCCAGCAATCGCCGGAACTCTTCAAGAAATTCCTCGAATTCAGCAATCAGCTGAAGGACTGCGTGCTCGAAGAGTCGATCCGCGACCTCGTTTCGGTGCGGGCGTCACAGATCAACGGCTGCGGCTTTTGCGTCGATATGCACGTGAAGGAAGCACGCTTGCACGGAGAGCGCGAACTGCGTCTGCACCATGTCGCGATCTGGCGCGAGTCGACGCTTTTCGCACCGCGTGAGCGCGCCGCGCTCGCGTGGACTGAAGCTCTGACGAAGCTTGCCGAACATGGCGTTTCCGACGATATCTACCAGCACGTGCGCACCCAGTTCTCCGAGAAGGAACTGTCGGACCTGACGTTCGAAGTGATGGCGATCAACGGGTGGAATCGCGCGAGCATCGCGTTCAAGGCCGTGCCGGGTTCGGCCGACAAGGCGAATCTCGCCTGAGCGCTCGATGTGTTCCGGTCTCCGTCATCGTCGTCCCGCGCACGGCTCGCGCCATTTGGAATGCACACCATGTCCACCCTGAAGAACACCGCTATCGCCGTGCTGGCTCTCGCCGGCATGCTCGTCGGCACGGCTCGCGCCGCCGCTCCCGAAGCCGTTGTCAGCCCACTGTTCAATAAGCCGCTCGACGATTATCCCGGCAAGGAAGCCGTGATGATCACCGTGACTTATCCGCCGGGTTCGGTCGATCCCGTGCACCGGCATCATGCGCACGCGTTCGTTTATGTTCTCGAGGGTTCGATCGTGATGCAGGTCAAAGGCGGCAAGGAAGTGACGCTGACGCCCGGACAGACCTTCTATGAAGGCCCGAACGATGTGCACGTGGTCGGGCGCAACGCAAGCCAGACTAAACCTGCGAAGTTCATTGTGCTTCTTTTGAAGGACAAGGGCGCGCCCGTTCTCGTGCCAGAGAAGTGAGTGCTTTGGGGCAGCGGCGCTTTTGATCCGCAAGCGTTCGCCTCGTAGGGCACTGGCGTTATTCCGGCGATGCGTCACCGAACCGTAGTGTGATTGATCAATGCGTAACGAAGCAGAGTATCGGTTGTCGTGAGTTCGCTACTTGTCGTTGAATCCGCAACTCTCCAATAGAGGCAAATCATGTCGCAGAAGATTCTGATTGTGGGTGCCGGCTTCGCCGGCGTGTGGGGTGCGCTAGGCGCGGCTCGCGTACTCGATGCTGCAAGAGTATCGTCCCGCGACGTTGAAATCACCCTGATTTCAACGAAGCCGGAACTGCAGATCCGGCCACGCCTGTACGAAAGCGAGCCCACGCGGATGGCCGCTCCGCTGCTGCCGCTGCTTGAAGCCATCGGTGTGGGCTTTGTCGAGGGTGTTGTCGACGAAATTAGCGTCGCCGACAAGACCGTGCGCGTGGTGGCCGCAAATGGGCACGAGCGCACGCTCGCGTACGACCGGCTGCTGCTGACAAGCGGCAGCAAACTGAACAGACCGCCGGTGCCGGGGCTTGCGGATCATGCCTTTTCCGTCGATTGCATCGAGGACGCCGTCGTACTCGAACACCACCTGGAAGAGTTGGCGAAACTGCCGGATTCACCCGCCCGCAACACCGCTGTCGTGGTGGGATGCGGCTTCACGGGGATCGAGGTCGCGACCGAGTTGCCTGCGCGAATGCGCAAGCTGTTTGGCCCTGATGCCGCTATCAGGGTCGTCGTTGTCGGCTCTCAGCCGGAGATTGGCCCCGACCTCGGACCTAATCCCCGCCCGTTCGTATCTGAAGCCTTCGACTCACTCGGCGTCGAGGCCGTGCTTGGATCGGGCGTGGTGTCGATTGACGTGGATGGGGCTCGCACAGCATCGGGAGCGCATATCGAGGCCAAGACCGTGATCTGGGCGGGAGGCATGCGCGCCAGTTCATTGGCTGCGCAGGTTTCCTCGCATCTTGATTCGCTGGGACGCGTTGAGGTGGCCTCGGATCTTCGCGTGCCGCAAGCACCCGACGTGTTTGTGGCGGGTGATGTGGCGCGAGCGCGGTGCGACGATGACGGACGATACGCATTAATGTCCTGTCAGCACGCTATCGTGATGGGGCAATTCGGCGGACACAATGTCGCCGCGGACCTGATTGGCGTTCCGACTCTCGAATACCGGCAGCCGTTTTATGCCACTTGCCTCGACCTCGGCGAATGGGGTGCTATCTATTCGGAAGGCTGGGATCGGCAGATCAAATTGACGCACACCGAAGGCAAGGCGCGTAAGCAGATCATCAACACGCAGTGGATCTATCCGCCAGCGCCAAATCGCAATGAGGCATTGGCTGCGGGGAACCCGCAAGCGTCCTTTGGCTGATCTCCGGCGCCGAGTTCGCGGATGCAGGGTTGCCAGGCGCGGCAGCGGCGATGAATGTTTACAACAAACAATCGCGCGCCGCTGTCGCCCGAAGCAGCATCTACTCAACTTCTGCTTATCACGCAGCATGTGATGTCATTCGACGCGGACCTGACATGCCGCTACGGCAGGTCTGGAGAACCGCTCGTGACGAAGAGCCCTTTTCACGTCGTTACCGCAAGGCCTTGCGATCCAAACGTATTCTCTCCCAGAGGCATCTCCGTGCGAGAACCCAAGTCAAAGCAGTCACATGAACGCTTCCAAAACCTTGCTTGCGATGTGCGCGAATCTCCAGTAACGGAATTGCGCGCGTTCGTATAGTTAAACCAGAATGTGACGACATGTACATAGACATGCGTCCTGCATTGACTCATCAGGCGATGTTCCCAGTCCTTCATCTAGTTTTTTCTTCGCGCAACCTCTTCTGACCCGGAGTCGCGAGAGGCACTTCGCTTTCTTTCAAAGGCACTTGTCTGCGCCTGTACGCGGCGATAAGACTCTGCAAATCCCGTCATACAAAGTGAAATCGCAGTATCACCATCCGCGCAATTCCAAATCAGTTAAAAAAAAACCTGACACCCGTGTGACGACGGCGCACACGCCACAAAACACGTGAACTCAGGTCGCATCGAATTTCTTTTTGGGGTTAAAGAATGAATCATTCGGACACGTCGGACCGTTGCCTTCGCCTCGGTTTGCCGAATCGCGCTGACGCGCTGTCCACCAGTATCGCCGCGAGCTATACGGGCATCATGGCATTCATGGCGGTGGCGAGCGAAGGGAGCTTCGCCAAGGCCGGCGAACGTCTGGGCGTAGGCAGATCGGCTGTGAGCCGCAACGTCCAGAAGCTCGAAACGCAGTTGAGTACGCGGCTATTCCTGCGCACCACGCGCAACACGCAACTGACGCGTGAAGGCCAGCGGTTCTTCGAGAACTGCCACCAGGGTGTCTCGCACCTCGTGGAGGCGATGAACGACATGCTGGAGCTTCGCGAGGGACCGCCTCGCGGCCTGGTGCGCATCAGCTCGACGGTGGGCTTCGGAAGGAAAGTGGTAGCGCCGCTGTTGGAAAAGTTTGTCAAGGCCTACCCCGACATCGCCATCGATCTGCTGCTCGACGACCGGCCGACGGACTTTACCTCCGAACGGATCGACGTTGCATTCCGCGATGGGCGCATCGAGGATTCGAGCATCATCGCGAGGCAGCTGATTCCGATGCAGATGGCGCTCTGCGCCGCACCATCCTACGCGGCGGCGCACGGCCTGCCGCATACGCTGGAAGAGCTATGCCGGCATGATTGCATCAACTTCCGCTTCTCCAGCGGGCGGGTGTTCGAATGGGAGTTCAAGGTCGATGGGCGTGTGCGCAAATACCTGCCTACGGCCCATTTCACATTCAACGATGCCGATCTGGTCTTGCACGCGGTTCTGCAGGGCTCCGGCATTGCGCAAATGGCCGGCTATCAGGTCAGCAATCACATTGTTGCCAAACAACTCGTCGTGGCGTTGTCCGGATATGCGCCCGACGATCGCGGCCACTACATCTGTTACCTGAACCGACAACACCTGCCGACGCGCACCCGTGTATTTATCGACTTCATGGCCGCCCAGGTCCGCGCACTCGATCTCAATTGCCTCAGCGGATTTAACGCCACCGCAATCCGGCCTTCGACGGAGGGGATCGCGGCGTGAGTCTGGATTCGTGGTTCTGCGCGGCCGGCGCAATTCTGCTCTGGGCGTCCGTCGCGACGCCGGCCTTGTGCGCGTGAATGGCATATGCCCTTGCGGACAATGGCATTCGGTACCGTTGACCCGTTCGTGAATCATCGACCGCTGCCGGAGTTTGATGCTCGGCTGCCAGTATCCAGCTCCATTGCGAGACTGCCAAGGACCAGACCCGCGTCTACCGAAACCGGGCTGCTTTCCGGCGGCGAGACGGTCATACTTCCGTTCGGATCAGCGCTCTTCTGGAATTGCCCGACCCTGGCTTTCATCTGGTCAACGAAGTCAGCGGTGTTGAATGGATTGGGCAAACTATCCTCCAGTTCCCGCGCTGAAACAGAACCATCGCCGTTTTCATCCATGGCTTTGTACATTGCGACAGCCTGAGCATTCGTCCCGCCGCCGGCAACCACTTGCTTCCCAAGCTCGGACAACGAGATCGTGCCGTCGCTGTTTTGATCCGTCTCGACCATAACCTCATTTTTGTAGCTCGCCACAAAAGATCCGAGCGTCAGGGTAAAGCCCTTTTTTTCCAACTCGCTGATGGCAACCGCATTCTCTTGCGTGATCTCGGCATTTTCTCGAGCGTTTTGTACCGATGCGCTCTGCGCATCCTTGATCAAATTCGCGCCGGCTCCGGCATCGACTGAAAACTGCCCACTGCTTCCCGCGACCGAATGCTGCTGCTTCGAATGATTCGCTTCCTGATTGACGAAGTTCGAATAAAACGACGACAACGACGGAATCACGGCCATCGACCCCTCCAATGTGGTTGAGAAAAAGTGTGTGAAGCCTGCTTTCGGCGTTGATTGCGACAAGAGCTTCGCAAGCACATTGCACGGAATTTGCGACAAGCACATGCCGGTATCCTACTGTAGCCACCGCGGCCATAGAGTCTTATTAATCCAACGGGCGATCAAAATATTCCATTCACTTTTTTGCTCATTAGAGAGCTCAGCTGGAAGTCGCGCTGGTCAAAGACGCAGGCGGAAACAGCGCCTGGCGAGACGCACCTCGCGGTCGAACATTCAGGTTTTGCAGCCGTTCGACGTGCCCTTGCGAACTGTTGTTGTACTAGCATAGCAACGCATTGCGTGCCATGAGACTGCTCAGCCTGAATGTATGCAGAGGCACGGCAATAAGTGCGAGAAAGGCGAAGGTGTCGCAAACATCTCAGACGCAACATGGCCCATCGCAGATACCGTCATTGTCTGGGTTAGCGACCCGCCCTCACGAATCGAGAGACCGATGCGTGCAACCGAAACGTCCGCGTTCATTGAACAATCGCGCTTCAATTTTTTCGACACAGAACAAAGCATGCGAGCGCAGTTTTTTCCCGCTTCCGGTACTGTATCCAGATACGACTGCAACGGCAGCGCGCCTGAGCCGATCAAACTCATCGGTTCGGCTTGTTCCGGTTCGATATGGGAAGGTTTCGACACACGTCCGCTTTGCGTGGACCGATGGAATGTCGATTTACGCGGCCCATGCTTCGAGGCGGATACGGAGAGTAATGACGGAATCATCGACACACTCAGTCTCTCCGTCACAACCATCGCGATGTCCAATTACCCGATTAAAACAACGGGCTACCTTTACGACGGACATGGCAACCGACATCTAGGGTTATTGGACTTGAGGTACATCGGCCAGAAGCTGCCGCGGACGCTGAGCTTTTCTCTCGCCGAGCACGGCTTTCCCATATCCACGCGGATTGAAATTCGTTTTAGTGTCGATGGCGGAGGTTCACCGCTTATTCCTCGTCCGCCGACGGTGACAAGTGTCGGAATACTGATCACGGAAAGGCGCCGCTGCGCGGCAACGCCCACGTTGAACGAAGCTTCCCAATACTGAGGTGACTCATGAGCTATCAAACCGGCCTTAGCGGCCTCTCCGCGGCCTCGACGGACCTCGATGTGATCGGCAATAACATCGCGAATGCGAACACCGTCGGGTTCAAAAGCTCGACGGCGCAGTTCGCCGACATGTATGCCAACGCGGTGATGACCGCGGCCAATAACCAGGTGGGTATCGGCACGCGCTTATCCACGGTCGAACAGGACTTCAGTAACGGTACGTTTACGAAGACCGATCGGCCACTGGACATTGCGATAAACGGAAATGGATTCTTCCAGCTGTCCAACAACGGCGCCCTGGTCTACTCGCGCAATGGCGTGTTCCATCTCGACAAAAGCGGGGTAATTGAGAATGCTCAAGGACTGCCATTGATGGGTTACTCCCCCGGACCCGACGGGAAAATGAATACGGGCAGCGTTGGGCCGATCATGGTCTCGTCCGCTAGCCTGCCGCCCACGGCGACAAAAACCATTTCGGCTGCGTTCAACCTCGACTCTCAGGATCCGGTCTCGACGAACCCGTTCAATCCATCCGATCCCAGCAGCTATAGCTACGGCCAGCCCATGTCGGTCTATGACTCGCTGGGTGGGAGCCAATCCATTAACGTCTATTTCGTAAAGAAGGCAACCGGTTCATACGACGTCTACGGAACCAGCGGAAATCCACCCGCACCTGTGGGCCCCAATCCTTCTGGAAGCATGGGCACCATCACGTTCGACACTTCAGGCCATCTCACGTCACCAAATGCATCCGCTCTGACATTCAACATTCCCAACGCCGCGGACAACGGCGCCACGACCCAGAATCTGACGTTGAACCTGACTGGCACGACACAATATGCCGGCAAGAATGGCGTAACCCAGCTGCTACCGGACGGCAATAGCTCGGGGCAACTGACGGCGTTCTCCGTAGGTGAAGACGGCACGTTGACCGGATCTTATTCGAACGGCGCCACGCTAGTGCTCGGTCAGGTCGCCCTCGCAACCTTCAGCAATCCAAATGGTCTTGCGAACATGGGAAACAACCTCTATGCCCAAACGGGAGATTCCGGCGCGGCGCAAGTATCGAGTCCCGGCTCGACCAATCACGGCGTTCTCCTCGGTGGACAAACGGAGGACTCGAACGTTGACTTGACACACCAACTGGTCGACCTGATAACCGCGCAGCGTAATTACCAGGCGAATTCACAGACAATCAAGACTCAACAGACAGTCGACCAGGCGCTCATCAACCTGTAAGTCGGCGCAGCTATAAACGGCGGTCGACAGATGCGCAACGGGCCGCCCCCTGATCATGACGTTGCTCACGCATCTTGTCGCCGGCGTGGCCTGCCGCCCTTTATGCAGACAAAAAGCCCAAGGCGATAGCCAGCGCGCTATCAACGGTACTGGCCCGCGTACTTCACCACTTTGTCCAGATTGGCCTTTGTAATGAAGCTCGGTCCCGAGCGAATGTTCTTCGGCCCATACGACGGTTCGAGGCCGTACATCTCCAACCGCGCTTTGAATTTCGCATTCTCTTTGAGCGCCTGGCGGATCTTGACGGGGTCGGTGGTGTGCTCCTTCTTCGCGATCGCGAGGACCGCCACCGCCATATATCCCTGAAGATAGGGCTGCTGGTCGATCGCGAAAGCAATCGTCCCATCCCGAATGGCCTTTGCGATTTCGTCGGAGAAATCGAACGTGCAGAAAAAAATCTTGCCCGCGATGCCCATCTGGTCGATAGCCTTGAGCGTCGCCGACGCAGGCGGCGGCCCGAGCGTGAGGATCGCATCCGTTTTCGGATGGTTGCGCAAATAGGCGCTGACCTTCGATTGGATCTCGGTCGGGTCCTGGCCCGAGTCGATCGTGGAAGTCTTGTAGTCGGCGCCGATCGCATCCGCGAAACCACGGCAACGGTCGAATGAAACCGGATTGGTCGCGAAGTGGTTCACGCACAGGAACGTCTTCACGCCCGCGGCTCTGGCTTTCTCGCCGGCCGCCTTGCCCGCCAGATATTCGGGCTGACCAATGTGCATGATCGCGGCGAGTTGCGCGCTTTGTTCATTGGTGCCGGAGTTGATCGTCACGAGCGCGATCTTCTTCGCTGTCACCTTTTCGATGGAACTCTTCAGCACGTCGAAGTCGGCGATCGTCGTGATCACGCCATCATAATTGCGCGCCGCCGACTGCTCGATCAGGCGAGACATGTCCGCGAGATCGCCGTTCGGCGGGTTGCGGTAGTCGGTCTCGACGTTGAAGTCCTCATCGGCCTGCTCGATCGCGTTTCTGATCGTGTTCCAGAACGTGTCCGAATCCGGTGCGTGGCTGACCAACACGAAGTGAGCGTCCACCGCGTGCGCCGCAGGCTGCGCCGCAAATCCCGCAGTGAGTGCCAGCGCCGCCACCAGAACCCTGAGCGATGCTCTGGATGCCTTGCCATTGCCGAGTGTCATCGTCGCCACCATTCCGGGTCGATTAGTTTTTGCGGCATACACGCAGCGCGTCATGTACTTGTCATCTGGTCGACTGCACCGCCGCTCGGAGCCTACTTAGGGCAGCTTATGTTGTGGGGGCTATGCGGGAAAAATAGAATAAAGTTATAGCAGGAACACGATCCATTGCCGGCGCGGCCGCATATAGGCATCCGTCTCGAAGCGCCGGTCGCGCTGCGCCCCTTCTGCCGGTCCTGATGCTGACGGCCGAGGTGTATCCTGCGAAATGCCTGCCTCTCCAGCGTGGCGATCACAGGGCAGTCGTGCCGTACACTGCTTTCGCGAACGAACTTCACCTGGGCAGCAACGTGCTGACACGGTGCGGCGGATAACGGCTGCATAGGGTTCGGATGCCGATGGATAACAGCCTTCAGATTGTGTGGAATGACGGCCAGCGAGTCGTCAGTCGAGAACGGCGCGCAGGCGAGGCCGGCGAACGCGACGTCTTGCTTGCGCGGCCCGCCGCCGAACAGCCCCGGCCCGACAGCGCCGATCAACTAGCTCACGAGTTTGGCCTCAAGGACGAACTCGATAGTGCGTGGGCCGTGCGGCCGCTGGAGCTGATGCGCGAAGGTGGCCGGACACTGCTCGTACTCGAGGATCCGGGCGGCGGCCCGCTTGCGCACTTGCTAGGCGCGCCGCTGGACATAGAAGATTCTTTGCGGCTCGCCGTCGGGATTGCCGCGGCGCTGGGGCGGCTTCATCAGCGCGGTCTCGTCCACAAGGATCTCAAGCCCACTCATATCATGGTGAACTGCGCCGACGGCCGCGTGCGGCTCACCGGCTTCGGCCTCGCTTCGCGTCTGCCGCGCGAGCGGCAAGCGCCCGAGCCGCCCGAGACCATCGCGGGCACGCTGGCCTACATGGCGCCCGAGCAGACCGGCCGGATGAACCGCTCGATCGATTCGCGCAGCGACCTCTACGCGCTCGGCGTCACGCTCTACCAGATGCTGACGGGCGCGCTGCCATTCATGGCCGCCGACCCGACTGAATGGGTGCACTGCCATATCGCGAGAAAGCCGGTGGCGCCGAGCGCGCGGCTTGCGACCGTCCCCGCCGCGATTTCCCATATCGTCATGAAGCTGCTCGCCAAGACGGCCGAAGAGCGCTATCAGACCGCCGCCGGGGTCGAGCGCGATCTGCGGGTCTGTCTCGCCGACTGGCAGCGTCAGCGCCGCATCGATGACTTTCCGCTCGGCGAGCACGACACCCCCGACCGGCTGCTCATTCCCGAGAAGCTGTACGGCCGGGAGCACGAAGTCGAGATACTGGTCGCCGCATTCGACCGGATCGTCGGCAGCGGTGTGCCGGAGCTGGTGCTCGTGACCGGCTATTCCGGCATCGGCAAATCCTCGGTCGTCAATGAACTGCACAAGGTGCTGGTGCAGCCGCGGGGACTCTTCGCGGCCGGCAAATTCGACCAGTACAAGCGCGATATCCCCTATGCTACGCTCGTGCAGGCATTCCAAAGCCTCGTGCGGCCGCTGCTCGGCAAGCGCGACGCCGAACTGGCGAGTTGGCGCGACGCGTTGCTCGCGGCGCTGGACGTCAACGCCGGGCTCATGACCGACCTCATTCCCGAGCTGAAGCTCATCATCGGCGAACCGCCTCCCGTCCCGGACCTTGCGCCACAGCAGGCGCAGCATCGCTTCATGCAGGTGTTCCGGCGTTTTATCGGCGTATTCGCCCGTGCCGAACATCCGCTGGCGCTCTTTCTCGACGATCTGCAGTGGCTCGACGCGGCCACGCTCGATTTGCTCGAGGATCTGTTGATCCGCCCGGAGCTGCGATATCTGATGCTGGTCGGCGCCTATCGCGACAATGAGGTCGATGCCACGCATCCGCTGACGGGCAAGCTCCAGGCAATCGGGAACGCCGGCGTCAGGATCAATCAGATCACGCTCGCGCCGCTCGCCCGTGCCCATGTCAGCCAGTTGATCGGCGAAGCACTTCACTGCGAGCCGGCGCGAATCGAGCCTTTGGCGCAACTGGTCCATGAGAAGACCGCGGGCAATCCGTTTTTTGTGATCCAGTTTCTGCATGCACTGGCCGAACGGGATCTACTCAGCTTCGACCACGACGCCGGACAGTGGCGCTGGGATCCCGGCCGCATCCATGCCACGGGTTACACCGACAACATCGTGGATCTCATGGTCGGCAAGCTGAGCCGGCTGCAGGGGCAAACGCAGCAGGCGCTGCAGCAGTTGGCCTGTCTCGGCAACATCGCCGAAATCACGACGCTCTCGACCGTTCTCGGCGTGGAGCCGACGCAGCTCCATGCGGCGTTATGGGAGGCGGTCTGCCAGGAACTGGTCGAGCGGCTGGGCGGCTCGTACCGGTTTGCTCACGACCGGATTCACGAAGCCGCCTATTCATTGATCCCGCCAGCCTCGCGCGCGCAGGCGCATCTGCGGATCGGCCGGCTGCTTGCCGTAGAGACGCCAGCGGAAAACCGCGAGGAAGCGATCTTCGAAATCGTCGGGCAGCTCAATCGCGGCGCGGCCCTGATCACGTCACGCGACGAACGCGAGCGACTGGCCGGATTCAACCTGCTCGCCGCCCAACGCGCCAAAGCGTCGGCGGCCTATGGCTCGGCGCTCACCTATCTGGTCGCCGGTATCGGATTACTGGACGACGATTGCTGGGAGCGCCAGCATGAACTCATCCTCGCGCTGGAATTGAACCGGGCCGCCTGCGAATTTCTGACCGGGCAGCTATCAACCGCCGACGAGCGTCTGGCGTCGCTGTCGCAGCGGGCCGCCACCACGGTCGAACAGGCCAGCGTGGCGTGCCTGCATACGGATGTCTGTACCACGCTCGACCGGAGCGATCGCGCGGTGGCCGTGTGTCTCGACTATTTGCGGCGTGTCGGCTTCGAATGGCCCCCCCATCCGGACGACGAGGCGGTTCGACGCGAATACGAACGCATCGGCTCACAGCTTGGGAAGCGCGCCATCGAGGCCCTCATCGACCTGCCGCTCATGCAGGACCCTGCCTCCCTCGCGACCGCCGAGGTTCTGAGCAAGCTCCTGCCGCCGGCCGTGCAGACGGATGCGAATCTCGCTTCCCTGACGATCTGCAAAGCGGTCAGTTTTAGCCTCGAACGGGGCAATTGCGATGCTTCATGTGTGCCCTATATCATGCTCTGCCGGATCGCCGGGCCGCGATTCGGCGACTACCAGGCCGGCTTTCTCTTCGGCCAGCTCGGCTACGAACTGGTCGAGCGGCGCGGCCTCAAACGCTTCGAGGCGAGCACCTATCACTGCTTCGCGGTATTCGTGGTGCGCTGGATGAAACACGTGCGGGTTTGCCGCAATCTGCTGCGCCGCGCGCTCGAAGCGGCCAACCGGATCGGCGATCTCACGTATGGAGCCTACACCTGCCAACACCTCAACTCGAACCTGCTGTTCGCCGGCGACCCGCTACCCGAGGCGCAAGGAGAAGCCGAGCGCGGCCTTGCGTACGCCGAGAAGGTGCGGTTCGGTCTTGTCATCGACTTCATCAGCACGCAACTCGCGCTGATCCGGATGCTGCGCGGCCAGACCCCGACGTTCGGCTGCCTCGACGACGGGCAGTTCAGTGAGCGTCATATCGAAGAGCATCTGTCGAACAATCCGACCCTCGCGCTCGCCGCGTGCCTGTACTGGATCCGGAAACTGCAGGCGCGCTATCTCGCCGGCGACTATGCCGTCGCCATGGACGCCGCATCGAAGGCGCAACAGCTGCTCTGGACCTCGGCGTCGTTCCTCGAGGAAGCCGAGTTTCACTTTTACGCCGCGCTGGCTCGTGCCGCGTGGTGCGACGCCGTTCCGGGCGGCGAACGAACACAACACCTGAACGCAGTCGCCGCACATCACCGGCAGCTTCGGATATGGGCCGCCAACTGCCCGGAGAATTTCGCCAACCGCGCCGAACTGGTCGGTGCCGAGATGGCGCGAATCGAAGGCCGCGTGCTCGATGCTGAAAACCTTTACGAGCAAGCCATCCGCTCGGCGCAGGAAAGCGGCTTTGTCCACAACGAGGCGCTTGCCTATGAACTCGCGTCACGGTTTTACTCGGCGCGCGGTTTTGCAAGGATCGCGCGTCTCTATCTGCAGGAGGCCCGCTACGGCTACCTGCGTTGGCGCGCCGACGGCAAGGTGCGCCAACTCGAGGAGCGCTTTCCGTACCTGCGAACGGAGGAACTCGCGCCAGGTCCGACCACCACGATCGCAACGCCCGTCGAACGCCTCGACCTCGCGACCGTGATCAAGGTGTCGCAGGCCGCTTCGGGCGACATCGTGCTGGACAAGCTGATCGATATGATCATGCGGACGGCCATCGAACAGGCCGGCGCGCAGCGTGGCCTGCTGATCCGGTCGAACAGCGGCGAACAGTGGATTGCCGCGGAGGCGACGGCCGACGGCGATGCAACCCGGTTGCAAGTGCGCGACATGCCCGTAAGTGCCGCGTCGCTGCCGGAATCGATCCTCTACCACGCCCTTCGCACCCGCGAGAACATCATTCTCGACGATGCCGCAAGCGACTCGCCATTTGCCGCGGATTCCTATATCCGTCGGCATCACGCCCGCTCCGTGCTTTGCCTGCCCTTGATGAATCGGGCGCAACTCACCGGCGTGCTCTACCTCGAAAACAATCTGACCGCCGGCGCCTTCAGCCCCGCCCGGCTCGCGGTGCTAAAGCTGGTGGCCTCGCAGGCGGCAATCTCGCTGGAGAACGCTTATCTGTATCGCGACCTCGCGGAACGCGAAGCGAAGATCCGCCGCCTCGTCGACGCCAACATTATCGGCATCCTGGTCTGGAATGCCGGCGGTGTCATTCTCGAGGCCAACGACGCCTTTCTTCGGATGGTGGGGTATGAGCGGGAAGATCTCGTGTCGGGTCGCGTACGCTGGCGGGACCTGACGCCGCCGGAGTGGCTTCAGGGCAGCGAGAAGGCTCTCGGGGAGGCTGTGCAAACGGGCCGCGCCCCGCCCTACGAGAAGGAATACGTGAGGAAAGACGGCAGCCGTGTGCCCGTCATGGTCGGGTTGGCGACTTTCGAAGCGGGCCGCGAGGAAGGCGTCGCCTTCGTACTCGACCTGAGCGAGCGCAAGCGCGTGGAGGAACAAGCTCGCCAGAACGAGCGGCGCTACCGCGAGGTGCAGGCCGAATTCGCGCACGCCAACCGGGTGGCCACGGTCGGCCAGCTTGCGGCGTCGATCGCTCATGAAGTCAAGCAACCGATCGCCGCAACGGTGGCCAACGCCGGCGCGGCGCTGTTATGGCTAAGCGCGCGACCTCCTGATCTGAGCGAGGCCCGGCAGGCGCTCGAGCGTATCGTCAACGACGGCAGCCGTGCGGGTGACGTGATCAACCGCATCCGCGATCTGATCCGCAAGGCGCCGCCGCGCAAGGAACGGGTGGACATCAACGCAGCGATTCATGAGGTGATCGAACTGACCCGCAGCGAAGCCGCGAGGAGCGGCGCTTCGGTGGAGACGCAGCTCGCGGAGGGCTTGCCGTCCATTGAAGGCGATCGTGTCGAACTGCAACAGGTTCTCCTCAACCTGATCATCAACGCGCTTGAGGCGATGAACGACGTCAGCGACGGCGTACGGCACCTGTTCATCACCACCGTGAAAGTCGACGCCGGCTCCGTGCTCGTGACAGTGCGCGATTCGGGACCGGGCTTCGCTCCGCAGAGCGCCGAGCGCGTGTTCGCGCCGTTCTACACCACGAAGCCCACTGGCCTGGGGATGGGGCTGTCAATCTGCCGTTCTATCATCGAGGCGCATGGCGGTCGATTGTGGGCAAGCGCGAACCTGCCCCGTGGCGCCATCGTTCAATTCACCGTGCCGCCCCATCCAGTCGTTTCGTCGTGATCTCCCGGTGGCGCAAGCGCCCGGCGGGGATGCGTGGCACGCGAGTGGGTGAGCCGCGCGCGCGGCTTGGGATTCACGTAGAACGGCAGTGTCACGTTAAATTGCTCGCGGCGTAATAGAACAAATCGCTATACGGTCAGACGTGCCTTCGGTAGCGACCAGCTATTGTCGGTCTCCATCAGACCGCGCCAGGCAATAAATCCACGATTCCGCGCGGAAAAGCAGGAGGATTTCGATGCTCTGCAGACTACTGCAGAGCAGTCTGAATTACTCCCACTCAATCGTAGCCGGCGGTTTCCCCGAGATGTCGTACACCACCCGGTTAATCCCGCGCACTTCATTAATGATCCGGTTCGACACATGCCCCAGCAGTTCATGCGGCAGATGCGCCCAATGCGCGGTCATGAAGTCCAGCGTCTGCACGGCACGCAGCGCAACGACATACTCGTAAGTCCGCCCGTCGCCCATCACCCCAACGCTCTTCACCGGCAGAAACACCGCAAACGCCTGGCTCGTCAGATCGTACCAGGACTTGCCGGTTTCCTTATCGATGAAAGTGCGCAGCGTCTCGATGAAAATCGCGTCCGCGCGGCGCAGCAGATCCGCGAAATCGCGCTTCACTTCGCCGAGAATCCGTACGCCCAGACCCGGGCCCGGGAACGGGTGGCGGTACACCATGGCCGGCGGCAAACCGAGCTTGACGCCGAGTTCGCGCACTTCGTCCTTGAACAGTTCGCGAAGCGGTTCGAGCAGTTTCAGATTCAGCGTCTCAGGCAGGCCGCCCACGTTGTGGTGGCTCTTGATAGTCTGCGCGCCCTTCTTGCCCTTGCCAGCCGATTCGATCACGTCCGGATAGATCGTGCCTTGCGCCAGCCACTTCGCATCGGTCAGTCGTCCGGCTTCAGCCTGGAACACTTCGACGAATTCCGCGCCGATGATCTTGCGCTTCGCTTCCGGATCGGTCACACCGGCCAGCTTGCGCAGAAACACTTCGCTGGCGTCGACGTGAATCACCTTCACGCCCAGGTGATCGGCGAAGGTCGCCATCACCTGCTCGGCTTCGTTCAAACGCAACAGGCCGTGATCGACGAACACGCAGGTCAGTTGATCGCCGATCGCGCGATGCAACAGCGCCGCGGCCACCGACGAATCCACGCCACCCGACAGCCCCAGAATCACGTGCTCGTTACCGACCTGATCGCGAATCTTCGCGACGGCTTCGTCGATATAGTTGCCCATTTCCCAGTCGGCCCGCGCGCCGCAAATCTGCAGCACGAAACGTTCGAGCATGGCGCGGCCCTGCACGGTGTGCGTGACTTCCGGGTGCCATTGCAGGCCGTAGAAATGGCGCTTTTCGTCGGCCATGGCCGCAATCGGACACGATTCCGTCGACGCCATCAGCGCGAAGCCCGGCGGCATTTCCAGCACCTTGTCGCCGTGGCTCATCCACACCTTCAGCATGCCGTGACCTTCCGGCGTGGTGAAGTCGCTGATGCCTTCCAGCAGGCTCGTGTGATTGCGCGCGCGCACTTCGGCATAACCGAACTCGCGCAGATGCCCGATATCGACCTTGCCGCCGAGCTGCTCGGCCATGGCCTGCATGCCGTAGCAGATGCCGAGCACCGGCACGCCGAGTTCGAACACGGCTTGCGGCACGCGCGGCGTATCGGTTTCGGTGACCGAGCTCGGGCCGCCGGAGAGGATCACGCCCTTCGGCGCGAAGTCGCGAATGAACGACGCATCGACGTCGTACGGATGAATTTCCGAATACACGTTGGCTTCGCGAACGCGACGTGCAATCAGTTGGGTGACTTGCGAACCGAAGTCGAGGATCAGGATCTTGTCATGCATGGCAGCGGACGGAGTCAAAAGTGAGCGGATACGGAATGCCGCGCGCGATGCGAGGCGTTGAATTCAAAGCGGTCCACGTGGGGACGATCGAGCATGAAACGTAACGATGCAGCGGGTTGGCGCGGGCCGCGCCGCGGGTGCTTGCCCACGACGCACGCAAACGGAATCCGGGTGCTTCAGCGGACGGTGTGGCGCGCGGCGCATCAACCATGAAACGGCGGCCGGGGCGCGCCAGGCGCGTCGGCCGCGCCGTTGCGGGCTTCGTCTCGCGCGACGGCGGCTTCTGCCCGCGCTGCGCGTTCGGACGGCGTCAGACTGGCTTCGTCGACCACCGGATGAAGCGGCGCCCCTGCCACGGGACTCACGGAACGGACAGGTCGCGTAACCGGCACGACGGGCTCGACGACCGGCTCGGCGTGATAAACCGGAAAGCCCGCTGTGACATGGCCCGGCTCGCGCCGATTGGCCGCGTTTTTCGCGGCGTCTTTGGCAGCCTGCTTTTCGGCGCGCTCGGCAGCGGCGGCTTCAGCAAGCCGCACTCTTTCACGCCGCCGTACGGCTCCTGCCAGACGCACGCCGCCCAGACCGATTATCAGCAGCACCACGCCCGTCAGCACCGCGACGATCTGCCCGAAACCGGTCAGCGCCGGCGTATGCAGACCGAGCAGCCAGATCAGCATCAGCACGCCGGTCAACCAGTTCACGTGGCCGGTCACCTTGGCGACGGTGGTGGTCAGCGCACCGTCGATCGACGCGTGGAAGGCCAGCCAGGCCAGCCCGATCAGCGCCACGCCAAACCCCTGGCCGACCAGAGCCGGCTGGGTTTGCACCAGAAGCAGCGCGTTGTACAACGAAGTCCACGGCGTCAGCAGAAACAGCAGGCCGAACGCAAGCAACAACAAGGCATCGAGGATGAGTACAGCGCGCAGCAGTGGTTTCATTGGCGTTTAGTCCACGTGGTAGTTGGGCGCTTCCTTGGTGATTTGCACGTCATGCACGTGCGACTCGCGCAAGCCCGCGCCCGTGATCTGCACGAACTCGGCCTTGTCGTTCATCTCGGCGATGGTGCGGCAGCCGCAATAACCCATGCTGGCGCGCACGCCGCCGATCAGCTGGAACAGGATGGCGTTGACCGAACCCTTGTAGGCGACGCGGCCTTCGATACCTTCCGGCACAAGCTTGTCGATGTTCGCGGAGTTGTCCTGGAAGTAGCGGTCCGCCGCGCCGTCCTTCATCGCGCCGACCGAGCCCATGCCACGGTAAGACTTGTACTGGCGGCCCTGATACAGGAACACGTCGCCCGGCGCTTCTTCGGTGCCGGCGAACATGCTGCCCATCATCACGGCATTCGCGCCCGCTGCCAGCGCCTTGCTGACGTCGCCCGAGAAGCGCACGCCGCCGTCGGCGATGACCGGCACGCCCGTGCCCTTCAGCGCTTCGGACACGTTGGAGATCGCGGTGACCTGCGGCACGCCCACGCCGGCGACGATCCGCGTCGTGCAGATCGAGCCCGGGCCGATACCGACCTTCACGCCGTCCGCGCCGTATTCGACGAGCGCCTTGGCGGCCGCCGCGGTGGCGATGTTGCCGCCGATCACCTCGACGTGCGGGAAGTTCTGCTTGACCCACTTGACGCGTTCGAGCACGCCCTGGCTATGGCCGTGCGCGGTATCCACGACGATCACGTCGACGCCCGCCTGCACCAGCAGTTCGACGCGCTCTTCATTGTCCGCGCCCACACCGACCGCCGCGCCCGCGCGCAGCTTGCCGTGTTCGTCTTTACAGGCGTCCGGGTGTTCGGTCTGCTTGGTGATGTCCTTGACGGTCATCAGGCCGCGCAGTTCAAATGCGTCGTTGATGACCAGCACGCGTTCGAGGCGATGGCTGTGCATCAGCGCCTTGGCTTCGGCGAGCGGCGTGCCTTCCTTGACGGTGACGAGGCGCTCGCGCGGCGTCATGATGTTGCGCACCGGCTCGTCCAGACGCTCCTCGAAGCGCAGGTCGCGGTTCGTGACGATACCGATCAGTTGCGCGCCTTCGACAACCGGGAAGCCCGAAATGCCATGCTGCTGCGACAGTGCGATCACGTCGCGCACTTTCATTTGCGGCGGCACCGTGATCGGATCACGCACCACGCCCGATTCGAAGCGCTTGACCTTGGCCACTTCACGCGCCTGTTCGGCTGCGGTGAGATTCTTGTGGATGATGCCCACGCCACCCATTTGCGCCATCGCAATGGCGAGGCGTGCTTCGGTGACGGTGTCCATGGCGGCGGACACGAGCGGCATATTCAGGGAAATGTTGCGGGTCAGCCGGGTCTTGAGGCTGGTGTCGCGCGGCAGAACATCGGAGAAAGCCGGGACGAGGAGCACGTCATCGAACGTGAGTGCTGTTTGGATCAGACGCATGGCAAATCCTATAGGCGCAAAAGCGAATTATACGCGATACCTCCCTGGTTTTCACTGCACTAACAGCAGCTTAGCGAATTTCCGGCGGTTTTTTTCGCACCATCGGGCCCCTCTATTTCGCTTGGCTGTTCGCCTCGGGTTCAATCGGGTTTCGTTTGCGCGTTCGGGCGCAACCGGGTGGCGGCGACTCGAATTGCAGAATCGAACAAGACGCCCGGCCCGCCAACCGGCTATTCTGCCGACCATTCCAGTTTTTTTGCAGGGGCAGTCGATGCAGCGCGGTGTGGCATATGGAGTAATGGCCGGGGCCTTATGGGGCATGGTTTTTCTGGTGCCGCGCGTGCTGCCGGACTTTTCGCCGCTGCTTCTGAGCGCGGGCCGCTACACGATGTACGGCATCGTCTCGCTGGCCGCCGCGCTGCCCATGGCGCGCTCGCTCGTCAAACGGCTGACCCGCGAGGATCTCGGCGCATTGGTGAAGCTGGCTTTGGCCGGCAACCTCCTCTACTACCTGCTGCTGACGGCCGCCGTGCACCTGATCGGCATCGCGCCGTCGTCGCTGATCGTCGGCGTGCTGCCCGTCACGGTGACGCTGCTGGGCCGCCGCGATCACGGCGCGGTGCCGCTCGCCCGCCTCGCCTGGCCGCTCGCGATGGTGATGGCGGGCATCGTCTGCATCAACATCGATGTCTTTACGGTGGCGGACAGCACGCAGGTCAGCGTGGTCACCAAGCTGATCGGGCTCGCCTGCGCGGTGGGCGCCTTGGGATGCTGGACGTGGTTCGCGGTCGAAAACGCCCGCTATCTGCAGCGCCAGACGCATTTCAGCGGCAATGAGTGGTCAGTCTTGTGGGGCGTGGTGACGGGTGCGCTCGGCGCGGCGCTGTGGCTCGTGATCGCCGTGCTGCCGGCGGGCGGTCCGCAAGGCGAACTGGCCGACGGGCGCTGGCACACCTTCTGGATGCTTAATCTCGGGCTCGCGATCGGCGCATCGTGGCTCGGCAACGGGCTGTGGAATGCCGCATCGAAACGGCTGCCGCTGACGCTCTCCGGCCAGATGATCGTGTTCGAGACGCTGTTCGCGCTGCTTTATGCGTTCATCTATGACCAGCGACTGCCGCGTCCGCTGGAACTGGCGGCGATTCTGCTGCTGGTGGCCGGCGTGTGCTGGTCAGTGCGCCAGCATGCGGACGACGATTCCGCCGATGCCGCGCCGCCCGGCGTCAAGCTAAAGAAGAAGCCTCAGGTTTCGACGTCCTGAGCCTTGCCGGGAAATGACATGAAATCCCCGGCAGCCGTCGCGCCAGGCCGCGAATGACGGAAACACGAACCGCGAACTCCCCGCCAGGCACCCGACCCGCCCAAATATCAGCGCGAATCCTTGTTCTGCCAGCGGCGCCCTTCGATCGAGCCTGCCTTGCGGGTCTTCTCGACGCGCCGCTGACGCGACACCTTGGGATCGACCAGCAGCGGCCGGTAAATCTCGACCCGGTCATGGTCGGCCAGCACCGCGTCGAGCGGCTTGAGTTTGCCGAACACGCCCACTTTCTGCGTGCCCAGATCGATTTGCGGGAACCGCCGCAAGATGCCGCTGGCGTCCAGCGCCTGCTGCAACGTGGCGCCCGCGGGCAATTCAAGCGCGATCAGCGCCTGCTCGCCGGCCGACGCATAACAGACTTCAATCGACAGGCGCGCGCTCATGCCTTACCGTAGCGCTGATCGGCGCGCTTCACGAACGATTCGACGAAGGTGTTGGCGATGTGATTGAACACCGGCCCAATGATCTTTTCGAGAATGATGTTGGTGAATTCGTAGTGCAGCGCGAATTCGATCTTGCAGGCATCTGCGCGCAATGGCGTAAAACGCCAGAAGCCCGTGAACTTGCGAAACGGGCCGTCCGCGAACTCCATATCGATGCGCGTGGGCCGCTCCATGCTGTTACGCGTGGCGAAGTGCTGCTTGATGCCCTTGAAGTTGATATCGATCTTCGCCTCCATGCCGGTTTCGTCCCGGCGGCGGATTTCGACTCCCCCGCACCACGGCAGGAAGTTGGGGTAATCGGCGACGTCGGTGACGAGGTCGAACATCTGTTCCGCCGAATGGCGGATCAACACGGTTTTCTGGACATCTGCCATAAATTGAACAGCGCGTGGCAAGGGTGGACGAGCGCAGCGGGCTTTCCTTGCCCCGCTTTGCTAAAATCGTGATTTTAAACGAGTTGGGCACTTTCCATTCATGAGCATTATCGACAACAGAAAAGCCTTCTACGACTACTCGGTCGAAGAACGCTATGAAGCAGGGCTCGTGCTCGAAGGATGGGAGGTCAAGGCGCTGCGCGCCGGGCGCGGCCAGATCAAGGAAGGGTACGTCGTTATCAAGAATAACGAACTGTTCCTGATCGGCACGCACATCAGCCCGTTGCCCGAAGCCTCGACCCATATCAATCCCGATCCGGTGCGCACGCGCAAGCTGCTGTTGCACAGCGAAGAGATCAGCAAACTGATCGGCAAGGTCGAGCAGCGCGGCTACACGCTCGTGCCGCTGAATTTTCACTACAAGGGCGGCCGCGTCAAATGCGAGATTGGCCTTGCCAAGGGTAAGAAGCAGCACGACAAGCGCGAGACCGAAAAGAAACGCGATTGGGAACGTGAAAAGGCGCGGTTGATGCGCTCGCCGACTTGATGAGCGGCCTGGTTTGATCGACGGTTGATGGTGGGCGGTGTGTTGATATGCCGCGTTTCGTCTGCCAATCGTTCGCTGCGATTAGCTCGCATGTGGCAAGGAAGCGTGCTTCACAAGCGCTGAAAGGTAAATGGCCCGTATAGTCCGCGGGCCATTTTTCTTTGCAAGCACGCGAAAGCGTTGGGCGACGCGTTCCGTGCGTTCCGTGCTTTCCGTGCTTTCCGTGCTTTCCGTGCTTTCCGTGCTTTCCGTGCTTTCCGTGCTTTCCGTGCTTTCCGTGCTTTCCGTGCTTTCCGTGCTTTCCGTGCTTTCGATACGGTCGCCGCAGTCAAGCGCTCAACGCAAGCGGCACGGCCAGTACGTTACGAGCTGCCTGTAAGCCCGCTCCCGCCATCGCATCGAGGGCGGCCGGCCCGTTCAACGCACCTCGTTCACGCCCTTCCCCTTATTCACAATCGTCAGCGCCGACGCGATCATCGAACTCATGTCCGCGAGATTGCCCGGCACGATCAGCGTGGTGCCCTGCTTCGCCAGATTGCCGAACGCGTTCACATATTGTTCGGCCACCTTGAGGTTCACCGCTTCCATCCCGCCGTTCGATTGAATCGCCGCCGCGATCTTCTGAATTGCCTGCGAGTTGGCCTCGGCCACGGCCAGAATCGCCGACGCCTGCCCTTGCGCCTGATTGATCGCTGCCTGCCGCTCGCCTTCGGACTTCTGAATCGCCGCCTCACGGCCGCCGGACGCGATGTTGATCTGCTCCTGCTTGCGCCCTTCCGAAGCGGCGATCAGCGCGCGCTTCTCGCGCTCGGCGGTAATCTGCGCCTGCATCGCGTGGAGAATTTCCTTGGGCGGCGTCAAATCCTTGATCTCGTAGCGCAACACCTTCACACCCCAGTTCGTCGCGGCCTGATCGAGCGAGGACACGATGCTGTGGTTGATGAAGTCGCGCTCCTCGAACGTTTTATCGAGTTCGAGTTTGCCGATCACCGAGCGTAGCGTGGTTTGCGACAACTGCGTGATCGCGAACACGAAGTTGCTCGACCCGTACGACGCTTTCATCGGGTCGGTGACCTGAAAGTACAGCACGCCGTCCACCTGCAACTGCGTGTTGTCGCGCGTGATACAGACCTGGCTCGGCACTTCGAGCGGAATTTCCTTTAGGATGTGCTTATAGGCGATCCGGTCGACGAACGGAAACGCGAAGCTCAACCCCGGTGTCAACGTACGGTGATAGCGGCCGAGCCGCTCCAGAACCCACGCATGCTGCTGCGGCACGATCTTGATGGTCTGCGCCGCCAGTACGATCACGATGATCAGAAGCACCGCCCCGACGATGGTCGAATCCATTACTGCCCTCCGGTCCGTAGCTCGAATAGTTGTGTGTGACGCGCGTGTGCCCAGTCGGTGCTCATGCCGTGGTGGCCCGGGTGTTTGAACGACGCGCCGCCACGACCACGAGGCAACTGCCTCGCAACTCCGTAATTTCGTAGAGATGCGCGTCTTCCGGCTCGCCCGCGGCCAGTTCGACGTCCCATGCCGCGCCGCGATAATCGGCGCGCGCTCGCCGCTCGTGCCACGCCGGCACAGCGAGCGTTTGACCGATGTCGAGATTGACGTCCGGGTTGCGCGACGCCTCCTTGCGCGTTCTGCGGCCGAACCGCGAACGCCGGAGCAGCAACACCGCCGCCAGCGCCACCACAGCCGCGACGGCGAATTGCACGTCGGCTGGCGCGCCCGCGAGATGCGCGAGTGCGGCCGCGACACAGCCCAGCGCGATCATCAGCAGATAGAACGTACCGCTGAGCAACTCCAGCACGACCAGCACACCCGCCCCGATCCACCAGAACAATCCACCTGGCGCCACGTCGACCTCCACAAAGCAAAACACCCCGGATCTACCGGGGTGTTTATAGCACGAAGCAAGCGCGTTAAACGGGCGATACAGCACGGTTTCACGTGCATTCGACGCGCGCTTGACCTACCGCATCGCACGTTATGCATGCCGCTTAGGAAGCGGCACGCCATTCGCCTTACTGCTTCGCCGACTTCGCCAGTTGCTGCCACGTTTCGACGATCGTGTCAGGATTCAGCGAGATCGACTTGATGCCTTCATCGGTCAGCCATTGTGCGAAGTCCGGATGATCCGACGGGCCCTGGCCGCAAATACCGACGTACTTGTCCAGTCGCAGACACGTGTCGATCGCGCGCTTCAACAGGAACTTGATTGCCGGATCACGTTCGTCGAAATCCACCGCCAGCAGTTCCATGCCGGAGTCACGGTCGAGGCCGAGCGTGAGCTGCGTCAGGTCGTTCGAGCCGATCGAGAAACCGTCGAAGAATTGCAGGAATTCTTCAGCCAGAATCGCGTTCGACGGCACTTCGCACATCATGATCAGGCGCAGGCCATTCTCGCCGCGCTTCAGGCCGTACTTGGCCAGCAGCCCGACTACGCGTTCCGCCTGCTTCAGCGTACGCACGAACGGCACCATGATCTCGACGTTGTCGAGGCCCATCTCTTCGCGCACCTTCTTCAACGCGATGCATTCCATCTGGAACGCTTCGGCGAAATCGTCCGCGATGTAGCGCGACGCGCCGCGGAAACCCAGCATCGGGTTTTCTTCGTCCGGCTCGTAGCGCGAACCGCCGATCAGCTTCTTGTACTCGTTCGACTTGAAGTCCGACAGACGCACGATCACGGGCTTCGGATAGAACGCCGCCGCGATCGTGGCGATGCCTTCGGTCAGCTTGTCGACGTAGAACGCGCGCGGCGAAGCGTGCCCGCGAGCGACGCTTTCCACGGCCTTCTTCAGGTCCTGATCGATGTTCGGGTACTCGAGAATCGCCTTCGGGTGAACGCCGATGTTGTTGTTGATGATGAACTCGAGCCGCGCCAGACCCACGCCTGCGTTCGGCAGTTGCGAGAAGTCGAAGGCCAGCTGCGGGTTGCCCACGTTCATCATGATCTTCACCGGAATGGCCGGCAGTTCGCCGCGCTGCACTTCGGTGACTTCGGTTTCCAGCAGGCCGTCGTAGATCCTGCCTTCGTCGCCTTCCGCGCACGATACCGTGACCAGCGCGCCTTCCTTCAGCACGTCGGTCGCGTCGCCGCAGCCGACCACCGCCGGCACGCCCAGCTCACGCGCGATGATCGCCGCGTGACAGGTACGGCCGCCACGGTTCGTGACGATCGCCGACGCACGCTTCATGACCGGTTCCCAGTTCGGGTCGGTCATGTCGGCGACCAGCACGTCGCCCGGCTGCACGCGGTCCATTTCCGACGGATCGTGAATCACGCGCACCGGACCCGCACCGATCTTCTGACCGATTGCGCGGCCCGTGGCCAGCACGTTCGATTGGCCCTTCAGCTTGAAGCGCTGTTCGGCCTTGCCCGCCGCCTGGCTCTTCACCGTTTCCGGACGCGCCTGCAGAATGAAGATCTTGCCGTCGCGGCCGTCCTTGCCCCACTCGATGTCCATCGGACGCTCGTAGTGCTTTTCGATGATGACGGCGTATTTGGCCAGTTCGATCACGTCTTCGTCCGTGATCGAGAAGCGGTTGCGCTGCTCGTGCGCGACGTCCACGGTCTTCACGCGGCCTTCTTCGCCCGCCTTGGTGAATTCCATCTTGATCAACTTCGAGCCGATGGAGCGGCGGATGATCGGGTACTTGCCCTGCGCGAGCGTGGTCTTGTAGACGTAGAACTCGTCCGGATTCACCGCGCCTTGCACCACGGTTTCGCCGAGACCGTAGCTCGATGTGATGAAGACGGCGTCCTTGAAGCCCGATTCCGTGTCCAGCGTGAACATCACGCCTGCCGCGCCGACGTCCGAGCGCACCATGCGCTGCACGCCCGCCGACAACGCGACTTCAGCGTGCGTAAAGCCCTTGTGGACGCGATAGGAGATAGCGCGGTCGTTGTACAGCGACGCGAACACGTGCTTCATGCGATCGAGCACGTCTTCCACGCCGACCACGTTGAGGTAGCTTTCCTGCTGACCCGCGAACGATGCGTCCGGCAAGTCTTCCGCCGTTGCCGACGAACGCACGGCAAACGACAGCTCTTCAGGCGAGCTGTTTTGCAGGGTGTCGAAGCCCGCGCGGATATCCGCCTCCAGTTGCGGCTGGAACGGCGCGTCGACGATCCATTGGCGGATCTCCTTGCCCGCTTCGGCGAGCGACTTCACGTCGTCGACGTCGAGCGTTTCGAGACGTTTGGCGATGCGTTCGGTCAGGTTGTTGTGCTGCAGGAAGTCGCGGAAAGCCAGCGCCGTGGTGGCGAAACCAGTCGGCACGCGCACGCCGGCTTCGGCGAGCTGACTGATCATCTCGCCCAACGACGCGTTCTTGCCACCGACGATTTCCACGTCGGTCATCCGCAACTGCTCAAACGGAACTACATACGCCTTATCCTTTGCGACGGTAACTGCGTTAGTCATACAAGCCCCTAAGTGTGAAAGAAATTCACGGCTGTGCAAGTGGGCTCGAACGCGAGACGCCCATTGGGAGCGTGACCTCGCGTCTTGCACAACCTGTTGGAGAAGCAATCGCTCGAAGCGCGAGGAAGAAGGCGAATGGATGGATTTACCGATCGATCCACCACGTTTCCGGCAACTTAACGACCAAAATACCGGCCAAAAGCGAGGCGTTGAACGACCGTTCGCGGTGAGTTAGACGCCAATCGCCTGCAATTGCTTATCCAACAGGTTGCCGCTATTCTACCGTGCCGACTTTGAAAATGTGACAGTCGGACGAGAATTGCGCCTCGAATCGCGCCCCGGACCGGCCAGCGGGCTTTTGCGAGGCCCCGCCGCCATCCGGGCGCAGTTGCGGTGCTCACGGCGCGCTGGTCGGACGCCGCTGCAGTTTCCGGTCAGCCACCGGGCAGCGTCGTTCGCACAGCGATGTTTCATTCGAGCGCTTTTTTTCGCTCACGTTCCCCAGCCCCACTGATGCCGCCCACCGTATTCATCGTCTCCGACGGTACCGGGATCACTGCCGAAACTTTCGCGCATTCGATCCTCTCCCAGTTCGACCAGAAATTCCGCCTGGTTCGCGTGCCCTTCGTCGACTCGACCGAGAAGGCTTACGCCACGCTCGAAAAGATCAACGAAGCGATCGTGCAGGACGGCCGCCGTCCGATCGTCTTCACCACGCTGGTGGACAGCGCGTCGAATCAGATCGTCAAAGGCTCGAATGCGCTCGTGCTGGACATGTTTCAGACCTTCGTCGAGCCGCTCGAACAGGAACTGGAACTGAAGTCGAGCCACGCGATGGGCCGCGGCCACCAGAACGCCGACACCGAGGAATACAAGAACCGGATCGAGGCGATCAACTTCTCGCTCGCTCACGACGACGGCCAGTCGAACCGCAACCTGGCCGACGCCGACGTGATTCTGGTCGGCGTGTCGCGCAGCGGCAAGACGCCGACGAGCCTCTATCTGGCCATGCAGTATGGGGTGAAAGCGGCCAACTATCCGCTGATTCCGGAAGATTTCGAACGCGGCAAATTGCCCACGCCGTTACTGGCGCATCGGCAGAAAATGTTCGGTTTGTCGATCGATCCGCAGCGGCTTTCGGAGATTCGCAACGAGCGCCGGCCCGGCAGCAAGTACGCCGCGCCGGAGAATTGCCGTTATGAAATCAACGAAGCCGAAGCGATGATGCGGCGTGAAGGGATCAAATGGTTGTCGTCGACGCACAAGTCGATCGAAGAGATCGCGACGACGATCCTGCAGGAAATCAAGCTGGATAGGCCTTCTTATTGAGCCTGTGCGTATGGGTCGCGCGAGCCCGGCGGCCTTGAACATCGGCACGCGCGAGGACTTGCGTGTGGTCGTCGAGCCACCGCTTAAGCGCGATCTGAGCCCCGCAGCCTGAAACAGGCTCCAGCGCTGACGAACGCCGGAGCGCGCACGTCTCCTGCGTCAACTACGGCCGCGTTGCTGCCGGCACTGCTCGAATACGCACACGGCCGCCGCGGCCGCCACATTCAGCGACTCCATGCCGCCCGGCTGGGGAATCGTCACCCGCAACGAAACTTTGTCGCGCCAGATCTGCGAGACGCCCGCGCCTTCGTTGCCGAACACCCACGCAAGCGGACCGCTCAGGTCGCAATCGTAGATCGCCTCGGCGCCGTGCGAGTCCGTGATCACGATCGGCACCGCGAGTCGCTCGATCAGCGCTTGCGTTTCCACGTCCTCGTGAATCTGCAGCAGGAAGTGCGCGCCCATGCCCGAGCGCAAGACTTTCGACGACCACGCGTACGCCGTACCCGGCGCGCAGAACACCTGCTGAATGCCGGCGGCGGCCGCGCTGCGCAGAATCGAGCCGACGTTGCCCGCGTCCTGTACGCCGTCGAGCACGAGGCAGGTTTGCGCGACCGTGTCGGGCAGCGGCGTATCGAGCTTTTCAACCAGCAGCAAAATGCCGACGCCGTGCACGACATTCGACAACTGCCCGAACAATGCATCCGGCAGCGTCACGACACGATGATCTTCGATACGAGCAACGATCGCCTGCGCTTCGTCGTGGCGCAGTGCGCCATCGGTGACGATGCACATTTCCGGTTGCCCGGCGACGTCGAGATAGGCGCTCGCGAGATGAAACCCTTCGAGCAGCGCGTGGCCGCTTTTACGCTGTTGATGCGTCGAGCCGGCCAATGCCTTCAGGCGCTTGTAGAGCGGATTGTCCCGCGAGGTGATGGCTTTCACAGGCAGCGAAGAAGACAGTGAGGATGAGGAAAAGTGGGTCACACGCAGCGCTTGGAAGGCGCTCGTGTGAAGCTCAGACGGCGCTGCCGCGTTCGCCGAAGGCGTCGTCGTCGAACATCACTTCGGACACGACGATCACTTCACCCGCCGGCAGCGGCACGCCCGTGCCCATGCGCAGATGCGCCTCACGCACCGGCGCGAACGAGCGCCGATGATGCTCGCAAGGTCCATGTTCGCGCAGCGCCTTGAGATGCTGCGGCGTGCCGTAACCGGCATGCGCGTTGAAGCCGTAGACGGGATGCGTCTGATGCAATTCGAGCAGCATCCGGTCGCGCGTGACCTTGGCGAGAATCGACGCCGCCGAAATGCTTTTGACGAGCGCGTCGCCGCCAATCACCGCTTCGCTGCGCACGCTCAATGTCGGACAGCGATTGCCGTCGATCTTGACGAGCGTCGGCACGACGGACAGGCCTTCGACGGCACGCTTCATGGCCAGCATGGTGGCGTGCAGGATATTCAGAGAATCGATTTCTTCGACGGTGGCCGAAGCGATGCAGTAAGCGAGCGCGCGGTCGACGATCTTGTCGTACAGTTCGTCGCGCTTTTTTGCTGTCAACACTTTGGAGTCGTCGAGGCCGCGAATCATCGGCCTGGACGGGTCGAAAATCACCGCAGCGGCCACGACCGGGCCGGCCAACGGGCCGCGCCCTGCTTCGTCGACGCCGCAGACGATGTCATCCGGCGTCTCGAAGTTCAGGCCGACCTGTTGCGCCGACGCTCCTGCGACGCTTTTACGGCGCGGCGCGCGTGACGCAGTCACGACCGCCCCCTGCGCTTTTCGATGACGCTCGCCACGACTTCCGCCGCACGCTGCGCGGTGTTCTGCTTCAGCACGTGATGCATCTCCGTGAAGATTTCCGTCAGCGTGCGCCGGTTGGTCTCGTCGCGCAACTGTTTCAGCGTCGCTTCCGCCAGCGCCTGCGGCGTGGCGAAGTGCTGCAGGATCTCCGGCACCACGAAGCGCCCCGCCAGAATATTCGGCAGCCCGACATACGGCAGATAACCCTGCCGGCGCATGATCTGACCGGTCAGCCAGGGCACCTTGTACGAGATCACCATCGGTTTTTTCAGCAGCGCGGCTTCGAGCGTCACGGTGCCGCTCTTGACGAGGATTGCGTCGGCCGCGGTCATGGCGAGTTGCGCCTGGCCGTCGGTGATCGTCAACGCGAGGCCGGGGTGCGAATCGACCAGCGGCCGCAACATGTCGCGCAGCGCCGGCGTAGCGGCCGGCATCACGAAGCGCAGATTCGGCTCCTGGTGCTGCATCATTTCCATCGCGGCGAAGAACGTCGGGCCGATCAGATCGATCTCCGAGCGCCGGCTGCCCGGCAGCACCGCGATGATCGGACCGTCTTGCGCGAGACCGAGTGCCCGGCGCGCGCCGAGCGTGTCCGGCACGAGCGGAATTTCGTCTGCAAGCGGATGGCCCACGTACGATGCCGCGACGCCCGCTTTTTCCAGTAGCGCCGTTTCGAACGGGAACACGCACAGCATGTGGTCGACCGCCTTGGCGATCTTCTTGATGCGGCCGCCGCGCCACGCCCAGATGGACGGACACACGAAATGAACGGTCGGAATCCCGGCCTCGCGCAACGGATGCTCGAGCCCGAAATTGAAATCGGGCGCATCCACGCCGACGAACACCGACGGCGGTTCAGCCAGCAACTGCCGCTTCAGTTCGTTGCGAATGCCGAGAATGCCGGGAATGTGCTTCAGCGCCTCGACGTAGCCGCGCACCGAGAGCTTTTCCATCGGAAAGTGGGCGTCGAAGCCCGTGGCGATCATGCGTGCGCCGCCGATCCCGTAGTACTGGGTGCCGACGGGCAGACGGCTCATGAGGCCGTCGAGGAGCGAGGCCGCCAGCAGATCGCCGGACGGCTCGCCGGCCACCATCGCGACGCGCAAGGGACTGGGTTGTAATGCCATCGCTTAGCGGATGATGCCGCGTTGCGACGCTTCGACGAACGCGAGCAGCGTCTGCACCGGCGCGTCGCCGTCGCCGCCCGCGGTCGCGAGTTCGCGCAACTGCACCTTCGCTTCTTCAAGCGAGAGACCGTTCTTGTACAGCACGCGATACGCTGCGCGCAGCGCCGAAATCGCGTCCGGCGAGAAACCGCGGCGGCGCAAACCTTCCACATTGATGCCGTGCGGTTCGGCCTTGTTACCGGCGGCGATCACGAAGGGCGGAATATCCTGCACCAGCGCCGAAGCGCCGCCCAGCATGGAATGCGCGCCGATGCGCACGAACTGATGCACGCCCGACATGCCACCGACGATCGCGTGGTCGCCGATCGTCACGTGACCGGCCATCTGCGCGTTGCTCGACAGAATGACGTTGCTGCCGACGTGGCAATCGTGCCCGATGTGCACGTACGCCATGATCCAGTTGTCGTCGCCGAGCGTGGTGACGCCGGCGTCCTGCATCGTGCCGGTGTGGATCGTGGTGAATTCGCGGATCGTGTTGCGGTTGCCGATCACGAGCCGGGTCGGCTCGTCCTTGTACTTCATGTCCTGCGGACGGCCGCCGACCGATGCGTAGTGGCCGATCCGGTTGTCTTCGCCGAGCGTGGTGTGACCTTCGATCACGCTGTGCGAACCGACCGTGGTCCGCGCGCCGATCGTCACATGTGCGCCGATCACGGCATACGGTCCGACTTCGACGGATTCGTCGAGTTGTGCGCCCGGTTCGACGATCGCAGTGGGATGAATCCTGCTCATGCGTCCTCGCTTCTGATTCTGTTGCGTTGTCTGGATGGGCGTCTGGCGGGAGGCCGGCGCGCGCATGACGCCGCCGACCGCCCGGACGCTGGCTCAAGCGCCTCGCGCTCAAGTGCGCTCAAGTGCGCTTAAGCGTCCTTGTCCGTGTGCCGCACCGCGCACATCAGGTCGGCTTCCGCCGCCACCACGCCATCCACTTCGGCGCGCGCCTTGAACTTCCAGATGCCGCGCATGTGACGCTCGAACGTGCAGTTCAGGATCAGCTGATCGCCCGGTTCCACCACGCGCTTGAAGCGCGCGTTGTCGATGCCGACGAACAGGTACAGCGTGTTCGACGGATCGCTCGGCTCTTCCGAAAACGTCAGCAGGGCCGCCGTTTGCGCGAGCGCTTCGAGAATCAGCACGCCCGGCATCACTGGACGCGTCGGGAAGTGACCCTGGAAATACGGTTCGTTGATCGACACGTTCTTCAACGCTTTGATGCACTTGTGCGGCTCGAGTTCGAGCACCCGGTCGACCAGCAGGATCGGGTAACGATGTGGCAGCAGCGTGAGAATCTTATGAATGTCGAGATTGATTTTTTCGGTGCTCATGGTGTTTCTGCTCACGCATTGACTGCGCGGTGATGACTGCGGATGCTGGTGCAGGTGGATTGGTAAAGCGTGCTGCCGGCGCTCGCCGTGACCCGGCGGCCGCGCCACCCGGTCACGGCAACCGACTTTGCTTCCTGATGCTTGCCCGCCATTTTACGCGGTGCCGGCAAATTGGCCGGCGAAATGCTGAGTCTGCTGAGTCAATTGCCCTGCGAGTTGCCCTGAGGTTCAGCTTTTGCTGCCCGCGGAATTGCTTGCCGGGCCGCCCTGCTTCTCAGCTGCGGCGTTTTCAAGCGCCTTGATACGATCGCGGAGTTTGTCGATATTGCGCAGCAACGCCGCGCTCTTGTTCCAGTCTGCATGGTTCACGGCCGGGAAGGCACTGGTGTACATACCAGGCTTGAGCAGCGACTTCGAGACGCCCGACTTGGCGGTGACGATCACATAGTCGGCCAGCGTGACATGCCCGGCGATCCCGACCGCGCCGCCGATCATGCAATGGCGGCCAATAGTCGTGCTGCCCGCGATGCCCGCGCAGCCGGCAATCACCGTATAAGCGCCGACTTTGCAGTTGTGGCCGATCTGCACCAGGTTATCGATCTTCACGCACTCTTCGATGATCGTGTCCGCCATGGCGCCACGGTCGATGGTGGTGTTCGCGCCGATTTCGACGTCTGCCGCGATCGACACACCGCCGACCTGCGGAATCTTCACCCAGCTGCCGGTACGCGCCTCACCCTCGCCGACGAAATCCGGCGCGAAGCCGAAACCGTCCGAGCCGATCACTGCGCCCGCGTGCACGATGACGCGCTCGGCGAGCTTGCAACCGTGATACACCGCGACATTGGGATAAAGATGCGAACCAGCGCCGATGCGCGTGCCACGGCCGATCACGACATTGGCGTCGAGCCGCACGTTGTCGCCGATCACCGCGCCCGCCTCGACCGTGACGTGCGGGCCGATCACCGCACTCGCGGCGATCTGCGCCGACGGGTCGATGGTCGCGCTCGGATGTACGCCAGGCGCCGCCTTGGGCGCAGCGAGGTCGATGAAGGTTTGCGCGACGCGCGCGAAGTAAGCGTACGGATTGGGCGTGACGATGAAGTTACGATTCTCGCGGGAAGCGAGCTTGGCGAGGTCGTCGGCGTTGATCAACACCGCGCCCGCACGGGTCGTTTCGACCTGCGACAGGTACTTCGGATTGGCGAGGAACGCCAGCTGGTCCGGACCTGCCTGGTCGAGCGGCGCGAGACCGCCGACGCGCTGCGAACCGTCTCCGACTACTTCACCGCCGAACCGCTGGACGATGTCCTCGAGCGTAAATGCCATGCCTATCCTGTCTCCTGTGTCGATGGTTACTGCGCTCAGTCCACCGCGCCTGATTGACTATCGGGCCCTTCGGCCCGGCACCCGCGTTCAGTTACCCGACGCCGCCAAGGCTTTGAGCACCTGATCGGTAATATCGATGCGCGGGCTCACGTACACCGCTTCCTGGACGATCAGATCGTAGTGCTGCGCCTCGGCGATCTGCTTGATCACCTTGTTGGCGCGGTCGAGCACCGCCGCCAGTTCTTCGTTGCGGCGCTGATTCAGATCCTCGCGAAACTCGCGTTGCTTGCGCTGGAAGTCCGTGTCCAGTTGCGACAGATCGCGCTGCTTCTGCGCGCGGTCGGCGGGCGACATGGACGCACCGTTCTTGTCGAGCGAATCGGACATCGACTTCAGCTTCTGCGCCATGTCGGCAAGGTCCTTGTCACGCTTGGCGAATTCGGCCTCGAGTTTGACCTGCGCGGCCTTCGCGGCAGCGGATTCGCGCAGGATGCGGTCGGAATTCACCGCCGCGATCCTCGCCTCCTGCCCATGCGCGACCCCGACACCCAAGGTCATTGCCAGCGCCAGTGCGCACGCCACACGTTTCGAAAACATACCGGTTAACAAAGTCATCCTCTCGATACTGTAGTTTGGCCGGGCCGGCCGCCGGGCGCCTTCCGCCGCCCGATCAGAATGCCGTCCCGATCTGGAACTGGAATTTCTGGTACTGGTCGCCGGTGTGCTTCACAAGCGGGAAGCCCAGGCTCAGTTTCAGCGGGCCGATAGGGGAAATCCATGCAAGGCCGATACCGTAGCCGTAGCGCAGACCGTTCGCGCCGGTCGACGTAGCGGCGCTGCTTGCATCCGCCCAGACGTTACCGGCGTCGAGGAACGTGAACACACGCAGCGTTCGATCGTAACCGGTGCCAGGCAACGGGAACGTCAACTCGATGTTACCCACGAGCAGTTTCGAGCCGCCAATCGGGTCGTTCGTCGTTGCATCGCGCGGGCCCAGCGAACTCGGCTCGTAGCCACGCACCGAACCGATACCGCCGGCGTAGTAGTTCTTGAAAATCGGATATGGCTTGCCGCCCATACCCTTGCCGTAGCCACCCTGGAAGTTAAAGCCGAGCACGAAACCGCGCGCAAACGAGTAATAGTACTGCGCGTTGATGTCGGCCTTGTAGTACTGCGTACTGCCGATCGGCGTACCGTATTCCGCGTTGGCCTGCGCGAAGTAGCCGCGGCTCGGCACCAGCGCGCTGTCACGCGCGTCGCGCGACCAGCCTACCGTGATCGGCACGTTGTTCGACACGCGGCCGAAGTCCTGCACGTACTGCCGGTAGGACGCCGGCGTGTTCGCGTCGACATCCAGCTGGTTCTGCTCGAGGCCGGCACCGAAGTACACCGTGTCGACTTCCGAAAACGGAATACCGAACTTCAGATCGCCACCGATCGTGACGATCTTGAAGCTCGAGTCCGTCGAGTAGTACAGCGGCTGGTACGTACGGTAGTAGACGTCGGTGATACGCTTGATGCCGTCGACCGTGAAGTACGGGTCGACCTGCGTGACCGTCAATGTACGGTACGTCTTGGCGGTATTCACGTTCACCGAGAGACTCGTGCCCGAACCGAACACGTTGTCTTGCGACACGCCGGCCGAGAGCACCACCTTGTCCGTCGACGAGAAGCCCGCACCCAGCGTGATCGCGCCGGTCGGCTTTTCGGCCACCTTGACGTCCACATCGACCTGGTCCGGCGTGCCTTCCACGGGCACCGTGGTCACGTCGACATCAGTGAAGTAGCCGAGACGGTTGATCCGGTCTTTCGACAGCGCGAGGCGGTTCGAATCGAACCACGAGCTTTCGAGCTGGCGCATTTCGCGGCGCACCACTTCGTCACGCGTACGCGTATTGCCGACCACGTTGATGCGGCGCACATAGACGCGGCGGCTCGGGTCGACCTGCAGCGTCAGGTCGACCTTATGGTTGGCCTGATCGATCTGCGGCTGTGCGTTGACCGTGGCGAACGCGTAGCCGTACTCGCCCAGCTTGTCGACGATAGCCTTGGTCGTGGCCTGCAGCTTTTCAGCCGAGAAGCGGTCGCCCGGTTTGATCTTGATAAGCTTGGCCAGCTCCGGCTCGCGGTCGAGCAGATTGCCCGCCAGCTTGATATTCGAAATCGTGTACGGCTCGCCTTCGTGCAGCGTGACCGTCAGATACATGTCCTTCTTGTCCGGCGTGATCGACACCTGGGTCGACTCGATGTTGAACTCGAGATAGCCGCGATTCAGGTAGTAAGAGCGGACGTTCTCGAGGTCGCCGGTCAGCTTGTCTTTCGCGTACAGGTCGTTCTTCGTGTACCACGAGAACCAGTTCGGCGTGGACAACTGCATTTCGTCGCGCAGCGTGCCCGTGCTGAACGCCTTGTTGCCGATGAAGTTGATCTGGCGGATCTTCGCGCTCGGACCTTCGGCCACCGCGAACAGCACCGACACGCGATTGCGGTCGATCGGCGTGATCGTGGTGGTGACTTCAGCGGCGTAGTAGCCGCGCGTCAGATACTGGCGCTTCAGTTCCTGTTCGGCCTTGTCGACCAGCGCCTTGTCGTAATAACGGCCTTGCGACAAACCCACGGCGCGCAGCGCCTTGGTCAGGTTTTCCTTGTCGAACTCATGAATGCCGGCGAAGTCGATCGTGCCGATGGCCGGACGTTCCAGCACCTGCACGATGACGACGTTGCCTTCGGTCGCGATCTTGACGTCGTTGAAGAAGCCCGTGGCATACAGGGCGCGAATGGCCTCCGATGCCTTGTCGTCGCTGAAGGTGTCGCCTTGCTTGATGGGCAGATAGGCAAACACGGTACCAGGTTCGACGCGTTGCAATCCCTCGATCCGGATGTCTTGCACCACGAAGGGCGTCGTTGCGTGAGCAACCAGCCCATGCGCGGCGAATGCCGCGGCTATAACCGTCTTTGGAACAAAGCGATGAGGTTTAAACAACGTGCTTCCCCAGTGTGTATAGCTGCATCAGGTCGGGCGGTCGCCATCGTGAACGCCGCCGAACACTTTAAAAATGGATTAAACGAGCCAGATCGTTGAACAGCGCGATCGCCGACAATGCGACGATGCAGGCGAGACCCGCCCTCTGAAAAACGAGTTGCCAGCGATCGGAGACAACTTTACCGGTCACAGCTTCAACCAAATAATATAACAGATGACCCCCGTCCAATACCGGAATTGGTAACAGGTTCAGTACACCAAGGCTAATACTGACAAGGGCCAGGAACGACAGGAATGCAGAAGGACCTAGACGTGCGCTCTTTCCTGCGTAATCGGCGATCGTGACCGGACCGGAAAGATTTTTCAGCGATGCCTCGCCTACGATCATCCTGCCGAACATGCGCACCGAGTAAACCGCAAGATCCCACGTACGGCGCGCACCCAACTGGAGGCTTTCAATCGGGCCGTAACGCACGTCGATCGACGGCACCTGCGTGGCCAGTTCCGCGCCGATGCGGCCGATCTGCTGCCCGGTCGTTTCATCGCGCTGTGCCTGCGGCACGATGTTCACGTCTTCGAGCTTGCCCGCCGCCTTGCCGCCGCGCTCGACCTGCAGCGTAACCGCTTTGCCGGCGTGCGATTTTACATAAGCGATGAAGGCCGTGGCGTTATCGGTGGGAATACCGTCGACGGCACGCAGACGATCGCCCGCGGCAAGACCCGCCTTTTGCGCCGCGCTACCCGGCTGCACACCCGCGACCGTCAGCTTGCCACCGCCCGGTTCGAAACCGAGATGCGACATGAAGTCGTCGTCGACATCTTTTTCCGTGAGGCCGCGCAGATCGAGCTGGAAATCCGAGGTCCCGTGCGCGTCTTTTGCACTCAGCACGACACGCTTGTGATCGAATGCCGCACCGAGGAGTTTCCAGCGCAGGTCGGACCACGAACGCACCGGCTCGGATTCGCCGGCGTTCTCGGCACGCACGGCAACGATCGTTTCACCGCCGTCGAAGCCGGCAACAGCCGCGGGCGTATTCGGAGCCGGCGCCGCGACCACCGCCGCCGGCTCCGTCACGCCGGTGGCGAAGACGAGCGCGAACAGCACGATGGCCAGCAGGAAGTTCGCGACCGGACCGGCCGCGACAATCGCAAAACGGCGCCACACGGACTGCCGGTTGAACGCGTGCGGCAGTGCTTCGGCGGGAATCGGTTCGGCGCCCGTTTCGCGCTCGTCGAGCATCTTCACGTAGCCGCCGAGCGGCAGCGCGGCAATGGTCCATTCGGTGCCCGTCTTCGGACTCACCCACTGGAACAGCGGCTTGCCGAAGCCGATCGAAAAGCGCAGCACCTTGACGCCGCACAGGCGTGCCACGCTGTAGTGTCCATATTCGTGGACGACCACGAGTACGCCAATCGCGACCGCGAAGGCGAGCAGTTCGATCAGCAGATTCATGAGCGCCTCACTGGACGGCGCGTTCCGTGCGACGGGCGCCGTCGGGCAGACGCGCGATGAATTCGGCAGCGGCGCGACGCGCGGCGGCATCGGCTTCGATCACGTCTTCGAGCGCGTGTGCGCTGCGGTTCGGCAACGCGTTGAGCACGGCGTCGACCACCTGGGCAATCGCCATGAAACCGATCTGGCGCGCGAGGAACGCTTCAACCGCGATCTCGTTTGCGGCGTTCAGTGCCGCGCTTGCCAGGCCGCCTTCGGCCAGCGCCTTCACCGCCAGCGCCAGACACGGAAAGCGCGTGTAATCCGGCTTTTCGAACGAAAGGGACGCGACCTGCAGCAGGTCGAGTTGCGCCACGCCCGAATCGACGCGATCCGGAAACGCCAGCGCGTGCGCGATCGGCGTGCGCATGTCGGGATTGCCGAGTTGCGCGAGCACCGAGCCGTCGGCGTAGGACACCATCGAATGGATCACGCTTTGCGGATGAATCAGCACCTCGATGCGCTCGCCCGGCAGATTGAACAGCCAGTGCGCCTCGATCACTTCGAGGCCCTTGTTCATCATAGTGGCCGAGTCGACCGAAATCTTGCGGCCCATGACCCAGTTCGGGTGCTTACAGGCTTCGTCCGGCGTGACGTCGACGAGCGTGGCCGGCTCGCGCGTGCGGAACGGGCCGCCCGACGCGGTCAGAATGATCTTGGAGACGCCGCCGTGCAGCGCGGCTTCGCGCGGCAGGCATTGGAAAATCGCGTTGTGTTCGCTGTCGACCGGCAGCAGCACGGCGCCGTTGTCGCGCACCGCGTCCATGAAGATCGCGCCGGACATGACCAGCGCTTCCTTGTTGGCGAGCAGGATGCGCTTGCCGGCGCGCGCGGCCGCAAGGCTCGGCGCGAGGCCGGCCGCACCGACGATAGCCGCTACCACCGTATCGCAGCCGTCGCTCTTCGACACGTCGACGAGCGCCTGCGGTCCGTACGTGACCTCGGTCTTGCAACCCGCCTCGCGCAGTTTCGCCGCGACGTTCGCGGCCGTGTCGGCGTCGCCGACCACCGCGACTTCAGGCTGAAAGCGCAGGCATTGCTCGACGAGCTTGTCGCCGTTGCGATGCGCGGTGAGCGCATAAACCGAAAAGCGCTCGGGATGACGCGCGACGACGTCGAGCGTGCTGTCTCCAATCGAGCCCGTGGAACCGAGCAATGTCAGACGTTTTTGCATATCTCTTTCTCTAGCCGAGCAGCAGCATGGCAAGCGGCAGCACCGGCAACAAGGCATCGATGCGGTCGAGCACGCCGCCGTGCCCCGGCAACAGGCCGCTTGAATCTTTCACACCGGCCTGGCGTTTCATCATCGATTCGAACAGGTCGCCCACCACGCTGAATGCCACCAGCAGGGTCAGCGCGAGCAGCGTGCGCACGGCGCCCCAATGCGCCAGCAGCGCAGAATACAGGGTCGGCTCGAACGCATGCAAAAAGACCGCCGCCGCCGCGACGATCATCACCACCAGCCAGCCGCCGATCGCGCCCTCCCAAGTCTTTCCCGGACTGATGGCAGGCGCCAGCTTGTGTTTTCCGAACGCTTTTCCAGAGAAGTATGCGCCGATATCGGCCAGCCATACCAACAGCAGTAGCGACAGCACGAACGGCACGCCCTGCGTGCGCGCGGCGACGAGAGCATGCCAGCACGCGACGAATACCACAATGCCGGCGAGAAACAGGAAGGGACGCCAGACGCCCTGCGCAAGCGTGGGCTTGCGCAGCAGCACGAACGGTCCGGCGATCACCCAGAAAATGGCGGCCGCTTCAAAGAGCGGCCTGGCTTGTTCGATGCCGGTACCGAGACGCGTGCTGGCCACCAGCGCCACTGCGGCGATCAGCGCGTAAATGACCGGGCCCGCGCCGCCCAGCTTGAGCAGGCGCGCCCACTCCCACGCGGCGAACACGACGACAAAAGCGATCAGCGCGCCGAACGCGCCCACGGGTGCGAACAACGTGACCGGCAGGAACACTGCCAGCAGGATGATCGCCGTGATGACACGGGTTTTTAGCATGGAAGCGAATCGACGTTTTGCGATTGCGGCTCGAGTTGAGCACTGGTGCGGCCGAAGCGGCGTTCGCGCTCCGCGTACGAAGCGATGGCGTGGCCGAGCGCGTCGGCGTCGAAGTCCGGCCAGAACGTGTCGGTGAAGTAGAACTCGGTGTAGGCGAGCTGCCACAGCAGGAAGTTGCTGACGCGGCGCTCGCCGCCGGTGCGGATGAAGAGGTCCGGCTCCGGCGCATAAGCCATGGAGAGGTGTTCGGCGAACGAGTCTTCGGTCACCTCGACCGCCTTGCCCGCCAGCGCCGACTGTTCGGCGAGCTTGCGGGTGGCCTGCATGATGTCCCAGCGGCCGCCGTAGTTCGCGGCGATCGTGAGCGTGAGGCGGGTATTGCGCGCGGTCTTGGTCTCCGCGCGCTTGATCAAGTCGCGGATACGCGTATCGAAGCGCGCCAGATCGCCCACCACGCGCAAACGGATACCGTTCGCATGCAGCTTGCCGATCTCGCGCTCCAGCGCGGTTACGAACAGACGCATCAGGAACGAGACTTCCTCGTTCGGACGGCGCCAGTTTTCCGAGCTGAAGGCGAACAGCGTCAAATATTCGACACCCTGACGGGCGCACGCCTCGACGGCCGCGCGCACCGCGTCGACGCCGCGCGTATGGCCCGCCACGCGCGGCAAGCGCCGCTGGGTGGCCCAACGGCCGTTGCCGTCCATGATGATCGCGATATGTCGCGGCACCGCGGCGACATCAGGCACGCGCACGGTTGAGCTGGTATAGGTCATGGCCGTCGGGACAGTGACTGCAAATAAAAGAAGTGGAGAACGTGAGCAGCTGAGCCGGCCGGCCTCAGACCGTCATGATCTCGGCTTCTTTCGTCACGACGAGCTTGTCGATCTCGGCGACGAACTTGTCCGTCAGCTTCTGAACGTCGTCACCCGCGCGACGCTCGTCGTCTTCCGAAATTTCTTTGTCTTTCACGAGCTTCTTCAGTTGCTCGTTGGCGTCACGGCGCAAGTTGCGCACCGCCACCTTGGCCGTTTCCGCTTCGCTCTTGACCACTTTGGTCAGTTCGCGGCGGCGTTCTTCGGTCAGCGCGGGCATTGGCACGCGGATCACGTCGCCTTGCGTGGCCGGGTTCAAACCCAGGTCCGATTCGCGGATCGCCTTTTCGACGACCTGCACCATCTTCTTTTCCCACGGCTGCACGCCGATCGTGCGCGCGTCGATCAGCGTCAGATTCGCGACTTGCGAAATCGGCACCGGCGAACCGTAGTAATCGCACTGGATGTGATCGAGCAGGCCCGTGTGTGCACGGCCCGTGCGGATCTTCGACAGGTCGTTCTTGAACGCGTCGATGGAGCGCTGCATCTTTTGTTCAGCGCCCTTCCTGATATCAGCCACAGACATTTTTAAACCTCCGAACCTTCAAAACGGTGCGAGCCGGCCAGCGCGCGCAAGATGCGGCGGCCCGGGCTCGCGCTAAAGCCCACGTTATGTGAACGAGAGTTTACACGTGGACGAGGGTACCCTCGTCATCACCTTGTACGATGCGCTTGAGCGCGCCCGGTTTGACGATCGAAAACACCCGGATCGGCAGCTTCTGGTCGCGGCACAGCGCGAACGCCGTGGCGTCCATTACCTGCAGATTGCGGCCGATCGCCTCGTCGAAGCTAATCGTGGTGTAACGCGTCGCGCTCGGATCTTTCTTCGGGTCGGCGGAATAAACGCCGTCTACCTTGGTTGCTTTCAGCACGACTTCCGCGCCGATTTCCGAGCCGCGCAGTGCGGCGGCCGTGTCGGTCGTGAAGAACGGGTTGCCGGTGCCGGCCGCGAAAATCACGACTTTGCCTTCTTCGAGCTGACGAATCGCGCGGGGCCGGATGTACGGTTCGACCACCTGATCCATGCGCAGCGCCGATTGCACGCGCGCCTCGATGCCGGCGTGGCGCATGGCATCCTGCAGCGCCAGCGCGTTCATCATGGTGGCCAGCATGCCCATGTAGTCGGCCGTGGCGCGATCCATACCCGCCGCGCCGCCCGCGACGCCGCGGAAAATATTGCCGCCGCCGATCACCACGGCCAACTGCGTTCCGAGACGGACCACTTCGGCCACGTCCGCCACCATTCGTTCGATGGTCGCGCGGTTGATGCCAAAGGCATCGTCGCCCATCAGAGCTTCACCGGAGAGTTTGAGCAGGACGCGTTTATAGGCAGTGGGCATAGAGGTATCCAGATCGCGCAGAACAGGGCAACAACAAGGGACTAATGTAGGGGTGAAATGCTGATTCGGGCAAGCGTCGCCAAATTGACGAACCCTGGAGTTCGCTGGCGGCGTGCGCCACGAGGGTCAACCCGCGCGCAGCCTTGCGACGCTGCCGACCGCGGCAAAGTCTTGCTCCGCCGCGGGTACAACGATATTGCAGTGAAGCTTACGTGATACTTATTGTTGCTTTGCAGCAGCGACTTGCGCGGCGACTTCAGCTGCGAAATCGTCCTGCTTCTTCTCGATGCCTTCTCCGACCACGAACAGCGCGAACTTCTGCACGCTCGAATTGCCAGCCTTCAGCATCTGTTCGATCGTCTGCTTGTCGTTTTTAACGAACGTCTGGTTCAGCAGCGACACTTCCTTCAGGTACTTCTGCACGCTGCCGTCGACCATCTTGGCGACGATTTCAGCCGGCTTGCCCGATTCGGCGGCCTTCTGTTCAGCAATGCTGCGTTCCTTGGCGATCAGGTCCGCCGGCACGTCGTCCGACGACAGCGAAACCGGCTTCATCGCGGCGATGTGCATTGCCACGTCCTTGCCGACCTGCTCGTCCGCGCCGGTGTACTCGACCAGCACGCCGATACGCGTGCCGTGCAGGTACGCTGCCAGCTTGTTCGAGGTTTCGAAGCGCACGAAACGGCGGATCGACAGGTTTTCACCGATCTTGCCAACCAGTGCCAGACGCACTGCGTCGACCGTCGAGCCTTCCAGCGGCAGTGCCGCCAGCGCGGCGACGTCAGCCGGGTTTTGCGTGGCGACCAGCTCGGCGACCTGCTTCGAGAAAGCCAGGAAGTCGTCGTTCTTCGAAACGAAGTCGGTTTCGCAGTTCAGCTCGACCAGCGAACCCGCGTTGCCGCCGATGAACGAGGCAACCACGCCTTCAGCCGTCACGCGCGATGCTGCCTTGCTGGCCTTGTTGCCCAGCTTCACGCGCAGCAGCTCTTCAGCGCGCGCCATGTCGCCGTCGGCTTCCGTCAGCGCCTTCTTGCATTCCATCATCGGCGCGTCGGTCTTTGCGCGCAGTTCTGCAACCATGCTTGCGGTAATTGCCGCCATCATTTGCTCCTTGAGTTCCGTCTGTCACACGCCGCCCGGACTTCGATGCCGGCGGCAAGAATTCGTTTCAGCATTCCGCGTATTTTTTACGGAGAACGCCTCGAGCGCTGCTTCGGACACTGTCGGCAGCGCCCCACTACAATGTCGCGGCTTAAAAAAAGGGGGCCTGTAGAAAGCCCCCTTTTTTGCCGGACACGGGGCAGCTTTACGCTTCCGAGTTGACCTCGACGAACTCGTCGCCGTCGCCACCACGTGCAGCTTGCACCACTTCGTTGACCGCGTTGGCACGGCCTTCGACGATCGCGTCAGCCACGCCAGCCGTGTACAGAGCGACAGCCTTCGAGGCGTCGTCGTTACCCGGGATCACGTAGTCGATGCCTTCCGGCGAGTGGTTCGTGTCGACCACGGCGATAACCGGAATGCCGAGCTTGTTCGCTTCGGTCACGGCAATCTTGTGGTAGCCGACGTCGACCACGAAAATCGCGTCCGGAATGCCGCCCATGTCTTTCACACCGCCGATCGACTTGACCAGCTTGGCCATTTCGCGTTCGAACAGGAGCGCTTCCTTCTTGCTCATGCGTTCGGTTTCGCCTGCTTCCAGCGCTGCTTCCATGTCCTTCAGGCGCTTGATCGAGACCTTCAGCGTCTTGAAGTTGGTCAGCATGCCGCCGAGCCAGCGCGCGTTGACGAACGGCATGCCGGCGCGTTGTGCTTCTTCAGCGATCGTGTCGCGCGATTGACGCTTCGTGCCGACGAACAGGATCGTGCCGCGATTGGCTGCCAGTTGACGCGCGTACTTCAGCGCGTCGTTGTACATCGGCAGCGTCTTTTCGAGGTTGATGATGTGAATCTTGTTGCGATGACCGAAAATGAAGGGGGCCATCTTCGGGTTCCAGAAGCGCGTTTGGTGACCGAAGTGGACACCGGCTTCCAGCATTTGACGCATGGTAACTGCCATGAAAATCTCCGCGAGGGTTGGGTCTTAAGCCGGCTGCCGTATCGGCCACGCTGCCATCTTCTCTGGCTGAACGCGACGGACACCCTGGGTGCGCCGGCTTGCGAGTCTGCTGCCTTTGTTGCCTTGTGCTGCCTTTTTTATGCTTCTGCTTTCGCTTCTGCATTACCTCATGGCGCAGGCAACCGGCGCCATGAGAAGCCAATCCTGCCGCTTTTGTTGCCCGAATGGACAAATAATGCAAGACAGAGATCGACTTAGCCAAAGATTATAGCACGCGACTATGGCACGACTCAACCTGCCCGGTAGCCCTGTTTATGACCGGCGGGTTGCACCCGCGCGAGCGCCGACCGCCTTGAACGAGCCCGCACGGGACTCCGCGAAAGCCACCGGCCCGGTCGCAAAAGCCTGCGGCGGCGGAAATATGGTGCGATAATCCTGCAATAAATCGCATTTCAGGCCCGACTCATGGCTATTACGCTCAAAAACGAACACGATATCGCGCAGATGCGCGTCGCCTGCAAACTGGCGAGCGAAGTGCTCGACTACATTACTCCGTTCGTCACCGCCGGCGTCACGACCGGCGAACTCGACCGTCTGTGTCACGAATACATGCTGAAGGAACAGGGCACGGTGCCAGCGCCGCTGAACTATCAGCCGCCCGGTTATCCGCCCTACCCGAAGGCCACCTGCATTTCCGTCAACGACGTGATCTGCCACGGCATTCCCGGCGACAAGACGCTGAAGAACGGCGACGCGCTCAATATCGACGTCACCGTCATCAAGGAAGGCTATTTCGGCGACACCAGCCGCATGTTCATTGTCGGCGAAGGCTCGATCATGGCGAAGCGGCTCGTGCAGACCACCTTCGAATGCATGTGGCTCGGCATCGACCAGGTGCGCCCGGGCGCGCATCTCGGCGACATCGGCTACGCGATCCAGAAACATGCGGAAGGCCAGGGCTACAGCGTGGTGCGCGAATACTGCGGCCACGGCATCGGCACGGTATTCCACGAAGACCCGCAAATCCTGCACTACGGCCGCCCCGGCACCGGGCTCGAACTGCAAACCGGCATGATCTTCACGATCGAACCGATGATCAACGCCGGCCGCCGCGACATTCGCACCATGCCGGACCAGTGGACCGTCAAAACCAAAGACCGCAGCCTGTCGGCGCAGTGGGAACATACCATCCTCGTCACCGAAACCGGCTACGACGTGCTGACCGTGTCCGCCGGCACGCCCGCGCGCCCGCCGGTCGTCGCGGCCACGGCCTGACCCGCTTCCCACCTCTGCGCCTCCCTGCCAATGAGTAGTGTTCCAGCCGTCGCCCAATCCCCTGCCACGTCGCTCAAGGCGGAGTACAAAGTGGCCAAAGCCCAACTGCTGGAACGCTTCCGGACGGCCACCAACGTCGACGCGTTGATGGCCTCGCTGGCGCGCGCCACCGACGACTCCTTGCGCGCGGCCTGGAACACCTGCGAACTGCCGCCCGAGCTGGCGCTAGTGGCCGTGGGCGGTTACGGGCGCGGCGAACTGGCGCCGCATTCCGACATCGACATCCTGGTCCTGCTGCCGGACGCGCCGATCGAGCATCTCGAAGCGCGCATCGAACGCTTTATCAGCCTCGCCTGGGATTTGGGGCTGGAGCTCGGCAGCAGCGTGCGCAGCGTGTCGCAATGTCTCGAAGAGGCCGCCAACGACGTCACGGTGCGCACCTCGCTGCTCGAGGCACGGCGCATTACCGGCAGCGCCGAGCTGTTCGACGACTTCGCGAAGCGCTACCGCGAGGCGCTTGACCCAAAAGCCTTCTTCCAAGCCAAAGTCCTGGAAATGCGCCAGCGCCACGCGAAGTTCCAGGACACGCCCTACTCGCTCGAACCCAATATCAAGGAAAGCCCGGGAGGCCTGCGCGACCTGCAACTGATCCTGTGGATCACCCAGGCGGCTGGTTTCGGCAGCAGCTGGCGTGAACTCGAGGCACGCGGCCTGATCACCGAGCGCGAGGCGCGCGAACTGCGCCGCAACGAGAGTTTCCTGAAAGCGTTGCGAGCCCGGCTGCATGTGATCGCCGGGCGTCGTCAGGACATCATGGTGTTCGATCTGCAAACGGCGGTGGCCGAGAGCTTCGGCTACAAGCCGACCGCGACCAAGCGCGCGAGCGAACAGCTCATGCGTCGCTACTACTGGTCCGCCAAAGCGGTCACGCAGCTCGCCACGATCCTGATCCAGAACATCGAAGCGCAGCTCTTCCCCAGCACGAGCGGCATTACGCGCGTGCTGTCGGACCGCTTCGTCGAAAAGCAGGGCATGCTGGAAATCGCCAGCGACGACGTGTTCCAGCGCGAACCGAACGCGATTCTCGAGGCCTTCCTGCTGTACGAGCAGACGCCCGGGGTGAAAGGCCTGTCGGCGCGCACGCTGCGCGCGATCTACAACGCCCGCGACGTAATGGACCAGCACTGGCGCCGCGATCCGGAAAACGGGCGGCTCTTCATGGCCATCCTGAAGCAGCCGGCCGGCATTACCCATGCGTTGCGCCTGATGAACCAGACCAGCGTGCTGGGGCGTTACCTGCTGAACTTCCGGCGCATCGTCGGACAGATGCAGCACGATCTGTATCACGTCTACACCGTCGACCAGCACATTCTGATGGTGCTGCGCAATCTGCGCCGCTTCGCGGTGGCCGAACACGCGCACGAATATCCGTTCTGCAGCCAGTTGATCGCCAACTTCGACCGGCCATGGGTGCTATACGTCGCGGCACTGTTTCACGACATCGCCAAAGGCCGCGGCGGTGACCATTCCACGCTCGGCATGGCCGACGCGCGGCGCTTTTGCCGCAATCACGGCATCACGGGCGAAGACGGCGAACTGGTCGTGTGGCTAGTTCAGCAACATCTGACCATGAGCCAGGTCGCGCAAAAGCAGGACACGAGCGACCCGGAAGTGATCAAGCGGTTCGCCGAACTGGTCGGCACCGAGCGACGCCTCACGGCGCTCTATCTGCTGACCGTCGCAGACATTCGCGGCACCAGTCCGAAAGTCTGGAACACGTGGAAAGGCAAGCTGCTGGAAGACCTGTACCGCGCCACGCTCGCAGTGCTCGGCGGCGCGCGGCCGGATGCGCATTCGGAGCTGAAGTCGCGTCAGGAAGAAGCGCTCGCGCTGCTGCGCCTCGAAACCGTGCCGGAAGGCGCGCAGAAGGCGCTGTGGGACAAGCTCGACATCGGCTATTTCCTGCGGCATGACGCGGCGGATATCGCGTGGCAAACACGTGTGCTCTACCGCCACGTTGAAACGCCGACGCCGATCGTGCGGGCCCGTCCGTCGCCGATCGGCGAGGCGCTTCAGGTGCTCGTGTACGTGAAGGACCAGCCCGATCTGTTCGCCGGCATTTGCGCGTATTTCGACCGCAACGGCCTGTCGGTGCTCGATGCGCGGGTCAGCACGACCCGTCACGGGTACGCGCTCGATAATTTCCTCGTCGCGCATACCGAAGAAGACGTGCATTATCGCGATATTGCCAATCTGGTCGAACAGGAACTGACCGCCCGCCTTACCGGTGACGGCACCCTGCTTCCGGGACCGTCGAAAGGCCGTTTGTCGCGGCTGTCGCGGACCTTCCCTGTGACCCCGCGCGTTGATCTTCGGGCCGACGAGCGCGGCCAATATTACATCCTGTCCGTGTCGGCGAACGACCGGCCAGGCCTTCTTTATTCGATCGCGCGTGTGCTGGCCGAGCATCGGGTCGGCGTCGCTTCGGCGCGGATCAATACGCTCGGCGAACGCGTCGAAGACGTGTTCCTGCTGGATGGACACGGTCTGTCGGACAACCGCCTGCAAATTCAGGTCGAGACCGAACTGCTGCGCGCGATCGCAGTGTGAGATTTCATGCGAGTCAAATTAACAGCCAAGCACCCGCGGCCGGCTTCGTCCGAACGCGCCCCTGTCCGTACCGGTAGCACGTCGGCGCGCAAGCCGACGCGCCCGGCGGGACCCAGGCCGGCGACGCCGGCTCCTGGCGGGGCGCGAGGTGAACGCGCCGGCGCAACCGGCGGCGGCAAGCGGCCGGCGGCTGCTGGCAAGCCGGCCGCCGGTGCGCGTCCTGCAAGGGCTGAAGGGTCGTTTTCGCGCGATCGGGACGCCGCTGGCGCCCCGCGCGCGACGTCGGACCGACCGCCGCGTCGGTTCGAAGGCGGCGGCGAGCGTGCTCCGCGCCGGGATGATGGTGAGCGTGCTCCGCGCCGGTTTGAAGGCGGCGATGAGCGTAGCGAACGCGCGCCGCGCCGCGCCGAGGGAGAACGGGCGCCGCGCAAGTTTGAAGGAAGCGGCGACCGTGCCCCGCGTCGGGACGATGCGGAACGCGCGCCGCGCCGGTTTGAAGGTGGTGGCGACCGTACCGATCGCGCGCCACGTCGTTTCGAAGGCGCGGGCGATCGTGGTGAACGGACGCCCCGCCGGTTCGAAGGCGGTGGTGATCGCGGTGAGCGCGCACCGNNCGGGCGCCGGGCCGGTTCGAAGGCGGCGGTGATCGCGCCGATCGCGCACCGCGCCGGTTTGAAGGCGCGGGCGATCGTGGTGAACGGGCGCCGGGCCGGTTCGAAGGCGGTGGTGATCGCACCGAGCGCGCACCGCGCCGGTTCGAAGGCGCAGGCGATCGTTCCGAACGTGCTCCACGTCGCTTTGAAAGCAGTTCAGATCGCAGCGAGCGCGCACCGCGCCGTTTCGAAGGCACGGCCGACCGCAATGACCGCGCGCTGCGTCGTGAAACCGGTGACCGGGCAGAACGCGCACCCCGTCGCTTCGAAGGCAGCACGGATCGCAGCGAACGTGCACCGCGCAGCTTCGGCGATCGCGCCCCGCGCCGCGACGACGGCGAACGCCGTCCGTTCAGCGGAGCGCGTCCGGGCGCAGGCCGTCCGTCGGAAGGCGGTCCGCGTGGCGAGCGGCCGGAACGCCGTGACCGCGACGCATCCGACCGTCCGCGTTTCAGCAGCGACCGTGGCGCGCCGCAAGACCGCCGCGGCGGCGAACGCGGGCCGCGCAGCGATAGCGCGCCGCGCCGCTTCGAAGGCGAGCGCGGTTCATCCGAACGCGGCGAACGCAGCTTCGCCAAGCCCGTTAAAGCCGGCTTCAGCGACCGCGCCGACCGCCCGGCACGCGCTCCGCGCGACGAGCGTGGCGAACGCGCCCCGGCCAAACGCGAATTCGGCGACCGCCCGGCGCGCAGCGCTGAGCGCAATGAACGCACCGAGCGTGGCGAGCGCCCGGCCCGCAGCTTCGACAAGACGCTGCCGGCCGCCGGCCGCCGTTTCGGCGACGACCGTCCCGCGCATGCCGACAAGCCGCGTGGCGCGGCCCGAGCCGAGCGCGACAGCGAAATCGATGCCGCTCCGCGCACGCCGCGTCGCGATTACGAAGACGCGCCAGGCATGCTGCGCCTGTCCAAGCTGATGTCCGAACTCGGCATGTGCTCACGCCGCGAAGCCGACGAGTGGATCGAGAAAGGTTGGGTGATGGTGGACGGCGAGCGCATCGACACGCTCGGCACCAAAGTCCGTCCGGACCAGCGCATCGAAATCGACCCCGCCGCCGAGGCCGCGCAGATGAGCCAGGTGACGGTGCTGATCCATAAGCCGGTGGGCCTGGTCTCAGGTCAGGCGGAGGACGGCTATCAGCCGGCCATCACGCTGGTCACGCCGGAAAATCGCTGGGAAGGTGATCACGCGGACATCCGCTTCTCCGTCGCGCATTTGCGCCAGCTCGCGCCGGCCGGCCGCCTGGACATCGATTCGACGGGCCTGCTGGTGCTGACGCAAGACGGCCGGATCGCCAAGCAACTGATCGGCGGTCATTCTGAGATCGACAAGGAATATCTGGTGCGCGTGGCTTTCGGCGAGCACACCACCGACGTCGAAAGCCACTTCCCGCCCGAAAGCCTTGAACTGCTATGCCACGGCCTGTCGCTCGACGACGTGCCGCTGAAGCCCGCGCAAGTAAACTGGCAGAACGGCGAGCAATTGCGTTTCGTGCTGCGCGAGGGCAAGAAGCGCCAGATTCGCCGCATGTGCGAACTGGTCGGCCTCGAAGTGATCGGCCTGAAGCGCGTGCGTATGGGCCGTGTGATGCTGGGGGCGCTGCCGCCGGGCCAATGGCGTTATCTGTCGCCGGACGAGTCGTTCTAAACCCGCTTCGGGCTGACCGACGCCTCAACAAAAAACCCACGCATTTCGCGTGGGTTTTTTTATCCCTGCGCTGCGCCAGGCCGAAGATGCCAGCGCCGCAGTGCCCGAAGCAGCACAAGCCGCCTCAATCGTCGCTATTAGGATCCATATCCGGAAACAGCACTTCCGTGAAGCCGAACTTCGCGAAGTCGTTGATCCGCATCGGATACAGCTTGCCGATCAGGTGATCGCACTCGTGCTGCACGACGCGCGCGTGAAAGCCCTCGGCGACACGGTCAATCGGCTTGCCGTACTGATCGAAGCCGTGGTACTTGATCATCGAAAAGCGGCTCACCGCGCCGCGCAGCCCCGGCACGGACAGGCAGCCCTCCCAGCCCTCTTCCATATCCAGCGAGACCGGCGTGATGGTCGGATTGATCAGCACCGTTTCCGGCACCGGCGGCGCGTCCGGATAGCGCTCGTTGTGCCCGAAGCCGAAGATCACCACCTGCAGATTCACGCCGATCTGCGGCGCGGCAAGGCCCGCGCCGTTCGCGTCGTGCATGGTCTCGAACATGTCTTTGACGAGCTCATGCAGCTCGGGCGTGTCGAAGTGATCGACCGGATCGGCAATGCGCAAAAGGCGCGGATCGCCCATCTTGAGAATTTCGCGGATCATAACTGCCCCTCCAGGAGCTTACGCATACCATCTTCGTCGAGTACGGGAACGCCGAGTTCCTCAGCTTTCGCCAGCTTGCTGCCCGCGTCGGCGCCCGCCACCACATAGTCCGTTTTCTTTGATACGGAGCCGGCCACTTTCGCGCCGGCCGCTTCCAGCATTTCCTTCGCCTCTTCGCGAGCAAGGCTAGGCAAGGTGCCGGTCAGTACGACCGTCTTGCCGGCCAGCACGCCTTGCGGCGCCTTCGGCGCCGGCGGGCCTTCGGGCCACGTGACCTTGCCCGGCGCGCGCAACTGCTCGATCACCGTGCGGTTGTGCTCCTCGGCGAAGAACTGATGGATCGATTCCGCGACCACCGGCCCTACGTCGTTGACTTCCAGCAAGGCTTCGACCGAAGCGTCCATGATCGGATCGAGCGAGCCGAAGTGCTTGGCGAGATCTTTCGCCGTGGATTCGCCCACGTGCCGGATGCCGAGCGCGTAGATGAAGCGCGCCAACGTGGTGTGCTTGGCCTTTTCGAGCGAGTCGAGCAGATTCTGCGCGGACTTTTCGGCAAAGCGGTCAAGTTCGGCGAGCGTCGCAAAACCGACGTTGAACAGATCGGCCGGCGTGCGCACGAGGTTCTGTTCGACCAGCTGGTCGATGATTTTTTCGCCGAGGCCGTCGATATCCAGCGCGCGCCGCTGCGCGAAATGCCAGAGCGCCTGCTTGCGTTGCGCGGGACAAAACAGGCCGCCGGTACAGCGCGCGATCGCCTCGTCCGGCAGGCGCTCGATGCTCGAACCGCACACCGGGCACTGCGCGGGCATCACGAATTCACGGGCATCGGAAGGACGCCGGTCGAGCAGCGCGCTCACCACTTCGGGAATCACGTCGCCGGCGCGCCGCACGATCACCGTGTCGCCGATGCGGATATCCTTGCGGCGCACTTCGTCTTCGTTGTGCAGCGTGGCATTCGTGACCGTCGCGCCGCCGACGAACACCGGCTCCAGCCGCGCCACCGGCGTAATCGCACCGGTCCGGCCGACCTGCACGTCGATCGCGACGAGTTTGGTCAGCGCTTCCTGCGCGGGGAATTTGTGCGCCAACGCGAAGCGCGGCGCGCGCGACACGAAGCCGAGCGCATCCTGCTCATCGCGCCGGTTGACCTTATAGACCACGCCGTCGATGTCATACGGCAGCTTCTCGCGCTTCTCGCCGACGCCGTGGAAAAAGCCCAGCAAGCCCTCGGCGCCCTGCATCACTGCCCGCTCGCTATTCACGGGCAAGCCGAGTTCCTTGTACCAGTCGAGCAGTTCGCTATGCGTGGCCGGCATCTCCAAGCCTTCGAGCACGCCAATGCCATAAGCAAAAAACGACAGCGGCCGCTGCGCGGTGATCTTCGAATCGAGCTGCCGCAAACTCCCCGCCGCGGCGTTGCGCGGGTTGGCGAATTCCTTCTGTTCAGCGGCCCGCTGGCGTTCGTTCAGCCGCTCGAAATCGCGCTTGAACATCAGCACTTCGCCGCGCACGTCGAGCACGTGCGGCACGCGTTTGCCCTTCAGCTTGAGCGGAATGGAGCGAATCGTACGGACGTTTTCGGTGACGTTCTCGCCGGTCGTGCCGTCGCCGCGCGTGGAGGCTTGCACGAACACGCCGTCGACGTAACGCAGCGAGATGGCGAGGCCGTCGAATTTCAGCTCGGCCGCATAGTCGACCGGCACCGGCGGCTCGCTCGCGTTCTTGCCGAGCGCGTCGCCGACGCGCTTGTCGAACGCGACGATGTCTTCGTCGGCGAAACCGTTGTTCAGCGACAGCATGGGCTGGTCGTGCACGACCGGCTCGAAGCCGCTCGCCGCCTCGCCGCCCACGCGCTGGGTGGGCGAATCCGGCACGATCAGATCCGGATGCTCCGTTTCGATGCGCTCCAGCTCCTTGAACAGCTTGTCGTATTCCGCGTCGGGCAGGTCCGGCTGGTCGAGCACGTAGTACGCGTAGTTGGCGCGTTCGAGTTCCGCGCGCAGCCACGCGGCACGCTCTGCCGGGGCGCTGGTTGCGGGATGTGAGGCGGAGGTTCGGGCCATGCTGTCGGAAGGTTCGTCAGTGAAGTTCAGACGTTGGATTATCGCAGGAAGCGTGCCCCTTTACATCGGCCGAATGGCCAGTTTAGGCGCGTTGTCCGCCCGGTCGAACGCAGAGTATGAAGCCGCGGCCTGAAACGACGACGGCCGCACATCGTGCGGCCGTCGGAGATAACGATAAAACGTAGAAACTTTACTGGCTGAACAACCGCCGCGTGGCCGGCGAGCCTGCCGGAATGCCCGCCTGTTCGAGCTTCGCGTAGAGCGTCATCAACTGTTTCTCGATGGCGAGCAGTGCGGTTTCCGGCAACGGACGGCGGCCGTCGTCGACCACCCGCCCGCCGATGCGCTCGGCCAACGATTTCGCGTAGTCGCACATCAGACGGAACGGCAGAATGTCTTCATCGGCCACCGGCACGTCGAGCACCAGCGTGATCATCTGGCCGCCCTTGTAGGTGAGGTCGTCGCGCAGGAAGTTGGTGTCGCCGAATTGCAGCATGAACACCGGGCTTTGCTTCGAGTCGAGTTTGACGAAACGCGTGCCGTCGCGCGAAAGCAGCAGGCCGTCTTGCGACGCGACCGCCTGCACGTAGTTGGCCGACCATGGCGCGCCATCGGAGAGCACGTTGATCGACAACTGCGCGTCGCACTGCGCGGCAAAGCCGTCGAGCTCGCGCGCCATCGCCACGGTTTCGAGCATGTCCGGGAATTCCGGCGACGCATCCAGCGCGTCGGCGAACTGCTGCACGCCGGTCACGAACTCGGAAAACTCCAGTTCGTTGAGGGCGCCGCTGCGATTGGCCAGTTGCGCGGCCGCGCGCAGTTCTTCGTAGCGTGCGCCGTTTTGCAGCAGCTCCCACGCGCCGCCTTCGAGCTTGCCCTCGATATGCACCGGCTTGCTGCCCGCGCGGCGCAGACGCTGCGCGAGCGGAATCACCTTGTCGCCCGCGACCGGACCGTTCAAACGGATCGGCACGATGCAGTCGATGCGGCGATCGACGATAGCCGGCGGCGCCGACGAGATCGTCGTGGCGGCGGGCAGAATCGGTTCGACGGGTTCGCCGGACTGGCGGACTTGCGCGCTCTCGGCGCTCGCGTCGCGTTCGGCTTCGGCCACGCCCTCGGCTTCCGGATAGCCGTTCGGTGTGGTCGTCTCGGCCTGAATATCGGCCGCCGTGTCGAGCGGCGCCGTGCCGGCCGCCTGGCCGCCGAACGTTGGTTCGACGCGCGCCGCCGCGGGTTGCTCCGCGGCTTCGGCGCCCACTACCGGCTCACGGCGCGTGGTCGGCCGGGCCGGTTCGATGAACGGGCTCTGTTCCTCCTGATCGTCCCGCGCGAGATTCTCGGCGGCTTCGGCCGGCATCGGCCGCGGCATCTTGCGGCGCACCTTCGCGCTCTGCCACGCGTTGTACACGACCACGCCCCCGACCACCACGGCACCCGCGCCGATCAAACCGAGTGTCAACTCGTCCATGCATGCTCCATCAGCAATTCTTTTATCTGCGCGGCTCTGCGCCCGCTCCACGTGTCGCGCGACCACCGGCCGCTGCGCTGAACGCGGACACCCGCGAGGCTCAATTCAAATCAAACTCAAACGATATTCTGGGCGAAACCAGCGGCGGATTCCATGTCGACCGCGACGATCCGCGACACGCCCTGCTCCTGCATGGTCACGCCGATCAACTGCTGCGCCATTTCCATTGCGATCTTGTTGTGCGAGATGAACAGGAACTGGGTTTTGTCCGACATCGCCCGCACGAGGTTCGCGAAACGTTCCGTGTTGGCGTCGTCGAGCGGCGCGTCCACTTCGTCCAGCAGACAGAACGGCGCGGGATTCAACTGGAACATCGCGAACACCAGCGCGGTCGCCGTCAGCGCTTTTTCGCCGCCCGACAGCAGGTGAATCGTCGAATTCTTCTTGCCTGGCGGCTGCGCCATCACCTGCACGCCGGCGTCGAGAATTTCGTCGCCGGTCATGATCAGCTTCGCCTGGCCGCCGCCAAACAGACGCGGGAACAGTTCGCCGAAATGATGGTTCACCTGGTCGAAGGTGCCTTGCAGGAGCGTGCGCGTTTCCGCGTCGATCTTGCGGATGGCGTCTTCGAGCGTTTCGATCGCGCTGTTCAGGTCGGTGGATTGCGCGTCGAGGAACGTCTTGCGCTCGGTCGCCGCCTTCAGTTCGTCGAGCGCGGCCATGTTGACCGGACCGAGCGCAGTGATGGCGTTGTTGATGCGCGTGACTTCGCCCTGCAGATACGACGGCTTCATGTCCGGCGTGAGCTTGGCCTGCAATTGCGCCTCGTCGACACCGGCCGCGGCGAGTTGTTCGATGAACTGCTCGCCGTTCAGGCGCGCCGCCTGTTCCTTCAATTGCAATTCGTTGATGCGGTCGCGCAGCGGCTGCAATGCGCGCTCGGCGGTCAGACGGGTTTCGTCGGCGGCGCGCAGCTTGGCGGTGAGATCGTCCAGTTCGAGGCGCGCGGCGTGCAGCGCTTCTTCCTTGACGGCGCGAATGTCGAGCGCGTCCTGCAAGCCGGTGTGCGCGGTCTGCTCGTTGATGGTTTCCAGCTCGGCGCGCGCATCTTCCAGCGACGCCGCGACACGCTCGCTCTGCTCGTGCGCGACCTGAATGCTGCGCTTCAGTTCGTCGATGCGGTTCGCCATGTTGCGCGCCGCGAAGCGCGCGTCGGTGGCGGCACGGTCGAGATCGCGCGCCTCGCCGCGAGCGGCGGTGAGTTGTTCGTCGAGCGCCTCGAAGGCCAGTTGATGATCTTCGAAACGCGCCTGCAATTCGGCGAGTTCGCCATCATGACGCTCGAAGTTCGCTTCCGACTCCGCGCGCATGGCGCGCTGCTCTTCGATCTGCGCGGTGATTTCCGCGAGTTCCTCGCGAATCTGCGTGCTGCGCTGGGTGTAACGCTCGTGCGCCTGGGTGAGTTTGAGCACGTCCATTTGCAGGGCGTGCACGCGCTGCGTAGCGCGCTCCGCCTGCTGACGCGCATCGGTCAGCAGCTGGGCGGCTTGCGTGTGAGCGGCTTCGGCGCGGATCGCGGCGGCCTTTGCTTCGTCGGCGAGCAAGGCTTGCGCGCGAACCTGGCGCGCCAGATTTTCGATTTCCTGCTGACGGGCCAGCATGCCGGCCTGCTCGGAATCGGCGGCATACAGTTGCACGCCGACGCGCGTCACCACGTGCCCCGCCTTGACGACGAGCGAGCCGCCTTCCGGCAACTGCGAGCGCATGGCGAGCGCCTGCTGCAGGTCGTCGGCGACGAATGCGAGCCCGAGCCAGTCGTTCAGCACCGCGCGGATGCCCGCGTCGTCGATCCGCACCAGCGACAGCAGCGGCCGCAATGCGGGCGGCGTGGCGGCGGGCTGACCGGCGACGGGCGGCGCATAGAAGGCGAGCTTGGCGGGCGGCGCGTCGGTGGCGAAGGCCTTGACCCAGTCGAGGTTCGACACTTCCAGCGCGGCGAGCCGCTCGCGCAGCACGGCCTCGAGCGCGGCTTCCCAGCCGGCTTCGACATGCAGCTTCTTCCACAGACGCGGCAGGCTGCCCAACTCGTGCTTTTCGAGCCACGGCTGGATCTTGCCTTCGGTCTGGACGTTTTCCTGCAGTTGCTTGAGGGCGGCAAGGCGCGCGTCGAGCTGATGAATCTGGGCGCTTTCCGCCTGCACGCGCTCCTGCGCGGTGCGGCGTTCGCCGTCGAGGCGCGGCAGCGTTTCCTGCGCGTCGGACAAACGCGTTTGCGCGTCGTGCAGGATTTCCTCATGCTCCGCGAGTTGCATGCGCAAGTCTTCGAGCTGCGCTTCGTCGGGGGCGTCGAGGCCACCCGCTTCCGACTTCAACCGCTCATGACGCGCCTGCAATTGCTGCAATTGCTGATCGGCATTACGCTGATGCGCGGCTTCGAGCTTGAGCGCCTGTTCGGTCTGCGCGATACCGCCGCGCTCGGCGTTCAACTCCGTTTGCGCATCGCGCCAGCGCGCTTCGAGCGCGGGCATCGCGTCGTGCTTGGCGGCGGCTTCGTCTTCGGCGAGCGCGGCTTTTTCTTCAGCGACGGCCAGTTGTTCTTCGGCGTCTTCGAGATCGTCTTGCGCTTTTTGCGCTTGCGATTGCCACTGCTCGCGCTGCGCGTTCAGCGCGGCGATCTGCGCCTGCACGCGATTGCGCGATTCGACGATGAACTTGATCTCGGCTTCGAGCCGGCTGACTTCCGAATTCGCCTCGTAGAGCGCGCCTTGCGCGCCTTGCATGGCGTCGCTGGCGGAGTAATGCGCGACGCGCAGCGTTTCGAGTTGCGCTTCGACTTCGCGCAGCTTCGCGGTGTGCGCTTCGAGATCGATCTGGGCCTGTTCGATCGCGCGTTGCTGGCGTTCCTGCTCGCCGCCGGCTTCGTTCTTGCGCAACAGCCACAGGAGGCGCTGCTTCTCTTCGCCGTCGGTCTGCAGTTCCTTGTAGCGCGTGGCGACCACGGCCTGCGCTTCCAGTTTCTCCAGATTCGAACTGAGTTCCCGAACGATATCTTCGACCCGCGTCAGATTTTCCCGCGTGTCGTGCAGACGGTTCTCAGTCTCGCGACGGCGTTCCTTGTACTTCGACACGCCGGCGGCTTCTTCGAGGAACACGCGCAGCTCTTCCGGTTTCGCCTCGATCAGGCGCGCGATCATGCCCTGCCCGATGATCGCGTACGCGCGCGGCCCGAGGCCGGTGCCGAGGAAGATGTCCTGAATGTCGCGGCGGCGCGCCGGCAGATTGTTGATGTAGTAGCTCGAGGTGCCGTCGCGCGTGAGCACGCGCTTCACGGCGATTTCGGCATACTGCCCCCACTGGCCGGCGGCACGGCCGTCGGCGTTGTCGAACACGAGTTCGACGCTGGCGCGGCTACCCGGCTTGCGCGCGGTCGAGCCATTGAAGATCACGTCCTGCATCGACTCGCCGCGCAGCTCGGAGGCGCGCGATTCGCCGAGCACCCAGCGCACGGCGTCGATGATGTTGGACTTGCCGCACCCGTTCGGTCCCACCACGCCGACTAGCTGGCCCGGAACCTGGAAATGCGTGGGATCGACGAATGACTTGAAGCCAGCGAGTTTGATCGAGGTCAGACGCACGGCGATTTCGCTGTTTGAAAAGGGAAAAAATAGGTGGCTCGTGAAGGCCGCGCCAGCCGTTCGCCGACAGAGCGACACGGCCCGCGAACCCTCGCGCCTCGGGTGCCGGCTTCATGCGGTGAGGCATGCGCCGGCTAATGAGGGGCAATCATACCATCGCGCGTGGGCGGTTTTTGCCGTCCTTACGGTCGTCGAGCCCGGTATCGCGCTGGTCGGCGAGACTGGCCTCCTGAATGGCCGGATCGGGCGGCATAGCCTTGGTCCGATGCACCCAGCTGGACAGCGCCGAAGCCAGCACGATGCACACGCCGCCCGCCCATTCGCGCGGACCGGGCGTCTCGCCGGCGAACAGCCACGCGGACAGCGCCGTGACCACGATCTCGAACAGCATGATGATCGATGCGCGATTGGCCGGCACGCGCGCGAGCCCGTACTGCACCAGCATATTGTTCGACGCCAGCAGAAAGCCGAGTCCTAGCACCAGCCAGACGGCCGTGCCGAGATGCGCGCCGGTGGGCGGCGCGGGCATCGCCTCGAACAGCGAGGCGCAGGCACTGAACAGCGCCGCGCCGCCGAAGATCGTCGCGGTGCGCATTTCCGGCTTCATGTCCGGCAGCACGCGGCTCGTCTTGAGAATCAGCACGTTGCTCATGGCGAAGCCCATGCCGCCCGCGAGACCCGCCCATTCGGCGAGATTGCCGGGCACTGGAATGCCCAATTGCGGTGACCAGAGCATGGTCATCGCGCCGGCCAGCGACAGCGCGGCGAGTGCCGCGCCGCCCCAGGTCAAGCGTTCATGCAGGATGAAGTGCGCGAAAAGCGCGGTCCACGCGGGGGTGAGATAGAACAGCAGCAGCACGCGCATCACCTGGCCGTGAATCGAGCCCCACACGAAGCCGAGGTTGGTGATGCCCGCCGCCAGCGCAAGAGCGGGCAGCAGCCAGTGCCAGCGCACGGTTTTGAGCGCGCGATAGCGCACCAGCAGCACGAATAGACAGCCGGCGCCGCTCGTCAGTGCGCTCGCCGCCGTGCCGGTCACGCCGAGCGCGTTCAGCATGCGCAAGGGGTACCAGATCATCCCCCATACCGAGGCCCCGAGCATGATCGCGAGCGTCGGCCAACCATTGCGAAGCCAGTTGGTCATGGTGCGGGGCTCCTTGCGGAGGTGGTCGGGGTGTGGCTGTCGCGGACCGCGATGCTTGTTGCGTGGGCGCTGATGAAGCTTGCGCCGAGAACCGCGGCGTTTCTCGCACAAGCACTTGAGACGTTGCGTTTGAGGACCCCAGCGTTTCCGGCGAAGGCGCTAGTGACGTTCCGGCCAAGGACTGCTGCGTTTCTCGCTGAGGTGCTGGTGGCGTTCCGGCCGGGAACTATGGCGTTTCTCGCAAAGCCGCCGGTGGCGCTCAGGCCGTGGACCGCGGCGCTCCTGCGCCTGTTGTGTCCGGATGTCTCCAAGACTGCTGCGTACATTGCTGCTCCTGCTTCTTCTTGCGCGAACCGTCGGCGGCTCGCGTCGTTCCCGCTGCAGCGCATTGCCTGCGCCGCCTGGCGGGTTGCGCCGTTGCTCGACGGCGCGCTGTCCTTCATGTGCTCAACTGCCCAACGCTTCACCTTGCCTTCACCGGCCAGCCGAGAATCGCCTGCGCGACGCCGCCCGTGCCATGTTTACCCGCAAACCGCCACGCCACCGTATGCCCGCCATGCCAGGCTCGCCACGCTATAATCATCCGCTCGCCGCTGCTGCCGGCCGTTCAGCGTGTTTTGCGCGTTTTACCGCCGCCGGCGCGTGCCCCGCTTTCGCTGCATCTTTTCCGCATCCGTCTCTCGCCCATCTTCGATCAGGCTCGATCCGCCCCGTGAATCCGCTCCTCGACTCCCTCCAGCCCTACCCGTTCGAAAAGCTGCGCGCGCTTTTCGCGGACGTCACGCCGGCCGCCGGCCTCGCGCATATCAGCTTCGGCATCGGCGAGCCGAAACATCCCACGCCCGAATTGATCCGTGACGCCGTGGTGGCCTCGCTCGGCGGGTTGTCGTCGTATCCGGCCACGATCGGATCGCCGGCGCTGCGCGAGTCGATCGCGAATTGGGTCACGCGGCGCTACAACCTGCCGCCGGTCGATCCGGCCACCCAGGTGCTGCCGGTGTCGGGTTCGCGCGAGGCGTTGTTCGCGCTCGCCCAGACCGTGCTCGACCCGAAAAAGAATGCTGACGGCGAGCCTGCGATCGTACTCTGTCCGAACCCGTTCTACCAAATCTACGAAGGCGCCGCGATCCTGGCCGGCGCGCAGCCGTACTTCGTGAATAGCGACCCGGCGCGCAACTTCGCCTGCGACTACTCCGCGGTGCCGGCCGACATCTGGGCGCGCACGCAGCTGCTGTATGTCTGCTCACCGGGCAATCCGACCGGCGCGGTGCTCACGCTCGACGACTGGCGCGAGCTGTTCGCGCTGTCGGACCGCTACGGCTTCGTGATCGCCTCGGACGAGTGCTACTCGGAAATCTATTTCGACGAAGCCAATCCGCCGCTCGGCGGCCTGGAAGCGGCGCACAAGCTCGGCCGCGGTTTCGAGCGCCTCGTCATGCTGTCGAGCCTGTCCAAGCGCTCGAACGTGCCGGGTATGCGCTCGGGCTTCGTCGCGGGCGACGCGGCGATTCTGAAGGACTTCCTGCTATACCGGACATACCACGGCGCGGCCTTGTCGACGGTGTTCCAGAGTGCCAGCATCGTGGCCTGGAACGACGAGGCGCACGTGCGCGAGAACCGCGCGAAGTACGTGCAGAAGTTTTCCACCGTCACGCCAATGCTCGCCGAGGTGCTCGACGTGCGCCTGCCGGACGCCGCGTTCTACCTGTGGGCGGACGTCTCGCGCACGGGCCTCACGGACACCGAGTTCGCCCAGCGCCTCTACGCCGACTATAATGTGACGGTTCTGCCGGGCTCGTTCCTCGCGCGCACTGCGCACGGCGTGAACCCCGGCCGCAATTTCGTGCGCATGGCGCTCGTCGCCGGCGTCGACGAATGCACGCAGGGCGCGCAGCGAATCGTCGATTTTTGCCGCGCGCTGGCGGGCTGAGTGTCGTTGATCGCAACCCCGCGCACCGCATCCCCTCTTCCGATTTCAACTCTTCGATAAAGCACGCATATGTCGCAACAACTTCAGCAGATCATTGACACCGCCTGGGAAAATCGCGCCGAACTGTCGCCGAAGGCCGCTCCGGCCGACGTGCGCGAAGCCGTCGCCCACGCCATCGAGCAACTGGACAAGGGCGCATTGCGCGTCGCGGAAAAGAAGGATGGCGACTGGGTCGTCAATCAGTGGCTGAAGAAGGCCGTGCTGCTGTCGTTCCGCCTGGAAGACAACGCGCCGATGCCGGCCGGCGGTTACAGCCAGTTCTACGACAAGGTGCCCTCGAAGTTCGCCAACTACACCGCTGAAGACTTCGCCGCCGGCGGCTTCCGCGTGGTGCCGCCCGCCATCGCGCGCCGCGGCTCGTTCATCGCGAAGAACGTCGTGCTGATGCCGTCGTACACCAACATCGGCGCGTATGTCGACGAAGGCTCGATGGTCGACACGTGGGCCACCGTCGGTTCGTGCGCGCAGATCGGCAAGAACGTGCACCTGTCGGGTGGCGTGGGTATCGGTGGCGTGCTGGAGCCGCTGCAGGCGAACCCGGTCATCATCGAAGACAACTGCTTTATCGGCGCGCGTTCGGAAGTCGTGGAAGGCGTGATCGTCGAAGAAAACTCGGTGATCTCGATGGGCGTGTACCTCGGCCAGAGCACCAAGATTTACGACCGCGAAACCGGCGAAGTCACGTACGGCCGCATTCCGGCGGGCTCGGTGGTGGTGGCGGGCAATCTGCCGTCGAAAGACGGCACGCATAGCCTCTACTGCGCCGTGATCGTCAAGAAGGTCGATGCCAAGACGCGCGCGAAGGTCGGCCTGAACGAGCTGCTGCGAGGCGACTGATGGCGCGCGGCACCAAAACCGTCGTCTACGGCATCCCGAACTGCGACACCGTGAAGAAGGCCCGCGTGTGGCTGGAAGAGCACGGCGTCGAGTTCGAGTTCCACGACTTCAAGAAACACGGCGTGACCGAACCGCTCGTGCAGGACTGGCTCAAAGACGTGAAGCTCGACGCCTTGCTGAACCGGCGCGGCACCACGTGGCGCGCGCTGTCCGACGACATGAAAGCGGCCGCGGACACGCAACCGGGCGCGATCGCGTTGATGATCCACAAGCCGTCGGTGATCAAGCGGCCTGTGCTGGTGGTCAACGGGCGGGTCAAATCGCTCGGTTTTTCCGCGGACGAGTACACGGCGCTGTTTGCCTGAGAAAAGTGCTGTTTGTTCAGGTAAGGCGCGACTCGCCTGGTTTGGCGTGCAGTGCCGATAGCTGGGCAGGCGGCCAGTTCGGCGCGAGTCTCAGTGCATGCGCCGAATGTGTCGCCCCATGTCGTAAAACGCGGCCCGGCCGCGTGACTCAAAAAGCTGTTGCCGGCTGCGGTGGTCAACCGCCAGCCGGCATTTTTTCATTTCAAAGTGGCTGTATCGAATCCATGTCCGGCACCCTCGCCCTTACCGAACAACTGATCGCGCGCGCGTCCGTCACGCCCGACGACCAGCATTGCCAGCGCCTCCTGATCGAGCGCCTCGCCGCGCTCGGCTTCGAGCACGAGACCATCGAATCGAACGGCGTGACCAACCTGTGGGCCGTCAAACGCGGCGTCGACGGCACCGCGGGCAAGCTGCTCGCGTTCGCCGGCCATACCGACGTGGTGCCGACCGGCCCGCTCGAACAATGGCGCTCGGCGCCGTTCGAGCCGACCCATCGCGACGGCAAGCTGTACGGCCGCGGCGCGGCGGACATGAAAGCGTCGATCGCCGGCTTCGTGGTGGCGAGCGAGGAATTCGTCGCAGCGCACCCGGCACACCGCGGCACGATCGCCTTCCTGATCACGAGCGACGAAGAAGGCCCCGCCACCGACGGCACCGTGAAGGTGGTCGAAGTTTTGCAGGCGCGCGGCGAGCGCATGGACTATTGCATCGTCGGCGAGCCGACTTCGAGCGCGCAGTTCGGCGACATGGTGAAGAACGGCCGGCGCGGTTCGATGTCGGGCAAGCTGATCGTCAAGGGCGTGCAAGGCCATATCGCCTATCCGCATCTGGCGAAGAATCCGGTGCATCTGCTCGCGCCCGCGCTGGCCGAACTGGTGGCCGAACGCTGGGACGACGGCAACGAATATTTCCCGCCCACCACGTGGCAGGTGTCGAACATTCACAGCGGCACCGGCGCGACCAACGTGATTCCGGGCCATGCGGACGTGATGTTCAACTTCCGCTTCTCGACGGCGAGCACGGTGGAAGGTCTGCAAGCCCGCGTGCATGCGATCCTCGACAAGCACGATCTCGACTACGATCTGCAATGGACCGTGAGCGGCTTGCCGTTCCTCACGCCGCGTGGCGATCTGTCCAACGCGCTCGCCAAAGCCATCAAGGACGAGACCGGCCTGAACACCGAACTGTCCACCACCGGCGGCACTTCGGACGGCCGTTTCATCGCGCGCATCTGCAAGCAGGTGATCGAGTTCGGCCCGTTGAACGCCAGCATCCACAAGATCGACGAACATATCGAAGTCGCACACATCGAGCCGCTGAAGAACGTGTATCGCCGCGTGCTCGAACAACTGATCGCCTGAACCAAGGACTATTGCGATGACGCTCCCGTTTTCCACCGTTCGCGACCTGCTGCGTTTCGCGGTCTCGCGTTTCAACCAGGCCGAACTGTCGTTCGGCCACGGCTCGGCCAATGCCTACGACGAAGCCGTCTATCTGGTCCTGCACACGCTGCATCTGCCGCTCGATCTGCTGGACCCGTTTCTCGACGCGCGTCTCACCGCGGCTGAAATCGACGCCGTGCTGAACGTGATCGAGCGCCGCGCCACCGAACGCGTGCCGGCTGCCTACATCACGCAGGAAGCCTGGATGCACGGCTTCCGCTTCCACGTGGACGAGCGCGTGATCGTGCCGCGATCGTTCATCGGCGAATTGCTGCAGGACGGTTTGCAGCCCTACGTGGAAGATCCCGAGCAGGTGAGCGCCGTGCTGGAGTTGTGCACGGGTTCCGGGTGCCTCGCGATTCTCGCCGCGCACGCGTTCCCGAATGCGGATATCGACGCCGTGGATCTGTCGGCGCCCGCGCTGGAAGTCGCCGCGCGCAACGTCGCGGACTACAAGCTCGATGACCGCATCGCCCTGTTCGAAGGCGATCTGTACGCGCCGCTCGCCGAGCGCCGCTACGACGTGATCATCAGCAACCCGCCGTACGTGAACGCGGCTTCGATGCAGGATCTGCCGGCCGAATACAAGCACGAGCCGGACATGGCGCTGGCGGGCGGCGTCGACGGCATGGACATCGTGCGCCGGATCATCGCCGACGCGCGCAACTGGCTGACCGACGAAGGCGTGCTGGTCGTCGAAATCGGCAACGAGCGGCAACACGTGGAAGCGGCATTCGGCGGGCTCGATCTCGTCTGGCTCTCGACCAGTGCCGGCGACGACAACGTGTTCCTGATCCAGGCGGCCGATTTGCCGGTTTGAGTTCTTGTCGCTTCTTCCGGACGCGGTGCGCGCAGCGGGCTGTCATATCCCGCGCACCGCGTCGGAGTGAAGCCGCTTTCCCGGTCGTTCGCAATCGCCCGTAATCGAGGCGTCTCGCGCTTCCGAGCAAAGGCGCCTTCACGAGCGCCGCATTCGAGCGCACAGCCTGACCCGACTACCCAAGGCCAACTCGCGGCCTTCGACGAAGCAAACGCAAAGATGTGCTGCCACGTCGACCACGCCGGATTCAGGCTCTCGCCGTCCAGGTCCGAGCGCAGCCCGACCATTCCCCCCCCAAACGCACGCACGTTCGGTAAGATGAGCGCGGTCAGCTGCCCGGCACTCATCGAGCGCCGGTCCAAGCAGCGCTTCGCCAACCCAACGCCTGCCTATGCAATTCGACCTGCTTCACATCGGCACGCTGGTCGCCCTCTGCCATATTCTCGGCGTGGCCGCGGCATGTCACGCGATTCTCAACACGCGCACTTCGCAAGGTGCGATTGCGTGGGCCGTGTCGCTGGTCGCGATGCCTTATCTGACGCTCGTGCCGTATCTGTTCCTCGGCCGCAGCAAGTTTGCCGGCTATGCGGACGCACGACGCGTCGAAAACGAACTGCTGCGCACGCGCGCGCATCCGCCGGAGTGGGACACGCGCGCTTCGTCGGCGGGACTGCCGACGCTGGAACTCGGCGGCCGTCTCGTGCATTCGCTCACGCACCTCGGCGGCATGCCGTTTCTGCCCGGCAACTCGGTGCGCACGCTGGTAAACGGCGCGGCCACCTTCGAGGCTATCTTCGACGCCATCGAGAACGCGCGCCGCTACATCATCGTGCAGTTCTTCATCGTGCGCGACGATGCGCTCGGCGAGATGCTCAAAGATGCGCTGATCGCGAAAGCGCAACAAGGCGTGCGCGTGTACTTCCTGTACGACAGCATCGGCAGCTTCGATCTGCCGCATCGTTATGTGGCGGCGCTGCGCGCGGGCGGCGTGGAGACGCATCCGTTCGCCACCAATCGCCGCTTCGTCAACCGTCTGCAACTGAACTTCCGCAATCACCGCAAGATCGTTTCGGTGGATGGCGAACGCGCGTTTGTCGGCGGGCACAACGTGGGCGTGGAATATCTCGGCGGCAAGCCGCCGCTCTCGCCGTGGCGCGATACGCATATCGAGGTGCGCGGACCGGCGGTCGCCAGCATCCAGTTCGTGTTCACGGAAGACTGGCACTGGGCCACGCAGCAGTTGCCCGAGTTCGACTTGCCGCCCGCTCCGGCCGCGGGGTCCGCAGCGGGACACAACATGCACTGCCTCGTCGTGCCGAGCGGTCCGGCGGACAAGCAGGAGACCTGCTCGCTCTTTTTCGTCGAAGCGATCAACGCGGCGCGCGAGCGAGTCTGGATCACCTCGCCCTACCTGATCCCCGACGAGGCGGTGTTCTCGGCCTTGCGGCTCGCGGCGCTGCGCGGCGTGGACGTGCGCATTCTGATTCCGAGCCGGCGCGATCACCTCGTGGTGTTTGCCGCCTCGAAACTGTATGCGTACGACTCGCTACGCGCGGGAATCCGGATCTTCCGCTACCAGCCGGGCTTCCTGCATCAGAAGGTCGTGCTGATCGACAGCGCGGCCGCCGCAATCGGCAGCGCGAATCTCGACAACCGCTCGTTCCGGCTGAACTTCGAGATCATGGTGCTGACCGTGGACCGCGGTTTCGCCAAAGAGGTCGAAACGATGCTGCTGGCCGACTTCGCCGAATCGCGCGAAATCGACCGCAATGAATACCGCACGGCAACCGCCTTCAAACGCGTGCTCATGCATGTGGCGCGTCTCTTCTCGCCAATCCTCTAGCCGCCGCTTTACAGCAGTTTTTCGATGTCCTCGGTGATTGCCTCGGGCTTCGTCAGCGGCGCATAGCGCTTCACCACGTTGCCGTCGCGGCCGATCAGGAACTTGGTGAAGTTCCACTTGATCGCTTCCAGCCCGAGCAGACCGGGCGCCTCGCCCGTCAGATAGCGGAACAGCGGATGCGCGTTCGCACCGTTCACGTCGACCTTGTCGAACATCGGGAACGTCACGCCGTAGTTCTTTTCGCAGAAGCTGCCGATCTGCGCGGCGTCGCCCGGCTCCTGCTTGCCGAACTGATTGCAGGGAAATCCGAGCACCGCGAGCCCGCGTGCGGCGTAGGTGTCGTACAGCTTCTGCAAGCCCGCGTACTGCGGCGTGAACCCGCATTCGCTCGCCGTGTTGACGATCAGCAGAACCTTGCCCTCGTACTGCCCAAGGCTGACTTCCTCGCCGCCCAACGTGTGTGCCGAAAACGAATAGATCGATGTCATGTGCTCCCCCCGTGAAAGCCGTCAGTCTATGCCAAAAGCCTCGGCGCTACAGTCGGCCGAATGGCCGATGCCCGTTGAGCGCCCGGTGTCAGTCCCGGCAGTCTAAAATAGCGGTTTTCTTCGGCCGGCCTCTTCGTGATCCGCTTTAACCAGTTCAGTCTCGCGCGCGGCACCAAGCCGCTCTTCGACAACACCACGTTCACCCTCAACCCCGGCGAGAAGGCCGGCCTTGTGGGGGCGAACGGCGCGGGCAAGTCGACGCTGTTCGCCGTGCTGCTCGGCGAATTGCATGCGGACGGCGGCGATTTTTCGATCCCGCCGAACTGGCAGATCGCCCACGTCGCGCAGGAAACGCCCGCCGCGGACAAGACCGCCCTCGCCTACACGCTGGACGGCGACGCTGCCTTGCGCGCGATCGAAGCGGCGATCGCCGCCGCCTCCGCCGCGCACGACGGCGCGGCCGAAGGCGAAGCGCACGCCGCGTTCGCCGACGCCGACGGCTACACCGCGCCCGCGCGCGCCGAAGCCCTGCTGCTCGGCCTCGGCTTTACGCTCGACCAGACCCGCGAGCCGGTCAGCAGCTTCTCGGGCGGCTGGCGCATGCGGTTGAATCTGGCGCAGGCGCTGATGTGCCGCTCCGATCTGCTGCTGCTCGACGAACCGACCAACCACCTGGATCTCGACGCGATCGTCTGGCTGGAAGACTGGCTGGCCCGTTATCCCGGCACGCTGATCGTGATCTCGCACGACCGCGAATTTCTCGATTCGGTCTGCAATGTCACGCTGCATCTGGAGCAGCAGCAGATCAAGCGCTACGGCGGCAACTACTCGCAATTCGAAGTGCTGCGCGCGCAGCAGATCGCGCTGCAGCAAAGCGCGTACGAGAAACAGCAGCGCACGGTCGAGCATTTGCAGAGCTACATCAACCGCTTCAAGGCCCAGGCCACCAAGGCGCGCCAGGCGCAGAGCCGCGTCAAGGCGTTGGAAAAGATGGAACTGATCGCGCCGGCGCACGCGTCCTCGCCTTTCACGTTCGAATTCCGCACGCCCGATTCCGCCCCGAACCCGATGATGGTGATGGAAGACGTGCGCTGCGGCTACCGCGTCGAAGGCAATGAAAGCATCGAGATTCCGATCGTCAAGCACGTCATGCTGTCGATCCAGAACGGTCAGCGCATCGGGCTGCTCGGCGCGAACGGCCAAGGCAAGTCCACGCTGATCAAGACGCTTGCCGGCACGCTCGAGGCGCTCGGCGGCCATGTGCGCGAAGGCAAGGGGCTGCGCATCGGCTACTTCGCGCAGCATCAGCTCGAAACGCTGCGTCCGGACGACACCCCGTTGCAGCATCTCGCGCGTCTCGCACCGGACACGCGCGAGCAGGAATTGCGCGACTTCCTCGGCAGCTTCAATTTCTCTGGCGAGATGGCGACCTCGAAGATCGCGCCTTTCTCCGGCGGCGAAAAGGCCCGCCTCGCGCTCGCGCTGATCATCTGGCAAAAGCCAAACCTGCTGCTGCTCGACGAACCGACCAACCATCTGGATCTCGAAACGCGTCACGCACTGACCATGGCGCTCGCGCAGTTCGAAGGCACGCTGATTCTGGTGTCGCACGACCGGCATCTGCTGCGCGCCACCACGGATCAATTCATGCTGGTCGCGAAACATCGACTGCAGGAATTCGATGGCGACCTCGACGACTATCGCGACTGGCTGCTCCAGCATGCGGCTGAGCAGCGCGCGGCGCTCAAGGCGGGCGCGGCTTCGAGCGGCGCGAATGGCGGCGATGGCGCGGACACCGGCGTGAACCGCAAAGAACAGCGGCGCCTCGAAGCGGAAACGCGTCAGAAGCTCGCGCATCTGAAAAAACCGTTGCAAAGCCGGATCACCAAGATCGAAAAGGAAATGGACGCGCTCAACGCGGAGAAGGCGACGCTCGATGCGTTCGTCGTCGATCCGGCGAGTTACGAGCCCGAGCAGAAAAGCAAACTGACGGAGGCAATCCGCCGTCAGGCAGATGTGAACGCGCGCCTCGAAGCGCTCGAAGCCAAATGGCTCGAGACTCATGAGGAACTCGAACAAATCGGCTAGCGGCACGCTGTTGCAGGTCCGCGCCGGCATCGACGGGAGCTTGGCTTTGTCATCCGCGACATCATCGGTCTCAATGCCTGGGGCGTCGGCTGGGTCATCGGCGACGGCTTCGGCCAGGGGTCCGGCTGCCCCTTCGGCCGCATCTCCGGGTACTTCACGGACAGCATCTTCGGCTGCATCACGGGCCAAATCTTCGGCTGCTTCACCCGCATCGGCTTCGGCCACTTCGCCGGCAGTCCCCACGCCACCCCCGCTGCAAGGCCTGCGCGTGCTCGACCTCACGCGCCTGCTGCCGGGCCCGGTCGCCGCCTTGCGGCTCGCCGAATTGGGCGCCGACGTGCTGAAGATCGAAGCGCCCGGCGCGGGCGACCCCACCCGCACGATGATGCAATCGTCGAGCGATCGCGTGGCCGGGCGGCCCGGCGCGTTTTACCGGCTGGTGAATCGCGGCAAGCGCGAAACGCGCCTCGACCTCAAGTCCGAAGCGGGACGCAACGTGCTGTGCGCGCTCGCCGCGGAAGCGGACGTGCTGATCGAGAGTTTCCGGCCCGGCGTGATGGAGCGGCTGGGCCTCGGCTACGAAACGCTGCGCGCGCACAATCCCCGGCTGGTTTACTGCGCAATCAGCGGATACGGCGCGAGCGGTCCGTTCGTCGACCATGCCGGACACGATCTGAACTACATCGGCTATGCGGGCGTGCTCGATCAACTGGCGGGCCGTGACGGCGCGCCGATCCTGCCGAATTTCCAGATTGCCGACCTGCTCGGCGGCGCGCTGAGCGCGGTCACGCAGATCCTCGCGGCGCTGTGGCATGTTTCGCGCGGCGGCGAGGGCCGCTTCGTCGATGTCTCCATGACGCATGTCACCTACGCGCACAACGTGGTGGCACAGGTCTCGCTCGCCAATGATGGCGCGGCGCCTGGCGTCGGCGCCGGCCTGCTGAACGGCGGTGTGCCCTGCTACAACCTGTACCGCACGCTCGATAACCGCTGGCTCGCGGTCGGCGCACTCGAACTGAAGTTCTGGGAGACGCTCTGCATGGCGCTCGACCGGCCCGAGTGGGCCACGCGACATTGGAGTCTCGGCCAGGCGATCGGCGGCCCGGACGCCGCCGCGCTCACGCAGGAACTCGCTGATGTGATCGGCAAGCGTCCGCTGCAAGAATGGGTTTTGCTGCTGGAGCCGCTCGACTGCTGTGTCTCGCCGGTGCTGACGGCGGCGGAAGCCGCGCGTCATCCGCTGTTCAATCCCCAGGCTTGCGAGACGGCAAGCGCAGACGGTGCAGACGAGGAAGACAGGTTGATTAGCTAGCGCGCGGGTGAATTAGTTTTGCGTGCGGCCGAGGCTCGTCGGCAACCGGCGCTTTACACAAAGCACGTTCGCTCCCGCTAGCCGCAGCCGGCCTCACCAGCCGCATTGGCGGAGTTGGCCACATCGGACCGTTTGTGGCATTGGCCTGAAGTGACACGACCGGCAACCGGGGCACAAACCGATCACCCAACCCGCACGCGCAGGTCCACGCTCCAGAGCCGTTACCGCCGCGCCACCGTCTGCCGCGGCAACGTCTGACGCGGCGTCTTTTCGTCGTCGTAAAGCACATGCTTGCGGCCTTCCACATGACGATTGATCGTCGCGCGGACTTCGGCGGCCGTGGCGTCTTCCGCCACCACCCGCCGGGAGATTTGCCCTGCCGTGTCGATCCACTCGACAATCCGGCAAGCGCCGCCCCATGGCTGATGAATAGGCGCGGAGACGCGGCAGCCGCGCACCTGTATCGGCCGTTCGGCTCCGGTTTCATGTGACTGTTTCAAGGCGCGATCCTTTTTCGGGCATCAGAAGGGATGCATACCCTTGCAGCTTAGGAAAAAGGAATGTCGGGTAGGTTACAGCCAATATGGAGATATTTACCGGCCATTACGGAACGTCGGGCGCCGCGGAACGCCCGAACCCCGTCTACTCAAGCGTGCGGACCCGGTCGATGGCCTGTTCGATCCGTTCGACCGCAACGACCTGTAAGCCTTCGATCGGCTGTTTCGGCGCATTGGCCTTGGGAATCACCGCGACCGAAAAGCCCAGCTTGGCGGCTTCCTTCAGGCGCTCCTGACCGCGCGGCGACGGCCGGATCTCGCCGGCGAGGCCCACTTCCCCGAACACCACCAGCCCCTTGGGCAGCGGCTTGTTACGCATGGACGAATGAATCGCGAGCAGCACGGCCAGGTCGGCGGCGGGCTCGGTGATCTTCACGCCGCCCACCGCGTTCAGGAACACATCCTGATCGAAACACGCGATGCCGGCATGCCGGTGCAGCACCGCCAGCAGCATGGCGAGCCGGTTCTGCTCAAGGCCGACCGCAAGACGGCGCGGATTCGGCGCGTTGGCCGAGTCCACGAGAGCCTGCACTTCGACCAGCAGCGGCCGCGTGCCCTCCTGCGTCACCAGCACGCATGAGCCCGGCACCGACTGCTCGTGCTGCGACAGAAACAGCGCCGACGGATTGGCCACTCCGCGCAAGCCGCGCTCGGTCATGGCAAACACGCCGAGTTCGTTGACCGCGCCGAAACGGTTCTTGATCGCGCGCACCAGACGATACGAGGAATGCGTGTCGCCCTCGAAGTACAACACCGTGTCGACGATGTGTTCGAGCACGCGCGGCCCGGCCAGCGCGCCTTCCTTGGTCACGTGGCCGACCATGATGATGGTGGTGCCCGACTGCTTGGCAATGCGCGTGAGTTGCGCCGCGCACTCGCGCACCTGGGCGACCGAACCCGGCGCGGAAGTCAGCGCGTCGGAATAGACCGTCTGGATCGAGTCGATCACCGCGACATCGGGCCGCTGCTCGGAGATCGTCGCCTGAATTTTTTCGAGCTGGATCTCCGCCAGCAATTGCAGCTCGCTTGCCTTCGAGCCCGGCTCCAGCAACGAAAGCCGTTGCGCGCGCAACGCAATTTGCGCAGCCGACTCTTCGCCGCTGATATAAAGCGCGCGTTTGTCGGCGGCGATCTCCGCGAGCGATTGCAGCAGCAGCGTCGATTTGCCGATGCCCGGATCGCCGCCGATCAGCACCACGCCGCCCGGCACCAGACCGCTGCCCAGCACGCGGTCGAACTCGCTCACGCCGGTGGAAAAGCGCGGCACATCGGATGCCTCGATATCGGCGAGACGGCGCACCGGCGCGCTCTTCGCGAGCGACTGGAAGCGATGTGTGGACGGCGCTTCCGCCACCGACTCGACCAGCGTGTTCCACGCATTGCACGAGGGGCACTGGCCGGCCCATTTCGGCGATTGCCCGCCGCATTCACTGCAGATGTACAACGTTTTGGGTTTTGCCACGCGTTATTGCCTGTGTTGCTGTTCTTGGATTGAAACGCTTGCTGCAAGGCCAGGCGGGCGCCCGGGTTGCGTGCCTAGGTTACGTACCCGGGTCGCGGACCCTTACTCCGCCCGCACCGGCACGCGCGGCGCCACGGCGCACATCAGCTCATAGCCGATGGTGCCGCACGCCTGCGCGACGTCGTCGATCGGAAGCGAGGTGCCCCACAGTTCGACGCGCGAGCCGACGTTGGCGGTCGGCACCGGCGTCAGGTCGACGGTGAGCATGTCCATCGAGACGCGCCCGACGATCCGCGTGCGCACACCGTCGACGATCACCGGCGTGCCTTCCGGCGCGACGCGCGGATAGCCGTCCGCATAGCCGCACGCCACCACGCCGATGCGCATCGACCCGCGCGCCTTGAACGACGACCCGTAGCCGACCGTATTGCCTTCGCTGAGCGTCTGCACGGCGATCAGTTCCGAGGCGAGCGTCATGGCGGGCTGCAGGCCGGTGCCTTCGATCGCCGCCGTGACGCCGGAGGGCGACGCGCCGTACATGATGATGCCCGGGCGCACCCAGTCGAAGTGCGTAGCCGGATGCCACAACGTGGCCGCCGAGTTGGCGAGGCTGCGCGCGCCGGCAATGCCTTGCGCGCCGCGCTCGAACGCCTGCACCTGATAGTCCACGCCGCGATCGCCGTCGGCGTCCGAGAAATGGGTCATCAACGTGATCTGGCCGACGCCTTGGGCAGCGCGCGCCCGTTCCCACGCGGCGCGGAACTTCTCCGGCGTGTAACCAAGGCGATTCATGCCGGTGTTCATCTTCAACTGGATATTGACCGGTTTGGACAGACGCGCCATTTCGAGCATGCGCAGCTGTTCGTCCGAATGCAGCGCGGTGGTCAGGCTGTAGCGGTCGATCACGTCGATATCGGTCGGACGAAAGAAGCCTTCGAGCAGAAGAATCGGGCCGGCCCAGCCCAATTCACGCAACTTCACGGCTTCTTCGAGGTCCAGCAACCCAAAGCCGTCGGTTGCGCGCAGGCCGGGAAAAACGCGCGCAAGGCCGTGCCCGTAAGCGTTGGCCTTGACGACGGCCCAGATTTTCGATTTCGGCGCATAGCGCCGGGCAACGGCGAGATTATTGGCGAGAGCGGAGGTATGAATCGTGGCTGAGAGCGGGCGCGGCATGGGATATTTTCGTAAAGACGCTTGCGAATCAGCGGCTTACAGGGCGTTTTCAGCGCTCGGTAGCCCGCTGGGCGGTGCGATCAAGGATTCTGCTAGTCCGAATCCATCTATTTTCATGATATAAAGCCGTGCGCACAACCCATTTCGACGAACGGCATAAGCCCGGACGCTCAACCAGCGGCCGGGGCGGACAGACCGCAGCGAGGACAGCATCGCATCAGATGAAAAAAGGTTTTTACACCATCATGGCCGCGCAGTTTTTTTCGTCGCTGGCCGACAATGCGCTTCTGATCGCTGCTATCGCACTGCTGAAAGATCTTCACGCCCCGAACTGGATGACGCCGCTGCTCAAGCTGTTCTTTGTGCTGTCGTACGTCGTTCTCGCCGCCTTCGTGGGCGCCTTCGCCGACTCCCGTCCGAAAGGACGCGTGATGTTCATCACCAATACCATCAAGGTGGTCGGTTGCATCACGATGCTGGTGGGCGCGCATCCGCTTCTTGCGTACGGCATCGTCGGCTTCGGCGCGGCGGCCTACTCGCCCGCCAAATACGGCATTCTCACCGAGCTGCTGCCGCCTGACCGGCTGGTCGCCGCGAATGGCTGGATCGAAGGCACGACCGTCGGCTCGATCATTCTCGGCACCGTGCTCGGCGGGGCGCTCATCAGCCCGCACATCGCCGCGCCGATCCTGCGGCACCACATTCCCTCGGTCAACACGCCCGCCGAGGCCGCGATGCTGGTCATCATGGCCATCTACGTTATCGCCGCGCTGTTCAATCTGCGCATTCCCGACACCGGCGCGCGCTATCCGAAACAGGAACGCGGCCCGATCAAACTCGTCACCGATTTCGCCGACTGTTTCCTCGTGCTGTGGCGCGACAAGCTCGGCCAGATTTCGCTTGCCGTCACCACGCTCTTCTGGGGCGCCGGCGCGACGCTGCAATTCATCGTGCTGAAATGGGCCGAGGTGTCGCTGAACATGTCGCTCTCCGAAGCGGCCATTCTGCAGGCGGTGGTGGCCGTGGGCGTGGCGGCCGGCGCGATTTTCGCGGCCTCGCGCGTGCCGCTGAAGAAGTCGCTCTCGGTGCTGCCGGTCGGCATCATGATGGGCATTGCCGTGATGCTGATGGCGTTCTACACGCGCGACCTGTTCCCCGCGCATTGGGGCATCTATTTCGGCCGCCTGCATGTGCCGGGCTATCTGATCGTCGCGTACATTTTCCTGATGATCGTCGGCGGCCTGTCGGGCTTTTTCGTCGTGCCGATGAACGCGCTGCTGCAGCATCGCGGGCACGTGCTGCTGTCGGCGGGTCACTCGATCGCCGTGCAGAATTTCAACGAAAACCTCTCCGTGCTCGTCATGCTGTGCCTCTATGCCGTGCTGGTGTGGCTCGACGTGCCGGTCACGGCGGTGATCGTGCTGTTCGGCACTTTCGTCTGCGTGATGATGTGGTTCGTGATGCGGCGTCACCAGGCCAACCAGCGCGCGTTCGACTCGGTCGCGCTGATCGGCGAAGTCAAGCACTGATCCGCGGCGGGCCATCCGCTCACGTCGCAGCCCGCGCCCTCCTCCTTCCTCGCTTTGCCATGACTCAACCGATTCCCAATGTGCTGACGATCGCCGGTTCCGATTCCGGCGGCGGCGCCGGCATTCAGGCCGACCTCAAGGCTTTCTCGGCGCTCGGCGCGTACGGCGCGAGCGTGATCACCGCGCTCACCGCGCAAAACACGCGTGGCGTCACCGCGATTCACGCGCCGGACCCCGGCTTCATTACCGCGCAACTCGACGCGGTGTTCGACGACATCCGCATCGACGCCGTGAAGATCGGCATGCTGGCGAACGCGCCGATCGCGCGCGCGGTCGCCGACGCGCTGCGCCGGCACAAGCCGAAGCACATCGTGCTCGACACGGTGATGATTTCGAAGAGCAACCACGCATTGCTGCTGCCGGACGCGGTCGCCGCGGTGCGCGACGAATTGCTGCCGCTCGCCGATCTGCTGACGCCCAATCTGCCGGAAGCGGCCGCGTTGCTCGGCGTGCAAGCCGCGACCGATGAAGCCGGCATGGTCGAGCAAGGCGAAGCGCTGCGCGCGCTCGGCGCACGCGCGGTGCTGATGAAGGGCGGCCATTTGAGCGCGACGGATAGTCCGGATTGGCTGGTGCAGGACAGCGGCACGCTTCGTTTGGGTGGCCCGCGTGTGCCGGTGAAGAATACGCATGGGACGGGCTGCACGCTGTCGTCGGCGATTGCGGCGTTGATTCCGCAGCGTGCGGATCTGGCGAGCGCGGTCGCCGATGCGAAGCTGTATTTGACCGGCGCGCTGCAGGCGAGCGATCGGCTCGACGTCGGCGGCGGCGTGGGGCCGGTGCATCATTTTTATCGGTGGTGGTGAGCGCGGCTGGGTGCTGCAGTGGTCTTATTGCGTTCGCCAGGTCCAAGGGGCTTGGCCGATGGTTGTGTGGCGCTTGTGAGTTGTAGCGGGCTTGCGGTGTTGCCCGGCCTTAGTGCTCTTATCGATAGTGAAAACGGGTCTTGTGCGTCGCAGCCCACAGGCTGTGTTCGTCGAGCCTGCGCCCAGGTCTGCGCCTTGGCCTTTCCCACGCCTCTAGCTCTGTCCAGCTTCTGTCCCGTTCACCCACCGCTATTGCCGCGCATAGCTTTGCGCCAACTCCGGCCACTCGTCCGGCACGATAAAGCCGCGCGAGCGTTCTACCAGATTGCCCACGCTGTCTTCGGCGAACGCGGCGACCATCGACGGTGCGTGCTGATGCGACGTTTGCCCGGCGAGCGTTTCCACATCGACGAACGCGAGTCCCGCGGTCTGCACTTCAAGAGAGGTATGGCGTCGCGGCGCCAGCCACTCCAGCCGCGGCAATATCCGCCATTTCCGCGCATGCGCCGCCGCGAACGCTGGCCAATCACTCAGTGTCACCCACCAGCCGCGGCCATGCGCCGGATCGAGCTCGACCGGATCGAGCGGCGTCTCGCCAAGCCGGTAAAACAGCCAGCCTTTGATGAACATCTGCGGCGTCCACGGACCCGCGTAGCCGACCGAAGCAAACTCCTCGCGCGCGCTCAACGGCAACTGGTGATTCAGCACATGCGCGAGCTTGAGGTCGAAGCGGTCTTTTAAATTCGGGCCGACGTAGTCGGATAACCGGGCGGGCAACTGCGCGCCCTCTTCGCCGGCATGCAGATAGCACTTCACGGCCAGCTCCCAATGCAGCCGCGCGCCCTGCCGCGTCCGCACCAGAAAATCGCATTCGCCGAGCGTGACGCCCGCTCGCCTTAACGGCACGCCTGCCGCCACCAGCCGCGCCGCCGGACCCTGTTGCAGGAACCAGCCGAGCAGCCGCTCGGCATAGCGGCCGAGGCGCGTGATGCGCATCGCCGCGAGCTCCTGATGCAAGGGTTCGGGCGCGGCGTCCAGCGCGCGCAGCCAGTCAAGGGTCGCCTGCGCTTCCTGTAGCGTGTCGAAGGGATTCGCCAGCGCGCCGACCGGTGGTTGCGGGCGCAACAGATCGGCGCTCAGCAGCAGCCAGGCGAGATCGCGCACGGCAGCGTCGTGCAAGGTGTCGAGCAGCGTAGCGCGGCTCGCGGCATCGATGCCGGGCGCCGCCGCGGAGCCGGCCGCCGGATCCTCGCCGGCCGTCACTTCGACGCGTTCGACGGCGCACCGCCCGCCGCCCGCCACGTGTCGCGGGCGAGGCATAGGTCGGCCCAGGCCTTCGCCTTATCGGGCAGGCTGCGCAACAGATACGCCGGGTGATAGGTGACGATCACGGGCACGCCTTCGTATTCGTGCACGCGGCCGCGCAGCGACGAAATGCTCGCCTCGGTCTTCAGCAAACTCTGCGCCGCGAAGCGGCCGAGCGCGACGATCAGCTTCGGCTTGACCAGCGCGACCTGACGTTGCAGATAGGGCTCGCAACGCGCGACTTCGTCCGGTTCGGGATTGCGGTTGCCGGGCGGCCGGCACTTGATCACGTTGGCGATATAGACGTTGGTGTCGCGCGCGAGCGTCAGCGAACGCAGCATGTTGTCGAGCAGCTTGCCGGCCTGGCCGACGAACGGCTCGCCCAGACGATCCTCGTTCTCGCCCGGCGCTTCGCCGATCAGCATCCAGTCAGCGCCGCGATCGCCGACGCCGAATACCGTGTTCGTGCGCTTCTCGCACAGACGGCAAAGCTGGCAGGCGGCGACGCGCTCGCTCAGTGCGTCCCAGTCGAGCGTGTGGATTGCCGGCGCCGCGGGGGCTTCGTGGCGCGCGTCCGCGGGGGCTTGGGTCGGCAGATCGTCGAACCATGCGAAATCGTCGTTGGGTGGCGCGTCGAATGTCGGCGGCTGGGGACTGCGGGGTTGCTGGGGGCGCGTTGACTGCGGTGTCCGCGGCTGGTTTGCCTCGACCGATGCTTGCATCCGGGCTTGCGTCGGTGGTTGCGTCGGTGACGGCGTTGGGCCAGGCGCCTCATCACGATGTACACCCGGCGCGGCCTGCCCGCCCGTACCCTGCCCGCCCACGGCTGCAGCCTGCTCTTGCGGTTGTTCGGCAACCGGCTGCGGCGCCGCCGCCATCCCGCGACGCACCCACAGCGGTGTGAGTCCAAACTCTTCCAGAACCGATTCATGCAGCGCCATCTGCGCCCTCCGTGGCAAACGAGAAACGCATCACGATGGCGTCCTCCCGGCTGCGATGCCGCGCCGGATAATAGTTTTTGCGCCGGCCAATCGACGCAAAGCCGAAGCGCTCATAAAGCCGGATCGCCCGATGGTTCGACGGCCGCACTTCCAGCAGCAGCCCCTCGAGTTTTTCAGCGCGGGTAATGCGCACGGCTTCGCGCAGCAGCGCGAGCCCGGCGCCGGCGCCTTGCGCCGCGGGCGTCACGCACAGATTGAGCAGGTGCATTTCGTCGACGACCGGCATCAGCACGCAATAGCCGATCAGCGTGCCCGTGACATGGCGCAGACAGACGCCAAAGTAACCATTGCGCAGCGAGTCGCCGAAATTGCCCCGGCTCCATGGAAACTCATAAGCGATTTTTTCGATGGCGGCGACTTCGTCCAGATCGCCTTCAGTCATCGGCGACATGTAGCGGTCCGCGAGCAGCACGCCACTCATTGCCGGCCCTCGCCTTGCGCTGCGTCGTGCGCGAGTCGGGCAGCCTGTTCGGCCCTGGCGGCTTTCGCCGCTTTTTCGGCTTTTTCGGCGACCCGCTCGGCGGTGGTCTGGGCGACCTTGTCGCGCACATATTCCGGCGCGGCCTGATCGGCGGGCACCGTGCGGCCAGCGCGCAACGCGCGCAGCGCGGCGTGCGCGAGCGGCACGGCGTGCGGCAACGCTTCGCTATCGACGCTGCGCGCCGCGGCGAGCGCGGGCAGCCGCGCGCCGAAGGCCGCGGCGGCATTGCCCGCCAGCGTGAACGGCACGTCGGGCAAAACGAGCCGGTCCGGCGCATCGAGCGAAGCCGCCTGCAGCGTGCGCCATTCACCTTGCGCGTCGTCCCAGGCGTAGTCGGCCCAATAGATTTCGTCCATGCGGGCGTCAAGCGCGGCTAGCACGCGCGTCGCCGACGGATCGCGCAGACGGGCGCTCTCGGCACAGGCAAGCAGCGTGCTGACCGGCACGACCGGCAGATTCAGTCCGAACGCGAGCCCTTGGGCAACGCCGGTCGCGGTGCGCAACCCGGTGAACGAGCCCGGGCCGGAACCGAAGGCGATGGCGTCGCAGTCCGCTAGTGTCAAGCCGGCTTCGTCGAAAAGTTCGCGGATGGCGGGCAGCAGGCGCGTACTGGAAACCGCGCCGGTTTGCTCGTGGCGCACCCACAGGCGCGGTTCGGCGCGTGCCTCTTCAGGTGTCGCGCCGGCCGCATTGCCGGCGGCGGACAGAAGCGCTACCGAGCAGAATTCGGTCGAGGTATCGAGGGCGAGGAGCACAGTTTGAGTCATGGACCGTATTGTAATCGGCACGGCGCGCGCAAATGTGGTTTGGCATGCGTCAAGGATGCTTTGGTCGCGCCGGGGTGGTTTGCCTGGAGCCAAAGTGGCCGGGGTCAAGGGAAAGCGACTTGCCGTGCGCCTAGTGATTTGCGTCGCGCGAAAGCGGTTTGCCACACGCGAAGGGCATATGGCTTGCGTCTACACGCGGTACAGCTTGCGCGAAACCAATCCGCCACGCGCCCGAGACCGTCCGCCTTGCGCCGGAGCGCCGTCCGGTGTTTGGAATAAGCTCTCGGCCCCCGCGGCGGCATCCAGTTGTTATGATCGTCGGCCGAGTTCAATACCGATCCCGCCTGGCGGGCACAACGACAATGACTGACATCGACACCCAGTTCACCCAAGCCCACGAAGACGTCCAGCAACTGCCGGAGCGTCCGGGCAATCTCACGCTGCTGCGCCTCTACGCGCTCTACAAGCAGGCCACTCGCGGCGACGTCCAGGGCGACAAACCCGGCTTCACCGATATCGTCGGCAAGTACAAATACGACGCCTGGGCCGCACTCAAAGGCACCGCGCAGGACTCCGCGAAGCAGCAATACGTCGAACTGGTCGAATCGCTCAAGAGCGGTGCGTCGGCCTGACTCGCCCCAGATCGACGTGGGCGGCTGCAATCGGCCGCTCCCGCCCCGCGCCGCGCTTCGGAGAAGCGGCCTGAGCCACGCCGGCGCTGCGATGGCCGGCCGATGCAACCGTCCATCAAAGCCGCCCGAACAGCACCCGGCACAATTTTTTCCGCCAGGAAAACTCCTAATAGTGGCGCAGTGCAACAAAAGGCTATACAATGCTGCCTGCGCTTCACTGCTTTGCCCGGCTTTCCTCTAGCGGCCTTTGCGGCGCAGCGCCTCGTAGCGTTTAGCTCCAATCCAGTTTAGAACCTGTCCCCTCCTGCCTAGCCCCCTACGGGCGATCATGTCCCAGGCTGGCGGCACGCCGTGTTGGCATGTCGCATCCGATACAGCTTCTAACGAAAAGCTCGCCTTCATTGTCGCGAGCTGCCCCCGTTTTTCGATTTGCTCGCTGCTTCTTTGCTCGCTGAATCCGACGACTTGGGTATGCCGATTGGCGCCGACGTTTTAATTCCGTGTGTACCAAGGATTTACCAAGGATTCTCATGACTTCGAGCAATACCCCCAGCAGCCCGTTGAACGCCATCGCCGATCAAGCCCTCGGTCTCGCCGACGCACCCGCACAAGCCGCAGCCGTTGCTGCCGCTCCGGAAGCCGTCGTCGCGGAAGCCGCGGCGCCGAGCGGCCCGTCGTTCGCGTCGCTTGGTCTCTCCGCGGATGTCGTCTCCGCGCTGACCGCCGCTGGTTATCAAAACCCGACTCCGGTTCAGCAACGCGCAATCCCGGCTGGCATCGCCGGCCGCGATCTGATGGTCTCGAGCCCGACCGGTTCGGGCAAGACCGCCGCGTTCATGCTGCCCGCTATCGAGCGTTTCTCGCAACTGCAAAAAGCACAAGCCAGCCAGCCGCGTGAACCGCGTCCGGCTGATGGCGCCCGCACGCGTCGTCCGCAACCGGTTGCCCGTCCGACCATGCTGGTTCTGACGCCGACCCGCGAACTCGCCATGCAGGTCACCACCGCCGCCGCCACGTACGGCAAGCACCTCAAGCGTCTGCGCACCGTCAGCATTCTGGGCGGCGTCGCCTACGGTCAACAGCTAATGCTGCTGGCCAAGAACCCGGAAATCCTGGTCGCCACGCCGGGCCGTTTGATCGATCACCTGGAACGCGGCCGCATCGATCTGTCGCAACTGCAGATCCTCGTGCTCGACGAAGCCGACCGCATGCTCGACATGGGCTTCATCGAAGACATCGAAACGATCGTCGCCGCTACGCCGGCTACGCGTCAAACCATGCTGTTCTCGGCCACGCTCGACGGCAAGATCACCTCGCTGACGGGCCGCCTGCTGAAGGATCCGGAACGCATCGAGATCGTTCAGCGTCTGGAACAGCGCACCAACATCGCGCAAACCGTCCATTACGTGGATGACCGCGATCACAAGGATCGTCTGCTCGACCATCTGCTGCGCGACGAAGGCCTCGACCAGGCGATCGTCTTCACGGCAACCAAGATGGACGCGGACCAGCTGGCCGGCCGTCTGGCCGACGCCGGTTTCGAATCGGCCGCCCTGCACGGCGATCTGCCGCAAGGCGCACGTAACCGCACGATCCGTGCGCTGCGCGAGCGCCGTGTGCGCGTGCTGGTGGCAACGGACGTCGCCGCTCGCGGTATCGACATTCCGGGCATCACGCACGTGTTCAACTACGATCTGCCGAAGTTCGCCGAAGACTACGTGCACCGCATCGGCCGTACCGGCCGTGCTGGCCGCTCGGGTATCGCGGTGAGCCTCGTGCATCACGCCGAGCAAGGCGCGTTGAAACGCATCGAGCGTTTCGTGCGTACGCCGCTGCCGGTCAATGTCGTCGAAGGCTTCGAGCCGCGCAAGTCGGCTCCGTCGGGTAACGGCCGTCCTGGCTTTGGCGGCCGCGGCCGTCCGGGCGGCGGCAACGGCGGTGGCCGTCGCTTTGGTAGCGGTTCGGGCAAGCCGGCTGGTAGCGGTGGTGCGCGCAGCGGCAGCGGCAATGGCAGCAGCTGGGCCGGCAAGTCGGCTGGCGGCGGTTCGCGTGACGGCGGCTTCGGCGGCGGTTCGCGAGAAGGCTACGGCGGCTCGCGCGACGGTGGCTACGGCGCACGCCGCAGCGACGGCCCGCGTACGGCGCGTCGCGGCAGCTAAGTACTGAGACGGGCCCACTCTGCTTCAGGGCCTTCGGTCCGTTGCGGCGCCTATGCAGTACTGTCAGCAGTCAGCTTGAAAAGACCCGGACGGCCTCGCGCCGTTCGTCAGTCGAAAGAAACCGGTGCTCATGCGCCGGTTTTTTTTCGCCCTTCGATCGGCGCGCCCCAAATTTCACGATGTGGAAAATTTTTTTGCGTCGTAAAAAATCGTGCTGCACGGCACAAGACGGCCTATTGCAACATGGAAAAAGTCTTTTCTTAATGTGAAACACTCAACGCAATTCATTGATTTTAAATATAATTAAATATTCAAAAAGGCCGTTCGGGCGGCTGTTGCGCGATCATCGATTTGCCTAGACTCTTATACAAGACTTCACGAAACGAAACGCCTCAACCGGCTGGCCGCTTCGACGAAGAAAAGAGTCACCCATTCATACAGGCAACCAAGGAGCACACCATGTCCCGTCAAGAACAAGTCAAGCAACTCCAACAGCAATGGGAAACCGATCCGCGCTGGAAAGGCGTGAAGCGCACTTACACCGCGGAAGACGTGATCCGTCTGCGCGGCTCGGTGCAAGTCGAGCACACGCTCGCCAAGCGCGGTGCGGAAAAGCTCTGGGAAAGCGTGAACAACGAGCCGTTCGTCAACTCGCTCGGCGCGCTGACCGGCAATCAGGCCATGCAGCAGGTCAAGGCCGGCCTCAAGGCGATCTATCTGTCGGGCTGGCAAGTGGCGGGCGACGCCAACGTCGCCGGTGAAATGTACCCGGACCAGTCGCTGTATCCGGCGAATTCGGTGCCGCTCGTCGTGAAGCGCATCAACAACACGCTGACGCGCGCCGACCAGATCCAGTGGTCGGAAGGCAAGAATCCGGGCGACGAAGGCTACGTGGACTATTTCCAGCCGATCGTGGCGGATGCGGAAGCGGGCTTCGGCGGCGTGCTGAACGCGTTCGAACTGATGAAGGCGATGATCGAAGCGGGCGCCGCAGGCGTGCACTTCGAAGATCAACTGGCTTCGGTGAAGAAGTGCGGTCACATGGGCGGCAAGGTGCTCGTGCCGACGCGTGAAAACATCGCCAAGCTGACGGCCGCGCGTCTGGCCGCCGACGTCTCCGGTACGCCGACCGTGCTGTTGGCGCGCACCGACGCGGAAGCCGCCGACCTGATCACGTCGGACATCGACGAAAACGACAAGCCGTTCCTGACCGGCGAGCGCACGGTGGAAGGTTTCTACCGCACCAACCCGGGTCTCGAACAGGCGATCTCGCGTGGCCTCGCCTACGCGCCGTACGCCGACATGATCTGGTGCGAAACCGGCAAGCCGGACCTCGAGTTCGCGAAGAAATTCGCCGACGCGATCCACAAGGAGTACCCGGACCAGCTGCTGTCGTACAACTGCTCGCCGTCGTTCAACTGGAAGAAGAACCTGGACGACGCGACCATCGCCAAGTTCCAGCGCGAACTCGGCGCAATGGGCTACAAGTTCCAGTTCATCACGCTGGCCGGCTTCCACGCGCTGAACTACTCGATGTTCAACCTCGCGCACGGCTACGCCCGCAACCAGATGACGGCCTTCGTCGAAATGCAGCAGGCTGAATTCGCCGCGGCCGAAAAGGGCTTCACCGCGGTCAAGCATCAACGCGAAGTCGGCACCGGCTACTTCGACGCCGTGACGCAAACGGTCGAACGCGAGGCTTCGACGACCGCGCTGCACGGATCGACGGAAGACGAACAGTTCTTCGACAAGAAGGTCGCGTAAGCAACCGCGCGGTCTGATCGCTGGAACAAGGCAGATAGACGGTCTAAACGGCTCGGTGAAAGAGCCGCCGTCACAGGGAGGAGCAAGGCTGTCGGGGCGGGAATCAAACCGCACTCGACAGCCGAAGTCTCGCAGCGGAACTTGGGAGAGCTCGCAGCAGCAGTGGAAAGAAAGCCAGCACAACGGATTGTGCGGCGAACACAGCGCGCGCCGGCCTCACCGCCGGCGCGTTTTTTTCGCCCGCGATTTCAGCGGTACACGATCACCGGAATCTTCGTATGCGTGAGCACGCGCTGCGTTTCGCTGCCGATCAGCAGGCTGCCCAAACCGCGGCGGCCATGCGACGCCATGAAGATCACATCGCAGCCGCCCTGCTCCGCTGCTTCGATGATGCCGAGATACGGCGCCGGGTGCACGCTGGTCCGGCTGTCGACCGTGACGCCGACGCGGCGCGCCGCCATCTCCACTTCGCGCAGATGCACGCGCGCTTCACGCTCGCTGCGTTGCAGGAATTCCGAGGGCGGTTCGACCACGACGTCGGAGAACGGCGAGTACGGGTATTGCGGCAGGCACGCGTAGGCGGTCACGTGGGCATTGACGGCTTGCGCGAGATCGATGGCGCCGTCGATCGCCTTGCGTGACAGGTCGGAACCGTCGGTCGGAACCAGAATGTGCCTGAACATGATGCCCTCCGTCGCCGGCTGCGCAGAGCGCGGCCTCAGCGTCCAACGAGGCTCGGCTTTCAAGCCGCTTGAATCGATTGTAGGTCGCGGAATTGAGCGTATGAATTCGTTGAGGGTCTGTCCGCATATCGGAAACCCCTTGTTCGCGGCGATGCCATCAGCGGCGCGCCTGGCCGCCGCATTCAACCCCAGTAGTCAGGGTGCCCGTACGTATGCTTGAGAAAATCCAGAAACAGTCGCACCCGCAGCGGCAAATGACGGCGCTGCGGAAACACCGCGTGAATGCCGATGGGCGGCGCGGCGAATTCGTCGAGCACGCTGACGAGCCGTCCGGCCGCGATGTCCGTGCCGACTTCCCACCACGAGCGCCACGCGAGTCCGTAGCCTTCGAGACACCATTCGTGGAGCACCGCGCCGTCCGAGCATTCCATCGTGCCGGACACCTTGATCGACACAACCTTGTCGCCCTGCTGGAACATCCAGCCGCGTTGCTGGTTGGCGCTCGCGCCGAGCGCGAGACAATTGTGATGCGCGAGATCGGCGAGGCTGTGCGGCGCGCCGCGCCGGCTCAAATACGACGGCGACGCCACGCACACACGGCGGTTCTCGCCGAGCTTGAGCGACACCAGCGACGAATCCGGCAGCTCGCCGAGACGCACCGCGCAGTCAAAACCCTCGTTGACCAGATCGACGAGGCGGTCGGACAGGTCGAGCGTGATCGACACGTCTGGATGCGCGACCGTGAAGGCCGGCACCAGCGGCGCGACATGGCGCCGCCCGAAACCCGCCGGCGCCGACAGCCGCAAATGTCCGCTCGCCTTGACGCCGCCCGCCGACACGCTGGCTTCGGCGTTCTGCATCTCGTGAATGATGCGCTGGCAGTCTTCGAGAAAAGCCGAGCCTTCGAAAGTCAGCGTGATCTTGCGCGTGGTGCGCACCAGCAATTTGACGCCGAGGCGCTCTTCGAGCGCGTCGATGCGCCGTCCGATGATGGCCGGCGCGACGCCTTCAGCCGAAGCCGCGGCGGACAGGCTGCCTTTGGCCGCGACGGTCACGAAAGTCTCGATCTGCTTGAAACGGTCCATGGGCGATGGGCGCCGCGCCTGGGCGGGAAAGTGGTGGGTGCGCGTCAGATTAGGTGGGTGAAAGTAAAAGATCAAGTGATGTTTAGCCTCTTTTTTAGCGCCCGGCGTCACTAATACAATCCATCCTGACCTCTGACAGGAGTGCACGGCAATGTCGGCCACAACGACACTCTCCCCTAAAGCAGTGATTTTCGACGCCTACGGCACGCTTTTCGACGTGCATTCGGTGGTCGCTGCCGCGGAGCAGATGTTCCCCAGCCACGGCGACGCGCTCTCGCAGTTGTGGCGGCAAAAACAGATCGAATACACGCAGCTGCGCACGCTCGCCGATTCGGCGGACGCACCCGGTGCGCACTATCGGCCGTTCTGGGACATCACGCTCGACGCGTTGCGCTTCGCCGCGAAAAAGCTTCAGCTCTCGCTGGGGCGCACGGCCGAGAAGCGTCTGATGGACGAATACGCGTGCCTCTCCGCTTTCCCCGATGCCGTGCCCGCGCTGCGCCAGTTGCGCGACGGATCTTCCGCAAGCGGCGGCGCACCGGCAACCCGCCCGCTTCTCGCGATTCTCTCGAACGGCAATCCGCAAATGCTCGACATCGCCGTGAAGAGCGCCGGCATGACGCGCCTGTTCGACCGCGTTCTTTCCGTCGACGCCGTGCGCGCCTACAAACCCTCGCCCGCCGCTTACGCGCTCGGCACGCAAGCCTTCGACGCGCAGCCGCGCGAGATCGTGTTCGTGTCGTCGAACGGTTGGGACGTGACGGGCGCGACGTGGTTCGGCTTCACCACTTTCTGGCTCAACCGGCACAACGCGCCAGCCGAAGAACTGGGCGTCACACCGCACGGCGCGGGCGGAGGCATGACCGATCTGCTCGCTTTTCTGAAGAACCCCGCGTCGTCCGGCCGCAGCAGCGGCGCCGGCAGCCGCACGCGCCACAGCCCTGGCGCATGACGGTTACCACGGATAACGCGACGCATGGCAAACCGCATTTCAACATTTGCATCTTTGCAATCTGACCGACCAAGGAGAAAACATGGCAAGCCCGCAGTCCTCGCATTCATCGTTGCAGTTGCCGCAGGGCATGGAAATCACGGCTGAAATCAAGCCGGGCTATGACGCGATTCTTACGGGCGAAGCGCTCGAACTCGTCGCCGCGCTGCATCGCACGTTCGAGCCGCGCCGCCAGCAGTTGTTGCAGGCGCGCGCGGAACGCACGAAGCGCCTCGACGCGGGCGAGCGTCCCGACTTTCTCGCCGAAACGAAAAGCGTGCGTGACGGCGACTGGAAAATCGCGCCGCTGCCGCAGGATCTGCAATGCCGCCGCGTGGAAATCACCGGTCCGGTCGAGCGCAAGATGATCATCAACGCGCTCAATTCCGGCGCGGACTCCTACATGACCGACTTCGAGGATTCGAATGCGCCGAGCTGGGATAACCAGATCACCGGCCATATCAATCTGAGGGACGCGGTGCGCCGCACGATTTCGCTGGAACAGAACGGCAAGTCGTACACGCTGAACGACAAGGTCGCCACGCTGATCGTGCGTCCGCGCGGCTGGCATCTGGACGAGAAGCACGTGAAGGTGGACGGCAAGCGCGTGTCGGGCGGCATCTTCGATTTCGCGCTCTTCATGGTGCACAACGCGAAGGAACTGATCGCGCGCGGCTCGGGCCCGTACTTCTATCTGCCGAAAATGGAGAGCCATCTCGAAGCGCGTCTGTGGAACGATATTTTCGTCGCCGCGCAGGAAGCGGTCGGCGTGCCGCGCGGCACGATTCGCGCGACGGTGCTGATCGAGACGATCGTCGCCGCCTTCGAAATGGACGAGATTCTGTACGAGCTGCGCGAACATAGCTCGGGCCTGAACGCCGGCCGCTGGGACTACATCTTTTCGGCGATCAAGAAGTTCAAGGCCGATCGCGACTTCTGCCTCGCCGACCGCTCGCAGATCACGATGACCTCGCCGTTCATGCGCGCCTACGCGCTGCTGTTGCTGAAGACTTGCCATCGCCGCAATGCACCGGCGATCGGCGGCATGAGCGCGCTGATTCCGATCAAGAACGATCCCGCCGCGAACGAAAAGGCGATGGGCGGCGTGCGCTCGGACAAGGCGCGCGATGCCGGCGATGGCTACGACGGCGGTTGGGTCGCGCATCCGGGCCTCGTGCCGATCGCGATGGAAGAGTTCGTCAAGGTGCTCGGCGACAAGCCGAACCAGATCGGCAAGCAACGCGACGACGTGCTCGTCACGGCCACCGACCTGACCGACTTCCGTCCGGAAGCGCCGATCACCGAAGGCGGTTTGCGCAACAACATCAACGTCGGCATTCATTACCTGGGCGCGTGGCTTGCGGGCAATGGCTGTGTGCCGATTCACAATCTGATGGAAGACGCCGCCACCGCGGAAATCTCGCGCTCGCAAGTGTGGCAATGGATTCGCTCGCCGAAGGGCAAGCTCGAAGACGGCCGCAAAGTGACGGCGGAACTGGTGCGCGAGTTGTCGGCGCAGGAACTCGAGAAGGTGAAGCGGGCCGTGGGCGGCGATACCAAGCCGTATGAGCGCGCCGCGCAGATCTTCGAAGAGATGTCGACGTCGGAGCAGTTCACCGACTTCCTCACCCTGCCGCTGTACGAAGAAATTTGAGGCTGGCGTCAGGCCTCGTGGATGCATGGGTTACGGACGACGCAGTAACAAGCCCGCTTTCGCGCGTCTTTAGCACGCGGCGCGAAGTGGCTTGAGTCGCAAGGCTGACCGACCGGACGGCCCGACAGGCGTATGCCTGCCGGGCCGTTTTTTTATGCGCGTGTCATGCGTTTTGATCAGCGCGTGCTGCGGTACTCGATCCAGTCGCCCGATTTGATTTCGGGCAAGCCCTTCACCACATTCGGCGCAACCGGATAAAAGCGGCAGTTCACGACGTTGCCGTCGACTTTCACCATCACTTCGCGCGCGAGGAAACGATCCTCGACGCCCGGATAGACCGCCTCGATTTCGTCGAGCACGGCGACCAGTTCGTCGTCGATCTCGTAGACGTCGCCGATCACGTCGATGCCAGCTTCGTCGACCACGAGGCCCGGATACAAGCCGAAGTCGAACAGGTGGCCACGGACCGTGGCCGTGCCGAGCAGATTGGGCGCGGCGATTTCGTTGCGCGCCGCGGCGTGCCGGATGTCGTTCACTTCACCGGCGCGCAATGTGCCGTATACAAAGACGGTCTGCATCGTCGTTTGCTCTCCTTGAAACAGGGTTGAGTGGGGTGTGTTGCTGGGTCTGTTCGCGTTCGAGGCGCGGTTGCGGTTCAGTTCTTCAGTTCATTTGAGCGCCGCGCTTGCCACGAGCACGCCGTCGATATCCGCGTAGATCCATTCGCCAGGACGCACCAGTGCGCCGGGCAGTTGCACCGCCACGTCGCGCTCGCCGGTGCCGAGCTTCTGGCCGCGCCGCGGCGAGGTGGTCAAAGCCGCAATGCCGACGTTCACCTCGTTGAGCTCGAGCGCATCGCGCACGCAGCCGTTCAGCACGATGCCCGCCCAGCCGTTCTGTTCCGCGAGCTGCGCGAGGTTGCCGCCGACCAGCGCGCAACGCAGGCTGCCGCCGCCGTCGATCACCAGCACACGGCCCGCGCCCTTCTCCTCGAGCGTGGCCCGCACCAGCGCATTGTCTTCGAAGACCTTCAGCGTCACCGCTTCACCGCTGAAACACTCGGCGCGGCTGAAGAGGTGGAAGACCGGCTCGAGCACGCGCAACGTGCCGAGCGCCAGTTGGTCCTCGTGCGCGTCGCACAAGTCGGCTGTGGCAAAGCTCATGGCGTTCTCCTCGGGTCCGGTAGTCGGGACATTATGCAACGCCCTGTCCCTTGCAACACCTACAATGAGAAGCCCGCGGCGGTTTGCCCGCCCGCACGGGTTTTGCCTTGCGGCGCTTTCGGCGTGCTTTTGGGAGCCCGCGTTCCGTTATCGGGATCGACTTTCACCATGACTTCGTCCGCCGATTCAAACCTGTCGAGCCTCGTGCGCTTCGCCGATATTCCGCCCGAGTTCCAGCCGAACGAAACGCATCCGATCCGTGTGCGCTCGCGGCAGATGCCCTCGGGCTGGCGCATCGCGCGTCACACGCATGCGTGGGCGCAGGTGGCTTACGCGTCGCGCGGTGTGCTGCGGGTCGCGACCACCGGCACGACGTGGATGGTGCCGCCCTCGCGGGCAATCTGGGTACCGCCGCACGTGACGCACGAAGTGGTCGCCGTCGAAGACGCGTTCCTGCGCACGCTTTACATCACCGAAAGCACCGTGCCGGCCGGCCTCGATACGCCACGCGTGGTCGAAGTCTCGGATCTGCTGCGCGAAGTAATTGCCGCGCTTGACACGCCCGGCATCTCGGCTACGCGCGAGCAGTTGCTGGGCGCCCTCGCACTCGACGAACTGACCCGCTCGGAGCCGCTGCCGCTCTCGGTGCCGATGCCTAACGAAAAGCGTCTGCGCGCGCTGTGCGAAGCGGTGATCGCGGACCCGACGCATGGCGAGTCGCTCGAACAATGGGCGTCCAGCGTGGGCGCCAGCACGCGCACGATTGCGCGCCTGTTTCGTCAGGAATTGGGCGTGAGTTTTTCGCAATGGCGCCAGCAGGCGATTCTGGCGCGCGCGATTCCGCTTTTGAGCCAGGGACGGCCGCTTTCGCATGTCGCATTGGAACTGGGCTATCAAAGTCAGAGCGCGTTCTCCGCGATGTTCCGCCGTGCCTTCGGCGAAAGTCCGCGCGCGTTCATCGAGCGTGGCTCGGAACATCGGGCGGGGAATGGCGAGCACCGCGATACGGAACTGGACGACGAAATTGCGCGGGATCGCGGGGATGCGCAGAGCGATACTGGGCGGTGAGTGAGAGAGTGAAACCGCGGCGTGAAGCGCGCGCTTCAGACGCGGCGTGCCCAGCTCGGCGTCGCAAACGCTGCGGATGAATCACAGTGCCTCAGGCCCCGCCGGTCAAACTCGACGCATCAAAACCAGCGTGCGGAACACCCGCGCGGCAGACCTCGCGTCTGTTCCGCACGCCTCAAACCCGTCGCGCCAAATGGCGAATCGCACCAAGTTGCGCAAGACGCGGCCCGGCCAGCTTGTAGCCTTTGCGCTGATAGAGCCGGGCCGCAGGGTTGTCGACGAACACACGCAATTGCAACTCCCGCAAGCCACGCTCGCGCGCCCACTGATGCGAGACATCGAGCAGATACGTGCCGGCGCCGAGCCGACGATGGCCTTCGGCAATCTGCACGTCGCGGATATGCAGCGAATCGCCCTCTTGCGTGATGCGCAACACGCCGATCGGCGTGCCGTCCATTTCGAGAATGAAATTTTCCGACTCGCGCCAGCTGCCGAGAAACAGATCGCCACGCCAGACGAGATGATGGCGGCGGTAGTAACCGCCCATGTTGTTGCGAGTCAGCGCCTCGGCGAACTCGAAATCGTCCATGCTGGCTTTGCGCAGATGAAACGGTAACGGCGCTTCGGTGGGATCGAACATGGCGGGGCGACAAGGGAGAGTCGGGTCAACGGTAAAACAGGCCGCGCGCGCTGGCAATGGCTGTTTGTCCCGAGCATACCCAGGCGTGCTGGACAGTGGAATAAAAAAGCCCACTTCTTTCGAAGTGGGCTTTCTCAAATCTGGCGGAGCGGACGGGACTCGAACCCGCGACCCCCGGCGTGACAGGCCGGTATTCTAACCAACTGAACTACCGCTCCAGATTTTTGCACTGTGGCTGATGAGACCGGCTCATTCACCACTGCGTTACCGCTGCACCGTTCAAACTTCCAACGGAACGACGCCGATGTGCTGGCGTCCCCTAGGGGATTCGAACCCCTGTACTCACCGTGAAAGGGTGATGTCCTAGGCCTCTAGACGAAGGGGACAACGTACTGCTTACACCTTTAATGAAAAAGCCCGTTCAAGTTCGTATGAACGGGCTTTGTCTGGCGGAGCGGACGGGACTCGAACCCGCGACCCCCGGCGTGACAGGCCGGTATTCTAACCAACTGAACTACCGCTCCAGTTTGCCTATCAATGACTTGCGAGCGTTGGTTTTCTCTCTGCAAGCTGCGCTGCTTACTACTCGAATAAATCGAACACTAAAGCGACGCTGATGTTTGGCGTCCCCTAGGGGATTCGAACCCCTGTACTCACCGTGAAAGGGTGATGTCCTAGGCCTCTAGACGAAGGGGACATAATCTTTTCAGATTTGTCTTTATCTTGCTGCTAACTCACGCCAACTTCTGCTCCGCCAGCAGCAAAGACCGATATTCTAACTACGTTACCGCTGTTTGTGAAGTCTTTTTTGCTACAAGTTCCAGACTTCGGAACAACTTCACTCTGCTCTGATGGTGGAGGTAAGCGGGATCGAACCGCTGACCTCTTGCATGCCATGCAAGCGCTCTCCCAGCTGAGCTATACCCCCCTTGCAGAACAGAAACGAGATTCTAGAGGCCAATTTGCGCTTTGTAAATACCCTTTGAGCAATTGCATGCGACTTTTTTCAGAAGCCGCATGCAATCCCGCTCAAGGCGCGCGCGAACGCGCTCAGACCAGCGCTTTTTCGATACGGCCCACGACGACATCACGCCCGAACAGCATCAGCACGCTGTCGATCGACGGCGTATGGGTAGTGCCCGCCACCAGCAGACGCACCGGCATGGCCAGTTGCGGCATCTTGAGCTTGTGTGCGCCGAGCGTCGCCTTCAAGGCGGCGGCGATCGCTTCCTTGGTCCACTCCACGGTCTTGAGCGCGGCGGCCAGATCGGCGAGCGCCGGGCGCACCACGTCGGTCACGTGCTGCGCGAGGGACTCGGCGTCCGGCGCTGGCGTGCGGTAGAACATCGCGGCGTTCTCGGCGATTTCCTTCACCGTCGACGCGCGATCCTTCAGCAGGCCCACCACCGCCGCCAGATCGGCGCCTTGGGCGAGCGCGGCTTCGTCGATATTCAGTTCGGCGAAAAACGGCTTGGCCAGCTCCGCGAGACGTGCGTTATCCGCTTCCTTGATGTAGTGCGCGTTCAGCCACGCCAGCTTGTCGTGGTCGTATTGGGCCGGGGACTTGCCCAGATGCTCCAGATCGAACCATTCCACAAACTGTTCGCGCGAGAAGATTTCCGCGTCGCCGTGCGACCAGCCGAGGCGCGCCAGATAGTTGACCACCGCCTCCGGCAGGAAACCGGCGTCGCGATAACCCACCACGCTCATCGCGCCGTGACGCTTGCTCATCTTCTCGCCCTGCTCGTTCAGCACGGTCGGCAAGTGCGCGTAGACCGGCGGCTCGCCGCCGAGCGCGCGCAGAATGTTGATCTGCCGCGGCGTATTGTTGACGTGATCGTCGCCGCGAATCACGTGCGTGATGCGCATGTCCAGATCGTCCACCACCACGCAGAAGTTGTAGGTCGGCGTGCCGTCCGGACGCGCGATCACGAGGTCGTCGAGCTCTTCGTTCGAGATCTCGATGCGGCCCTTCACGGCGTCGTCCCACGCCACCACACCCGTGAGCGGGTTACGGAAGCGCAGCACCGGCTGCACGCCAGCCGGCGGCTCCGGCAGAACCTTGCCTGGCTCCGGACGCCACGTGCCGTCATAGCGCGGCTTTTCGCCGGCTTCGCGCTGACGTTCGCGGAGCGCGTCGAGTTCTTCCGTCGACATGTAGCACGGGTACACCAGCCCCGCATCCTGCATCTGTTTGAGCACTTCGCGGTAACGGTCCATGCGCTGCATCTGGTAGAACGGGCCTTCGTCGAAATCGAGGCCGAGCCACGCCATGCCTTCGAGAATGGCGTCGACGGATTCGCTGGTGGAGCGCTCCACGTCGGTGTCCTCGATCCGCAGCACGAAGGTCCCTTTCATCTTGCGCGCGAACGCCCACGGATAAAGCGCGGAGCGAATGTTGCCGAGGTGGATGAAGCCGGTGGGACTCGGTGCGAAACGGGTACGAACGGAGGTGGTCATTAGCGGTTACTCGGAAGACAGGCGCCGGCGCTCGGGGCGGACATCGCCCGCAAAGCGCGGCAGCGGAGCGCGCCCATTCGGCAAAACAGCGCCGTGCATGGGCACGAAGGAAAGAAATGCGAGAGGCGAATTATACCTTCGAGAAGCGTCTTACCTGCCCTCGTCCGAACGGCCAGGTGCGCCGTGCACGCGGCGCCGAACAGCGTCCGAGGGCTTCCTCTGCAACGTTTCATTACCGCGCCGCCGCTCGCCGGAAGCTTTGCTTTATGATGTGCGCGCGCTGCGGCCGGAGATGGATCCACAGCGCATGGAATCGCCGCCGGCGATGCCGTCCGTTTGACTATCCGCCTGATCGCGGCCACCAGCGACGCCGACCGCGTTGCTCGCGCCGTTGCTGGAGAACTCGTTGAAGCCCTCATCGCCTAGCCTCGCTCGCCGCAACTTTTCACTGGCCGCCGCCTCCGCGGTGCTGGCCGCCTGCACCACGACCGGCGGCAAAACCGACACTGCGCCCGTCGCCGCCACGCCCGTTACGCCCACCATCACGCCGCCGCTCGACAAGCCGCAGCGGCCGTTGCGCGTCGCGCTCGCGCTCGGCGGCGGCGCCGCGCGCGGCTTCGCGCACATCGGCGTAATCAAGGGGCTGGAGGCGCGCAATATCCAGATCGATCTGGTGGCCGGTACCAGCGCGGGTTCGGTGGTGGGCGCGCTGTACGCGTCCGGCATGAACGGCTTCGCATTGAACAAGCTCGCCCTGACCATGGACGAAGCGTCGATCAGCGACTGGGCCATGCCGTTTCGCACGCGCGGTTTTCTGCAAGGCGTCGCGCTGCAGAACTACCTCAACACGACGCTCAACAATCGTCCCATCGAGAAGATGGCCAAGCCGCTGGGCGTGGTCGCCACCGACTTGAGGTCGGGCCAGCCGATCCTGTTCCAGCGCGGCAATACGGGTATCGCGGTGCGTGCGTCGTGCAGCGTACCGTCGATCTTCGAGCCGGTGAAGATCGGCGGCCACGAGTATGTGGACGGCGGGCTGGTGAGCCCGGTGCCGGCGTCGTTCGCGCGCAAGATGGGCGCGGACTTCGTGATCGCCGTGGATATCTCGCAGCGCCCGGAAAGCGGCCTGACGGCCAGTTCGTTCGACGTGCTGATGCAGACCTTCACGATCATGGGTCAGACGATCAAGGCCTATGAACTCGACAAATACGCCGACGTCGTAATCCGCCCGAATCTGGCCGCCATGAGCGGCAGTGATTTCTCGCAGCGCAACGCGGCAATTCTGGCCGGCGAGGAAGCGGTGGCGAAGATGATGCCGGAGTTGCAACGCAAGCTGGCGGCGGCGAGCCGGGCCGCGGCCTGAGCGTCCGCGCGCGGCCCACGAAGCGGGTTCGTGCGCCACTCAAACGAAAAAAAGCCTGCTTCGAACGAAGCAGGCTTTTTTATGCCGGGAACCGCCGACTCAATCGCTTACTGATTGCCGCCGATTGTCGCGTTCACGCGCTTGCGCAGATCCTGGCCGTCCTGATACGACGCCTCGATCCGACGCGCGCCGGTGAAGCGCTTTTCCCAGTAGCCGTCATCCATGTCGTCGACACGGATCGTGCTGCCCGTGGAGGGCGAGTGCACGAACTTGTTGTCGCCGATATAGATGCCGACGTGCGAGAACGTGCGCCGCATGGTGTTGAAGAACACCAGATCGCCCGGTTTCAGGTCGCTCACCCGCACCTTTTCGCCGACACGGCTCATTTCCTCAGCGCGGCGCGGCAGCGCCATACCGAGCGTGTCCTGAAACACGTAGCGCACGAAGCCGCTGCAATCGAGCCCCGAATCCGGGGTGTTGCCACCCCAGCGGTAGCGCACGCCGATCATGTTCAGCGCGCCGACGACCACGTCGCCCGCCTTGCCGGCCATGCCGGAGAGGAACGATTTGGCGCCGCTGTCGCTAGCTGGAACGGCGGTTTGCGAACTGGGAGCGGACAAAGAATTCGACCCGTTGAGGGTCGAATATGAGGCATTCTGATTGAAACTGCTTACTTCGTCGGCGAACGCGCCGGGAGCTGCTGCCATCAAGACGCCAATGAACATCCCGGCGACGACGCGCGTGCAAGCCTGGGTTAGGTTTCTGTGCTGCATTGGTCGGTATTTTTTGCCTAAAAATCAGGGGTCTACGGAAAAAAGTTTGGTCGATACTAGCCAGTAAGTATTCACATGTCAAAAGAAATAGAAAAATACAATCGAGACACGCACCCAATTGGTGAAAAAGCGGTAAATCAATAGTCCAGTGCTGCTTTCAGCAGCTTTCGAGTGTACGGGTGGGCGGGTGTCGAAAAAATCTCCTCAACCTCGCCGCTTTCGACGATCGAACCGTTTTGCATGACCGCGACACGATGCGCCATTGCCCCGATGACCGCTAAGTCGTGGCTAATAAAAACAAAGCCAAGGTTGTACTTCTGTTGCAACCCGGCGAGCAGTTTCAGCACCTGCTGTTGAATGGAAACATCGAGCGCACTGGTCGGTTCGTCGAGAATCAGGATGCGCGGTTCGAGCACCAGCGCGCGCGCAATCGCGATCCGCTGACGCTGCCCGCCGGAAAATTCATGCGGATAGCGTTGCAGCACCGTGCGGTCGAGGCCGACTTCGCGCAATACCGAGATCACCTTGTCGCGGCGTGCTTGCGGCGTCATGGCCGGCCGGTGCAGCGCGAGCCCTTCGCCGACGATCCGCTCGATGGTCTGGCGCGGCGAAAGCGAACTGAACGGATCCTGGAAGACCACCTGCATGTTCGACCGCAGGGCGGTCTGTTCGGCGCCGCGATAACTGCCGAGCGCCCTGCCCTGAAACTCGATCTCGCCGTGCACGGTGCGTTGCAGGCCGAGCAAGGCCATCGCCAGCGTCGACTTGCCCGAACCCGATTCGCCGACGATTCCGAGCGTCTCGCCCTGGCGCACGGACACGTTGGCGTCCGCCACCGCCCGAAACCGCCCCGAACGGAACCAGCCGCTGAAGCCCGGCAGCTTCGTTTTGAAATCGACCGAGATTTCGCGCGCTTCGAGCAGCACCGGCGAAATCGGCAGCACCGGCACCACCGTGCGTTGCGGGCGGCTCGCCAGCAGACGTTGCGTGTACGGATGCTGCGGCGACTCGAACACCTGCTCGACCGGCCCGCTCTCCACCAGAACGCCCTTCTCCATCACCGCGATGCGTTGCGCGAAATGGCGCACCAGGTTCAGGTCGTGCGTGATCAGCAGCACGGCCATGCCGCGTTTTTCCGCCTCGTCGCGTTGCAGTTCCAGCAGCAGGTCGACAATCTGCGCGCGGATCGTCACGTCGAGCGCCGTGGTCGGCTCGTCGGCGAGCAGCAGACGCGGCCGGCACGCGAGCGCCATGGCGATCATCGCGCGCTGGCGCTGGCCGCCTGAAAGCTGATGCGGATAACTGTTCACGCGCTTGCCCGGTTCGGCGATGCCCGTGCGTCCCAGCAGCGCCACGGCGCGCTTGCGCGCCTCGTTTGCGCTCACGCCGTCATGCACGACGATGGTTTCCGCGATCTGGTCGCCGACCGTGTAGAGCGGATTGAGCGCGGTCATCGGCTCCTGAAAGATCATCGCGATGTCCGAGCCGCGCATACCGCGCATCTCGCGCTCGGTTTTGCCGAGCAGGTCCTCACCGTCGAAACGGATCGAACCCCTCACCTGCGCGTCGCTCAGCAGCCGCAGGATCGACAGCGCGGTCACACTCTTGCCCGAACCCGATTCGCCGACCAGCGCCACGCGTTCGCCGCGCTGGATCGCGAGCGTGACGTCGCTCACCGCGACGGTGTCGCCGAAACGCACGTGCAGATGGTCCAGTTCGAGCAGCGGCGGCGTGGTCTGTGACGCCGTGTTTTGCAAGTTCTCGCTCATTGATTGCCTCCGGCGCGCATCGCATCGGAGATGCGGGTATCGAGCGCATTGCGCAGCGCGTCGCCCATGAACGTCAGCAGCAACAGCATCGCCACCAGCACGCCGAAGGTGGACAGCGAAATCCACCACGCGTCGAGATTCGCCTTGCCCTGTGCGAGCAGTTCGCCGAGGCTCGGCGTCGGCGACGGCACGCCGAGGCCGAGAAAGTCGAGGCTCGTCAGCGCGAGAATGGCGCCGCTCATGCGAAACGGCAGAAAGGTGATCACCGGCGTGAGGCTATTGGGCAGCACATGCCGCCACATGATCTGCCAGTTCGACAGCCCCATCGCGCGTGCCGCGCGCACGTAGTCCTGGTGGCGATTGCGCAGAAACTCCGCGCGCACGTAGTCCGACAGGCCGATCCAGCCGAACAGCGAGAGCAACACGATCAGCAGAATGAAGCCCGGCTCGAATATCGATGAAAAGATGATCAGCAGGTAAAGCTCGGGCATGGCGCTCCAGATTTCGATCAGACGCTGCCCGACGATATCGGTACGTCCTCCGAAATAACCCTGCACGGCGCCTGCCGCGATGCCGAGTATCGTGCCGATCAGCGTCAGCACGAGTCCGAATTCCACCGACACCCGGAAGCCGTAGAGCAGACGCGCGAACAGGTCGCGGCCGCGGTCGTCGGTGCCGAGCCAGTTGTCGCGCGACGGCGGCGCCGGGTTTGGCGCCTTCGAAAAGTAATTCAGCGTGTCGTAGTAGTAGCGATTCGGCGGATACAGCGCGAAATTACCCGGCGCGTCGAAACGATGCTTGATATACGGATCGAGATAATCGGCCGGCGTCGGAAAGTCGCCGCCGAAGGTGGTCTCGGCGTAGGTCTTGAACATCGGAAAATACAGGTGGCCTTCGTAGCGAACCACCAACGGTTTGTCGTTCGACCAGAGCGGTCCGGCCAGACTCGCCGCGAATGCCACCACGAACACGATCAGGCTCCAGTAGCCCAGACGCTGTTGCCGAAAACGCTGCCACACGCGGCGCGCCGGCGAAGGCGAGACGAACGCGCGCGCCGGTTCGGTGCGCGCCGACGCATCGGCGGAAAGACGGGCTCGATTCATCAGCGCTCCAGTTGTTCGAATTGGATGCGGGGATCGACCCACACATAGCAGAGGTCGGAGATCAGCTTGGTCGCGAGTCCGATCAGCGTGAACAGATACAGCGTGCCGAGCACGACCGGGTAATCGCGCCGCACCACCGATTCGTACGACAGCAGCCCCAAGCCGTCGAGCGAGAACAGCGTTTCGATCAGCAGACTGCCGGTAAAGAACGCGCCGATAAACGCAGCCGGAAAACCGACGATCAGCGGCAACAGCGCATTGCGGAACACGTGCTTCCACAGCACGCGCTTTTCAGACAACCCTTTGGCACGCGCGGTCAGCACGTATTGCTTGCGGATCTCATCGAGAAAAGCGTTTTTCGTCAGCATGGTGACGACCGCGAAACTGCCCACCACCGAGGCCGTGATCGGCAACGCGATATGCCACAGATAGTCGAGAATCTTGCCGGCTACGCTTAGTTGCGCCCAGTTGTCCGAAGTAAGATTGCGCAGCGGAAACAGCTGCAGAAACGTGCCGCCACCGAACAGCACGAGCAGCAACACGCCCAGCACGAAGCCCGGAATCGCGTAGCCGACCAGCACGACGAGGCTCGTTGCGACATCGAAGCGCGAGCCGTTGCGCACCGCCTTTGCAATGCCGAGCGGCACCGATATCAGATAGGTCAGAAAGAACGTCCATAAGCCGATGCTGATCGAGACCGGCAGCTTGGAGACGATCAGCGACCACACGCTTTGATGACGGAAATAACTCTGACCGAGATCGAAAGTGGAGAAGCGCTTGAGCATCAGCACATAGCGTTCGAGCGGCGGTTTATCAAACCCGTATAACGCTTTGAGTTGCGCGATCTGCTGCGCGTCGACGCCGTTATGCGCGCGCAGACCGAACGGCGCGCCGTTTTCCGCGCCTTTGCGCAACTCGTGCTGCATCTGCTCGACCGGGCCACCGGGAACGAACTGGATCACGACGAAGGTCAGCGTCAGCACGCCGAGCAAGGTCGGGATCATCAGCAGCAGGCGTTTGAGGATGTAGCTCCACATGGCGGTGTTTCCGGTGCGAAGGCGGTGAATGAATGAGGCGTCAGCGGGGTTAAGGTTGCGCCGGCGGCTGCGATTGCGACGGTGGCTGCGCGAACCACCACATCGACGTAATCCAGCCTTCCGCCGAATAGTACAGGGGCAGCGTTTTGGGCCACGCAAGACCGCGCTTGAACGCCACCCGATGCGTGGCGCTGTACCAATGCGGCACGACATAGTAGCCATGCATCAGCACACGGTCGAGCGCGTGCGTCGCGTCGATCAGTTGCTCGCGTGTTTGCGCATGCACGAGCGCATTCAGGATCGCATCCACGACAGGCGACTTCAGCCCGATCATGTTATCGGAACCCTGCGTATCGGCGGCCTTGCTGCCGAATCGTTCGATCTGCTCGGAGCCGGGCACCTGCACATCCGGCATGCGGATCGTGGTGGTGTCGAAATCGAAGGCGTCCAGACGCTTTTGATAGACCGCGAAATCCGACACGCGAAACGTGGCCTGGATGCCCAGCTTCTGCAGATTGCGGATGAAAGTCGCGACGATCGGCTCCATCTGCGCGGACGAACCGGAGTCGTCGAGAATCTCGAAGCGGAACGGCTCGCCGCGGGCGTTGCGCAACGCGCCGTCGCGGTAGGTCCAGCCGGCCTGCTGCAACAGCGCGCGCGCCTCCAGCAGATTGGCGCGCAGCGAGCCGGGCGGGTCGGTGTCCGGCTGCTTCGGCGGCGGCCCGAACACGGCCGGATCGAGCTTCGCGCGCCACGGTTCGAGCAAGGCCAACTCGCCCGGCGAAGGCAGACCCTTCGCCTGCAGATCGGTGTTGGCGAAGAAACTGTCGATACGCGTGTACTGATTGAAGAACAACTGGCGATTGAGCCATTGAAAGTCGAGCGCGAGATCGAGTGCCTTGCGCACGCGCACGTCCTGAAACAAGGGCCGCCGCGTGTTCAGCATGAAGCCCTGCATGCCGGTGCCGTTATGTTGAGGAAACACCTGTTTGATTAGTTCGCCGCTGTCGAATTTTTTGCCCACGTCACGCCGTACCCAATTGCGCGCGACGTACTCGACCAGTGCGTCGTACTCGCCCGCCTTGAACGCCTCAAGCCGCGCCGTGTTATCCGAATACAGCTTGTAGACGATGCGATCGAAGTTATTCATGCCGACGCGCACCGGCAGCGCCGCGCCCCAGTAATTCGGATCGCGCCGATAGGTGATGGTGCGGCCGTTGTCGTATTGCTCGATCAGATAAGGCCCGCTGCCGATCGGTTTTTCGAACGCGAGCTGGTCGAATGGAATGCGGCTGCCGTCCGGCTTCATCCCCCACTTGCGCGAGAACACCGGTAGGCCGCCTGCGAGAAGAGGCAACTCGCGATTGCGCTGGTGAAACTCGAAGCGGATCGTATGCGGATCGACCACCACCGCGCGCGTGATTTCGCCGAAGATCGAGGCGAATTGCGGCGCGGCCCGCGGGCTTTTCAGCGTGTCGAGCGAGAACTTGACGTCGTCGGCGGAGACTGGATCGCCGTTTGAAAAGCGTGCGCGCGGATTGATGTGGAACGTCACCGAGAGGCCGTCCGGCGCGATGCTGATGTCGTCAGCGAGCAGCCCGTAGGCGGACGCCACTTCGTCGCTGCTGCCGACGGTGAGGCTTTCGAACATCAGGTCGACACCCGGCGCCGTATTGCCGCGCAGCGTGAAAGGATTGAATTTGTCGAAGCTGGTAAGGCGGCTCGGATTGGCTAGCACCAGCGTGCCGCCCTTGGGTGCATCCGGGTTGACGTAGTCGAAGTGCTTGAAATCCGCCGGATACTTCGGCTCGCCGTATTGCGCGATCGCATAGACCGCATGCGCCTGAGGCGCCATGAGAAGACCAGCCACGGCCAGCACGCCGCACATCATCGCGGTGCTGGCGGAGCGCCATGTACGCGGCGCAATCGCGAGGCCGGCACGCGAGGGTCTATGAATCACGCTGCACCAGAGTGCATGAGGCGTTGGAACCCGTCGCGAGCCAGTTGTCATAGGGGCCTTGTTGGTGAGTGGGCAAGTGCAGTGTGAGAGAATTCTACCCAATAAACCCGCGCGATCCGCACGTCTGTTGCGCACGACGTCGACGGGCGCGGCGCGTCGATCCGACCGGGAGATTCCATGGGTTTCCTCGCTGGCAAACGCATCCTGACGAGTCGTCCGCGTGAGTGCGTGGCGCTTCGTACTCGCGGCCCGTTTTGCGGGCTTGTCGCAGAAGCCCAATAAAAAAACCGCCCACTTGGGCGGTTTTTCTTTGAGCTCGCGATTCGATCAACCGCGGCCTGGACGCTTAGTGCCAGCCGCGATGATTGTCGTAGTGGTCGCGGCCGTAGTTGTAATGGCCCGGGGGATGATGACGGTACCAGTCATCACGCGCCCAGTAGCGGCGGCCGTCCCAGTAGCGGTCGCCGTGCCAGCCGATCACGATCGCCGGGCCGCCGTAGTACACGGGTGCCGGTTGATAGACGACCGGCGGCGGAGGCGGCGGAGGCGGTGCGTAGACCGGTGCCGGCGCAACATAAACCGGCGCCGGGATGCCAATGTTGACACCCACATTAAGGCCGCCGGCCATTGCAGCACCCGACGCGCCCAGCGCGAATACCCCGATCAAAAGTGGAACAAGACGAGCGGACTTCATTGATCACCCTTTGGAAGAATGTGTTGTTGGCGGAAATATAGCGCAAGGCGCCGCACCGCGTATTTCAACTTTGTAATAACTGATGCATAACATCGCGCGGATGGTCGCCAGGTTACGTCTCGTTACATCGGATAGGGTTTTGGTGAAAAAGCCATGGCGTGGTAATCAGAGCAAGGCGCAATGCGGGACGGTTCTGCTCGCAGCGCGCTCATGCAGCGATGGGTTCGGCATGCTGTGTATAGGCACGGCCAGGCACATGGTATTTGCGCAACTCACGTTGTAGTGTGTCGTCGATAACGTGTCCTCTTTCTCGGCAATGAGCGCGGTCTCGCCAACTTCCGCATGAGCGAGGGCAACCTGCAGGCGAGCGAGTTCGACCTGCAGGCAAACCACGCCCTGCTTCCAGTTGGTCGCCGCGCCATGGGCGACCGGCGTGCACCCACGCGATGTCGACTCGTCCGACACCACGTTGCGCTTTAATAATTCGGTTACCTATCTATCCCTGCCGAACCTCGCCGGCGCGCGATTTAACGCGGTGGCGGCGGCCGCGGATTCGCAGAATACTACCCGGTCATCGAGGCCGTTGCAGTTTGTGGGAATGGTTGGGGTTAAGGCCCGCGTTTTAAGAGTGATCTGGAGGGGCATTAATCAATGGCAGACCCGCAGAAGCGAGTCGTGCTAACCTCGCCGGACAAGCACTGTGCTTCAGTGCTGGCTCTCGTACGGAGACCTGGACAATGGACTGCGCCGCCTTGCCGATCCTTGACTGTCACCAACACTTCTACGACGCCCGACGCCTCCATTACCCCGTGTTCGCGACGCGCAGCGAAGGCTTCGAAGCGCTTGTCGGCGACTACGGCGCGCTCCCCCGCATCTACTTGCCCGACGACTACGCGCGCGACACGAGCACGTTGAATGTCGTGGGCACAGTCTGGGCGGAATTTATTTCGACCGACCCGGTGAACGAAGCATGCTGGGCCCAAGAGCTTGCGAACGCCACAGGACGCCCAAACGGCATCATCGCTCTGGTCGATTTTTCGAGTCCTGATCTGCCGGCCACGCTGGAAGCGTATGCGTCAGCGCAACGAATCCGTTGCGTTCGCCAACATCTGGGCTGGCATCCGACGAACCCAATGCTTCGCTATGCGCCGAGGCCGGACCTCATGTCGGACTCGGCATGGCGACATGGACTTGCGTCGCTGCGCGGGCGTAGTCTGATCTGCGAACTGGAAATGTTCGCGCCGCAACTGCCCGACCTTGCATCACTGGCGACGGCGTTTCCGGACATTCAGTTCGTGCTGCCCGTCATGGGTTGGCCACTCGATCTGACCAGCGAAGGCCAGACAGCATGGAAACGTGAAATGATCGCGGTGGGCGCGTGTTCCAATGTGGCGGTGAAAATATTCGGGCTGGAGTGCATCTTCGGCATTCATTGGACGGTCGCTCAGGTCCGGTCCTGGATACTCGAAACCATTGAAGTTTTTGGCCCCGATCGATGCATGTTTGCCAGTCATATGCCGATCAGCAAGCTAGCTTGCAGCTTCGAAAAACTGTATGGCGCGTACTTCGAGGTGATCGCGAAATTCACCGTTGCGGAGCAGCGAAGACTCCTGCATGACACGGCTGCGGCGATTTACAAGCTGAGCTAAATGTTGGTTGCGGGAGGACCGGATCGTGCATGCGCTCATGAGCGAGGTTAAAGCGACCCGTCTTCGTACTGATCCGCCCGAACTGCAACGCCCCAAAAAACAAAACCCCGCAGAGCCTAGACTCTGCGGGGTTCTCTCTACCACTTCTGGCGGAGACGGAGGGATTCGAACCCTCGATCCAGGTTTTGGCCCAGATGCTCCCTTAGCAGGGGAGTGCCTTCGACCTCTCGGCCACGTCTCCCAAACTTTCGGTCGCGCAGGGAGTCAGCGCGACGAAGCCAAGATAATAGCGGGCCGAACCGCGAAGGTCAATGACTGGCGGACAGTTTTTGTGCCAGTTTCGTCTTTGGCGACGCAAATTATTCACCTCGGCCACGCAAAACAAACGGGACGCTCTTGTACGCCCCGTTTATTCAAAGCTACTTACGCCTGATCCAGTTCGAACGCTTTATGCAGCGCGCGCACGGCGAGCTCCATGTACTTCTCGTCGATCAGCACCGAGATCTTGATTTCGGAGGTCGAGATCATCTGAATGTTGATGCCCTCCTCCGACAGTGTGCGGAACATCGTGCTCGCGATACCCACATGCGAGCGCATGCCGACGCCCACCACCGAGACCTTCGACACCTTCGGATCGCCCAGCACCTGCTCGGCCTGCACGTGGCCCTTCACCTGGCTCGTGAGGATGTCCATGGCGCGCTGATAGTCGCCGCGGCCGACCGTGAACGTGAACGCCGTCTTGCCTTCCACGCTCTGGTTCTGGATGATCATGTCGACGTCGATATTCGCGTCCGCCACCGGGCCGAGAATCTGATACGCGATGCCCGGCTTGTCGGGCACACCCATCACGGCGATACGAGCTTCGTCGCGCTGAAACGCGATGCCCGAGATGACTGCTTTTTCCATGGTCTCGTCTTCTTCAAAAGTAATCAGGGTGCCCGACTTCATTTCAGCGTCGAGCGGCATCAGCGGATCGGTCAGGCTCGACAACACACGCGTCTTTACCTGATACTTGCCGGCGAATTCCACCGAGCGGATCTGCAGCACCTTCGAACCCAGGCTTGCCATTTCCAGCATTTCTTCGAACGTCACGCGGTCGAGCCGGCGCGCTTCTTCCACCACGCGCGGGTCGGTCGTGTAGACCCCGTCGACGTCCGTGTAAATCAGGCACTCATCGGCTTTCAACGCGGCCGCGACTGCGACCGCCGACGTATCCGAACCGCCGCGGCCGAGCGTGGTGATGTGGCCGTCGGGATCGATACCCTGGAAGCCGGTGATCACCACCACCTTGCCCGCGTCGAGATCGCGCAGCACGCGCTCGCCGTCGATGTCGCTGATGCGCGCTTTCGTGAACGCGCTATCCGTTTTGACCGGCACTTGCCAGCCGGCGTAGCTGACCGCGTCGACGCCGGCTTCCTGCAGCGCGATGGCGAGCAGGCCCGAGCTGACCTGCTCGCCCGTGGCGGCGATCATGTCGAGTTCGCGCGGGCTCGGCTGACCCGTGATTTCTTTCGCGAGACCGAGCAAGCGGTTGGTTTCGCCGGACATCGCCGACGGCACGACGACCATCTTGTGGCCAGCCTTGTGCCATTTCGCGACGCGCTTGGCGACGTTCTTGATGCGCTCGACCGAGCCCATCGAGGTGCCGCCGTATTTGTGTACGATGAGTGCCATTGTCGTTCTGAACTGGAGGAGAAACCGCGCTGGCGCGCTGGAGACGACCGCACAAAAGCACAGAAGCGCAACGTCTTGTGAACGACGGCAGAGTGTGTGGCGGCGTAAATGCAGCACGCGTGCAGCACGCGCGGATTTGCCCGGGAATGATCGCTGATGGCTTACCGGAAACGACGGATCACGATCGAAAACCGACTAATTCAACAAAAGCGAAGGCGAAATCGGGTCGGGCAAACAAGTTAACGTACCCGATCGAGCGCAAAAAGACAAGCTGGAAAGGCTATTGGATCGCGCTGAATACGCGCTGCAAAGGGCTGTTTCGTGTGAGATTTGTGCCCTATTTCCGGATTCGCCGCACGAACAGTCGAGGCGTCCGACCGGCCGGTCAGGCGATCAGCAGATCCTCGCGCCAGACGATCCTGACACGTGATTCGGCCTCGTCGATCGGCTCCGGCAACACTGCGCGATTGACCCCAAGCCCTGGCACGAACAGCAGATCGCCGCCGATGTAAAGCAGCGGCACGTCGCGCTTCCACGCGGGAATACCGCGCTCCTGGAACAGGTTTTTCAACGTGCGGTTCGGTGCGCGAGGCGCGTCGCTCGTGCGCATGCGTTCGCCGCCGCTGCGCGAACGCGCGCTCAACATGGCACGTTGCAAAACGCTCACGGGAATCGTTGCGCCGCCCTCGCCAACTGCGGCGTCGGCGTCGGCGAATACGAACGTGCCGCGCCATTGCGGCAAGCGCCAGATCGACTCGCCTTGCCACGCGAGTTCGCTGACCGCGCGCGCGGCGAGCGCGGTTTCATCGGCGGGATCGTTGCTGTCTCCCGCTTCCCAATAGACCAGGCCGCGATAGCTGCGCAACGCCTGGCCCGCGTGATCGATCCGCAGACCATGACCCTCGCCCGCCGCGCCGATCTCACGCAACTGACGCAGCGCATCGCCAAGACGGGCGCTCGATGCGGCGACGAGGCCCAACGTACGCATCCAGTAACGCAGAAGATTGAGCGCGCGGTCGTCGTCGAATGCTAACAATGCATCGTGCGATAGAGCGCGTCCTGCGTCGCGTGACGCTTCTTGCATATCGATGCGCGCCAGCGCGTCGAGCAAACGCTGCGCCGACGCCGCGTGCGCCGCCGTGCGCGCGAGCGCGTCGCGAAAACCCGGAAAGTGGACGGCCAGCGCCGGCGTCACTTCGTGGCGCAATGCATTGCGCGCGTAGCGTGTATCGGCGTTCGACTCATCGTCGATCCAGCGTAACGCACGCTCGCTAGCGTATTGTTCGAGCTGCGCGCGCAGCAGATGAAGCAAAGGCCGCACGCGTGTGGCCAGCGCCCCCGCGGGCAAATACTCCGGCGCCATCGCGGCAAGTCCGGCGAGACCGGCGCCGCGCAGCAATTGCAACAACACAGTCTCAGCCTGATCGTCCGCGTGTTGCGCGAGCCACAGCGTGGCGACGCCGCGGGAAGCGCACATCTCGTCCAGCGCGCGATAACGCGCATCGCGTGCGGTGGCTTCGACGCTCACGCCCGCGTCACGCGACAGCTCGACGCGCTCGGCCGCGAACTCGACGCCACGCTCCCGCGCGAACGCCTCGCAGTGCGCGAGCCACGCATCGGCATGCGCGCTCAGCCCGTGATGCACGTGCAACGCAATACAACGCGAGGCGCCCGCGACACGCACTACGGCATCAAGCAGCACACTCGAATCGACGCCGCCACTGAAAGCGACCGCGATACGCGCGTTAGCTGAAAGCGTAGATAAAGAAAAGCCGACCGCCTCAAGTACGAGGCGGTCGGCTGGCGTTTCGGCGGTGAGAGTCACGTCGCTAGCGCGTTAAGCGCTGAAGGCGAAAGAGAACGCGCGCGGGCTTAAGCACCCGGCGTCGTTTCCTTGAACTTGCCATACGACATGAGCCGTTCGAAACGACGCTGACGCAGGTCGTTGATGCTCATGCCCTGGAACTGGCGCAGCGAGTCGGCGAGCGCACGGCGCAACATGGCGGCCATGCCTTTCGGATCGCGATGCGCGCCACCGAGCGGCTCGTTGACGATCTTATCGATCAGGCCGAGCGCCTTCAGACGATGCGCGGTCAGGCCGAGCGCTTCCGCGGCTTCCGGCGCTTTCGCGGCACTCTTCCACAGAATCGACGCGCAGCCTTCCGGCGAGATCACCGAATAGGTCGAGAATTGCAGCATCAGGACGCTGTCGCCGACCGCGATGGCCAACGCGCCGCCCGAACCGCCCTCGCCGATGATCGTCGCGATCAGCGGCGTCTTCAGCTCGGCCATCACGTACAGATTGCGGCCGATCGCTTCCGACTGGCCGCGCTCTTCCGCGCCGATGCCCGGGTACGCGCCCGGTGTGTCGATAAACGTAAAAATCGGCAAGCCGAATTTTTCGGCAAGACGCATCAGGCGTTCAGCCTTGCGATAACCTTCCGGACGCGGCATGCCGAAGTTGCGCAGCGCGCGCTCCTTGGTATCGCGGCCCTTCTGATGGCCGATCACCATGCACGCCTGGCCGTTGAAACGCGCGAGGCCGCCGACGATCGACAGGTCGTCCGCATAGTTGCGGTCGCCATGCAGTTCGTGGAAATCGGTGAACAGTTCGTTCACGTAGTCGAACGTGTACGGGCGTTGCGGATGACGGGCGATTTGCGAAACCTGCCACGGCGTGAGGTTCGCGTACAGATCTTTGGTGAGCTGTTGACTCTTCTTGGACAGCCGCTCGATCTCTTCCGAAATATCGACGGCCGAATCGTCCTGCACGAAGCGCAATTCTTCGATCTTCGCTTCGAGTTCAGCGATCGGCTGTTCGAAATCCAGAAACGTGGTCTTCATTGTTTGTAATCCTTGGACTTACCGGCAGCGCGTATTCTAACCGCGCGCGCCGATGTCAAAACCATCTCGCAACTATCAATTCATAACGATTGATAGCTTTTGGAATAGTCCCGTTTCTTTTTCTCAGTAGTCGACCGGCAACGGGTCGAGACTACGCCACATATACCAGGTGGCGACGGTGCGCCACGGCTCCCAGTTCGCGGCGACTTCGCGCGCTTCGCTGCGTGTGACAGGTTCGCCACTGAAGTAGTTGACGCTGATCGCACGAATCAGGCCCAGGTCGTCGAGCGGCAGGACGTCGGGGCGCGACAGGTTGAAGATCAGGAACATCTCCGCCGTCCAGCGGCCGATGCCGCGAATCTGCGTGAGTTCGGCGATCACCGCCTCGTCTTCCATCGACGTCCATTTGCCGACGTGCAGCGCGCCCGAAACGAAATGCTGCGCGAGATCGAGCACGTATTCGGCTTTGCGCTTGGACAACCCGCACGTGGTCAGCTTTTCAAGACCTAGCTTGATGAACTGCTGCGGCACCAGCTTCGGACACGCGGCCTCGACCTTCGCCCAGGCGGCTTGCGCGGACGCGACCGAAATCTGCTGCCCGACCACCGACCGCGCGAGCGTGACGAACGGATCGCCGCGACTCAGCAGATGCACCGGGCCGAACTTCGGAATCAGTTTCTTCAGAATGCGATCGCGCTTGACGAGGTCGGCACACGCCTTGTCCCAATAGGCCGGACGCGTGACTTCAGGCGTGAGACCCGCGATCTGCACCGGCACCGCGACTTCGCTCGTGCTCGCCGCTTCGCCGCCCGCGCTAGTCGACGCGCGTGTCTTGCGCACGACTTCGCCTTCGTGTCCCTCGACGGTGATGCGGGCGAGTTCCTGCACGTCGCCGGCCAGTTCTGCCGGCAACGCGCCATTGCTCTTCGCACGCGGCGGCTTCGCGCGCTTCACGACAGGCGCATGCGCCGACGCGCCGTTGAGCGCGCGCTTCGCGGCGGCTTTTTTCGCTGCGCCCGCTGCGGTCTTGGCCGCCACCCCGGCGACTTTCGACGATGCTTTCCCTACCACGCCGCCGCCCGTGCGAGCCGACGTGCGTGTCGACTTTGCCGCGGCTGGCGCGTTTGTTTGAGACGCGGCTCGTTTAGCCGGCGTCTTCGTGGCCGTTGCCATCCTGCCTCCTGCCTGGCGAGTCGATCAAAGGGTAAGTCGAGGTGCGCTCACACGCGCCGCCACTCGGTCGACCCGCCGGGTTTGTCTTCAAGTGCAACGCCGGCCTCGAGCAATTCGGCCCGGATCCGGTCTGCTGCCGCATAGTCCTTCGCCTGCTTGGCGGCCACGCGCGCCGCGATCTTCGCTTCGATCGCGGCGGGCTCGAGCGCGCCCTCAGCTGCAGCCCCCGCTGCCTGCTGCAGGTATGCACGCGGCTCGCGGCCGAGCAGTCCGATCACCGCGCCCAGCGAGCGCAATTGACGGGCCAGCGCGGGGTCGCGCGTGCGGTTCACTTCTGTTGCCAACTCGAACAACACCGACACTGCAACCGGCGTGTTGAAGTCGTCGTTCATTGCTGCCTGGAAACGCTGCGCATGCGCTTCGTTCCAGTCGAGTTCGGCGGCGTCCGGCGTGACGTCTTTCAGCGCGGTGTACAAACGCGCGAGGGCGTTGCGGGCGTCGTCGATATGCACGTCGCTGTAGTTCAACGGCGAGCGGTAATGCGCGCGTGCGATAAAGAAACGCACAACCTCGGCATCGTACTGCGCCAATACTTCGCGGATCGTAAAGAAGTTGTTCAACGACTTCGACATCTTCTCATTGTCGATCTGTACGTAGCCGTTGTGCATCCAGAAATTAACGAAGGTTTGACCGGTAGCAGCTTCACTTTGCGCTATTTCGTTTTCATGGTGCGGAAACTGCAGGTCCTGGCCGCCGCCGTGAATGTCGAAATGTTCGCCGAGCAATGTGCAGCCCATTGCCGAGCATTCGATATGCCAGCCGGGGCGGCCGCGCCCATACTTCGAATCCCAGCCCGTATCCGCGGGCTCTTCCGGCTTGGCCTGCTTCCACAACACGAAGTCGAGCGGGTCCTGCTTTGCGTCGTTCGCCGCGACGCGTTCGCCCGCGCGCAGATCTTCGAGCGACTTGCCCGACAGCTTGCCGTAGTTCGCGAACTTGCGCACCGCATAGTTCACGTCGCCGTCGCTCGCCTGATAGGCGTAGCCGTTCGCCTCGAGCTGCTCGATCATGCCGAGCATCTGCGGAATGAAATCCGTGGCGCGCGGTTCGAGGTCGGGCCGCTGGATGCCGAGCGCGTCCGCGTCTTCGTGCAATGCGTTGATGAAGCGATCGGTCAGCGCCTTGATGGTCTCGCCGTTCTCCACAGCGCGCCGGATGATCTTGTCGTCGATATCCGTGATATTGCGCACGTAGGTCACGTCGTAGCCGAGCGTGCGCAACCAGCGCTGCACGATGTCGAACACGACCATCACCCGCGCATGACCGACGTGACAATAGTCGTACACGGTCATCCCGCAGACGTACATCCGCACGACGCCCTCTTGCAGCGGCACGAAAGTTTGCTTGTCACGCGCGAGCGTGTTGTAGATGCGCAGTGATTCCATAGAGAACGGTGCGTGGGCCGAAAGAAATCCGCAATGTGTTTCATGCGCGGCGCGCCCCGCCAGTCAGGAACCGGACGGCGGGCGTGTCGCATACAGCAAAACCGGTGCACCTGGTGCGGCGGTCAGGCTGCGATCAAGGCGGAGACGACCACGAGTGGCGAAAAGACAGTTTGCGGTTCGACGGAACGCGCAGACCTTTTGTTAGAATGGGTCGGAGTATAACATCCAGACCTGAGCCTATGAAACCTTCAAGCGGCCGCGCGCGCAGCGCTGCGACCCTCGCCGCGACGGCCTTCGGTAGCGCCACGCGGGCCCTCACCTTGCGCGTCACCGTGGCGCTCGCCCTCGCGGCCGTGCCGGCCGCGGCCGCCTTTGCGCAGAAGACCGCCACGCTGCCGCAGGGCCCCGCCGTGCGCGACAACACGCCGGAAATCGACGCGTCGATCGCGCAGAAAAACTGGGCGGCCTCGCTGACCCAGCTCGACGCGCGCATTGCCTCGAATCCGCGCGACGCGCAAGCCAAATTCAAGCGCGGCACGGTGCTCGCCCACCTGAATCGCGACGACGAAGCCATCGCCGCGTTCACCGAACTCACGCAGACGTACCCCGAGTTGCCCGAGCCTTATAACAACCTCGCCGCGCTTTACGCGAAGCATGGTCAATATGCCGAAGCGCGCGCCGCGCTCGAAACGGCGACCAAGGTCAACCCGGGCTACGGCCTCGCCTACGAGAATCTCGGCGACCTGTATCTGCGCATGGCCAACGAGGCCTATCGCCGCGCGCAGAGCCTCGGCAAGGTGAGCCCCACCACCACGCAGCGTCTCGCGGACATTCAGAAAGTCATCTCGCCGGTCAGAACCGCGGCCCAGGCGAAACAGGCCGCCAGCACGGAAGACGACTACACCGCCCGCGCCACCTCGAACATGACGCAAACGCCGAGCTTCCAGTACGGCGGCGCGAATGGCTCGCTTGCCATGCCGCCCTACATGGCGCCGTCGAAGTAAAGCCATTACGCTTCGCGCAATACGTTTTTTCCAACCCTGAGGATCTTCATGAAATGGTTGATGTTGGCGCTCGGCAGCGCCGCCCTGATCGCAAACGCTCCCGCATTTGCCCAGTCCGGTTCGCAAGCCGCGCATCCGTCCGTCCTCTTCAAGACATCGGAAGGCGACATCCGCGTCGAGTTGTATCCTGAGAAGGCGCCAAAGACGGTCGCCAACTTCCTCGACTACGTGAAGTCCGGCCAGTACAGCGGCACGATTTTCCATCGCGTGATTCGTGGCTTCATGATCCAGGGCGGCGGCTACACGCAGAGCTTCGCGGAGAAGCCGACGCGCGCGCCGATTCAGCTCGAAAGCCGTAACGGTCTGAAGAACATGACGGGCACGCTCGCCATGGCGCGCACCAGCGACCCGAATTCGGCCACCGCGCAATTCTTCATCAACACGGTGGACAATGCCGGCCTCGACTATCCGAATCCGGACGGCAACGGCTACGCGGTGTTCGGCAAGGTCACGAGCGGCATGGACGTCGTGAAGAAGATCGAAGGCACGCCCACCACTTCGCGCGGCCCGATGGGCGACGTGCCGCAAAAGCCGGTCGTGATCGAGTCGGCCACGGTCGTCGGCAAGTAATCGCAGGACCAGCGCGCCATAGTCAGGCGCGCGCACGAGAAAAGCGTCAGCGCTCAATCCACGCCCCGGCGCGGCTGAAAGTCAAATCATGACAAATCGTGACGACTTGCCGCGCCTTTTACCCACCCTGTTCATCAAAGGATTCCATCATGGTTGAACTGCATACGAACCACGGCGTCATCAAACTCGAACTGGACGCTGAGAAGGCGCCGAAGTCGGTTGAGAACTTCCTCAACTACGTGAAGGCCGGCCACTACGACAACACGGTGTTCCACCGCGTGATCGACGGCTTCATGATCCAGGGCGGCGGCTTCGAACCCGGCATGAAGCAGAAGCCGACGGGCGAGCCGATCACGAATGAAGCAAACAACGGTCTGAAGAACGTCAACGGCTCGGTCGCCATGGCGCGCACGAACGACCCGCACTCGGCCACGGCGCAATTCTTCATCAACGTGAACGACAACGACTTCCTGAACCACTCGTCGCCGACGCCGCAAGGCTGGGGTTACGCCGTGTTCGGCAAGGTGGTCGAAGGCCTCGACATCGTCGAGAAGATCAAGAAGGTCAAGACGGGTTCGAAGGGCTTCCATCAGGACGTGCCGGCGGACGACGTGGTGATCGAAAAGGCTGTGATCGTCGACTAAGTGTCGTAGCGAGCATCGATTCGTTCGAACTGATATCAGGCACCTTCAATGCTGCAAGAAACGCCGCTGCGAAGCGTCGCCGCGGGCGTGCCTGGCGAGGGCAAACGCCCGCACGCCGCACGCCCGTTTTTTTTCCTCTCCGATATTCATCTGAGCGAGGCGATCCCGCACACGGTCGCCGCGTTCGAGCATTTCATCCGCTTCACGGCCGAACAGGCAGATTCGGTGTTCATACTCGGCGATCTGTTCGAGTACTGGATCGGCGACGATATGCTCGTCGAGCCGTTCGCCGAGCGCATGGCGGCGCTGCTGCATACGTTGTCGGAGCGCGGCATCGCGCTCTACATCATGCACGGCAACCGCGATTTTCTCCTGGGCAAGCGCTTCATGAAAGCAGCCGGCGCGATCTGGCTGCCCGATCCCTTCGTGATCACCGCATTCGGCACGCGCCTCGTGCTCGCGCACGGCGATGCCTTGTGCACGGCGGATCGCGGCTATCAAACGTTCCGGCGTTTTGCGCGCAACCGTTTCGCGCAGATGCTGTTTCTCGCGTGGCCGTTGCGCTGGCGTCAGAAGCTCGCTGAGAACATGCGCTCGAAAAGCGAGCAAGGCCGCGCGCGGCCGGTCTCGCCGAAGTACGACGTGACGGCGTCGGCGGTGGCTGCGTTATTCAAGTCGTCGAAAACGGCGACTCTCATCCATGGGCACACGCACCGGCCGGCGCGGCATCGCGAGCCGGGCGGCACGCGCTGGGTTCTGCCGGATTGGGATCTCGACCACGGCGAGCGCCGTGGCGGGTATTTGCGTATCGACGCTGAAGGGATTCGGGCGTTGCCGTTGGGTTGAAGGTGGCGGCGGTTGATTGCGCCCGTGTCGATGGATCACGTGCGCAAGGTAGTTCGGCACTGCTCCGGGCCACGCGTGCCGGCGTTGTTATGGCTACTCTCGCTCCCCGCCACGTTTAGCGTCGCTGTTAGCGCTGGCCTCGGCGGCGCGCACACGAATAACTTTCACCGCTCCGCTGCCACCGCGTCCACTTTCCCTGCAATCGCCGCCGACAACCGTCGCAGATCGAGCAACGCAGCATCCGCTCCTTGCAGTCCTTCGAGACTGGTACCCAGCCGCTCCAGCGCATCGACGATTTCGTCGATGCGTTTAGCTTGCGTCGCGGCGTGATCGATCAGCCCATGAATCGCCAGCGACACCGGATCGTCCGCGTTCGGTGTGATGCCGTATGCGCAGAAGCCGCTGCTCGCGGCGGCGCGTTTGCCGTCGCGCGCGGCGCCGTTGGAACCGGCGTTGGCCGCCGCTTCCGAAGCCACCGCGGCCGCCGGCACAATGATCCGCGCCGGATTGCCCACCGCCGTGCCGCGCGCCGGCACGGGCTTGGTCACCACCGCGTTCGAGCCGATCTTCGCGTCCGCGCCGATCGTGAAGCCGCCGAGCACCTTCGCGCCCGCGCCGACGATCACGCCGCGCTCGAGCGTCGGATGCCGCTTGGCGCCTCGCGTGAGCGAGGTACCGCCGAGCGTGACGCCCTGATAGATCGTGCAGTCGTCGCCGATCTGCGCGGTCTCGCCGATCACCACGCCCATGCCGTGATCGATGAACACGCGCCGCCCGAGCGTCGCGCCCGGATGGATTTCGATGCCAGTCGTGAAGCGCGCCATCTGCGAGATGAAACGCGCGAGCCAGCGGCGCCTCGCCTGCCAGCACGCGTGCGCGAGCCGATGCAGCACGAGCGCATGCAGACCCGGATAACACGTGAGGACTTCCCAGGCGCTGCGGGCGGCGGGGTCGCGCTCGCGGATCGTGGCGATGTCTTCGCGAAGTCTCGTGAACATGGCAGGGACTGTGTTGTGGGAGAAAGCGCCGCACGCGCAACCTGGCGCGCACGACGGCGTGGCTCGCCGCATAGCACGGCGGCAGCTTTGCTTAGAACGTCTTGGGGATTGTAGGGGGATTGCGGAAAACCTGCCGGAAGTCCACGCTGCCGGCGGGGTCGTCGCCGGCTAACGGGGAAGCATTCAGTTCAGGTACGGCACGCAGCCTTCAGGACGCGTCGTCCTTGGACTTGCTTTTCAACAGAATGTGTTTGGCGATGCCGCGCACGATATTCACTTCCTCGCGCTCGAGACCCGAGCGCGCAAAGAGACGCCGCAGGCGCGACATCAGCTTCTTCGGATTGGCCGGATCGAGAAAGCCGAGCGCGACCAGCGCGCTTTCCAGATGCGTGAACATGCTTTCGATTTCGTCGCTCGCGGCGCGCGCACCGACGGGCTCGCCATCGCCCGCTGCCGCCTGAGGCGCGGCTTGCACCGCAGCGGCGCCGCTCTCGGCCGACAGATACATCGTGCGCAGTTCATACGCCAGCACCTGCACGGCCTGCGCGAGATTGAGCGAACTATAGGCCGGATTGGCGGGAATATGCGCAAGCGCGCTGCAGCGCTCGACATCCTCGTTCGACAAACCCGTGCGCTCGTTGCCGAACACCAGCGCGATCTCGCCATGCACCGCCTGTTCACGCGCAATGCCGGCCGCGGCACGCGGCGTCCATTGCGGCGGCCCGTATTCGCGCAGCCGCGCGGTCAGCGCGATCGACCAGTGCACGCCGCTCAAGGCATCGGCGAGGGTCGGCACAACGTGCGCGGACGCCAGCACTTCGTCGGCACCGCTTGCCATGGCGATGGCTTCAGGATCGCTTTGCACGTGCGGCACGCGCGGCGACACAAGGACGAGTCGCGAGAAACCCATGGTTTTCAGCGCGCGCGCCGCAGCGCCGACGTTGCCCGGATGGCTCGGCTCGACCAGCACGAAGCGCGTCGAGGTGAAGCCGCCGCGCAGTTCGGCTACGGCAGGATCGGAGGAATGGTGGGTGTGGTCCACAATGGAATTCTGCAAGCTAAAGACGCGTATGGTAGCGCCAACGCCGCTGGCGGTCCGAAATCGGCGCAGATGCGCATGCCGATGCGTACGGCAATGCGCCTGCCAATGCCGGGCCGAGCCGCGTAAAACTTCATCAGGCTGGCCGCCGGCCCGCAAACGCTGCCGCGGCGTCCGGACTCAGGTAAAATACCGGAATTCGCGCCCTGCTTTGCCGTTCGGCACTGCATGAACGCCTCGTTCTTATCCAATTCGTCTCCGTCGGCGGAATGCGCACCGGTTGTACCGGGCGAGTGTTCCGTGCTGTTTTCGCGCTTCTTAGAGGGCGCCCAATTAGCGCAGGTTAGCGCTCAATTACCGGCCAGCAGCCGTGCTGCCCCGGCACAAGGATCCAGTCTCATGCATCCCATGCTCAATATCGCTGTGAAAGCCGCGCGCCGCGCTTCGCAGATCATCACCCGCGCTTCGCTCGATCTCGATCTGGTTCAGGTCAGCAAGAAACAGCACAACGATTTCGTCACGGAGGTCGACAAAGCGTCTGAAGCGGCGATCATCGACACGCTCAAGACCGCCTACCCCGATCACGCGATCCTCGCCGAAGAATCCGGCAAGTCGGATAACGAGTCCGAATACCAGTGGATCATCGATCCGCTCGACGGCACCACCAATTTCATCCACGGTTTTCCGTACTACTGCATCTCGATCGCGCTCGCTCACAAGGGCATCGTGACGCAGGCCGTGGTCTACGATCCGACCCGCAACGACCTGTTCACCGCCTCGCGCGGCCGCGGCGCGTTCCTCAACGATCGCCGCATCCGCGTGGCCAAGCGCGATCGTCTGGCCGACGGCCTGATCGGCACCGGCTTCCCATTCCGCGAAAGAGACGGCCTCGAAGCGTACGGCCGCCAGTTCGCTGAAATGACCGAAGCCTGCGCCGGCCTGCGCCGTCCGGGCGCCGCCGCCCTCGATCTGGCGAACGTCGCCGCCGGCCGCATGGACGGTTTCTTCGAGCAAGGCCTGAATGCGTGGGACGTTGCCGCGGGCAGCCTGCTGATCACGGAAGCCGGCGGCCTGGTCGGCAACTACACGGGCGATTCGGATTTCCTGCACGTTGGCGAAATCGTCGCGGGCAACGCGAAGGTCTACGCGCAGATGATCCCGATCCTGTCGCGCTACAGCCGCACGCGTCAGCAAGCGGCATAAGCCCTGCGAGGGCGGCGCCAGCAAGCGGAACATGAAAAAGCGGCTTCGGCCGCTTTTTCGTTGGCGCGCCTGCATGCGGCGGGCGTTCGTGCTACAAAGCGGGATGCCGCGCCGGCGCACGTCATTGCCGGCTGCGTTTCGCGCGTTTTTCGCTGCGCCCCGCTTTGCGCCTGACTTCTCGCGCAGCTTCCAATCCGCTTCATGAAAAAAGGCTTCTACACAATCATCGCGGCGCAGTTTGTTTCGTCGCTGGCGGACAATGCACTGTTGATCGCGGCCATCGCGCTGCTCTCCGTGATTCGCTCGGCCGCCTGGGTCACGCCGCTGCTGCAGATTTTCTTCACCGTTTCGTACGTGCTGCTCGCGCCGTTCGTCGGCGCTTTCGCCGACTCGATGCAAAAGCGGCACGTCATGTTCATCTCCAACGCGTTGAAGGCGAGCGGCTGCCTGATGATGATCGCGGGCGTTCACCCGATGATTGCCTACGGCGTGGTCGGCTTCGGCGCGGCCGCGTATTCGCCGGCCAAATACGGCATCCTCACTGAACTGCTGCCCGCGGAAAAACTCGTCAAGGCCAACGCATGGCTCGAATCGGCCACCGTGCTGTCGACCATCGTCGGCACGATGGTGGGCGGCGCGTTGATCAGCACCTTCGCCGACAAATTCGTCGCGCACGCGCATCTGCCGCTGATCCGTTCCTCCGCCGATCTCGCCATGTTCGCGACGATGGTGACCTATGCGATCGCCGCCGCGATCAACATCTTCATTCCCGACACGGGCGCGCGTTATGAAAGTCGCCTGAGCGAACCGAAAAAACTGGTCGGCGATTTCTATCATTGCTTCAACGTGCTGTGGGCCGACAAACTCGCGCAGATCGCGCTGTGGGTGACGACCCTGATGTGGGGCGGCGCGGTCACGCTGCAATTGCTGGTGCTCAAGTGGGCCAACGTGAACCTCGGGCTGTCGCTCTCGAAGGCGGCGGTCATGCAAGGCGTCACGGGTCTCGGCATCGCGGTCGGCGCAGCGGCGGCGGCCGCGCTGATTCCGTTGCGCAAATCGCTGCGCGTCTTGCCGGTCGGCATTCTGACCGGCGCGGTGGCGATCGCCATGGCCTTCTACAACAAGGATCTGTTCCCGCCGGGCTCGGGCATTCGAATCGGCACATACGTGCTGCCGTTTTACATTCTGCTCGCCTATCCGCTGATGATTCTGCTCGGCGCGCTATCGGGCTTTTTCATCGTGCCGATGAACGCGATTCTTCAGCATCGCGGCGCGACGCTACTCTCCGCGGGACATTCGATCGCGGTGCAGAATTTCAACCAGAACCTCGCCGTGCTGCTGATGCTCGGCGTCTACGCGCTGCTGCTTACGGCGAAGATGCCGGCGCAGTGGATCATCGTGGTGTTCGGCACGTTCATCACCTTCATGATGTGGCTTGCAAAGCGGCGTAGCACGGTGAATGAACGCACAGTGGACATGCGGGCCATGGTGGAAGAATGACGTGGTTTTGCGGGTGAGGCGGGAGCGGCGCGGCTCGCGCAGAATTTGCCGCCGCGCGCGGGGTCTGCAATGCCGAGTGACTATTCAGATTGGCCATCCGGCCAGGGTCCGCTCGCTGCGCCGGCAGGTTAAACTCACGCCCTGAACAGCTTACGCAAGAAGATACCGAGGATGGGCATTCAAACCGCAGCGGCCAACGACGTCGCACAGCACACGCCAATGATGCAGCAGTATCTGCGCATCAAAGCGGATCATCCGGGCACGCTGGTGTTCTACCGGATGGGCGACTTCTACGAACTCTTTTTCGAAGACGCGGAAAAAGCCGCGCGCCTGCTCGATCTGACACTCACGCAGCGTGGCGCGTCGGCGGGCAATCCGATCAAGATGGCCGGCGTGCCGCATCACGCGGTCGAACAGTATCTCGCCAAGCTCGTGAAGCTTGGCGAATCCGTCGCGATTTGCGAGCAGATCGGCGACCCGGCCACGTCGAAGGGCCCGGTCGAGCGCAAAGTGGTGCGCGTGGTCACGCCCGGCACGCTCACGGACGCAGCGCTCCTGTCGGACAAGAGCGATGTCTATCTGCTGGCCATGTGCGTCGCGCATAACCGGCGCGGCGTGGCGACCAGCGTCGGCCTTGCATGGCTGAATCTGGCGAGCGGCGCGTTGCGCCTCGCCGAAGTCGCACCCGACCAGGTGGCGGCTGCGCTCGAGCGCATTCGTCCCGCGGAAATTCTGGTGGCCGACACGCCCAGCGACGCGGCAAGCTGGACGCCGCCGGTCAATGCGGGCGCCCTCACCCGCGTGCCGGTCTGGCACTTCGACGTCACCTCGGGCACGCAACGCTTGTGCGATCAGCTGGAAGTGGCGGGCCTCGACGGCTTCGGTGCGCATTCGCTGACCTGCGCATGCGGCGCGGCCGGCGCGCTGCTGCTGTATGCCGCGGCCACACAAGGTCAGCAGTTGCGTCACGTGCGCAGCCTGAAGGTCGAATACGAATCCGAATATATCGGCCTCGACCCCGCCACGCGCCGCAACCTCGAACTCACGGAAACACTGCGCGGCACCGAATCGCCCACGCTGTGTTCGCTGCTCGACACTTGCTGCACGACCATGGGCAGCCGGCTGCTGCGTCACTGGCTGCATCATCCGCCGCGCGAATCGGCCGTGGCGCAGGCGCGTCAACAGGCGATCGGCGCCTTGCTCGACGCGCCGCCGGGCGCGAGCGTCGATTCGTTGCGCGGCGCGCTGCGGCAGATCTCGGACATCGAGCGGATTACCGGGCGTCTCGCGCTGCTGTCCGCGCGGCCTCGCGATCTATCGAGTCTGCGCGATACCTTCATCGCGTTGCCCGAGTTGCGCACGCAACTCGCAGCCGTTGCGCCGAATGCGGATTCGCTGGCGCGCATCGACGCTTCTCTGGAACCGCCGCAAGCCTGCGTGGAACTGCTCAGGCGTGCGGTTGCGCAGGAACCGTCGGCCATGGTGCGCGACGGCGGCGTGATCGCGCGCGGCTACGACGCGGAACTGGACGAACTGCGCGATATTTCGGAGAACTGCGGGCAGTTCCTGATCGACCTCGAGACACGCGAGCGCGCGCGCACAGGCATCGGCAATCTGCGCGTCGAATACAACAAGGTGCACGGCTTTTATATCGAAGTCACGCGCGGCCAGACCGACAAGGTGCCCGACGACTATCGCCGCCGCCAGACACTGAAGAATGCCGAACGCTACATCACGCCGGAACTGAAAACGTTCGAGGACAAAGCCCTGTCCGCGCAGGAACGCGCCCTCGCCCGCGAACGCTCGCTCTACGACGCGCTGCTGCAGGTGCTGCTGCCTTTCATCCCGGATTGTCAGCGGGTCGCCTCGGCGCTCGCCGAACTCGATCTGCTGGCGGCCTTCGGCGAGCGCGCCCGCGCGCTCGATTGGGTCGCGCCGACCTTCTCGGTAAACGCTGGCATCGAAATCGAACAGGGGCGGCATCCGGTTGTCGAGGCGCAGGTCGAGCAGTTCATCGCCAACGACTGCTCGCTCACGCCCGAGCGCAAACTGCTGCTGATCACCGGCCCGAACATGGGCGGTAAATCGACCTTCATGCGCCAGACCGCGCTGATCGCGCTGCTCGCTTATGTGGGCAGTTATGTGCCCGCGCGGCGCGCCGCCTTCGGGCCGATCGACCGCATCTTCACGCGCATCGGCGCGGCGGACGACCTCGCCGGCGGCCGCTCGACCTTCATGGTCGAGATGACTGAAGCCGCCGCGATCCTAAACGACGCCACGCCGCAAAGTCTCGTGCTGATGGATGAGATCGGCCGCGGCACGTCCACGTTCGATGGGCTCGCGCTGGCGTGGGCCATTGCGCGGCATCTGCTCGCGCACAACGGTTGCCATACGCTATTTGCCACGCACTACTTCGAGTTGACGCAGTTGCCCGCGGAGTTTCCGCAGGCGGCCAATGTGCATTTGTCGGCGGTCGAGCATGGCCACGGCATCGTGTTCTTGCACGCGGTCAGCGAAGGTCCGGCGAATCAGAGCTACGGGCTGCAGGTCGCGCAACTCGCCGGCGTGCCGAACGCGGTGATTCGCGCGGCGCGTAAGCATCTTGCGCATCTGGAACAGCAGTCGGCCGCGCAACCCGCGCCGCAACTCGATCTGTTCGCCACGCCCATGCCGATGCTGCTCGAAGACGCGGACGACGAGCGCGATGCGAAGGCAGAGCCCGCGGTGCCGCCTGGCATGCAGGAGCTCGTCGAGCGTCTGCGCGGCATCGATCCGAACGATCTGCGGCCGCGCGAAGCACTCGATCTGCTGTACGAATTGCACGAACTGGCCGCCGCGCCGGATGCGGATCATTGACTCACACAAGCCCCCGCAGCGGCTGCGCAAACTCCGCGCGGCGCTGACCCTCGCCCTCACACTCTGGGGCGGCGGCGTGCCGCTCGCGGGACTGTTCGCGGGGTTGTCAGGATTCGCGCCGTCGGCGTACGCCGACACTTCACGCTACACCTTCGCGGTCATCGCCAATACGATGCAGAGCGTCGCCGACGAAGCGCCCACGCAGCGGTTGATCGAAGCGATCAGCCGCGAGCGCGACATGTCGTTCATCGTGTACGACGGCAATCTGAAGGGCGCGAAAGAGGCTTGCCGCGACGCACTTTACGAACGCCGCCACGCGCTGCTCGAAACCTCGCGGCCCGCCCTCTTTTTCATGCCCGGCCAGCACGACTGGGCCGATTGCGGCACGGCCGAAGCGGGCGGCTTCGATCCGACCGAACGGCTCGACCAGTTGCGCCAAACGCTCTTTGCCGACGCCACCTCGATGGGCCAGAACCCGATCGGGTTGACGCGTGAAAGCGAAGTCTCGCGCTTTCGTCCGTATCGCGAGAACGTGCGTTGGCAAGTGGGCGATACGGTGTTCGTCGGCCTTAATGCGCCGAGTCCGAACAATCACTATCTGACCGCGGGCGGACGCAACGGCGAGTTCGAAGACCGCGTGATCGCCAATGCATTCTGGCTGGAACATGCCGGCGAATATGCGAAACGCCGCGACGCGCGTGCGATCGTCGTGTTCATCCAGGGCGATCCGGACCCGGAGCGTTACGAACGGCCCGACCGTTTCGCGTGGCTGCGCTTTGCGCGCAACACCCGCCGCGACGGTTTTCTGGAATTCAAACGCAGCCTCGTGAAGCTCGCGCAGATTTTCCGCGGACCGGTGCTTGTGATTCATTGCGACGACGAACGTGCAAGCGCCGGCTTCGTGATCGATCAGCCGCTACGCAATGACAAAGGAATGCTGGTGACGAATCTCACGCGTGTTGCGCTCGCGCCGCATGATCGTCTCAACCAGTGGATTCAGGTGGACGCGGATTTCGGCAGAAAACCGCCGTTCCGCGTAAGTGTGCGCGATGTGCCGAAGCAAATACCGATGCCCACCGCGCAACCCGTGTTGCCGCGCGATGAACCGGCTGCTTCGATGCCGGCTGTGCCGGCGCTCGGACCCGCCTCGGAATTGCCGCCACTGTTGCAGACGCCCGGAGAGTCGCAACTGGATCAGCAACCGCGCATACCGGCGGATCAGGGTGGCGGTGGTTACGGGCCGGCCACGTCGACGCCGCCCGCTTCGGCCACTCAGCCACGCATGCCGGGCGCTTCTTCAAGCGTGCCCGGCATGCCTGCAAGCTCAGTGCAGCGTGGGCCCTGACTTGCCTTCTTCTTCGTCGTCCTCGTCTTCGTCGAGGACTTCGAGGCCGTCGGCGCCATGCGCGTGTTCGTGCTGGATTTCGTCTTCGGTAGCCGGACGCACGTCTTTCACCGTCAGCGCGAAACGCAGCGCCATGCCGGCAAGCGGATGGTTGCCGTCGAGCACGACTTTGTCTTCGGCGACGTCGGTCACCACATAGACGAGCGAGTCGAGATCCTCGTCGCCTTCTTCCGGCGTGCCTTCGAATTGCATGCCGACTTCGAGCGGTTCCGGGAAGCGATTGCGCGGCTCGATCTTCACGAGATCAGGGTCGTACTCGCCGAACGCGTCTTGCGGCTCGAGCTGGATCTGGGTCTCGAAGCCGGCCTCGTGGCCGTCGAGCTCTTCCTCGATCTTGGGGAACGTGCCATCATAGCCGCCGTGCAGATAGACCATCGGCTCGTCGCTTTCTTCAATCAGATTGCCCTGCGCATCCGACAGCTTGTAAGCGACCGACACGACGGTGTTCTTTGCGATTTTCATTCGATTCTCCAGAATACAACTCACATTATACGATGCCCAAGCGGCCCACTGACCACCCGGCCGACGCAGCTTCGGCACGGAATTCGTCGCCGGCTTCAAAGCCGGCTGTTCCGGTTCTCCCGCCTTCGTCAGACACGCCCACACCGTTGCTCGGCAACCTGACGCCGTCGCAATTCATGCGCCGCTACTGGCAAAAAAAGCTGCTCTTGATTCGCCAGGCTATTCCGAACGTCGAGGCGCCGCTTTCACGCGACGAATTTTTCGAGCTGGCCGATCAGGACGAAGTCGAAGCGCGCCTGATCACGCATTTCCGCAATAAATGGCAGCTCGAACACGGGCCGTTCGCGCCTGACGAACTGCCTTCGGTGAAGCAGCGCGCATGGACGCTGCTCGTGCAAGGCGTCGATCTCCACGACGATCGCGCGCGCGCCCTGCTCGACCGTTTCCGCTTCGTGCCGGACGCGCGTCTCGACGACTTGATGATTTCCTACGCAAGCGACGGCGGCGGCGTAGGTCCGCACTTCGATTCCTACGATGTGTTTCTTTTGCAAGTAAAAGGCAAGCGCCGTTGGCGCATTAGCGCGCAGAAAGATCTGACACTGCAACCCGGCTTGCCTTTGAAAGTTTTACAGAATTTCCAGCCCGAAGAGGAGTGGCTGCTCGAACCCGGCGACATGCTTTACCTGCCGCCGCACATCGCTCACGACGGCATCGCCGAAGGCGAATGCATGACCTGTTCGATCGGTTTTCGCGCCCCTTCGGCGAGCGAATTGACCGGCCAGTTCCTCTACCATCTGGCCGAGCGCGGCGACTCGGCGGGTCGGCCGGGCGGGCTTTATCGCGATCCGCAGCAACCCGCCGTGGAGCGTCCGGCCGAGCTCCCCGCGGCGTTGGTCGAAAGGGTTGGCGCAATCCTTGCTGGCATTAAATGGAATGAGCAGGATATTGCGTCGTTCCTTGGCACGTATCTCAGCGAACCCAAGCCGAGTGTCGTCTTTGATCCGCCGCAAAGGCCGCTTAATGAAGCCCGTTTCATCAGTCAGGCTTCGAAGTCAGGTATTCGGCTGGACCGCAAGACTAATTTGTTGTACAACCGCCGTTTTTTCTTCGTAAATGGAGAGGAAACGTCATTCGAAGGCGCGAAAAAGTGGTTGTTTGACCTCGCAAATCACCGCTGCATGAGTGCGAAACGCTTTGTAACACTCTCACACGATTCGTCGGTGACAGCACGGCTACACGAGTGGTATTGTGCGGGCTGGATACAAGTGGGCGAGCTTGCGTAACTCTGCCTGCCTGCTATACCGTACAGTGAAATTTTGTATGAGAAAGACAACGTATTGACCCCGGATTTATGGATTGTCAGTACGAAAGTGCATATAATTTCCGCCCAAGCCGTAGGGAAGATTCGAGCTCGCCAAAAGAGCTTCTCCACCAGCGGCCCAGGTCGGTGTTGGAGCACATTACCGGTTTTATTTTGCGCTGTTGCTTACCTTTAAACCATAAAAGGACGTGATCATGAAGAAATCCCTCCTCGTAGCATCCCTGTTGGCAGCTGTGGCACTGGCTGCATGCAACAAGAGCAACGACCAAGCCGCTGCCCCGGCTAGCGACGCAGCTGCTGCTTCGGCACCGGCTGCTGCTGCTTCGGATTCGGCTGCTGCTGCTTCGGGTGCTGCTGCTGCTGCGAGCGACGCTGCTGCTTCGGCTACGACCGCTGCTTCGGACGCAGGCGCTGCTGCTTCGGACGCTGCTGCCTCGGCTGCTGCTCCGGCTTCGGGCGCAAGCCAGTAAGCTGTCGCATAGGGTTCGCCTCTGGGCGAAAACTGCATCGGGAAATCATCGCGATTTTCCGGGCAGTGAAGCAAAACGCCACGGATTCATATCCGTGGCGTTTTGTCATTTAAGCGCCGCTTTTTTATAGCGGCATTCACTGATTCTAATCAGCCTGATCGGCCTCTTGCGCCGGCGCGGTGCTCTCTTCAAAAAACTCGCGCACTACCTCGATCTCACGCGTGCGTTTGAATGGCGGCAGGCTCTGCCAGATACGGCGCCCATACGGTTTGTCGACGAGTCGTGTGTCGCAGATCATCAGCACGCCACGATCGGTCTCAGCGCGAATCAGACGGCCTGCGCCCTGCTTCAGGGTGATGACGGCCTGCGGCAACTGATGCACGGCGAACGGGCTCAAGCCTTTCTTGGTGAGCGCTTCGAGTCGAGCTGACAACACCGGATCGTCGGGCGGCGCGAACGGCAGCTTGTCGATCACCACCAGCGACAAAGCGTCGCCGCGCACGTCCACGCCTTCCCAGAAGCTCTGGCTGCCCACCAGGATCGCGTTGCCGTATGAGCGGAAGCGATCCAGCAATTCCGTGCGGCTCGCGTCGCCCTGTACGAGCAGCGGATAGTCCCAGCCGCGCGCTTCGATCGTGTCGCGCAGCTTGGCCGAGATGCGGTCTACCGCGCGCAGCGTCGTGCACAACATGAAGACGCCGCCACCCGATGCTTCGATCGCAGGCAACGCGGCGTCGAATACGGCGTCGGTGAACATCGGCGAAGATGGTTGCGGCAAATTGCGCGGCACGTAGAGTAGCCCTTGGGTCGGATAGTCGAAGGGACTAGGCAGCGTCATCGAGCGCTTGGCGTTCAGGCCCATCTGCGCCGCGTAGTGCGTGAAATCGCCGCGCACCGACAGCGTGGCCGACGTGAAGATCCACGCGCGCGGCACACCGGCACGCTGTTTCGCGAAAATCGGCGCGACCGACAACGGCGTTTCGTGCAACTGCACGGTATGCGAGAAGACTTCGATCCAGCGCACTTTTTCGTTCGGATCGGCGCGCTCGGTTTTGCCGTCAGTAGAGGCGCCGTCAGCGGCTTCGCGCTCTGTCGGCGTGGGCGGCGTGGTCCAGCCGGCCAGCACGCCTTGCAGCTCGCGTGCGCGGCGCAGACACGCGCCGATCGATTCCGCGCGCTCGGCTTGACCGGCCAGCGCGGACGCCAATGCATCGAGTTCGGTTTCGAGCGTTTCGAGCGCGGAGAACAACGGATGATCGTCAGCCAACTGGCCGATCGACAAGCGCACCGAGTCTTCCTTGAAGGCGAGCCGCACATCGCGCGCCGCGCGCTCGAGCGTGGCGCCGAGCTTGACCCAGTCGACCGTCTCACGGGCATGGCCCAAGCCTTCGGCCACCGAATCGCGCGCGAGCTCGAGAAACTGCGTGGTTGAAAGCGTTTCGCCGAAAAACAGCGTGGCTGTCTCGGGCAACTGATGCGCTTCGTCGAAGATCACGGTGTTGGCGGTGGGCAGCAACTCGGCCATGCCCGTATCGCGCAACATGATGTCGGCGAAAAACAGATGGTGATTCACCACCACGATATCCGCCTGCTGCGCCTCGCGGCGCGCCTGCATTACAAAGCAGTCCTTGTAATGCGGACACTCCTGGCCGAGACAGTTTTCGCGCGTGGACGTGACCATCGACCACACCGCCGCCGTTTCCGGCACGCTCGCCAATTCGGCCTTGTCGCCGGTGCGCGTGATCTTGGCGAAGCGCACGATATCCTGCAGGTACGAGGTTTCCTGGCGCGACGGCAGACGGCCGCTATCCGCGGTGCGCTGCAGATAGTAGTGGCACAGGTAATTCGCCCGGCCCTTGAGCATAGCGACCGAGACCGGCACCGCGAGCGCATCGCGCACGGTCGGAATGTCGCGCTGAAAGAGCTGATCCTGCAAATGCTTCGTGCCGGTCGAGACGATCACCTTGCCGCCCCACAGCATGGCCGGCACCAGGTACGCATAGGTCTTGCCGGTGCCGGTCCCGGCTTCGACAATCAGCGTGTTTTCGCTGCCGTCGAGTCCGCCCGAATCGGCGCCCTCAGCGTCCCCAGCGGCCTCGGCGGCGGCATCGGCCCCTGCCCCCTGCAGACGCCGCGCCGGACGCTTCTGCGCCTCGAACATGGCGGGCTCGGGCATTGCGCGGCCCGACGCTTCCATGGCGGCGGCCACGGCGCGCGACATTTCGATCTGCGACGCGCGCGAGCGGTAGCCGTCGATCTGACGGGCCAGCAAACCATTGGCGGCGAAGATCTCGTCCAGTTCGGCGACGCGGCGTGGATTCAGCGACGCGCTCAGTGCTGACGCGGCAGGACGCGGCGCCGGAGTACCGGCTCCAGATGCGTCGCCCGGCGTGGCACGGGATGAAGTTTCAAGCGGTGAATTCAAAGCAAGCGTTTCCTGCAAAGTCCGGCTCGCGCGGCGCGCGCCCGGCGCCTGCCAGGCCGCGAACTCAGGCGCGTGCGTCCGGTTCGAGCTGCAATTGCAGCAAGATGATGGTGTCCTTGACTTTGAGTTTGCGCTTTTTCAGGCGCTGCAACTCGAAGTCGTCGATGCCGGGCTCATCCGACATTCGGTCGATCAAGCGATCGAGCCCACTATGCTCCGATTCCAGTTGCAGAATGCGGTCGCGAAGTGTGTCCGCGTTGATGACGTGATGTTGATCGCGCATGCTCGCCTCCTCTCGTGTACGGCGCGAGCCGCGTGTACGGCCCGATGCCTGAGGTTGCTGTCCGGCTTAAAACGCGTTACGGCGGCTACGGCCCTGCCACGCTCGCTCAGGGCCTCTTCAGCACGCTTACTGCTGTTGTTGCTGCTGCTTTTGCTGCTCTTCGATTTGCTGCTGTTTCAACGCGTCCTGACGCTTCTGCTCGGCTTTCTCGGCCGCCTGCTTCTGACGCGCCTCGACGTCGGCCTTGTGCTGCGCGGCGTCCGCCTGCTTCTTCTGGAAGCTCTGCTGCTTCTCCACGCGCTCCTGTGCCTTCTGCGCGCCTTGCGCACGCGCCTCGTCGAGCTTGCGCTGGAAGTCGCCCTGCTTCTGATCGTACGCCTGCTGATTGGCTGCCGCCTGCGACGGGCTGATGCCGCGCTGAGCCTGATCCAGCGCGTGCTGACGCAGCTTGTCCTGATAGGCCTGCGCATTCGCGCTGCGCTGCGGCGCCTCGGCGGCGCGCTGCGCCTGATCGATCTGATGCTGTTTCTGCTTGTCTTCGTACGCCTGGGCGTTGCGCGCGTCGTCGGCGGCACGTTGCGGCGCGCTCGCTTCGTCCTGCGCGCGCTTGATCGCCGCCTGTTCGTCACGCACGCGAGCGCGCTGGGTGCGCTGTTCGCCGTCGAGCGCGAGCTGTTCCTTGCGAATATCGGCCTGCACCGTACGCATGCTGTCGCGCGCCTTGTTCAGGCAATAGTTGACGAAGAACTTGCTATAGCAGTCGTGTTCCGCGACGCCGTAGCGGTAGTTGTTCTCCTCGGTGCGTTGATCGAGGGCTTTTTGCCGCGCGTCGAAGTCGCTATCCGACATTACCGCGTTCCCTGCGCTGTCCGTGCTCTCGGCGTTCGTGGGGCCTTTTGCCGTCGTGGCCTGCGCACCCGACGCGGCGGCCGGCGTCAAAGCGCCTGCGGGCCGCGCGCCGCTATTGCTCGCCGGCGTCACGGACTGCGCCATGGCCGGCGTGGACATCGCCAGCGCCACGGCCAGTACGCACGAAGCGCACGACGCTAAAAACACGCCACGCGAGACGAACACGGAGCGCGGCGCCGATACGAGCGAAGAGAGCGAAGAACGTGGCGAACCCGGTGCCAGACCCGGCGACAAAAACGGCGGCAGTTGTGACAAGCGAGAGACCAAGCGGGAGCCCAGGCGGTTGAGGAACAAGGAGATCGGCAACGTCGTAGAGGGTCAGCGGAACATGCCCGAAATTCTATCACCCTGCGGTTGAGCCCTTTTGCATTTATGGCAAAATGCCCCGCTCCAGCAACCTGGTCGCAGCGTGCACGCCCGGCGTGCCCCGACGTGCCTCACGTGGCCCTCACGTAGCGTCAGCGCGCGGCCCCCGAACTGAGTCCGCAGGAACACCAAGACCTTATGACGGAAACCGTAGCACTCAAGATCGTACAGCGCATCGCCGCCGAACTGTCCGTCCAGCCGCGCCAGGTCGCGGCCGCGGTGCAACTTCTCGACGAAGGAGCGACTGTTCCGTTCATCGCCCGCTACCGTAAGGAAGTGACCGACAATCTCGACGACACGCAACTGCGCAACCTCGAGGAACGCCTGCTGTATCTGCGCGAGCTGGAAGACCGGCGCGCCGCGATCATCGCCAGCATCGACGAACAGGGCAAGCTCACCGACGAGCTGCGCACCGCGATCGAAGGCGCCGACAGCAAGCAGGTGCTGGAAGACCTGTATCTCCCGTATAAGCCGAAGCGCCGCACGCGCGCGCAGATCGCCCGCGAAGCCGGCCTGCAGCCGCTCGCCGACGCGTTGCTGGCCAATCCCCTGCTCGACCCGCAAACCGAAGCCGCCGCTTACGTGGACGCCGAGAAAGGCGTCGCCGACCTCAAGGCCGCACTCGACGGCGCGCGCGACATTCTCTCGGAACAGTTCGGCGAAACGGCCGAGTTGCTCGGCAAGCTGCGCGACTACCTGTTCAACCAGGGCGTGGTGTCGTCGAAAGTGGTGGAAGGCAAGGAACACGCCGAAGAAGAGAAATTCCGCGACTATTACGACTACTCGGAAACCATCCGCACCGTACCGTCGCATCGCGCGCTGGCGCTGTTCCGCGGCCGCAATGCGGGCGTGCTGATGGTCAAGCTGGGGCTGGGCGAAGAACTCGACGCGCAGGTGCCGCATCCGGGCGAAGCGCTGATTGCGCGCCACTTCGGCATCGCGAATCAGAACCGTCCGGCCGACAAGTGGCTCTCCGACGTGTGCCGCTGGTGCTGGCGCGTGAAGGTTCAGCCGCATATCGAAAACGAACTGCTGACCAATCTGCGCGACGAAGCCGAGCACGAGGCGATTCGCGTGTTCGCGCGCAATCTGAAAGACCTGCTGCTGGCGGCGCCCGCTGGCCCGAAGGCCGTGATCGGCCTTGACCCCGGCATGCGCACCGGGGTGAAAGTCGCCGTGGTCGACCGCACCGGCAAGGTGCTCGCCACCGACGTGATCTATCCGCACGAACCGCGCCGCGACTGGGACGGCTCGATCGCGAAACTCGCGCGCATCTGCGCGCAGACGCAGGCTGAATTGATCAGCATCGGCAACGGTACGGCGTCGCGTGAAACGGACAAGCTCGCGAGCGAACTGATTGCGCGTCATCCGGAATTCAAGTTGCAGAAGATCGTCGTGTCCGAAGCGGGCGCGTCGGTGTATTCCGCCTCCGAACTTGCGGCGAAGGAATTCCCCGACATGGACGTGTCGCTGCGCGGCGCGGTGTCGATTGCGCGGCGTCTGCAAGACCCGCTCGCCGAGTTGGTGAAGATCGAGCCGAAAGCGATCGGCGTCGGCCAGTATCAGCACGATGTGAATCAGCGCGAATTGGCACGTTCGCTCGATGCCGTGGTCGAGGACTGCGTGAACGCGGTCGGCGTGGATGCGAATACGGCGTCGGTCGCCTTGCTCGCGCGCGTGTCGGGTCTGAACGCCACGTTGGCGCGCAATATCGTCGACTATCGCGATGCGAACGGTCCGTTCCCGTCGCGCGAGCATTTGCGCAAGGTGCCGCGTCTGGGCGACAAGACGTTCGAGCAGGCCGCCGGGTTCCTGCGCATCAACAACGGCGAGAATCCGCTCGACCGCTCGTCGGTTCACCCGGAAGCGTATCCGGTCGTCGAACGCATGCTGGCGAAAATCAGCAAGCACGTCGGCGAAGTGCTGGGCAATCGCGAAGCGTTGCGCGGCCTCTCGCCCGCGGAATTCGTCGACGATCGTTTTGGCCTGCCGACCGTGCGCGATATTCTGCTCGAACTCGAAAAGCCCGGCCGCGATCCGCGTCCCGAGTTCAAGACCGCGACGTTCCGTGAAGGCGTCGAAAAGGTCAGCGATTTGACGCCGGGCATGGTGCTCGAAGGCGTCGTGACGAACGTGGCGGCATTTGGCGCGTTCATCGATATCGGCGTGCATCAGGATGGACTCGTGCACGTGTCGGCTATGTCGACGAAGTTCATCAAAGACCCGCACGAAGTCGTTAAGGCCGGTCAGATCGTCAAGGTGAAGGTGCTGGAAGTGGACGTGAAACGCCAACGTATCGCGTTGACGATGCGCATGGACGACGAGGTCGGTGTGGCGGCCGCACGCAGCGGCGGCGGCGCGCAGCAGGATCGCGGCGGCGCGGGCCGTTCAGGCGGCGGTGGACGCGGCGCGCAGCAACAGCGCTCGCGTGAGCCGGAAGCGGGCGGCGCGATGGCGGCTGCATTCGCCAAGCTCAAGCAGAAGTAAGTTCGCTGCGTTAGAGGCGCGTGATTCGCTCGCGCGCTTGTTGAGCTTGTTGAGCTTGTTGAGCTTGTTGAGCTTGTTGAGCTTGTTGAGCTTGTTGAGCTTGTTGAGCTTGTTGAGCTTGTTGAGCTTGTTGAGCTTGTTGAGCTTGTCGAGCACCGCGCGGTGCCGGTCACTCGATTGCTCGCTCCAGCGCCAAAGAAAAAGCCCACGCATTCATTGCGTGGGCTTTTTCTTTACACCTCGGGCGTGACGCGCTCGACTATCAGCGGCTGAGTTCAGATCTCGATCTTGGTCCCCAACTCCACCACCCGATTAGCCGGAATACTAAAGAAGTCCGTCGGCTTCGCGGCATTCTGATGCATCCATGCGAACACACGTTCGCGCCACACCGACATACCCGGCAACTGCGTCGGCACCACCGTTTCGCGCGCGAGGAAGAACGACGTGTCCATCATCTCGAAGGTCATGTCACGGGTACGTCCGACTTCGAGCAACACAGCTTTCACGTCCGGCGTTTCGTTGAAGCCGTAGGCCGCCTTGACGAGATACAACCCGCCGTCGATATCCTTGACCGTCACACGCTCCGAGTCGTTCACGTACGGAATATCGCGCGTCACGAAGGTCAGAAAGATGGTGCGCTCATGCAGCACCTTGTTGTGCTTCAGATTGTGCAGCAGACTCACCGGCACGAGCGAATCGCTGCCGGTCAGATAGATCGCCGTGCCCGACACGCGATGCGGCGGATGCGCAAGCAAGCCCTGCAGGAACGGCATGAGCGGAATACCGTCCGCGGCCGTGCGTTCCTTGACGATCATGCGGCCCTTGAACCAGGTCATCAGCAGGAAGAACAGCAGCGCGCCAATGCCGAGCGGCAACCACCCGCCTTCTTCCACTTTCAGCAGGTTCGCGCCGAAAAATCCTAGATCGACCGTCATGAACACGCCGATGATCAGCGCCACCAGCAGCTTGTTCCAGTTCCACACGTTCACCATCACGACGCAGGCGAGAATCGTGGTGATCACCATGGTGGCCGTCACCGCGATACCGTACGCGGCCGCGAGATTGTCCGAGCTCTTGAAGGCGATCACGATGCACAGAATGATGAACAGCAGCATCCAGTTCACCACCGGCACATAGATCTGGCCGATCGCCAGTTCCGACGTGTGCAGGATCTTCATGCGCGGCACGTAGCCGAGCTGGATCGCCTGGCTCGTGAGCGAATAAGCGCCGGAAATCACGGCCTGCGAGGCGATCACGGTCGCCACGGTCGAGAGCACGACGAGCGGCAGCAAGGCCCAGTCCGGCGCGAGCAGGAAGAACGGATTTTCGATGGCCTTCGGATCGTGCATCAGCAGCGCGCCCTGGCCGAAGTAGTTCAGCACCAGCGAAGGCATCACGAGGAAATACCACGCCATGCGGATCGGCTTGGCGCCGAAGTGGCCCATGTCGGCGTACAGCGCTTCGGCGCCGGTCAGCACCAGTACGACCGAGCCGAGCACCACGTAAGCTTGCAGCACGTGCGCGGCCATGAAGGTGTACGCGTAATACGGGTTCAGCGCGCGGATCACGTTCGGTGACTGCAGGATATGCCACAGGCCGAGTACCGCGAGCACCGCGAACCACACCACCATGATCGGACCGAACAGGCGGCCGACCATCGCCGTGCCGTGCCGCTGAATCCAGAACAGCAGCACGAGGATCACCATGGTGAGCGGCAGCACCAGATGAGACAGATGCGGCGCGGCGATTTCCAGACCCTCGACTGCCGAGATCACCGAGATGGCCGGTGTGATCACCGCGTCGCCATAGAACATGCAGGCGCCGAAAATGCCGAGCATCACCAGCACGCCGGCCATTTTCGACTTCTCGTCGAGCGAGCGCAGCGCCAGCGCCATCAGCGCGAGCACACCGCCCTCGCCGTTATTGTCCGCGCGCATCACGAACAACACGTACTTGATGCCGACCACGATCACGATCGCCCAGAACAGCAGCGAGATCACACCCAGGATTGATTGATCGGTCAGCGGAATGCCGTGAGAGGGGCTGAAGGCTTCCTTCAGCGAGTACAACGGGCTCGTGCCGATATCGCCGAACACCACTCCGATCGCGGCGAGAGCGAGGGAAGGCAGAGGCTGTTTGTGCACGTGATTGTTATCTGTCATAAACGCGAGGAAATCCGTTCCCTGAGCGGAAAAACGACCGCCATTCTAAACTGCCAGCATGGCGCCGCCCGGCTTGTTGTGGATACACCACGTGATGGGTCCGCGCAGTGTAGCACTGCGATATAAGCGCGTCTGCTGCGCGAGCGGCATTGCCGGCACCGGCGATGCGCGGTTTGCGAAGCGCGCGCATGGCCCGCACATAAAAAAACGGAGCCCAATGGGCTCCGTTTTGCGAGATACGCAGGGTACGGCGCGACGAAGATGCAACACGTTCGGCGCGGAAGTGCGCATCACTTCTCCGACGACTCCTGCGCTTGCTGCATGCCGCGCTTGATCCACGCGCCGAGGTTATGCGGACGCACCGTGTCCCATTCCTCGAACGGCTGATGAATCCACGGATTAGTGGGCAGATACTGCACGTGGTAATCGGGCTTCACCTTCGAGCAGCCCTTGTACCAGAGCACCGCGGAACGCACCGCGGTGATCGCCGGATAACGCTCTTTCAGATGCTGCTGAACACGCGCAAGCGTCACGCCCGAGTCGACCAGGTCGTCAACCAGCAGCACGTTGCCGTGCAGCTCGCCGCGCGTCATGGTGATGTATTGCGCGATGTCGAGTTCGCCCTGCTCCGTGCCGGCCGCTTCACGATACGAACTCGTGGCGAGAATCGCCAACGGCAGATCGTAAATGCGCGAGAGCTGATCGCCGACGCGCAAACCGCCGCGCGCGAGGCACAGAATCTTGTCGAACTTCCAGCCCGACTCGTGGACCTGCAACGCCAGCATTTCGATCAGCCGGTGATACTCGTCCCAGCCGACCCAGAGGTTCTTGTCGTCGTTGCGCGGATCTTTCATCGCAATCATGGGTACACCTTGCACCATGGCTTAAACCTTGAACGGATGACGCAGCAGAATCGTTTCGTCGCGATCCGGACCGGTCGACACCATGTCGATCGGAATGCCCGCGACTTCCTGCACACGCGACAAATAAGCGCGCGCATTCGCGGGCAGCTTGTCCCATTCCTTGATGCCGACGGTGCTTTCCTTCCAGCCCGCGAAGGTTTCGTACACCGGCTCGCAACGAGCGACTTCCGACGAGCCGCGCGGCAGCAGATCGACATGGTTGCCGTCGACCGTGTAGCCGACGCACAGCTTCACTTCGTCGAGACCGTCGAGCACGTCGAGCTTGGTCATGCACAGGCCCGACACGCCGTTGATCTGGATCGAGCGGCGCAGCGCGGCGACGTCGAGCCAGCCCGTGCGGCGCGGACGGCCGGTGACCGAGCCGAATTCCTTGCCGACGGTAGCCAGTTCGAGGCCGATCGCTTCCTGACGGGCGGCGTTATCCGCGTCGTACAGTTCGCTCGGGAACGGGCCCGAACCGACGCGCGTGCAGTACGCCTTGGTGATGCCGAGAATGTAGTTCAGCTTTTGCGGACCGACGCCCGCGCCCGCCGTGGCCGCACCCGCCACGCAGTTGCTCGACGTGACGTACGGATACGTGCCGTGGTCGATGTCGAGCAGCGTGCCTTGCGCGCCTTCGAACAGCAGGTTGCTGCCGGCCGCGTTCGCGTCGTACAGACGGCGCGACACGTCCGTGACCATCGGCTTCAGACGGTCGGCATAGCTGAGCATCGTGTCGAGCGTTTGCTGGAAGTCGACAGCGGCGACGCCCAGATATTGCGTCAACACGAAGTTGTGATAATCGAGATTTTCACGCAGACGTTCGGCGAAAGTTTCCGGCTCGAACAGGTCTTGCACGCGCAAACCGCGGCGCGCGACCTTGTCTTCGTAAGCCGGGCCGATGCCGCGGCCGGTGGTGCCGATCTTGCCCGCGCCACGGCGCGCTTCGCGGCCCTGGTCGATGGCGATGTGATACGGCAGGATCAGGGTGGTGGCTTCGGAAATGAAGAGGCGATTCTGGACATCGACCCCGGCGGCTTCGAGCTCGCCGATTTCCTTGAACAGTGCTTCCGGCGACAACACGACGCCATTGCCGATGTAGCACGCGACGCCGGGATGCATGATGCCCGACGGAATCAGACGCAAGATGGTTTTCTTGCCGCCGATAATAAGCGTGTGACCGGCATTGTGACCGCCCTGAAAGCGAACGACGCCTTGGGCGTGGTCCGTCAGCCAGTCGACGATCTTGCCCTTGCCTTCATCACCCCACTGGGTTCCCACGACGACGACGTTACGCCCGGGGTTCACATTCACTGCGCTGGCAGACATGTTGTTTCGTAAGCTGGTTAAAAACGTATTCTACCTAGGTTCGCGGAACCTTCCGAATTTTTCCGTTTCCGCTCAACGGTATGCACGTTATGTTGGGTATTGCGAAAGTAGTGCGGCCGGTGGCCGCACCGCGTTTTGACGATACGTTCGATGCCGTCTGAGAGGCGCCGAGGTTCACCCTCGCACCGGTCTGCCGGAACGCGCTCAGGCGCGCGCTTCGACGATCCAGTTGCCGTTGCGCTCGACCAACACGCGGTCGAATGCGAATTCGTCAAGATCGTGTTCATGGCCGGGCAGCGCCTGTATCACGACTTCGCCGGCATCGCGCAACGCGGCGACACTCACGCGCAGTGCTTCGTCGTGCTGCCACGGCGCGAGAATCGCGCTGCTGCGCGCTTCGACCGGAGAAATTCGCGCCACTTCGCGCAGATCGAGCGAAAAGCCGGTTGCCGCGCGCGCACGGCCATACGCTTGGCCCACGTGGTCGTAACGGCCGCCGCGCGCGACCGCGTTCGGCACGCCGTCCACGTACGCCGAGAACATCACGCCGCTGTGGTAAGCATAGCCGCGCAGATCGGCGAGATCGATCATCACTTCGGCGCCGTCCACCTGGCTTGCGAGGAACGCGAGGTCGTCGAGCGCGCGGGCGATGGCCGGCGCGTTCGGCAAGCGGGCGCGGGCTTCGTCGAGCACCGACGCGTCGCCGTACAGCGTGGGCAGCGCGCGCAAGGCGTCGCGGATCACCGGTGTCAGGTTCGCCGTCAATTCGACGAGACGCGGCACGTCCTTGCCCGCCAGCGCGTCGTAAAGCGACTGCCCGAGTTCGGCCGCGGCCGGCTCGGCTTCGATCAGCGCCGCGAGCACGCCCGCGTGGCACAGATCGAGGCGCACTTTCGCGAGGCCGGCCAGACGCAGCGCGTCGAGCATCAGTTGCTGGATTTCCAGGTCCGCTTCGAGGCCCGCGTGACCGTAGATTTCCGCGCCGATCTGGATCTGCTCGCGCGTGGCATGCAGGCCGCGCGGACGCGTATGCGCAACGTTGCCCGCATAGCAAAGACGCGTCACGCCCTGGCGATTCAGCAGATGCGCGTCGATACGCGCGACCTGCGGCGTGATGTCCGCGCGCAGACCGAGCGTGCGCCCGGACAGCTGATCGACCAGTTTGAAGGTCCGCAGATTCAGATCGTGGCCGCCGCCGGTCAGCAGCGACTCGATGTATTCGAGCAACGGCGGCATGACCATCTCGTAGCCGTACGAACGGAAACGGTCCAGCAAATGACGCCGCAGTTCTTCGATCTTGCGGGCTTCCGACGGCAGCACGTCGGCGATATTTTCGGGAAGTAACCAGGTCGACATCGATACAGTCCTACGACGTTGAACACGGCGGCTGGGTGCGCCGGTAAGTGAGAGTGAATGGCGGGCGGCGGCTCGATTTTGGCGGCCATCGCGGGCGTCTGGATTGCTTGCAACCGCCGCATCCGGCTTTTGGCCGCGGGGCGATGCACGACGCGGCGTTCAGAGCACCGCGGACCATGGCGGCGGGGCGCATCCGGCTGCGGTGATTACGGGCAAGCGCGGCTGATCACATTTGCGCGGTTGATCGCACGTGCCGCCGGACCGCGAGGCCATCGGCCACCAGGCCCCATCAAGTCACGATAAACAGCAGGATCAGCCCGAGCACCATCACGATCAGGCCGCCAACGCGAATCTGATGCGGCGGCCGTTCCGCTATTTTACGGAACGTGTCGCTCCAGGCGCTCGGAAAAACGAAGGGAAACATTCCCTCGATAATCAGCATCAACGCGATCGCGAGCAGTAATGAGCCGGCTATATCCATGCGAATTAAAGCGCCGCGATGCGGATGCCGCGGCGTTCCGGTTATCAGGGTTTGCGCGAAGCCGCGGAAGCGTCCGGGGCTGCGCCGCCGGTCGAGCTACGCATGAAGCGGAAGAACTCGTTGCTCGGATCGACGACGATCACGTCGCCCGGCTTGAAGGTGTTCTTGTACGCCTGCATGCTTTGATAGAACTGGTAGAACTGCGGGTCGCTGCCGTAAGCGTCGGCGGCGATCTGCGCTGCCTTGGCATCGCCCTCGCCCTTGATGGTCTGCGCCTGACGATAACCGTCCGCGAGAATTGCCTGTTGCTGGCCGATCGCGTCCTGCCTGATCTTGTCGGCTTCGGCGGTGCCCTTCGCGCGTTCGTCGGCCGCGACCTGCTGGCGCGCGGCGATCATGCGCTTGTAGACGGAGTCCGCCATCGACGCGGGGAAATCGACGCGCGTCAATTGCACGTCGACCACCGACACGCCGAGCGATGCCGCTGCCTTGTCCATCGCGGCGCGCGCTTCGTCGGCGACGGCCTGTTGCCGCGCAAGCGCGTCGGACAGCGTGACCTTCGCGAACGCCTCGCCGAGCGCACCGCGCGACAGCAACGCGAGCCGGTCCGGCAGACTCTGCGCATCACCGCGGGTTTCGGCGAGCAGCTTGAGCGGATCGGTCACGCGATATTTCAGAACCGGGTTGGCCAGCAGATCGATTTTGTCGGAGGTCACGTAACGGTCTTCGTCCGGTGCGTCGAGCGACTGGATGCGGTTATCGACCAGCGTGACCGTTTGCAACGGCGGCGGCAATTTCGCATGCAGGCCGGGGCCGAGCAGGCTCGGCGCCGCGTCGCCATGCGAGGACAGCACGGCCATGTGGCGCTGATCGACGACGAACACCATCGACGAAGCGGCGAACAACACGATGACGACAGCTACGACGAGCGCAATGATCTTGTTCATGATGTGCGCTCCTTATTGAACGTCGTCTTCGCGCATACGGCTGCGGAAGGAGTCGCGTGAACGCAGCGGGTCGCTGCCGGATGCGGCCTGGCTGGCCGGCGCGGCGGCGGCGGCAGGCGCCGAGGCCGCCGCGCTGGTGGCGGAGGCAGACGGTGCGGACAAAGGCGACGCAGCACTGCTCGCCGCTTGCGGCGCGGCAGCGGCCGCGGCGCCTGCGGCCGCACCCGAGGCGGCGGCAGCGTCGGCGACCCGCTGGCGGGTCTGCTCGACGAGCTTGTCGAGCGGCAGATACAGCACGTTGTTGCCGCTCTTGCTGTCCACATACACCTTGGTCGTATTCGAATAGATCTGCTGCATGGTGTCCAGGTACAGGCGCTCGCGAACCACGGCGGGCGCTTTCGAGTACTGCGCGTAGACCTGCTTGAAGCGCTCGGCGTCGCCTTGTGCCTGAGCCACAGTCTTGTCGCTGTAGGTTTTCGCTTCGTCGATCTGGCGCGCCACGTCGGCTTGCGCGCGCGGCAAAAGGTCCGCGGCGTAAGCTTCGGCATCGCGTTTCGCGCGGTCGTTTTCCTGACGGACTTTGGCGGCGTCGTCGAATGCGGCCTGCACCCGGTCGGGCACCTGCACACCCTGGATCGTCACACCGGTCACGGCGAGGCCGGACTGATATTCATCCAGAGATTGCTGGATCGCCGCCATGAGTTGCTGGCGAATTGTTTCGCGATCCTGATAGAGGATGTCATTCGTGCTGCGCGCGCCGACGATGCTGCGCACCGCCGCCTGGGCCGCCTGCATGACGCCCTGATCGGGATCGACGCTGCGAAACAGATAGTCGGTCGGCTTCTTCACCTGATATTGCACGGCGAAGCGCACGTCGACGATGTCAGCGTCGTGCGTGAGCATCGAGGCGTCTTTCACATTCGCGAGACGCACCACGTTGTTACGGCCGACTTCCACCTGACGGATCTGGCCGATATTGACGAGCTCGTGCGCTTCGAACGGATACGGCAGACGCCAGTGCACACCCTGCCCCGCCGTGTAGCGATACTTGCCGAACTGCATCACCACGCCGGCCTGGCCGTCCTGCACGACGAACACGCCGCTGCCGAGATAAATGGCCAGCAGCACGCCGATCACGATGCCCACGCCGATGCGCGCGCTACGACCGTTGTCGGGACGGCCGCCGCCCGCACCGCCGCCCTTGCGGCCAAACACCCGGCTCAAACGACGGTTGAAATCGCGCCACATCTCGTCGAGATCGGGCGGGCCCTCGCCGTCTTTGGTCGGCGGACGCTTCGGCTCGTTGGGACGTTGCCGCTCGCCATTGCCGTCCCCCCGGCCCCAGCGCGGATCGTTCAATGACAGCATGGCGCGCATGCGCAGCCAGATACTCCGCTCGTTGTAATCGTTCACCTGTGTTCGTTCACCAGAGTAGACAGCGGGTCAGTGCAATTGGAACGGGTCAGTGCCCGAGTTCTGGGACCTTGCGGTCGTCGCGTGGTGCTGCCGACCGGTCTTCTTCCGAGAGATCGACCAGCGTTTCGGGAAGAGGTTCGGCAGTAGCGATTTCAGCGATGGCAGCGCGCAGTGTGTCCAGCCCTTGCCCCGTGCGCGCGCTCAAAAAGACGCGCGAAATATTACCATACTCATCCCTTTCAACCGCGTCCCCACGGGCCGCCAACTCCGGCACCGCGTCGATCTTGTTGAAGACCAGCACCTGGCGGATCGTGTCCGCACCGATTGCGTGCAATACCTCGTTCACCTGATCGATCTGGTCGAGACGCACCGCGCTCGACGCATCGACCACGTGCAGCAGCAGGTCGGCGTGAATGGTTTCCTCGAGCGTGGCGCGAAATGCCGCCACCAGCTGGTGAGGCAGTTCGCGGATGAAACCGACCGTATCCGACACCACTACCTGCCCCGCTTCGTCGCCGAGATAGACGCGCCGCGAGGTGGTATCGAGCGTCGCGAACAACTGGTCGGCGGCGTACGCCTGAGCCTTGGTGAGCGCGTTGAAAAGCGTGGACTTGCCCGCGTTCGTGTAACCGACCAGCGACACCGACATGGTCTGATTGCGGCTGCGCGCGCGGCGCTGCGTGCCGTGCTGACGACGCAGTTTCTCGAGCCGCGTCTTGAGCGCCTTGATGCGCTCGCCGATCAACCGACGGTCGGTTTCGAGCTGCGTTTCGCCAGGGCCGCGCAAGCCGATACCGCCTTTTTGCCGCTCCAGGTGGGTCCATGCGCGGATTAGCCGCGTCGACAGATACTGCAGTTGCGCGAGTTCCACCTGCAGCTTGCCTTCATGGCTGCGGGCGCGTTGCGCAAAAATGTCGAGGATCAGACTGGTGCGATCGATCACGCGCCGATTAAGCGCTTGCTCCAGATTGCGCTGCTGCGCAGGCGCCAGAGCGTGATTGAAAATGACGAGTTCGATGTCGTTCGCCTCACACGCAAGACGCAGTTCTTCGGCCTTGCCGCTGCCGACGAACATCTTGGCGTCGGGACTGGACCGGCGCCCCGTGAGGGTGACTAAGGGATTCGCGCCCGCGCTTTGCGCGAGCAGGCTGAGTTCTTCCAGACTGGCTTCGAAATCGATCTTACCGAAGTCGATGCCGACAAGCGCTGCATTGATCAAATTGGAGGGTATCAAAATGAGGCGGCCGGGAGTAATCGCCAACGGGCGACGTTACGCCGGCCGCGACGGGGGTTAGGACTGTTCAGAATCCGGGTGGAAATTCACCGGACGGGCTGGCACGACTGTCGAGATTGCGTGCTTGTAGACCATCTGGGTGACCGTATTCCGGAGCAACACGACGTACTGGTCGAACGATTCGATGTTCCCTTGAAGCTTGATGCCGTTGACCAGGTAGATCGACACCGGCACATGCTCTTTACGCAGTGCGTTCAAAAACGGGTCTTGTAACAATTGCCCTTTGTTGCTCATAGCAAACTCCGTATTTTTTTGCAGGTTGACTTAATTGACGAGGAAGAAAAAGAGATCCACCGTCAACGCTACACTATAGCCGATTTTCATTTTTGCGCGGGCGGCCTGGCCAGGCGGCCAAAGCCAGCACACACGCGGGTTTCAGCCTGGAATTAGCCTTTATCCGCGTAAGGGTTCGTCGACGATCTGAACTCTATGCGCAATGGAGTCCCAGTCAGCTTGAAAGTTTCCCGGAAGCGGTTTTCCAGGTAGCGTTTGTACGTTTCGGTGATCGCGTCGAGCGCGTTGCCGTGAATCACGATGATCGGCGGATTCTGTCCGCCCTGATGCGCGTAACGCAGTTTCGGGCGCACCGGACCACGTCGGCGCGGCTGCTGGAATTCGACGGCATCGATCAACGCGCGCGTGAGCTTCGGCGTCGGCAGCTTGGCCATGGCGGCTGCGTAGGCGTCGTCGACCGAACGCATCAAAGGGCCGATTCCGGTTTTTTCCGCGGCGGAAATGAAGTGGAATTTGGCGAAGTCGAGAAATTTTAGTTTGCGCTCGAGGTCCGCTTTGGTGCGCTCGCGCACATGCGGATCGAGACCGTCCCACTTGTTCACGCCGACCACCAGCGCACGGCCCTGCTCCACCACGAAGCCGGCAATGTGCGCGTCCTGCTCCGAAATGTCCTGGCGCGCGTCGAGCAGCAGGATCACGACGTTGGCGTCGGAGATCGACTGCAACGTCTTCACCACCGAGAATTTCTCGATCGCTTCGAACACCTTGCCGCGGCGGCGCAAACCGGCGGTGTCGATCAGCGTGTACGGCTTGCCGCCGCGTTCGAAATCGACGTAGATCGAGTCGCGCGTGGTGCCCGGCATGTCGAATGCGATCACGCGCTCTTCGCCCACCAGCGCATTGATCAACGTCGACTTGCCGACATTCGGACGGCCGACGATCGCGATCTTCACGCCGCGCGTCTGCTTCTCTTCGTCGCTTTCTTCGGGCTGGCCGGCGTAGGCGACTTCGAGCGCCTCGTTGATCATTTCGGTGACGCCGTCGCCATGCGCCGCGGAAATCGCGCGCGGGTCGCCGAGGCCGAGCTCGTAGAAGTCGGCGGCGACGTTGCTGTACTTCATGCCCTCCGCCTTGTTGACGACCAGGAAGATCGGCCGGCCGACCTTGCGCAGATAGTCGGCGATCGACTTGTCCTGCGGCGCGAGGCCATTGCGGCCGTCGACGATGAACACGACGATGTCCGACTCCTCGACCGCCTGACGCGTTTGACGCGCCATTTCGTGCAGGATGCCGTCTTTCGCGACCGGCTCGAAACCGCCGGTATCGACGACCAGATACGGCCGATCGCCGGCTCGCCCTTCGCCGTAATGGCGATCGCGCGTGAGACCGGGCAGGTCGGCAACCAGCGCGTCGCGCGTGCGCGTGAGCCGGTTGAATAGCGTGGATTTCCCCACATTGGGGCGCCCGACGAGGGCAATAACGGGTTTCATCAGATGTTGTTCACGGTGAAACGCGGGATCGAAATCGACCGGCCGCGTAGCGACGCCATGCGGCCGCTACACGGCAGCGTTTGACGAAAATTATCACGAATTCGGCCAGCCCCGGATGTGCTGTCAATATGCACGCCCGGGCGGACGGGGGTTTGGCTGTATGGGCGACGCCAGCGGGCCGCCAGATTCAGTCTTTACTGCTCGACGGCTCGCACGCCGGTTCGAATACGATTCTCTGCGGTATTGGCGAAGATGCCGCCGAGGGTGGTGCCGCAAGCACTCACCGATAGCCACGTGGGCCGTACGCCATGTCTGATCCGACTCGCCGGACCAGCCAGCCCGGCGTAATTCTTCTACTTACTCTGCCCTGCAACGTCAACTCGAACTAGCACCAGCACTTACAAAAACGCGTGCGGCCGGCAAAGCCGGCCTGCACGCCAGACGGCGATTGCCGCGCGCGATTAGCGCGGGCGGTAGCCGTACAGGTCGCCGTCGTGCGTGAGCACCACCAGCGTTTCGCCGGCGAGTACCGGTGCCGCCGTAATCGGGCTGCCGTCGGTCTTCACGCGCGCGACGAGCGTGCCGTCGTCGCGGGACAGGAAGTGCACGTAACCCTGATAGTCGCCCAGCACGGCGGCGTGACCCAGAATGAACGGCACGCTCAGGTCGCGATTCTTCAACTTGTCGTTCTTCCACAGCAGCGCACCGCTGTTGGTGTCGAACGCCGACACTACCGACCAGTCGTCCGCCGCGACCACGGCGCGCTCATCCTGCGCCAGACCGCTCGTGCTCGAGAACGCCTTCTCCCAAACGGCACGGCCCGAGTTCGCGTCGAAACAGCCAATCTGGCCCTGGAACGTCACCGCGCAGGTTTCCGAACCAACCAGCGTGGGCGGTCCGGTCACGTCGTTGATGCGCTCGACTTCCGTCACGCCCTTCGGATAGGACACCGGCGTTTGCCAGTAGTTGTCGCCCGTCTGCACGTTGATCGCGGCAAACGCGCCGCCAGGGAACCCGGCCAGCACGGCTGCGTCGCCGGCGAACGTCATGCCCGACGACACGCGCAAATTGAGCGGCACCGCGCGATTGCGGTAGTTCCACTTCTGCTCGCCGGTTTGCGCGTTGAACGCGGTGATCTGGCCGTCGACCGTACGCACCACCACGAGGCCATTGCCGACGAGCGGCGGCGAAATGATTTCGCCCGGCGCCTTGGCGGTCCAGAGTTGCTTGCCGTCCGCGCCGAGCACGTAGACGTCGCCCTTCAGGCCGCCGACTGCTGTCAACGTGCCGTCGCTGCCGACACCCGCCGAGAGGTCGTCGTGGAGCTTGACGCGCCAGACGTCCTGACCGGTCTGCGCGTCGATCTTCGCAACCGAACCGTTCGCGCCAGCCGCATACACCGCATTGCCCACCGCGACCGGCGAGAACAGGTAACGGCCCGCCTTGCCGACGCTTGCCTTCCAGGCCTGCTGCACGTCGAGCACGGGTTTGAACTCGGTGAGCGGCGTGGGCACGCGGCGCTCGTCTTTCGTGGATGAGCAAGCCGCCATGGTGAACACGGTCATCGCACAGGCAACGGGCACAGCGTAACGTTTCAGCAGATTCATCGGTGGACGAAGCATTCAGGAAATTAATTAAAGGAGAGCGGTTGGTCGTTGCACGCGGCGCCGATTGCGGCGCTCATATGCGGCGATCAGCCACCCAGCGCGTCCAGCTTGAACTGAATCAACTGGCGTGCGGAGCTATCGTTTTTCGACAGCGAATCGAGCGCGAGCTTGTAGGCCGCGCGTGCATCGTCGCGCTTGCCTTGAGCGGCGAGAAGATCGCCGCGGCCGTTCGCCACGATGCCTTTGAACGCGTCGGACTGCGGTTCGGCCAGCAACGCGAGGCCCTGGTCGTAAGCCTTGTCGTCGAGCAGCAGCGAAGCGAGACGCAGCTTGGCGATCTGCTTGAACTCGTCATCTTTCGCGTGATCGATGGTCCATTGCAGTTGCGCCTTGGCGGCGGCCTCGTCGCCCGCGGCGTACAGCGCCTTGGCGGCGCCCAGCGCGGTCATTTGCGCATACGCGGTGCGGCTGAACTTGTCTTCCATGTCGGTGGCGACGCGCGTGATCTTCGCCTTGTCGCCCGACGCCACGGCCTGCTGCACCTGGTCATACAGCACGGCGGCATCCGCCGCCTGGCGCCGTTGCCAGAAATTCCAGCCGTTCCAGCCGGCTGCGGCCACCAGTGCCACCAGCACGATCCATGTGGTTGCATTGCCCCACTGCGTCCACCATGCCTTCAGACTTTCAATCGATTCTTGTTCGTCGTGGTAACTCATTGCCCGGCGATTTCCTCTTTCTTGCTACGTGTGCGTGTCGAACCCGATCGGCACCCAACCGGCTCGACGACATCGCGATCAGTCGTCGCCGTCTTCGGCGGTTGCAACCATCGCATTGATTAGAAATTCGGTCAAGTCTTCGGCCGGCACGTTTTGTTGCTCGTTTTTACCGCCGTTAGCATTTGTATCGCGCAGCGGTTTCACGCCGACCGTGCCGTTGGCGATCTCGTCTTCACCGAGCACCACAGCGAACGCGGCGCCGCTTGCGTCGGCACGCTTCATCTGCGATTTGAAGCTGGCCGTTTGACCGTCGGCGCTACAATGCAGGATTACATCGAGGCCGGTGTCTCGCAGACGCTCGGCGATGATGAAGGCCTGCTCGCGCGCCGCGTCGCCCTGATGGACCACGTACACGTCGCAACCTTCGTCTTCCGGCACGAGCTGCTCTTCCTTCAGCAATTCGAGAATGCGCTCGACGCCCATTGCCCAACCGCATGCCGCCGTGGGCTTGCCGCCGAGCTGTTCGATCAGCGGATCATAACGGCCGCCCGCCGCGACAGTGCCTTGCGCGCCGAGCTTATCGGTCACCCATTCGAACACGGTCAGATTGTAGTAATCGAGACCGCGCACGAGACGCGGATTGATCGTGAACGGGATGTTGTTCGCCTTCAGAATGCGCTGCAAACCTTCGAAGTGCGCACGCGATTCTTCACCGAGAAAATCGATCAGCTTGGGCGCGTTCTGCGCGACTTCCTGCATGGCCGGATTCTTCGTGTCCAGCACGCGCAGCGGGTTCGTGTAGAGACGGCGTTTCGCTTCCTCGTCGAGCACGTCCATGTGCTTTTCGAGGTGCGCGATCAATTCCACACGATGCGCCGCGCGTTCTTCCGCGAGGCCCAGCGAGTTGATTTCGAGTTTGATGCCCATCAGTCCGAGGTCGTCCCACAGACGTTGGCACATCATGATGATTTCAGCGTCGGCGTCCGGACCGGCAAAGCCAAGCGCCTCCACGCCGACCTGATGAAACTGGCGATAGCGGCCGCGCTGCGGACGCTCGTGACGGAACATCGGGCCGATGTACCACAGGCGCTTCGGGCCGTCGTACAGCATGTTGTGTTCGATCGCCGCGCGCACCACCGCTGCCGTGTTTTCCGGGCGCATGGTCAGATTTTCACCGTTCAACGCGTCGGTAAAGCTGTACATCTCTTTCTCGACGATGTCGGTCACTTCGCCGATACCGCGCTTGAACAGTTGCGTATGCTCGATGATCGGCGTGCGAATATTCTGGTATCCGTACGAACGCAGCATCGACTTGACGGTCGTTTCGAAAAATTCCCACAGCCCGGCTTCCTGCGGAAGGATGTCGTTCATGCCCTTCACGCCGGAGAGCTTTTCGAGCTTTTTCTTCTGTTCAGTCATCTGTATTTCGAGAGCCGATATTTAGTTGGCTACCGTGGCGCGGCCATAGCTGCGCTCGACGTAGTCACTCACGATTTGCTGGAATTCTTGCGCGATGTTGTCGCCGCGCAGCGTCTTGACCTTCTCGCCGTCGATGAACACCGGCGCGGCCGGGTTCTCGCCCGAGCCCGGCAGGCTGATGCCGATATTCGCCTGCTTGGACTCGCCCGGACCGTTGACGATGCAGCCCATCACCGCGACATGCATCTTCTCGACGCCAGGATACTGATCGCGCCACACCGGCATCTGCGTGCGCAGATAGGTCTGGATTTGCGATGCGAGTTCCTGGAACAACGTGCTGGTGGTACGGCCGCAACCCGGGCACGCGATCACCATCGGCGTGAACGAGCGCAGACCCATGGTCTGCAGGATTTCCTGGCCGACGATCACTTCGCCGGTACGCGAGGCGCCCGGTTCCGGCGTGAGCGAAATGCGGATCGTGTCGCCGATGCCCTGCTGCAGCAACACAGACAACGCCGCGGTCGACGCCACGATGCCCTTCGAACCCATGCCCGCCTCGGTCAAGCCGAGATGCAGCGCGAAGTCGCAACGGCGCGCAAGTTCGCGGTACACGGCGATCAGATCCTGCACGCCGCTGACCTTGCACGACAGAATGATCTGATTGCGCGACAGGCCGAGTTCGACCGCCCGCTCCGCCGAGCCGATCGCCGACTGGATGAGTGCTTCGTACATCACGCTTTGCGCTTCCCACGGCGTGGCACGCGCGGCGTTCTCGTCCATCATCTTCGCGAGTAGGTCCTGATCGAGACTGCCCCAGTTCACGCCGATCCGCACCGGCTTGTCGTACTTTGCCGCGGCTTCGATCATCTGCGCGAATTGCGTGTCGCGTTTCGCGCCGTGGCCCACATTGCCTGGATTGATCCGGTACTTGGACAGCGACTCCGCGCACGCGGGGTAATCGCGCAACAGCAGATGGCCGTTGTAATGGAAGTCGCCGACCAGCGGCACCGACACGCCCATGCGGTCGAGCTGCTCGCGCACGGCCGGCACGGCCGCGGCCGCTTCCGGCGTGTTCACGGTAATACGGACCAGTTCCGAGCCGGCTTGCGCCAGTTCCTTGATCTGGATCGCGGTGCCGATGGCGTCCGCGGTGTCCGTGTTGGTCATCGACTGGATGCGCACGGGTGCGTCGCCGCCGATGGTAACGAGCTGGCCGCCCCAACGGACGTCGACCGCGTGCGACTTGCGCCGCGGTGCGTGGCCGCCGAACACCGGCTCGGTTGAAACGATCTTGCTACTGGATTGGGATTGAGCTTCGGATTGCATCGAAAAACCCATTTACGCCGCATGCGCCACACAAAAGACGTCGCGCCTGAATTGAAAAAGCGCCGCGGACCGGTTGGCCGCGGCGCATACCGTATCTGTCAAGGCAGCGCGAAACGCGCCACGTTGCCTTTGGCCGCCGCATATTTCGACGAATCGACCGGCTGGCCATCGAGCGTCAGCGAGTCGAGGCCGGCCCTGTTGCCGAGCGTGACCTTGAACGGCGCTTCGCCCGTTACTGCCTTGGTATCGCCTGCGTGCACGAGGCCGGAGAACACTTCCTTGCCATCTTTGCCACGCACGCTGAACCAGCTATCCTGCTTGACGCTCAACGCGACGATCGACTGGCCTGCAGCCGGCATCACCGTAGCCGCCGGTGCGCTCGCGCCCGGCGCCGTTGCCACAGCCGGTGCTTGTGAGCCCGTCTTCGGCGCGGCGGTCATTGCCGTGACTGCCGGCGCCGACGAAGGTGCCGCACCCGTGGCAAGCGGCGCGGGCATCGGCGTAGCCGACGCTGCATTCTCCGCCGCCGTCTGCGTGTCCGTCGCTGAAGCAGCCTCGTCCGCAGCCGCTTCCGAACCTGCCGACTGGCCCTGCGCCACCGCGCCCGATGCGCCGGTCGAGCCGCCTGTGGCGCCGTTCGCGCTCGCTTTCAAGCGCGCCAGCCAAGCCGACGAATCGCCGCCATTGGTATGCCACATGCCAAGCGCGATCACCGCGACGATCACCGCCGCCACGCCCCATAACCACGAGCGGCTCTTCTGCCCGCTGCCGCCCAGCGAGAGCGATACCTTGCCGCGCGGCAAATCCCTGCCCGATGACGCGGGCATCGACAGGTCCGGCGCGGGCACACCCTTTTCGCGGCGCAGCGCCGCCGTGAACGGCGTGGGATCCGCACCGAGCATTTTCGCGTAACTGCGCACCACGCCGAGCGCGAAGGTCGTATCCGGCAAGTGGCTGATATCGCCCGATTCGAGCGCGCGCAACTTGATGACGGACACTTTCAGACGCGCCGACACGTCGTCGATTGTCCAGCCTTTCGATTCACGCAATTGGGTCAAGCGCGCGCCAACCGCCGCCAACGAATCCATGCCCGGCTGCACAACAGGCTGCACCGCCGCCCGCGCGACTGGCGCCGGATGGCTTTCGTTCGTGTCTGTGTCCTGCGGCTGCGGGTGCTGCGGCTCACTCATCCCAAATCCTTTCGCGTCGATTCTTTTTCACTCGTGCAACCCGGACGGGCTCAAGCCTCACGTCCGAATCGCAGACCGTTTATAACAAAATGTGCGGCCTTGTGCGCCGCTTCCGATCGCTTCTGCAAACTTTCTTTTCAATCGACGCCGGCACAGCAAGTTGTCGTGCATTCGCGGAGTTTTCTCCGGACACCGGCGCCCTGCCGTCCCCGCGCGATTACACGGCGCGAACCTCGATCACCTTGGCTGCCTTCCCGGTGCGCTCAGCGAGGCGGGTGCGGTCTTTCACCGCGCCGGCCAGCTGACCGCAGGCAGCGTCGATATCATCGCCGCGTGTTTTACGCACCGTGGTGACGACGCCCGCGTCCATCAGCACTTGTGCAAACCGCTTGATCTGTTCCGGTTTCGAGCGGATGAGGCCCGACTCGGGGAACGGATTGAACGGAATCAGGTTGAACTTGCACGGCACGTCGCGCGTGATCGCCAGCAATTCGCGCGCTTGCGCTTCGCTGTCGTTGACCCCGTCGAGCATGCAATATTCAAACGTAATGAAGTCGCGCGGTGCGACCTTCAGATAGCGCTGGCAAGCCGCCATCAGTTCGCGCAGCGGATACTTCTTGTTCAGCGGCACCAGCATGTCGCGCAGCGGATCGCTAGGCGCATGCAAGGAGACCGCGAGCGCTACCGGCAGATCGGCGCCGAGCCGGTCCATCATGGGCACGACGCCCGAGGTGGACAGCGTGACACGGCGGCGCGACAGGCCATAGGCGTTATCGTCGAGCATCAGGCGCATGGCCGGCACGACCGCGTCGTAATTGAGCAGCGGCTCGCCCATGCCCATCATCACGACGTTCGTCACGACCCGCTCGCCCTTGCCGTCGCCACCCGTGGCGCGGCCGCCATCGACGCCGCGCGACGCCCGCAGCGCGAACTCGGCCATGCGCAACTGGCCGATGATTTCGGCGGTGGTGAGATTGCGGGAGAAACCCTGTTTGCCGGTCGAACAGAAACGGCAGTTGACCGCGCACCCGGCCTGCGACGACACGCACAGCGTGCCACGCGTTTCTTCGGGGATGTAGACGGTTTCGACCGCGTTGCTGTTGCCGACGTCGATCAGCCACTTGCGTGTGCCGTCGGTAGAAATATTGTCGCTGACGATGCCCGGCATCGAGATCGTGGCGCGCCCCTTGAGCTTTTCGCGCAAGGACTTCGCGAGATCGGTCATGCCGTCGAAGTCGGCAGCGTTGTACTGGTGAATCCAGCGCTGCAACTGCTTGGCGCGAAACGGCTTCTCGCCCAAGCTGCCGCAGTAGGCGACGAGCCCTTGGGCGTCGAGGTCGAGAAGGTTGACGGTGGGACTGCTCGTCATATCGAATCCTGCCATTTCAGTGCGAGACTACGTTCATGCAACAAGCTGCATGAACGCAATGCCGTTCGCGCCCATTCCTGCTGCTTTTACCTTACTACTTTGCCGGGCGATTCGTGCGATAAAACCAGTCGGCTGCACGAATCGCGCGAGGCAAGTTCTGCTTAACGCGAGTAGACGTTCACTTGCGGGAAGAAGAACGCGATTTCGACTGCTGCCGTTTCAGCAGCGTCGGAACCGTGCACTGCGTTCGCGTCGATGCTGTCAGCGAAGTCGGCGCGGATCGTGCCCTTTTCCGCCTTCTTCGGGTCTGTTGCACCCATCAGGTCGCGGTGCTTCAGGATGGCGTTTTCGCCTTCCAGCGCTTGCACGACCACCGGGCCCGAGATCATGAATTCGACCAGGTCCTTGAAGAACGGACGTGCGGCGTGCACAGCGTAGAACTTCTCCGCGTCGGCGCGCGACAGGTGAACCATGCGCGAAGCCACGATCTTCAGACCAGCGTTTTCGAAACGACTGTAGATCTGGCCGATCACGTTCTTGGCCACTGCGTCCGGCTTGATAATCGACAGGGTGCGTTCGATCGCCATAAAAACTCCAAAAAATTAAGAGGTTACAGATTCAAATGAATCCGCTATTGTAGCATGTTCCCGTGTATGATTGCGATTGAACCCTTACAGTGCTGAAAGACTCCAAGCAGGAGTTTCCGATTACTGGTAGCGTAGCCGTGTGGGTATTTTCAGGGCATTGAAACTCCCTGCCCGCGCGCCAATCTTAGGGATGAGAGCGCCGCGGCCGGCGGCAGGAAACCCCACCGGCGCTGCACGACTCGCTACAACCCGCTTTAACCCGCATCACAACCATACGCAACACGCTTCTGAGGTAAGGAGAGACCATGAACGATCATCCGTATAGCTTTGGCCGCAATGGCGCGGTCAGCACGGTCGAAACGCGTAACCGCGTGCTACGGAACACCTACTGGCTGCTCGCGCTGTCCATGATTCCGACAGTGCTGGGCGCGTGGGTGGGCCTTACCACCGGCTTCTCGCTATTCGCCGCCACGAGTCCCGCCATGAGCATGCTGGCGTTCTTCGCGATCGCCTTCGGCTTCATGTTCGCCATCCAGAAGACCAAAGACAGCGCGGCCGGCGTGTTCGTGCTACTCGGCTTCACGTTCTTCATGGGCCTGATGCTGTCGCGCATCCTGAGCTTCGTGCTCGGTTTTTCGAACGGCCCGTCGTTGATCATGCTCGCCTTCGGTGGCACTGGTGTGATCTTCGCGTCGATGGCAACCATCGCCACGGTCAGCAAGCGCGACTTTTCGGGGCTCGGCAAGTGGCTGTTCATGGGCGTGATCGTGCTGCTGCTCGCATCGGTCGCGAACGTGTTCCTGCATTTGCCGGCGCTGATGCTCACGGTGTCGGTCATGGCCATCGTCATCTTCTCGGCCTACATGCTGTTCGACGTTCAGCGCGTCGTGAACGGCGGTGAAACGAACTACATCACCGCCACGCTCGCGATCTACCTGGATCTGTACAACGTTTTCGTCAACCTGCTGGCGCTGCTCGGCATCTTCGGCGGCAATCGCAACTAAGCCTGATTCGGGGCGCGGCGTTCGAAACCCGCCGCCCTGAAAGACAAAGCCCATAACGAGCAATCGGTATGGGCTTTTTTCATGACTCCGCGGCGTCTGCTGCGCAAGAGAGTCAAGCGTCAGACGCGGATCACACGCTCAGCCACGCACACCCCTCATCCTGCGAAGCCACCACCACTTCCGTCGGCGCCGCGCCTAGCACACCGGCTATAGCGGCCTGCGCCAATTCAGGCAGATTGTTCTGCTGGCTCAGATGTGCGGCAACCAGATGGCGCAATCGCGAACGGTCGAGCGAAGCGAGAATTTCAGCCGCCGCGTCGTTGTTCAAATGCCCATGATTGCCGCCGATGCGCGCCTTCAGCGACTGCGGATAGCGGCTGCCCGCCAGCATCCGCACGTCGTGATTGCATTCGAGCACCAGCGCGTCGCAACCGCTCAGCACTGAGCTGATATGCGGCGTGGACGTGCCGACATCCGTCAGTACGCCAAGCCGGCTCGCGCCGTTCGAGAGCACGTATTGCAGCGGCTCGCGGGCGTCGTGCGGAACGGTGTAAGGAAGAATGCTGAGGTCGCCGATCGCGACCGCTTCGTCGCCCCACAGCACTTGCAGGTCGACGTCGGCCTCGTCGGCGCCCACCGCGCGGGCGGTGCCCCAGCTCATGTACAACGGAATCGACCACTTGCGCGCCAGCGTCAGCGCGCTGCCAATGTGGTCGCTATGCTCATGCGTAATTAGAATCGCGTCGAGACCTTCGACGCTCGCGCCGAGCCGCGTCAACCGCCGCTCGACTTCCCTGGCGGAAAAACCGCAATCGAGCAGCACGCGCGTGGTGGTCGCGCCGCTTCGCGCTTCCACCAGCAACGCATTGCCCTCACTGCCGCTTCCGAGACTGGCGAACCTCACGGTCCGCTTAGTTCAGTTGCGCGTGCAGCAGCGTCACGATGCGCTGCGCGTCCGACGAATTGTCGACCTGCCCGTTCGCCGTCAGCACCGCCACCTGCGTGACCGTGTCGCCCTTCGAGCGCACGTTGACGAGGAATTCCTGACTCGGCTTCTTCGACGAATTGCCGCTGTAGAACAGCTTGCCCAGCAGACCTTCTTTTTTGAGCTCCTGCATCGAGTCCGCATAGCGCACGTAGTAGATGCCCTTCGCGCGATCGCGGTTGTCGACCGTGAAGTTGGTGCGGTCGAGCGCGAGGCCCACGCGCAGCCATGCGCGGTCGAACGACTCCGGCAGGTCGAGCGTGGATGCACCCGCGCTCTGGTCGATCGTGGCCGGCGCGACAGCCGTACGCGCGTCGGTCAGCAGTTGCTTCGATTGCGCTTCGGTCAGGCCGAACTTCTGCATCAGCTTCGTAAGGAACAGCGCCTCGAGCGCCGGATCGCGCGGGCGCTCTTCCCAACGCGACGACGTCTTGTCCTGCCCCGTCAACACTTCTTCCATGGCGCTGTGCGTGATGGAGATGTCGGTCGTATCGCCCGGCGCACGCGAGACGAGCGTGCGGAAGCTGTCGCGGGTGCCCGACGAATACGCGAAATCGATGACCTTGCCGACCGTGCGGCGGAACCAGTCGTCCGGAATGTTGGCGCGGTTTTCAGCCCAGTCGGTCGTCATGATGCCGGTGGCCGGCGCGTCGGTCTTGAGCGCGAAGCCGTTTTCCTGCCAGAACTCCTGCAACTGCGGCCAGAGTTGTTCCGGCGAGCGGCCGTCGACGACCAGCCAGCGGCGATCGCCGTCACGTTCGATATGCATGCCGAGCGGATCCTGCGCGTTCGGCTGGCCTTCGGTCGCATTGCCGGCGGCCGTCACCGCGCGCGTCTGCGCGCCGCCCAACGCCAGATTGGCCGGCGGCGCGACATAGCGCTCCTCGGTCTTGGTCGTGCTCAAATCGTTCGGAACGGCGAGCGGCGGCGCGCTGCCCGCACCCTTGTAGTTGACGCGGTCGGAAGCAAACCAGTCGTTCAGCGTGTCACAGCCGGCGAGCGTCGTGAGGGCAAGCGCCAGCGCCGCCATGCGGGTTGCGTGGAGGGAAAGTGCGGAACGTTTCATGAGGTCCTTCGTGATGCTGGAACGCGGTGCCTTGGTTCTGTGTGCCGGGAACGCGGGCTGGATCGACGTCGGTTAAGGGAGTGCCGGTGGCAGGCTTTGGTTGGCGCTGTGGGTGCCGCGGACGCTGTCCGCCTACCCCAGCAGGCCCGCTTCGCGCAACGCGCCGCGCACCACTTCGTGGTATTGCGCGTCGAGCGGCGTGAGCGGCAGGCGGATTCCGCCCTGCACACGACCCAGTTGCTGCAGCGCCCATTTGGCCGGAATCGGATTCGATTCGATGAACAGGTTCTTATGCAACGACAGGAGTTTCAGATGAATTTCACGCGCGGTCTTCGCGTCTGAGGCCAGGGCGGCCTTGCAGAGTTCGCTCATCGCGCGCGGCGCGACGTTCGCGGTGACCGAAATATTGCCGTGGCCGCCGAGCAGCATCAGCGCGATCGCGGTGGGATCGTCGCCGCTGTAGATGCCGAAATGCGCGGGCGCGGACTTGATCAGATGCGCGGCGCGATCGATATTGCCGGTCGCTTCCTTCACACCGATGATGCCCGGCACCTGCGCGCAACGCAGAATGGTGTCGTTGCTCATGTCGGCAACGGTGCGGCCCGGCACGTTGTACAGAATCACCGGCAGATCGACGGTTTCGGCGATCTTCGCGAAGTGGCGGTAGATGCCTTCCTGCGTCGGCTTGTTGTAGTACGGCACGACCTGGAGCGTGGCGTTGGCGCCGACTTCCCTGGCCTGCTGGGTGAGTTCGATGGCTTCCGTCGTGGAGTTGCCGCCCGAGCCCGCGATCACCGGAATCCGGCCCGCTGTGTGCTCGACCGCGGTCTTGACCATCAGCACGTGTTCTTCGACCGACAGCGTGGCCGACTCGCCGCTCGTGCCGACCACGACGAGAGCGTTGGTGCCCTCCGCGATGTGCCAGTCGATCAGTTTGCGAAACGCCGGCAGATCGAGGCCGCCGTCTTCGAGCATCGGGGTGATGATGGCGGGAATGCTGCCGCGAATCTGAACGCTGTCGTTGCTGCCGAGCTTGCTGCTTTGGTTGCCGTTAGTCATGAAACGCCATGAATTTGATCAGGTAAACCGCGATTGTAGCGGATTAGCCAGCCAACCCGTAACAAGGCGGAGATGCCGCCTGCGCGGGGTCGTCTGAGCGCTCCGCCTCCAGAATTGCGCAGATCCGCTGGACGTAGGCCGGGCGCGGCTGCGCGAGAAAACCGTCCTGAAAAGCGACCACCCGGAGTTGGCCGCGCACGCGGTCGAGAAGCTCGCCGGGCGCCAGCAGAAACGCCGGATTAGAGGGTTTGCCGACGCTTTCGTTTCCTTGCGCGAAGGTCTCGTAAACCAGTACGCCGCCGGGCGCGAGCGCGCGCAAAAGCTGCGGAAAGAGCGGCCGGTGCAGATAGTTCGTCACTACGACAGCGGCGAATCTTGCGTCAGCGGGCAGAGGCCACGCGGCGCTTTCGATGTCGGCCTGGAGCGCAGTGATGAGCGGTTCACCGCGCAGCGCGTCGAGCGCCGCCGCGTCGCGGTCGATGGCGGTGACGGGATGTCCTAGCGACGCGAAGAAACGCACATGCCTTCCCGCGCCGGACGCGACATCGAGCACGGGACCGCCTTTCGCGACCAGATGCGCCCATTCGCGCACCCACGGCGACGGCTCGCCCAATCCATGCACGGCGCAGGTTGCGGGACTACTCATGAGATGGACGCGGCTCGTCAGTTGTGTCAGTTGTATGAGAGCCCCATGGCTTCGCGTACGTCGCGCATCGTTTCCGTGGCGAACCTGCGGGCCTTGTCGCAACCGTCGGCGACGATCGCGCGCAACAGCGACGGATCATCCATGTACTTCTGCGCGCGCTCGAGCATGGGCTGCTGCTCGCGCAGAATGCCTTCGATCACCGGCTGCTTGCACTCGAGGCACCCAATGCCCGCGGTGCGGCAACCCTTCTGCACCCATTCGTGGGTGGCTTCGTCCGTGTAGACCTGATGGAGCTGCCACACCGGGCACTTGTCGGGGTCGCCGGGATCGGTGCGGCGCACGCGGGCCGGATCGGTCGGCATGGTGCGCACTTTCTTCGTGATGGTCTCCGCGTCTTCGCGCAGGCCGATCGTGTTGCCGTACGACTTCGACATTTTCTGGCCGTCGAGACCCGGCATGCGCGACGCTTCGGTCAACATGGCCTGCGGCTCGACCAGAATGATCTTGCGCGAACCTTCGAGGTAGCCGAACAGGCGCTCGCGGTCGTTCATCGACAGGCTCTGCGATTCCTGCAACATGGCACGCGCCTGTTCGAGCGCTTCGTCGTCGCCTTCCTGCTGGTAGGCGTTGCGCAACTCGTGATAGAGCTTGGCGCGCTTGCCGCCGAGCTTCTTCGCGGCGTCGCTGGCCTTCTCCTCGAAACCCGGTTCGCGGCCGTACAGGTAGTTGAAGCGGCGCGCGATTTCGCGCGTCATTTCAACGTGCGGCACCTGGTCTTCGCCAACCGGCACGAGCGAGCCGCGATACAACAAAATGTCCGCCGCCATCAGCACCGGATAACCGAGGAAGCCGTAAGTGGACAGATCCTTGTCCTTCAGCTTCTCCTGCTGCTCCTTGTAGGTCGGCACACGTTCGAGCCAGCCGAGCGGCGTGCTCATGCCGAGCAGCAGCGCCAGTTCGGCGTGCTCCGGCACCTTGCTCTGAATGAACAGCGTGGCCTGCGCCGGATCGATGCCGGAGGCCAGCCAGTCGATCAGCACGTCCCAGACGTTCTTTTCGATCACTTCGGGCGTTTCGTAGTGCGTCGTCAGCGCGTGCCAGTCGACCACACAAAAGAAACACGGGTATTCGGACTGCAGCCGCACCCAGTTTTTCAGCACGCCGTGATAGTGGCCGAGGTGCAACGACCCGGTGGGCCGCATGCCGGAGAAGATACGGTCTGGGAACATGGTTATCTAAAAAAGCGAAACAAGGGGAGTCAGAATGGCGGTGATCGCGCTGTAGCCGATCGTGACCAGCGGGTTCAGCCAGTATCGCGTGAGCGTGCCCGTCATGACCAGCGCCATCACGATGAAAAACCCGTACGGTTCGAGGCGCGACAGCGTGATGGACTGCCGCGGCGGCAGCAGCGCCATCAGCACTCGGCCGCCGTCGAGCGGCGGCAGCGGAAACAGGTTGAGCACGCCGAGCACGAGATTCACGCCGACGCCCGCGCCCGCCATGCGGGTGAAGAACGGCTCGTCGACGTTCAGCACCGCAAGCGCGACACCGAACAGCCCCCAGATCACCGCCTGCACGAAGTTGCAGGCCGGACCTGCCGCCGCAACCCACAGGCTGCCCCAGCGCGGATTGCGCAGGTTGCCGAAGGCGACCGGCACCGGCTTGGCGTAACCGAACATGAACGCGCCGCTGGTGGCGAAGTACAGCAACAAGGGAATCGCGATCGTGCCGAGCGGATCGATATGCCGCATCGGATTGACGGAGACGCGGCCGAGCACGTAGGCGGTATTGTCGCCAAGCCAGCGCGCGACGTAGCCATGGGCGGCTTCGTGCAGCGTGATGGCGAAAATCACCGGCAGCGCGTACACCGCAATGGTCTGTATCAGGGAAGAATCCATAGCTCGTTATTGTAACAACGCGATTGCGTGCGTCTGTCCGCTTTCACTCATGCCGTCTCTGCGAGGCCGAACGGTGCGAGAGAACCGCGCCCCGGCCGCACCAGCACCGGCTCCGAGCCGGTCAGATCGATTACCGTGGACGGCTCGCACACGCATGGACCACTGTCGATCACCAGATCCAGCTGTTTTTCCAGGCGCTCACGGATTTCCTCCGGGTCGTTCAACGGCTGGGTTTCGCCCGGCATGATCAGCGTCGAGCCGAGCAGCGGCTGGCCGAGTTCTTCGAGAATCGCCAGCGTGATCGCGTGGTCCGGCACGCGCAGGCCGATGGTCTTGCGCGAGGGATGCGACAGGCGCCGCGGCACTTCCTTGGTGGCTTGCAGGACGAACACGTACGGCCCCGGCGTCACCGATTTGATCAGCCGGTACTGGCGGTTGTCCACCATGGCGAAATTGGCGAGCTCCGACAGGTCGCGCACCAGCAGCGACAGCAATTGCTTCTCGTCGAGTCCACGAATGCGCCGCAGACGCTCGACCGCGTCCTTGTCGTCCAGATGGCAGGCGAGCGCGTAGCTCGAGTCCGTCGGCAACGCGACCACGCCGCCATCGTTGATGATCTGCACGGCCTGCTTGACGAGGCGCGGCTGCGGGTTATCAGGATGAAGCCGGAAGTATTGGGACATGGCGGCTAACGTTGGTTCACGGATGAAAGCGGGTCGACGGCAAATTGAATTGCGGCTGAAAAACGCGCGGAAGATCGGACCCAGGCCCACGCGGCGCACGGCCCGTTGTCGCGCATGACGTGCCGCGACGGCACGGCGCGGTCACAGCCAGCGTTCCCAGACGGGTTTCAGATCGGCGGGCAGCGGCGGCAGCGTGCCGAGATCGACGCGGCCTTCGCCGGGTGCGTGGAAGTCGGACCCGCGCGACGCCTCGAAACCGAAACGGCGCGCGACATCGGCGTATTCGCGGTACTGATCCGGCGTGTGGCTGCCCGTCACCACCTCGATCGCTTTGCCGCCGAGATCGATGAATTCGGCGAAAAATGCGTCGAATTCGACTGGCGAATAGGCGTAGCGGCCCGGATGCGCAATGACCGCTTCACCGCCGGCGGCCCGGATCCAGCCGACCGCGTCGGCCAGTTTGGCCCAGCGGTGCGCTACATAGCCCGGTTTGCCGTCGCCGAGAAAGCGGCCGAACACGTCCTGCGTGGAACTGGCGTAGCCGCTTTCCACCATGAAGCGCGCGAAATGCGTGCGCGAAATCATGTCCGGATTCGACACGTATTTGAGCGCACCCTGATAGGCGTCGGGAATGCCGAGCGTGGCGAGTTGCTCGCCGATCGCCTCCGCCCGCGCGGCGCGGCCGTTGCGCGTACGCGCGAGGCCGTCGATCAGGATCGAACTGGTCGGATCGATGCCCAGCCCAACGATGTGCACCGTGCGCGAAGCCCAGGTCACCGAAACTTCGACGCCGCTCAGATAGTCCATGCCGAGCGATTCGGCGGTGGTTCGCGCTTCGTGCTGGCCGCCCAGTTCGTCGTGATCGGTCAGCGCCCACAGCGTCACGCCGCCCGCATGCGCGCGGCGCGCGACGTCGGCCGGCGCGAACTGGCCGTCGGAAACGGTGGAGTGACAGTGGAGGTCGGCGTTCATCGTTGTCTGGAAAAGGTTCTGCACTTATTTTACTGCAACGCAGTAAGCGGACGCAGAGCTATCTCGTAACGAACGCGCGGAAGCCGCCGCGTCGGAAACCGTCGAACTGTCCGAAAGCGCTAGGCGCAGAATCCCTCGATCAGCGCGGCCACCTGCTCCGGCTGGTCGTGATGCACCATGTGCCCCGCTTCGTCGATGATCTTTTCGCGCCAATCCGGGAACGCCTGAAAACGCGCCTTGAATTCGTCGAGCGGAATTTCGCCGGCAATCTGCGCGAGCGTCGGCGAGTTGGCCGCCTCCACGTGCAACACCTTTGCGCTCACCTGGCGCCAGGTCGCCATCACTTCGTCGAGACGGTACAGCGCCGGGCCGCGCAGCTTGTGCGCGGGATCGGCGAGCAGCATGAAGCGCCCTTCGCCGTCCGGCTTCGACCAATGCTGCGCGAGAAACCGCGCGCGCTGCGGGTCGAGCCGCGGATTGGTCTTGATCAGGCGCGCGGCGACGTCGTCGAGCGACGCGTAGCGCTTCAATTGCGGCGGATCGCGCAATTCGTCCAGCCAGTTGCGCAGGCGTTTGGGCGCTTGCGCCGAGTGCGACGGCGCCAGACCGAAGCCTTCCAGATCGACCACCCGCCGCACCCGCTCCGGCCGCACGCCCGCATACACGCAGGCGATGTTCGCCCCCATGCTGTGGCCGACCAGATTCACTTCGCCGGTCGGCGCGTAGTGGTCGAGCAAGGCGTCGAGATCGGCCAGATAGTCCTGAATCCAGTAGTTGCCGCCGCCGTGCTCGGCCACCGGCCAGTCCGACAGACCGAAACCGCGCATGTCCGGCGCCAGTACCTGCCAGTCGCCGCCCAGCGCATCGACGACGAACTGGAACGACGCGGCCACGTCCATCCAGCCGTGCAGCATGACGAGCGTCGGCGCATCCGGATTGCCCCACCGCCGCACATGCAGACGGATGCCGCGCACGGCAACGAATTCAGACTGGGAAGTGTTCATGAACGGCACGTCCAAAAAAGAATGGTCGTTCTATTATAACGAGATAGCCCGTTGATGCGCGGGACCGGATGGCGAGGGAAGTTTCAGTCGCCGGCGGGAGGCGGCGTCGCTTCCTGCGCGTCCAAGCCCGCCAAGGCGGCCAGTTCGGCTTCGTCGAAACCGGCGTCGCGGCGCGCCTCGAAATTGAACGGTCCGCGCAATTTCGGTGCGTGATACTGGTCGGCGAGACGCGTGTAAGTCTCGTGAGGGTCGAGGCCACCGGCGTCGCACAGATGGCGGAACCAGCGGTTGCCGATCAGCACGTGGCCGATTTCGTCGCGCAGGATCACGTCGAGAATCGCCGCCGACGCTTGATCGCCGGCCTGCAGCAGACGCGCGCGGATCGGCGGCGAGGCATCGAGGCCGCGCGCTTCGAGCGTGCGCGGCACCAGCGCCATGCGCGCCAGCACGTCGCCGCGCGTACGTTCGCACATGTCCCATAGGCCGTCGTGGGCGGGAAAATCGCCGTAGACGTGGCCGTACTCCGCGAGGCGCGCGCTCAGCAACGAGAAGTGGTAGGCCTCTTCGGCGGCGACCTTGAGCCAGTCGGTGTAGAACGCGGCGGGCATGCCGGCGAAGCGCCAGACCGCGTCGAGCGCAAGATTGATGGCGTTGAATTCGATGTGCGCGAGTGCATGCAGCAGAACCGCGCGACCTTGTGGCGCTTGCATGCTGCGTCGCTTCAGACCGCGTGGATCGACCAGGTCGGGGCGCGCGGGACGGCCCGGCAGGCCGGACGGTTCGGCGAGTTCGGCGTGAGCGGCGCATGTCATGCTGCCGTCGAGCACCGCGGCGTAGAGCGCGCGGGCGGCAGCGGCCTTGGCGGCTGGATCGGCTTCGCGCAATGCGGCGAGCGCTGCGGCGCGCGCGCAAGGGGCTTGGCGCGTGGGATCAGCGGCCGGTGAATCAGGCGAAACGGACGGTGCGGCGGACATCATGGCAAACGGATCGACGAGGAAACAGCAAAGAAAGCCACAAACGGCATGGCCAACAGAAACGACAAAACTTTCGGCAGACGACGCGGCAGCATGCGGAGGTCGAGGCGGTCCCACGGCGCAGCCGCGCGAACAGCCGCCTGAGCACCGAATTGGCCGTCCAGGCGCGGCCGCGTAGCCATTGCGTGAACGTCGACTCGAATAGCAGCGCGGCTAGGTAGCGAGGAAACGCTCCGCACCGCATCGATACAGATCTCAACCCCAGCCCCGAAGCGAGCGCCCTGCGGCCGGACCAAGCGACCGAACCACACAACCGTTTACAATACCCGATTCGACCATCCAACGCGCCCGAGGCGCCAGCGAGGCGGAACAGCCCGCAAGGCAAAACGTTCCAGCCAGTTCGGCGCGCCAGCCTGCGCACATAGCGAGCGATCAAGAGGAGACACCGTGACCATCTACAAGCTTGGCGAAGCCGCCCCGACCATCCATGAAAGCGTCTTTGTCGCGGATTCGGCGAGCATCATCGGCAACGTGACGCTCGAGGAGAACGCCAGCGTCTGGTTCGGCGCGACGATTCGCGGCGACAACGAGCCGATCACCATCGGCGCCGGCAGCAACGTGCAGGAAAATTCCGTGCTGCACACCGACCCCGGTTTTCCGCTCACGATCGAGCCAAACGTGACAGTCGGTCATCAGGTCATGCTGCACGGCTGCACGATCAAGGAAGGTTCGTTGATCGGAATTCAGGCCGTGGTCTTGAATGGAGCGGTAATCGGCCGCAACTGTCTGGTCGGAGCGGGCGCCGTCGTCACCGAAGGCAAGGTCTTTCCCGACAATTCGCTGATTCTCGGCGCGCCCGCCAAGGTGGTGCGCGAACTGACCGAGACGGATATCGCCAACATGCAGCGCGGCGCTGCAACCTATGCCGAGCGCCGCGAATATTACAAGGCGCAGCTCGTGCGCATCGGCTAACCAGCCGGAGCGCGCGGCGCGCACGGCGCGGCATCATGCTGCGTCATTCGACCGAGGAAAAGTTGTGAGCGACCAGTTGCAAAAATTCATGTTCAGCGCGGCGCCGGTGCGCGGCGAGATCGTTTCCCTGCGCAACACCTGGCAGGAAGTGCTGACGCGCCGCGACTATCCGGCGCCGGTGCGCACGGTTCTGGGCGAAATGATGGCGGCGTGCGCGCTGCTGTCGGCGAATCTCAAGTTCGACGGCACGCTCATCATGCAGATTTTCGGTGACGGCCCGGTCAAGATGCTGGTGGTGCAATGCGGCTCCGATCTGTCGATGCGCGCAACCGCCAAGCTGTCCGGCGAAGCGGACAAGGTAATCGGCGAGACGGCCAGCATGGTCGACCTGCTGAACGCGAGCGGCCACGGCCGCTGCGTGATCACGCTCGACCCGGCCAGCAAGCAGCCCGGTCAGCAGCCGTATCAAAGTATCGTGCCGTTGTCGGGCGTGGACGGCCCGCTCAACTCGATGGCCGAAGTGCTCGAGCATTACATGCATCACTCGGAGCAGCTCGACACGCGCCTGTGGCTCGCGGCGAACACCGAGCGCGCGGTCGGCATGCTGCTGCAAAAACTGCCGGGCGACGGCGGCATCGTGCCCCATCCGGGCGATCTGGACGCGGATACGTGGGAGCGCGTCTGCACGCTGGGCGGCACGATGTCACAAGACGAACTGCTGAAGGAAGAACCGGAGACGATCTTCCGGCGCCTCTTCTGGCAGGAAAACGTCCAGCATTTTGAACCGGCCACGGCGCGCTTCGAGTGCACGTGTTCGCGCGAAAAAGTCGGCGGCATGCTGAAGATGCTGGGCCGCGAGGAAGTCGACGGCGTGCTCGAAGAGCGCGGCCATGTCGAGATTCATTGCGAGTTCTGCAATCAGCGTTACGAGTTCGATCCGGTCGACGTGGCGCAACTTTTCGTCGCCGAAGCGCTCTCACAAGGTGTGACGCCCGCGGCTGAACAGCGGCACTAAACGAGCCGCCATTCGGCGCGCATTTGACATGCGCGAAACGGAGGCTCATCACGTCCGTATCACGGCAGTAAAAATACCGCGCCGCCCGCTGCCTTTTCAGGGCACGGGCGGCGCAGTATCTTTGATCATTGCGTTGAGTCATTGGCGGTGCGCGCGGCGCATGATTTACTTAGGCATCCGGCCGATGGAGATCGAACATGAACCACCCTACTTCGTTGATCCCACTGCTGCGCCGTGCGCGCTCGGTCACTGTGCTGGCTGTTTTGATCGGGAGTGGCGCGCTGGCGGGTTGCATGATGGATCCGCCGGGCCCGTCGCCGATTTATAGCCGGCTGCCCGCCGACCAGTCTGGCGTGGCCGCCACCCAACCGCTGACGCCTGAAGAACGCCAGCGCTATGACGCGATCGACCGCCAGGTGATGGCCGAGCAGAATCAGGCGATTGCAGCCGATAACGCGGCGCAGGCGTGGTCGCGTTACTACACGCCGCCTGTCACCGTCTACGGCAGCTATTACGGCGGTGGATGGGGACGCGGCTGGGGTACGGGCGTCGGCGTCGGCTACGGGTCCTATTACGGCTGGTGAGCGGCGGCAATCGCGCCTGGTCGCGCCGGGACGAGGTCAAAGAAAAAGGCACGGTTCTCACCGTGCCTTTTTGCATCCGCCGATCTGAACCGTTGTCGTGCTACGGCGACGCTCAGTGCGCAGGCTTCTTGTCTTTCGCAGCAGCCGCCTTACCACCATGCTTGCGATCCGGCTTCGCGCGCGACTCCGGATTCGGCACCATATGCAGCGGCGCCGCCGACATCTCGCCCCGCGTGGAGGTCGTGACCGAAGGCGTGTTCGCCGACGGCAACGGCGCGTTCGGCGAGACAAACTGCACGAACACTTCGCCGTCCTTCACCATACCCATTTCATAACGCGCGCGCTCTTCGACAGCGGCCGTGCCGTTCTGCAAATCCTGCACTTCGCCTTGAATGCGCTCGTTACGCAGTTTCGAATCGGCGTTTTTTTGCACCTGCTGCGCGAGTTGCTGCTGCAACTCGTGCACGCGCAACCAGCCGCCGTGCCCCCACCAGAGCGGGTACTGGATCAGCGCCAGTAGAACGATCAGGACAGCAGTGACAAGCCGCATGAAGTAAGCACAATAAATACACGCCGCCCTGCGCTATACGCAGGGCGGCGGGGTCAATCAGAAACGAAGGATAACCGGCTCATCGGTCAGCGCCAGCGAACCAGTCATTAGCGCAGATTGTAGAACGCCGACTTGCCCGGGTAGCTGGCGATATCACCGAGGTCTTCTTCGATGCGCAGCAACTGGTTGTACTTCGAGATGCGGTCCGAACGCGACAGCGAACCCGTCTTGATCTGACCGGCGTTCAGGCCGACCGCGATATCCGCGATCGTCGAGTCTTCGGTTTCGCCCGAACGGTGCGAGATCACCGCGGTGTAGCCGGCGCGCTTGGCCATTTCGATCGCCGCGAAAGTTTCCGTCAGCGTACCGATCTGGTTGATCTTGATCAGGATCGAGTTGGCGATACCCTTCTCGATGCCTTCCTTCAGGATGCGCGTGTTGGTGACGAACAGGTCGTCGCCTACCAGTTGCACCTTCTTGCCGAGCTTGTCGGTCAGAGTCTTCCAGCCGGCCCAGTCGCTTTCGTGCATGCCGTCTTCGATCGAGACGATCGGGAACTTGTCGGCCAGGTTTGCGAGATAGTCCGCGAATTCCGTCGACGACAGTTGCAGGCCTTCGCCGGCCAGTTGGTACTTGCCGTCGTGGTAGAACTCGCTCGCTGCGCAGTCGAGCGCGAGCAGCACATCTTCACCGGCGCGGTAGCCGGCTTTCTCAATGGCTTGCAGGATGGTCGACAGGCATTCGTCGTTGCTGCCGAAGTTCGGCGCGAAGCCGCCTTCGTCGCCCACTGCCGTGCTCATGCCGCGGTCCGACAGGATCTTCTTCAGCGCGTGGAACACTTCGGCGCCGCAGCGCAGTGCTTCGCGGAAGGTCGGCTGGCTGACCGGCACGATCATGAATTCCTGGATGTCCAGGCTGTTGTTGGCGTGCGCGCCGCCGTTGACGATGTTCATCATCGGCACCGGCAGCTGCATCGCGCCGGAGCCGCCGAAGTAGCGGTACAGCGGCAGGCCGGCTTCTTCAGCGGCGGCCTTCGCGACGGCCATCGAGACGGCCAGCATCGCGTTCGCGCCGAGGCGCGACTTGTTGTCCGTGCCGTCGAGTTCCAGCAGGGTCTTGTCGAGGAAAGCCTGCTCGGAAGCGTCGAGGCCCATGATCGCTTCGGAGATTTCGGTGTTGATGTGCTCGACAGCCTTCAGCACGCCCTTGCCGCCGTAACGGCCGGTTTCGCCGTCGCGCAGTTCGATGGCTTCACGCGAACCCGTCGACGCGCCCGACGGCACCGCGGCGCGGCCCATCGTGCCCGACTCGAGCAGCACGTCGCATTCGACGGTGGGGTTGCCTCGCGAATCGAGAATCTCTCGACCGATGATATCTACGATAGCACTCATGGTTTCCTCAAGAAATGACGTTGAATTCTTTACTGTGACACTGTATCTGGCGCCTGACGATCCGCAGTCAGCGCTTCATCGCTCACTCCGGTCCCGTGCAGAGCACCGGTCTCCCCGGCAAACTACCCGCGCGCAGATACGTTCGACGACCATTGCGTGCATTCGCCGCGTGCCACGATTGTGCGTACCGCTCGTGACACGCCGTGAACGCCTGAATCAGTTGAAATTGCTTTCGAGAAACGGCGCGCGCTTGACGGCCTGATCGAGCGTAACCAGCGTCTCGAGCAGATCGGCCATGCGGCCGAGCGGCACCGCGTTCGGACCGTCCGACCTGGCTTCAGCCGGGTTCGGGTGCGTCTCCATGAAGAGCCCCGACACGCCCACCGCCACCGCCGCACGCGCCAGCACTGGCACGAACTCGCGCTGACCGCCCGAGCTCGTGCCCTGCCCGCCCGGCAACTGCACCGAGTGAGTGGCGTCGAACACGACGGGCGCGTTGGTTTCGCGCATGATCGCGAGCGAACGCATGTCCGACACGAGGTTGTTATAACCGAACGACACACCGCGCTCGCACGCCATGAAGCGGTCTTCCGACAAACCTGCTTCACGCGCGGCATCGCGCGCTTTGTCGATCACGTTCTTCATGTCGCCCGGTGCGAGAAACTGGCCTTTCTTGATGTTGACCGGTTTGCCCGAACGCGCGCAAGCGTGAATGAAGTCCGTTTGACGGCACAGGAAAGCCGGCGTTTGCAACACGTCGACCACCGAGGCGACCTGCTCGATCTCGTGCTCGGCGTGAACGTCGGTCAGCACTGGCAGACCGAGCTGACGCTTCACTTCCGACAGAATCCGCAAGCCTTCGTCCATGCCCAGACCGCGGAACGACTTGCCGCTGCTGCGGTTGGCCTTGTCGTACGACGATTTGTAGATAAACGGAATGTTCAGCTTCGCGCAGATTTCCTTCAGCCGGCCCGCGACGTCGATCGTCATCTGCTCCGATTCGACGACACAGGTGCCTGCGATCAGGAAAAACGGCTTGTCGAGCCCGATTTCGAAATCGCCCAGTTTCATGCTTTCTCCCCGACTGCGACCGGCGTGGCCGCCTTGCGATGCGCGAGCGCCGCTTCGACGAACGACTTGAACAGCGGATGGCCGTCGCGCGGCGTGGACGTGAATTCCGGGTGGAACTGCACGCCGACGAACCACGGGTGCATGCTGCGCGGCAATTCCATCATTTCCGGCAGATCTTCGCTCGGAGTACGGGCGCTGATGATAAGGCCGCCGGCCTCGAGTTGGGGCACGAAGCGGTTATTGACTTCATAACGGTGGCGATGGCGTTCGTTCACGTCCTTGCCATAAATCTCTTCGGCCATGGTGCCCGGCTTGATCGGGCAACGCTGCGAACCGAGGCGCATCGTGCCGCCCAGGTCCGACTCTTCCGTGCGCTTCTCGACGCGGCCTTCGCGGTCGTACCACTCGGTGATCAGCGCGACCACGCGGTTCGGCGTTTCCTGGTCGAACTCGGTGCTGTTCGCGTCTTTCAGACCGACCACGTCGCGGGCGAATTCGATCACGGCGAGTTGCATGCCGAGGCAGATGCCGAGATACGGCACCTTCGCTTCGCGGGCGTAGCGGATCGCGGCGATCTTGCCTTCGGTGCCGCGACGGCCGAAGCCGCCCGGCACGAGCACGGCGTCCAGATGCTTGAGGCTTTCGACGCCTTGCGTCTCGACCTCTTCCGAATCGATGTATTCGATGTTGACCTTGGTCGACGTATGCATCGACGCATGGCGCAGCGCTTCGATCAGCGACTTGTACGACTCGGTCAGATCGACATACTTGCCGACCATGCCGATCGTGACTTCGTGCTTCGGATGCTCCAGCTTCTCGACGAGGTCGGACCACATGGACAGATCCGCGGCATGCGGCGTGAGCTTGAGCTCTTCGCAGATGATCGCGTCCAGACCTTGATCGTGCAGCATCTGCGGAATCTTGTAGATGCTGTCCGCGTCCCACACGGAGATCACGGCGTCTTCCGGCACGTTCGAGAACATGGAGATCTTGGCGCGCTCGTCGTCCGGAATGCGGCGGTCGGCGCGGCACAGCAGCACGTGCGGCGAAATACCGATTTCGCGCAGCTTCTGCACGCTGTGCTGCGTGGGCTTGGTTTTCAGTTCGCCGGCCGTGGCAACCCAGGGCACCAGCGTGAGGTGCACGAAGCACGCGCTGTTGCGGCCCATGCGCAGGCTCATTTGCCGCGCGGCCTCGAGGAACGGCAGCGATTCGATGTCGCCCACGGTGCCGCCCACTTCGACGATAGCGACGTCCGGCTCACCGCACGTCGCGGAAGCCGCGCCGCGTTCGATGAACGCCTGGATTTCGTTCGTGATGTGCGGGATGACCTGCACCGTCTTGCCGAGATAATCGCCGCGGCGTTCCTTGCGGATCACCGATTCGTAAATCTGGCCTGTGGTGAAGTTATTGGCCTTGCGCATCTTCGTGCTGATGAAGCGCTCATAGTGACCGAGGTCGAGGTCAGTCTCCGCTCCGTCTTCCGTCACGAACACTTCGCCGTGTTGAAACGGACTCATCGTGCCGGGGTCGACATTGATGTAGGGATCGAGCTTGAGGAGGGTGACTTTAAGACCGCGCGATTCGAGGATCGCGGCGAGGGAAGCGGCGGCAATACCCTTGCCGAGGGAAGATACTACGCCGCCGGTGACGAAAACATATTTGGTCATCGCTGGATGCTCGCGGGAAAAACGGATTATACCGTAAAGCAGGGCCCCAACCCCAGCAAAATCCTGGCGGCATCCACATGTGCGCGCGCCACGGCGGCGGCCGTTGCCGCGGGTGGATCATGCACCGTTTCTTTCAAACCATGCCGGCGCGGCGCGCTGCGGCTGGCGGCGCGGCGTAGTGCTGATGCTGCCGTTGTCGCCGTCACTGCTCAAGTCCGCGCCAAGGTCCGCGCGTGCGTTCGCGTCAGCCGCGCTGCTCCAGTTCATGCAACATGCTTTGCACCGCGCGGGCGGTTTCGACGGGTTTTTCCATCGGGTAAAGGTGACTGCCCTCGATCCACTCCACACGTCCGCCGGTCGCGCGGCGGGTGGCGTCGAGACCGGCCTGGCGGATTTCCTTCGAACGCGTGCCGGCGATGAAGCCCACCGGCACCGGCGCGCCCCGGGCGAGCCGCGAGCCGAGCGTGTGCGGCAAGGTCTTATAGATCTGATATTCGGTACGGCGGTCGAAGGCCAGCGAGCGCGAGCCGTCGGGCGAAGTCTGCGGAATGCCGAAGTCGATGTAGTCGGACAGCATGCGCTCGTCCCAGCGCGCGAACGCCGGCTTCGAATGGAAATGTCGCCACGCTTCGTCGCGGCTCGTCCACTGGGTGCGACGCGTGCGGGTGGCGGCCGCGGGCGAGAGCCGCTCGTCGAGGCCGGTCCATTGCGACACGCGCAGCATGCTGCTGCGCCAGCCGGCGATCACCGGCGAATCGAGCATCACCACGCCGCGCACCCATTGCGGCTTCTTGAGCGCGGCCATCAGCGACAGATAACCGCCGAGCGAATGTCCCACCAGCCACACCGGGCACTCGTACGTCCTGCGGATGTCGTCGAGCAACTGTTCGACCAGATGCGGCCAGTCCTGCGTCACCGGAAAGCGCGCGTCGTGGCCGATCCGCTCGATGGAGCGCAGTTCGTAGTCGTCGGCGAGCTCGGCGAAAATCGTGCGGTAGGTCGACGCCGGAAAGCCGTTCGCGTGCGAGAAGTGAATGATGTTTTTCAACTGCGGCTGTCTCCGTTGTATTCCTGCGTGCGGGTCGTGGCACGCACCCGCGTGCAGTCAACACGCCCGGCGCGCGTTTCTTTTATCTGTGCGGCCGGCGATTCATCAATTAACCCGGTCAGCGATCCATCCAGTAGCGGCGCTGCGTGTCGCGATAGCGCTCGAGCGTGACCGTGGCGCTGCTGCCGGCGGCGTCGCTTATCTCGCCGCTCGGATTCACCTCAACGCGCACCGCACCGTCCGCATCGCTGCGCCCGAGCTCGATCCGCCGCGCCTTGTAGCGCTCGAACACACCCGCATTCGGATGATGAAAACGGTTGCGATAGCCTACCTGAAATAGCGCGATGAGCGGATCGATAGAGTCGAGGAACGGCTCGGTCGACGAAGTCTTGCTGCCGTGATGCGGCACGACCAGCACCTGCGCGCGCAACGCCCCGCGATCGCGCGCGAGCAGAACGCGCTCGACGGGCGCCTCGATGTCCGCCGTCAGCAAGGCCGTCATGCGCGGCGGTGCTGTTTGAGTATGGCTGATCGACGGGCTTGCGGCGGTGGGCAAAGTGCTGACCCGCAGCACGCAGCAATGCGCATTCGGCTTGCCTTGCAGCGGGCCGGCGTCCGGCCAGAGCATCGCGAACTCCACGCCGTCCCACTGCCAGCGCTGGCCCGCCGCGCACGGCAGCGTGTCGGCGCCGCGTTGCCGCGCGTTCGACCACAGCGCATTCGACGGCGCCAATGCCGCCACCATTTGATGCACCTCGATCGCGTCCAGCACGGCGGGCGCGCCGCCCGAATGATCGGAGTCGGCGTGGCTCACGATCAACGTATCGAGCGCCGTCACGCCACGCGCCTGTAAAAACGGCACGACCACCCGCTCGCCCGCGTGAGTCGACTCCGGTCCCGGTCCGGTATCGAACAGCAAAGTGTGATGCGCCGTTTCGACCAGCACCGAGGTGCCTTGACCGACGTCCAGCGCGGTCAAACGGAAACTGCCGTGCGGCGGTCCGGACGGCGCGGGTAGCAGCAGCGGCAGCCAGGTCAATGGCGCGGCCCAACGCAGCGGCCAGCCGCGCGGCGCAAGACACCAAAGAACGCCGACTGCCGCCGCGGCCAGCGTCCATGCGTCCGGTTGCGGCAAACGCCAGAGTGTCCAGGCGGGGCCGGATAGCGCTTGCAAGCCCACAGTCAGCAGGTCCAGCAAAGCGTGTGCGCCATGCCATGCGTAGGCGTCGAACGGCGCGGGCAACGCGACGCCGGCCAGCACCGCAGGCGTGACCAGCAGGCTCACCCACGGAATCGCGAAAGCATTGGCGAGCGGGCCGATCAGCGGAATCTGCGCGAACCAGTAGACGGTCAACGGCGCGAGCGCGATCGTCACGGCGAACTGAACCTGGGCGGCGCTGCGCAACCTTGCACCGGCATCGGGCAAGTGGCGACGCAAGCCGATAACCAGTCTCGACAAGCGGCTCGCCGCTGCGCCATCCTCCGCTGTTTCGTCGCGGTGCTGTTCGTGATCCTGCACATGCGGCCGCCCCGACATGGCGTACAGAATCGCCGCCACCGCACAGAACGACAACCAGAATCCCGCCGACACCACCGCCCACGGATCGACCACCAGCACGAGCCCCAAGGCCCACGCGAGCACCACCGAGCGCGGCACATTGCGCCCGCCGATAAACGCGAGCGCGACGACCCCTGCCATCCACAGCGCGCGCTGTGCCGGCACGTTGAAGCCGGCCAACGCGGCATGCAGTGCGGCGAACAGCGCGCCGCCCGTCACCGCGACGATCTGTGCCGGCAGCCGCAACGGCCAGTTGCGGCCGATCCATCCGGAGCGCCGCCACACCGCGCCCGCCAGCCAACTCGCGAGCCCCGCGACGAAACCGATATGCAGCCCCGAAATCGCCACCAGATGACTCGTGCCCGTGCCGCGCATCAGCAGCCAGTCCGCGGCGCTGACTTCGTCCTGCGCGCCGATGGCAAGCGCCACGACAATCCCGCGATGCGGCGCGTCGGCGAGCACTGCATCGATCCGCTCGCGTAACGCGGCGCGCCAGCGGTCCACCGTCACGCCGACGCCGCGCGCCCTGCCGGGCAATCGCACGGCATGAGCCGGCGCGCTCACATAACCGGTGGCGCGCACGTTGCGTGCGAGCAGAGTCGCCTCGGCATCGCGCACGCCGAAATTGGCATTGCCATGCGGACGCTTGAGGCGCACGGCCAGCCGCCAGCGTGACCCCGGCTCGAGCAATGGCGGCGGCGCATCTTCGGCGATCCACGAGAGCTGGATCACGCGCGGGAAAGCGTCGATTGGCGCTTCGGCCGACTCGACGTCGAACAGAGAACGCGCGCCATTTTCATCGCGTGACGGCAAGCCTTTGATACTGCCGACGACCTCGATATCGCGCCCTTCCCACGCGTTCGGCAAGCTCACCGCAAGGCGCATGTCCGCGCGGATGGCTGCGTAGCCGAAGCCCGCGCACATTGCCGCGCACCACACGGCGCTCCAGCCCACGAATGAACGCACGCGCCGGCTGAAGCGGATGCGACGTACGAGCGAAGCGACGGTCGTCGCACACGCGTGCTGCCGATCCTTGGGTTCCACCGTTGACCTTGTCGCGGCTGCAACTCGCGGCACGGTTGCAGCCTCAGCGTCATGCTCCGCTATAGCCGCAGTTCCATCTGCGTTCGTAGTTCCGGCCTCAGCCGAAACGCTAGCTACGCGGGTCGTCGCGTGATCCGCACCGACCGCCGCGCGGCTATCCTCGCCCAAACCCCACACCGCCGCCACGACCACGGCACAGGCCAGCACTACCAACCCGCACAACGCCGTCCAATCCGGCAACACCGCTTGCCGTTGCAGCCCGATCACGCCCAACGCAAATCCACACCACCATGCCCGCATCCGCCCTCCACCAGCAATCGCCGGACGACGGAACACTCGACGCGCAGGCGTCAGCGAGCCCGCCAGGCGTGGGTATCGCCCGGCGCGAACCACTCAGACCATCGGGTTCAATTATGCAGAGGAAAGTGCCAGCCGCGGCAGCGCGGCGAGCGCGTTAGCCGTTGTGCCTAGGGCGGCTTCGTCGGCGGCCATGCCGCGTAGTTGCGCGAGGCCCGCGCCGATTGCGGGAATCTGCTCCGGCGTGTTGCGCTGCTTGTAGATCCACGACGGCGCGATGTCCGGCGCGTCGGTTTCGACGACCAAAGCATCGAACGGCAACTGCTCGGCAAGACGGCGAATCTGCCGCGCACGCTCGAAAGTCAGATTGCCGCCGAAACCGAGGTGCATGCCCTGATCGATATACGCCTGAGCCTGCTGAAAACTGCCGTTGAACGCGTGCGCGATGCCGCGATGAATCTGATGCCGCCGCAGTCCTTTGATGACCTGATCCTGCGATTTGCGCACATGGCAGATCACCGGCAGATCGAATTCGCGCGCGAGCTCCAACTGGCCGTTGTAGAAGAATTGCTGGCGCGCGTCGTCAAGACCTTCGACGAAATAATCGAGTCCGATCTCGCCGATGCCGACAAACAGCGGATCATCGAGGCTCGCCTCGATTTCCATGCGCAACCGATCCAGATCGCTTTCCTGCGCGCGAGGCGTGAACAACGGATGAATGCCAAGCGCGTACGCACCGCCCTCAACCTGGTGCGCCAACTCACGCACCGCCGCGAAATTCTGCCGGCCGATCGCCGGAATCACGATTCGCCCCACGCCCGCGCGACGCGCCGCCGCCGCAACTTGCGCGCGGTCGGCGTCGAATTCCGATGCGTCGAGATGGCAGTGCGTATCGATCCACATCACAGACCTCGCGAGCGGCGCGGCATCCACGCCGAATGGACGGCCATTTAAACCGGCACCGGCGGCTCTTCGTGCAGCACGCCGTCGCGCAGCCGCATGATGCGGTCGCAACGTCCCGCGAGTTCGGGATCGTGCGTGACGATCACGAAGCTCGTGTCGAGCGTTTGCGACAGTTCGAGCATCAGATTGAACACCGTGTCGGCGGTGCCGCCGTCGAGATTGCCGGTCGGTTCGTCGGCCAGCACGCAGGCGGGCTTCGTCACCAGCGCCCGGGCAATCGCCACGCGCTGGCGCTCGCCGCCCGACAGCTCGCCCGGACGATGCTTCGCGCGATGCCCCATGCCGACGCGCTCCAGCACCGCGAGCGCTTCGCGGCGCGACGCTTCGGTCGTCATGCGGCGGATCCGCAGCGGCATCGCGACGTTATCGAGCGCGGTGAACTCCGGCAGCAGATGGTGGAACTGATACACGAAACCCAGCGCGCGATTGCGCAGGTCGTTGCGTTCGCGCTCGGAGAGCCTGGTGAAGGGCTTGCCCATCACCGAGACATGGCCGGCGCTTGGATCGTCGAGGCCGCCGAGCACGTGCAGCAGCGTGCTCTTGCCGGAGCCCGACGCGCCGACGATCGCGAGCTTCTCGCCACGCCGCACGCTCAGCTCCGTGTTGTTGAGCACCGTCACGTTCAGGCCGCCCTGCACGAACGACTTGGAAATGCCGGTTGCTTCCAGCACGTAGGGATGCGGCACGGTGTCGGAAGAAGCCATGGACAGGTTAGCGGAACGGTCATTCATAGCGCAGTGCCTCCGCGGGACGGACTTTCGCACCACGCCAGCTCGGGTACAACGTGGCCAGCGCGGACATCACGAAGGCGATGACGCCGATTCGCGCGACGTCGGCCGGCACCAGTTCGGACGGCAGTTCGCTAATGAAATACACCGACGGCGGCAGGAACTGCACGCCGAGCAGATGCTCGATCATCGGCACGAGCCATGGAATGCTCCACGCGATCAGGCAGCCGAGCGCGACGCCGGTGGCCGTGCCGATAAAACCGATCGTCACGCCCTGCACCACGAAAATCTTCATGATCGAACCGGGCTGCGCGCCGAGCGTGCGCAGAATCGCGATGTCGGCCTGCTTGTTGGTCACCGTCATCACGAGCGACGACACCAGATTGAACGCCGCCACCGCGATGATCAGCGTGAGGATGATGAACATCATGCGTTTTTCGATCTGCACCGCCGAGAACCAGGTCTTGTTCTGCTGCGTCCAGTCGCGAATATACAAATCGCCGGACAGGCTGCGGGCAAGCTGATGCGCGACTTCCGGCGCGCGCTGCATGTCGGTCAGGCGCAGCCGCACGCCGGTCGGCGCGGGCAGCCGGAACAGCGCCTGCGCGTCCTTGATGTTGATCAGCGCGAGCGTGCTGTCGTATTCGTAGTGACCCGATTCGAAGATACCCACCACCGTGAACTGTTTTAGCCGCGGCAGCATGCCGGCCGGCGTGATGGTGCCTTCCGGCGCGACCAGCGTGATCTTGTCGTTGACCGTCACGCCGAGATTGGTGGCGAGGTCGGCGCCCAGCACGATGCCGAAGTCGCCCGGCACCAGCGCATTCAGACTGCCGCCTTTCATCTCCTTACCGATATCGGACACCTGCGGCTCCAGCGACGGCTCGACGCCGCGCAGCGCCACCCCGCTCACCGCGTCCTGGCGCGTGAGCAGCGCCTGGGCTTCGACATACGGCGCCGCGCCAATCACTTCCTTGTTCTGGCGGGCTTCTTTGGCGGTGAGCTGCCAGTCGGGCATCGAGCCGGTCGGCGAAAAGATTTCGACGTGCGCGAGCACCGACAGCATGCGGTCGCGCACCTCTTTCTGAAAACCGTTCATCACGGACAACACGACGATCAGCGCGGCGACGCCGAGCGCAATGCCCGACATCGACACGAGCGCGATGAAGGAAATGAAGCCGTTACCGGTCGTGCGTTTGCCGGCGCGGGTGTAGCGCCAGCCAATCTGCCATTCGTAGGGAAATTTCAAGCGAATCCTTTTCTGCGTTCTTCGGCTTTGTGCCGCGCACGAAGGCGTGAAGCGCCTTTCGTGCGGCCCGAGCGTCGTGATTGTTGGTGTCGTTGCGGCGCGGATGGTTCCGGTGCGGCGCGCCGTTGCGTAGCAATGCGCGGGACATGCCGCCAGCCTCTCGCCACCGGTCAATCAAGCGCGAAGTTTGCCATACAATCCGGCCGCTTCGCTCAAAGGCAGTCTGGACGGCAGGTGCGGCCGGGGCGTGCAAATCCTCACGCGCTTTGCCCTACAATGCGCAGCATCATGCTCGCCAACCGTCTCCATCTTCTCCTGCCCTTCGCGCTGCCCGCCGCAGCGGACGCCTCCACCGCCCTCCACGACATCCGCAGTCCGGCGCTCGACCGGCTGATCGCGCGCGCGACGCTGGTGGAGCGCGTGGTCGGCGAAGACTTTCAGCGCACGCTGCCGCACGAGCGCTGGGTGGCGCGCCAATTCGGCGCGTTGCCCAGCGGCGCGGCCGCCGCCGATGAAGCGCCGCTCGCGCCCTACATGCTGCGCGCCGACGGCGGCGAACCCGGCACCGCCACATGGGCTTGCGTGCAGCCGGTGCACGTGCGGATCGCGCACGACCATCTGGTGCTGATCGACCCGGCCTCGCTCGACCTGTCCGACGACGAAGCCGGCGCGCTGCTCGCGGTCGCGCGGCCGTTGATCGAGGAACTCGGCGTGCGTATCGAAGCGCCGCGGCCCGCGCGCTGGTATCTGTCGGGCGACGGCTTCGGCACGCTCGCCGGCGCGTCGCCATTGCGCGCGAGCGGGCGCAACATCGAAATCTGGCTGCCGCACGAGGCGCATTCCGGCGAGCGTTCGCGCGCCTGGATGAAGCTGCAGAACGAAGTGCAGATGGCCTGGTTCGAGCACCCGGTCAACGAAGCGCGCGAGGCGCGCGGCCTGCCTGCCGTCAATTCGATCTGGTTTCACGCGCAGGGCGCGGCGCAGCCGGTACGCAGTCCGTTCGCACGAGTGTTCTCCGATGCAGCCGCGACGCGCGGTCTGGCGATGACCGCGGGCGTCGCTGCGGCTGCGCCGCCGGCGTCGTTTGCGGCACTGCCGGCGGCTGGCGCTGCGCGCGGCGCGTCGGATAACGTTCTGCGTGGCGCGTCCGGGCTCAACGCCGACGCCAATGCAAACACGAACACAAACGGGCCGACGCTGGTCGAACTCGATCCGTTCTCCGCGCCCTACATCGAGCAGGACTGGGCGCGCTGGAACGACGCCTTCGCCGCCATGCAGACCGACTGGTTCGAACCGGCGCTCGCCGCGCTGCAATCCGGCGATCTCGCCGAACTCGGGCTGACCTTGTGCGGCGACACCGGCTCGGTGACGCTGTCGGTCACCCGCGGCGATCTGCGCAAATTCTGGCGGCGGCGTGTGCTCGCCTCGCTCTTCATCGAATGATTGATTGAATCAACGAATGACTCACGGCCTCTCCGAATGACTCGAATCGTTACGCGCGCCTGCTCTCCCGTCGACGCCGAAATCCTCACCCGCCACGGCCTGCATCCGGTACTCGCGCGCCTCTACGCGTCGCGCGGCGTGTGCATGCCGGACGAAATCGAAACCGGCCTCGCGCGGCTCGTACCGCCGGTCGCGCTCAAGGGTTGTGAAGACGCCGCCGCTCTGCTCGCCGACGCGATCCAGCAGAAGCGCCGCATGCTGGTGGTCGCCGATTACGATTGCGACGGCGCGACCGCCTGCGCAGTCGCCGTGCGCGGCCTGCGCATGTTCGGCGGGCGCATCGAGTATCTGGTGCCGAACCGCTTCGAGTACGGCTACGGCCTGACGCCCGAGATCGTCGCGCTGGCCGCGCGCAACGCGTCGGGCAAACCGGATCTGTTGATCACAGTGGATAACGGCATCGCCAGCGTCGACGGCGTGGAAGCAGCCAACGCGCTCGGCATCGACGTGCTGGTCACCGACCACCACCTGCCCGGCGACGAACTGCCGGCCGCCCGCGCAATCGTCAATCCGAACCAGCCGGGCTGTACGTTCCCGAGCAAGTGCATCGCGGGCGTCGGCGTGATGTTTTATGTGTTGCTCGCACTGCGCGCGGAATTGCGTCGCCGTGGCGCCTTCAACGACGCGTTTCCCGAACCGCGCCTGGATGGCCTGCTCGATCTGGTCGCGCTCGGCACGGTCGCGGACGTGGTCAAGCTCGACGGCAATAACCGCGTGCTGGTCGCGCAAGGGTTGCAGCGCATCCGCAAGGGCAAGATGCAGCCGGGCATCGCCGCGTTGTTTCGCGCCGCCGCGCGCGAAGCCCGCAGCGCGTCGGGCTTCGACCTCGGCTTCGCGCTCGGGCCGCGCCTGAACGCGGCGGGCCGCCTGTCGGACATGTCGCTCGGAATCGAATGCCTGACCACGGACGACATCGGCCGCGCATGGGATCTCGCGCAGCAACTCGACACGATGAATCGCGAACGCCGTGAGATCGAAGCCGGCATGCAGCAGCAGGCGCTCGAAGACCTGTCGGCAATCAACCCGGACGGCGCGACCACCATCACGCTGTTCAATCCGGGCTGGCACCAGGGCGTGATCGGCATCGTCGCCGGGCGGTTAAAGGAGAAATTCCACCGGCCGTCGTTCACCTTCGCGCTCGCCGACGACAGCGGCCAGACCGTCAAAGGCTCGGGCCGCTCCATCTCGGGCTTCCATCTGCGCGACGCGCTCGATCTGATCTCGAAGCGCGAGCCGGGCCTGATCGTCAAATTCGGCGGCCACGCGATGGCCGCGGGCCTCACGCTCGCCGCCGCCGACGTGCCGCGCTTCACGGCCGCGTTCGAAGCGGTCGGCCGCGAATGGCTGTCCGAGGACGCGCTCTCGCGCACCGTGGAAACCGACGGCGAACTGGAAGACGCGTATTTCACGCCGCAATTCGTCGAAATGCTCGACGCCGCGGTGTGGGGCCAAGGCTTTCCGGCGCCGGTGTTTTCGGGCGAATTCGACATTGCCTCGCAGGCGCTCGTGAAGGACAAGCACCTGAAACTGCAACTCGTGCGCGGACGCCAGCGCTTCAACGCGATCTGGTTCAATCACACGGACACCCTGCCCGCGCGCACCACTGTCGCCTATCGCCTCGCGAGCGATACGTGGAACGGTGTGTCGCGCGTGCAGTTGATCGTCGAGCACGCGGCGAGCTAAGGCGGCCGGCTGAAAAACCCAGCCGGACTAAGCGAGTTGCAATCGCAAGCTGAAGCGCGGACCTCACGCCACCAATGGGCAGGCGATGAGTCGACGCCGGCGCGTCGAACGGCCCGCCGGCCGTGCCGGCCCCGCCGCACCGAAAGCCTCGAAAATCTCCGCAAAATCAACCGCAAACACGCGCCGGATCGCTCGACAGCCGCCGGCCCGGCACGCCGATCGGCTATAATTTCCCCTTTTTACGAAGCTATAAAAGATCGACATGGAAGCGGAACGTCTCAACGCGATCGAAGCCTCACTGGCGGACCTGCGCACTCGCGCGGACTCGCTACGGGGGTATCTTTGACTACGACGACAAAGCACTGCGTCTAATCGAAGTCAACCGGGAACTCGAAGACCCGGACGTCTGGAACGACTCGAAGCACGCCCAGGCCCTCGGCCGGGAAAAGAAGCTGCTCGACGACACGGTCGGCAAACTCACGTCGCTCGATAACGACCTGCGCGACGCGCAGGACCTGTTCGACATGGCCCGCGAGGAAGACGACGAGGAAACGCTCCTCGCCTGCGAATCCGACGCGCAAGGCATCGAACAGCGTGTGGCCGACATGGAATTCCGCCGCATGTTCGCGAACCCGGCGGATCCGAACAATGCCTTCCTGGACATCCAGGCCGGCGCCGGCGGCACCGAGGCGTGCGACTGGGCGTCCATGCTGCTGCGCCAGTATCTGCGCTACTGCGAGCGCAAGGGCTTCAAGACCGAAGTGCTGGAACAGACCGACGGCGACGTCGCGGGCATCAAGAACGCCACCATCAAGATCGAGGGCGAATACGCGTACGGCTTTCTGCGCACCGAAACCGGCGTGCACCGCCTCGTGCGCAAGTCGCCGTTCGACTCGTCGGGCGGCCGTCATACGTCATTCTCGTCGGTGTTCGTGTACCCGGAAATCGACGACTCGATCGAAGTCGACATCAACCCGGCCGATCTGCGTATCGACACGTACCGCGCGTCCGGCGCGGGCGGTCAGCACATCAACAAGACCGACTCCGCGGTGCGTATCACGCACATGCCGTCGGGCATCGTCGTGCAGTGCCAGAACGACCGGTCGCAGCACCGCAACCGCGCCGAAGCCATGGCCATGCTGAAATCACGCTTATACGAAGCGGAAATCCGCAAGCGTCAGGAAGAGCAGGACAAGCTCGAAGCCGGCAAGACCGATGTGGGCTGGGGTCATCAGATCCGCTCGTACGTGCTGGACAACAGCCGCATCAAGGATTTGCGCACCAACGTCGAAATCAGCAATACCAAGAGCGTGCTCGACGGCGACCTCGATCCGTTCATCAGCGCCAGCCTGAAACAGGGCGTCTGACTTGATGCCGGCTTTACCCGAAGCCGCTTCGGCCACTTCGGGATAATGCCGGCGCAAGCGGTGCGGTTCAGCGCGGCGCGTTTTGCCTGTGCTACCGCGCCGCCGCTTTCGCCGAAATTTTTCCAACGCCTGAGGTTTTCACACTGACTGGCCACCCGCACGCGAGGCATTCCGCGCGGGCCACCGAATATCAAACATCATGACCGAACCGACCCAGCCTAATGCGGCCCAGCCTAATGCGGCCCAGCCGACTGCCGCACCCGAGATGGACGACAACAAGATCATGACCGAGCGCCGCGAGAAGCTGCGCGAACTGCGTGAGCAAGGCGTCGCCTATCCGAACGATTTCCGCCCCACGCATCACGCCGAAGATCTGCAATCGCAATACGAGCAATCCGACAAGGAAGCGCTCGAAGCGAATCCGCTCGAAGTCGCGATTGCCGGCCGCATGATGCTCAAGCGCGTGATGGGCAAGGCGAGCTTCGCGACGGTGCGCGACGGCTCGGGTCAGATCCAGTTCTTCATCACGCCCGCCGACGTCGGCCAGGAAAAGTACGACGCCTTCAAGAAGTGGGACATGGGCGACATCGTCGCGGCGCGCGGCGTGCTGTTCCGCACCAACAAGGGCGAACTCTCGGTGCGATGCACGGAACTGCGTCTGCTTTCGAAGTCGCTGCGTCCGCTGCCGGACAAGTTCCACGGTCTCGCCGACCAGGAAATGAAATACCGCCAGCGCTATGTCGATCTGATCGTCACGCCGGAAACGCGCAAGACGTTCGTCGCGCGCACCAAGGCCATTTCGTCGATCCGCAACTTCATGGCAAATGCCGACTTCATGGAAGTCGAAACGCCCATGCTGCACCCCATTCCGGGCGGCGCCGCGGCCAAGCCGTTCACCACGCACCACAACGCACTCGACATGCAGATGTTCCTGCGCATTGCGCCGGAGTTGTATCTGAAGCGCCTGGTGGTCGGCGGCTTCGAGCGTGTGTTCGAGATCAACCGTAACTTCCGCAATGAGGGCGTGTCCGTGCGCCACAATCCGGAATTCACGATGATCGAGTTCTACGCCGCGTACACCGATTACAAGTGGCTGATGGACTTCACCGAGCAGTTGATCCGTCAGGCCGCGATCGATGCTTTGGGCACCGCCACGATCACGTACCAGGGCCGAGAACTCGATCTGGCGAAGCCGTTCCATCGCCTCACGATCACGCAAGCCATCCAGAAGTACGCACCGCAGTACACAAACGAGCAACTCGCCGACAGCGCCTTCCTGCGCACCGAGTTGAAGAAATTCGGCGTGGATGCGTCGCAGCCGCAGTTCCTGAACGCCGGTGTCGGTTCGCTGCAACTGGCGTTGTTCGAAGAAACCGCCGAGTCGCAATTGTGGGAGCCGACGTACATCATCGACTACCCGATTGAAGTGTCGCCGCTCGCGCGCGCGTCGGACAAGGTGGAAGGCATCACTGAGCGTTTCGAGCTGTTCATCACCGGTCGTGAAATCGCCAACGGCTTCTCGGAACTGAACGATCCGGAAGACCAGGCAGCGCGCTTCAAGAAGCAGGTCGATCAGAAAGAGGCCGGCGACGAAGAAGCGATGTTCTACGACGCGGACTACATTCGCGCGCTCGAATACGGCATGCCGCCGGCGGGCGGTTGCGGTATCGGCATCGACCGTCTGGTCATGATGCTGACCGACAGCCCGAGCATCCGCGACGTGATTCTGTTCCCGCATCTGCGTCGCGAAGACTGAACGCAGCGCGGTGCAAAGCATGTGCAAACGCCCGGCTCGATGCCGGGCGTTTTTCTTGCTGCTTCGTGTGTGTGTGGCGCCCGCCTGACGGTTTGTAACCATCGGTAAAAGCTGCATGCTGTGCGATGATTCGACTACGGACGTTCATTGCACGAGCGCTTGCCGGAAGCGGCGCCCGGCCGCGTTGCGCGGCTTCCATGCGAGTCGGCGCGATGCTTGAGCGGAAATCGTTACAAATTGAAACCCTCAGACAATCGATTTATCCGACACTCGGTCTTACCAAAAGTCGACTCCCGTTGAAAACGGAGGCCAAAATGGACAATCCAAACACGCAACCCACCACGCAGTCCGCTCAGCCTGCGCAACCGCGCCGGATTCACCCGCTCGTCGCGACCGCTGCCGGCGCGGTGATCATCGCAAGCCTTGCCGCGACGGCGGCCGTAACCGGCCTGTTCACGAAGGCGTCCAGTAGCGGCGCGCAAAACGATCAAACGCAAGCTGCGCAGGTGGCGACACAAGCCACGCCGCCGGGTGTGGTCGATTCGGCGGCGCCCGCCAATCTGACGGCGCAACAGGCCGCGCAGCAACAGGCAGCCCAGCAGCAGGCCGCGCAACAGCCGCGACCCGCGCCGGCGCCTGCGCCCGCACAGCAGCAATACGCTCAGCAGCAACAGGCGCAGCCGGCACCTAACTACGCACAGCAACCGCCACCGCAACCCGCCTACTGCTCGAGTTGCGGGACAGTCGAGGCCATCTCGGCGGTGCGTCAGGAAGGTCATGGCACCGGCATCGGCGCGGTCGGCGGCGCGGTGGCCGGCGGCGTGGTCGGCAATCAGTTCGGCAGCGGCAACGGCCGCACTGCGATGACCGTTCTCGGCGCGCTCGGCGGCGGCCTTGCCGGCAACTCGGTGGAAAAACATATCCGCAGCACCACGTCGTATTCCGTGCGTGTGCGGATGGAAAACGGCAAGACGCGTTATTTCACTTACCATGAAGCGCCGCCGTTCCAGCAAGGTCAGCGTGTTCGGATTCAGAACGGCACGCTCGTGGCAAGCTAACCGCACGCGGGGTGACTTTCCGCCAGACGCAAAAAAGGCGATTCCAAATGGAATCGCCTTTTTCTTTGCCGCAACCGGAAGCGCAATCAACTCGCTGACCGGCGCCGGAAAACTCAGTGACGCTCAGTAATCCGCGTCTTCAATCCATGCAGCCTGAATCGCCTCGAGGATCTTTTCGTTCGACCGGTTAGGATCGTCGTCGAATCCTTCCAGTTCGGTGACCCAGCGGTGCAAGTCGGTGAAGCGCACCTGTTGCGGATCGATGTCCTGGTGCTTGTCAGTCAGGGCCATCGCGATGTCTTGCGTATCGGTCCACTTCATGGCTGCATCCTCCTGTTAGTGATTTTCCTTCGCGTGATTGATCGAGTAGCGAGGGATTTCGACAACCAGATCCTGCTCAGCCGGCACCATGGCCTGGCACGACAGACGCGAGGCCGGTTCGAGCCCCCACGCCTTGTCCAACAGATCGTCCTCGTCTTCCTCCGACGGCGTCAAGGCGGCGAAACCCTCACGCACGATCACGTGACAGGTCGTGCAGGCGCACGACTTCTCGCACGCGTGCTCGATTTCAATGCCGTGTTCGAGCAGGTTGTCGCAAATGCTCTTGCCGGGCACGGCATCGATCACCGCGCCTTCCGGGCACAGTTCGACGTGAGGCAGCACAACGATTTGAGGCATACATTTTCCGTTTGGGTCTGCGGCACGGCGGCCGCAAACAGGCTCCGTACCATTTTACTGGCGCCGCGCGGACTTTTTAAGTCCACGCGGCACGATTCGGTTTTTTGCGGCGGCCTCTCGCAAATCGAGGCGGTCTGCCGTCAGCGCAAGGCTCAGATCTCGTCGAGCTTGCGGCCGGCGAGCGCGCGACGAATGCCCTTGTTCATGCGGCGGGCGGCGAATTCGTCGGTGCCTTCGGCGAGCGTTTTGGTGGCGGCTTCGATCACGTCGACGTCGTCGCTTTGCACGACGTTGCGCAATGCATCGAGGAGCGCGTCGAGCTCGGCACGCTCGGTGTCGTCGAGCAGTTCGGCGTCGGCGGCGAGCGCGGCGTCGGTGGCTTCCACGAGACGGCGCGCTTCGACTTGCGCTTCGCGCAACGCACGCGCGCGCATGTCGACTTCAGCGGTCGAGAAACTGTCTTCGAGCATGCGGGCGATGTCGTCATCCGCGAGACCGTAGGACGGCTTGACCACCACCGATGCTTCCACGCCCGAGCCCTGTTCGCGCGCGAACACGGACAGCAGGCCGTCGGCGTCCACCTGGTAGGTCACGCGGATGCGCGCGGCGCCGGCCGCCATCGGCGGAATGCCGCGCAGCTCGAAACGCGCGAGCGAGCGGCAGTCGCTGACGAGCTCGCGCTCGCCTTGCACGACGTGGATCGCCATGGCCGTCTGGCCGTCCTTGAAAGTCGTGAAATCCTGCGCGCGCGCGACCGGAATCGTCGAATTACGCGGGATGATTTTCTCGGTCAGACCGCCCATCGTCTCGACGCCGAGCGAGAGCGGAATCACGTCGAGCAGAAGCCATTCGTCGCCGTCCGCGCCGCGGTTGCCCGCGAGCAGATCGGCCTGGATCGCGGCGCCGAGCGCGACCACCTGATCCGGGTCGAGATTGATCAAGGGCGGCTGGCCGAAGAACGACTCGACCGCGCGACGAATCACCGGCATGCGCGTCGCGCCGCCGACCAGCACCACGCCCTTGATTTCTTTCGTCGTGACTTTGGCGTCGCGCAGCGCCTTTTTCGTCGGGCCGAGCGTGCGCTGCACGAGCGCCTGTGTGATCGCCTCGAAAGTGGCTTCGTCGATCGTCAGATCGAGCCTGGCGCCGTTCGAAAGCTCGGCTTGCAGCTTCGCATTCGGCGCGTCGGACAGGGCCTCCTTGGCCTCGCGCACGCTGTCCAGCAGCAGGCGCACATCTTCCGGCGCGAGTGTTTGCGGCGCGATGCCGGCCTGCTCCAGCACATGGCGATACAGCGCGTGATCGAAATCGTCGCCGCCGAGCGCGGAGTCGCCGCCGGCCGCTAGCACTTCGAACACGCCTTTGGTGAGCTTGAGAATCGACAGGTCGAAGGTGCCGCCGCCGAGGTCGTACACGGCATAAAGCCCCTCGGAACCGTTGTCGAGGCCGTAGGCGATCGCGGCCGCGGTCGGTTCGTTCAGGAGGCGCAGCACGTTCAGGCCAGCCAGACGCGCTGCGTCCTTGGTCGCCTGACGCTGGGCTTCGTCGAAATACGCCGGCACCGTGATTACCGCGCCGACCAGTTCGTCGCCGAGCGTGTCTTCGGCGCGCTGGCGCAGCGTCGCCAGAATTTCGGCCGACACTTCGACCGGGCTCTTCACGCCGTCGATGGTACGGATCTGCACCATGCCGGGTGCATCGACGAAATCGTACGGCGCGTTTTCGGCGCCCTCCACCTCCGCCTTGCCACGGCCCATGAAGCGCTTGACCGAGACGATCGTGTTGCGCGGATCGCTCGCCGCCTCGGCCTTGGCGGTGCGGCCGATACGCCGGCCGCCTTTTTCGAGGTAGCGCACCACCGACGGCAGCAGCGCATGGCCGTCCGCGTCGGGCAGCACGTCGGGCACGCCGCTGCGCACGGCGGCGACGAGGGAATTGGTGGTGCCGAGATCGATACCGACCGCCAGACGCCGCTGGTGGGGCGCCGGCGCCATGCCGGGTTCAGAGATTTGCAGTAGGGCCATCTGGATCTTCTCGGGGCCGCTCGGCCCCGTCCTGAATTTTCGCGTTGCTGGATGTAATGCTACGGCTTTTCTGGCGGCCATTGCCGCACGCGCGGCGCGCTCGGGCTCGCTAGTTTTCGAGCCGCTCGATCTGCGTGCCGATTTCCGACGCCACCCGTTCAATAAACATCAACTGCCGCACGGCCTCGCCCGCGGCCTGATTCGCGCCGCTGTCGAGCAACGCGCCGAGCTTGTCGAAACGCATGCGCTCTTCGTCGCGCAGTTCAGTGAGCAAGGCGTCGAGCGCGTCGACGTTCTTCGCCGCAGCCGCGTCTTCGATGCCTTCGCGCCATTCCATCTGCTGCATCAGGAACGCCGGCTCCATCGCCGTATTGTCGTTCGCGCCGACGTCGATGCCGCGCAGATGCAGCAAATAGGTGGCGCGCTTTAACGGATCGCGCAACGTCTGATACGCCTCGTTGGTGCGCGTCGCCCATTGCATCGCAATGCGCTTTTGCGCGTCGCCGGCCGCCGCGAAGCGGTCCGGATGCACTTGCGCCTGGACCGTGCGGTAGGCATGGTCGAGCGCGGAGGCGTCGAGCGCGAATTGCGCCGGCAGATCGAACAGGTCGAAGTGGCTGTCGTTCAGCGAGGCCATCGGATAGAAGAAGTCCGTTCAGGAAAGCGCACCGGAGTGCAGTCTAAAAAACGCGGCTCGTCGAAGCGGAGCCCGGTGGCATAAGCGAATTCGCGGATCAAACTAAAAAGGCGGCACGCGCCGCCTTTGATCCGCTGCACGCGGAATGTCCCGATTTACACGCGGAACGATTCGCCGCAACCGCATTCGTCCTTCACGTTCGGGTTGTTGAACTTGAAGCCTTCGTTCAACCCTTCACGTGCGAAGTCGAGTTCGGTGCCGTCGATATAGGCGAGGCTCTTAGGGTCGACAATGAGCTTCACGCCGTTGCATTCGAACACTTCGTCTTCGGGCGCGAGTTCATCCACGTACTCGAGCTTGTAAGCCAAGCCGGAGCAACCGGTGGTGCGCACGCCGACGCGCAAGCCGACGCCTTTACCGCGACGGTTCAGATACTTCTGGACGTGCTGTGCTGCCTTTTCGGTCAACGTAATTGCCATAGCGTTTCTCATTGCGCAGAGTGTGCCGGCCATGCCTCTACCCGCTCACGCGCTGCTACCCTGCCTGCACCAAATATCGTTCGTGCCGGACGGCTGGCGTGATTCCACGCCTTCGTCCGTTTCGATTTACCTGAAACCGCGCCGCAACCGCCGCTCTGGTTAAGCGTGTTGCTTGTCGCCTTCGACCGAAGCGGCTTCACCGTGACGTTGCTTGTAGTCGGCGACCGCTGCCTTGATCGCGTCTTCCGCGAGGATCGAGCAGTGGATCTTCACCGGCGGCAGCGCCAGTTCTTCGGCGATCTGCGTGTTCTTGATCGACATGGCTTGATCGAGCGTCTTGCCCTTCACCCATTCGGTGACGAGCGAGCTCGACGCAATTGCCGAACCGCAGCCATACGTCTTGAACTTCGCGTCTTCGATGATGCCGTCCGCGCCCACGCGGATCTGCAACTTCATGACGTCGCCGCATGCCGGCGCGCCGACCATGCCGGTGCCGACCGCATCGTCGTCCTTCGCGAAGGAACCGACGTTGCGCGGGTTTTCGTAGTGGTCCAGAACCTTGTCGCTATAAGCCATGATGACACTCCTTGATTCGTTTCAACCTGCAATTCGCAATTCGATGAATTCGACGTCGTCCAAACGGCGCGTCAGTGCGCTGCCCACTGGATGGTCGAAATATCGATCCCGTCCTTGTGCATTTCCCACAGCGGCGACAGATCGCGCAGCTTCGAAATCTTGGTCTTCAGCAGGTTGATCACGTAATCGACATCCTGCTCGGTCGTGAAGCGGCCCACCGTGAAGCGGATCGAGCTGTGCGCCAGCTCGTCGTTGCGGCCCAGCGCGCGCAGCACATACGACGGTTCCAGCGAAGCCGATGTGCAAGCCGAGCCGGACGACACCGCCACGTCCTTCACCGCCATGATCAGCGACTCGCCTTCGACGAAATTGAAGCTGATGTTCAGGTTGTGCGGCACACGCTTTTCCATGTCGCCGTTCACATACACTTCTTCCATTTCCGACAGGCCGCGCAGCAGACGGTCGCGCAGCATGCGAACGCGCTCGTTTTCCGTCGCCATTTCTTCACGCGCGATACGGAACGCTTCGCCCATGCCGACGATCTGGTGCGTGGCCAGCGTGCCCGAACGCATGCCGCGCTCGTGACCGCCGCCGTGCATCTGCGCTTCGATACGAATGCGCGGTTTGCGGCGCACGTACAGCGCACCGATGCCCTTCGGGCCATACGTCTTGTGCGCCGAGAACGACATCAGGTCGACCTTCAGCTTTTGCAGATCGATCGCGATCTTGCCGGTGGCTTGCGCCGCGTCGACGTGAAAAATGATGCCTTTTTCACGCGTGATCTCGCCGATCGCTTCGATGTCCTGGATCACGCCGATCTCGTTGTTCACCGACATGACCGACACCAGAATCGTGTCCGGACGCAACGCGGCCTTGAACTTTTCGAGGTCGATCAGACCGTCGTCTTTAACGTCCAGATACGTGACTTCGAAGCCTTCGCGTTCGAGTTCGCGGCAGGTGTCGAGCACGGCCTTGTGCTCGGTCTTCACCGTGATGATGTGCTTGCCTTTGCTCTTGTAGAAGTGCGCGGCACCCTTGATCGCCAGGTTGTCCGACTCGGTGGCACCCGAGGTCCAGATGATTTCGCGCGGATCGGCGTTCACCAGCGCGGCGACATTCTCACGCGCTTCTTCGACTGCGCGCTCCGCCGCCCAGCCATACGAGTGGCTGCGCGATGCGGGGTTGCCGAACTGCTCGCGCAGATACGGAATCATCTTGTCCACCACGCGCGGATCGATCGGCGTCGTCGCGCTGTAGTCCATGTAGATGGGCAGATGGAGAGTGTCGTTGTTCATCAATTGCTCCGGGGACGTCGTGTGCTCTGGCTTCTGGGTTTCTTATCAGGCTGCGGTGACTGCTCGATACCGCGCCTAGGAACCGGCCATGTTGAAAACTGAATTCGGCCCTTTCGGCGCCACGCGGACGGGTTCAACCGCCGGCGCTTCGTTGCGTCTATCGCGTATCACGGCCGGCTCGCCTTCCCGCGAGCGCTGCTGATCGACCAGATCCTTCAGCGAGACCGAATCGAGGTACTCGACCATTTTCTGGTTCAGCGTGGACCACAGTTCGTGCGTCATGCAGTGGCCGTCGTGCTGTTTGGTGCCCTCGCACGAGCCCTTGCCGCCGCATTGGGTGGCGTCGAGCGGCTCGTCGACCGCGATGATGATGTCAGCCACGGTCACGTCTTCAGCGCGGCGGGCGAGATTGTAGCCGCCGCCCGGTCCGCGCACGGACTCGACGATTTCATGACGACGCAGCTTGCCAAACAGCTGCTCGAGGTACGACAGGGAAATGTGCTGGCGCTGGCTGATACCCGCAAGCGTCACCGGGCCCTGCTCCTGGCGCAGTGCCAGGTCAATCATCGCCGTGACGGCGAAACGGCCTTTCGTGGTGAGTCTCATATGGTGTGGGAACCGCAATTCTCGACAAGTTTTGTCAAGTATAAATACATGAGCGATTTAGTCAAGTATCCCTACCGCGATTTGGGTCATTTGCTTAATTGCTAGATAAGCTCGGCGCGCTTTCTCGCCGGATTCTATGCAAGCAACTGGGGACGCAGCGCCGCGATGAGGCCGCGGCAGGCAACTTCACACTGATCCAGCACCTGCTCGAAGCCTTCCGCGCCGCCAAAATACGGATCGACGACTTCGCGGGCGCCACTCCAGCGGGCGTCCGTTTCCGGGACGAATTCCATCAGCAGACGGATCTTGTCGCGTTGGTGCGGCGGGCAGATCTGACGCAAGGCGACGATGTTCTTGTCGTCCATGGCGATCAGCAGGTCGAAGCGGTCGAAATCCGCCGCGGCGATCTGGCGGCCGCGCAAGCCCGCGAGCTCGTACCCGCGCTGGCCGGCTGCCAGCTGCGCGCGCTCGTCCGGCGGCTCGCCGATGTGCCAGTCACCCGTTCCGGCGGAATCGATCACAATGCGTTCCGCGAGCTTCGCCTCGTCTACCAGATGACGCATCACACCTTCCGCGGTCGGCGAACGACAGATGTTCCCGAGGCAGACAAAGCAGATGGATACGGTTTTCATCGAAGGATTTTTAGCCGAGTGACGCGCGCAGGCTGACTGTTAGTAAATGTTGCCGCGATTATACAAAGCTGGCCGGAAACTCGCCTGCGGCTGGCACGAGCATGGCGTTCGGTATGGCGGCCGATCCCGGTCGCGCTCAGCTCGTGCTTACGACGCTTCCGCGACCGGCATCGCCGTAGCGGCGCGCATCGGTTTCGCGCGCAAAGTCGAGGCATCGTCGATCATGCCGTACGAAACGGCACGCGCGAGTTCAGCCGTCAACTGGTCGGCAGCGAGCGGAGCTTGCGGGACGCGCGATGCAGCGTCGCCACAAATATGGAGATAAGCAGCCGCAGCGAGCGGCACAACGATGGCAAGGGGCCAGTACACCGATATTGTCTTTTTCATGATGTCGATTCTTCCGATTGGGGGCAGATGAGTTCGTTACCCACTATGCCCAGTCGAAATCTTATAGAAATTCACAATCGGGAAAAACCTACTGGCGCGAGATAGACCGTTGCGCTGAGTGGAACAGTGAATTCACTTTTCGCAACGCACGGCCCCGACGCGCGTCATGGCACAAAAAAGAAATCCTTACAAACACATACAAAGCTCTCGCGACGGATAGCGATAATAGCGGTCTCACAGAAACAAAACCTCGCATCGGTCGATCACATGAAACGCTTTGTTTTTGCACCACTCGCCTGCCTCGCCGTCGCTGCCCTGCTCGGCGGCTGCGCGGTCTATCCGGACGGCACGCCGATGTACAGCAACGGCTACGGCGGCGGCTATAGCGGCTACGACGGTTACGATGGCTACGCCACCGGTGTGCCGGTCGTGCCGCAAACCAATGTCTACATGGGCTATAGCAACTACTCGGGGCCTGGCTACTACGACGGGCCGGGCCGCTATTACGGCCCGGGCCCTGGCTACGGCGGCTATCCCGATCGAGGCCGGCCGAACAACGGCAATTATGGAAACAACGGCAACCACGGCGATAACGGCGGCTGGCACGGCCAGCCGAATGGCGGATCGCGCGGCGGGCCGCCGCCGCAAGGTGCCGCGGGCGGCCCGCGCGGGCCGAGCGGATCGAACGCGCCACGACCGGGGGCTGGAAGCCCACCGCCACCTCCACCGCCGCAGCAGCAAGCCGGCGGCGGTCGCGGCAACGGGAATAACGGTGCGCCCGTGCGAGGGGTGCCGGGTCGCCAGTCGGGCCAGATGACGGATCACTGATCTGGACTAGCCGTATGGTGGAAGCGCGGTACGCGTGTGCTGATGCGCAGGCGTACCGTGTTCTAATTTCTGCGGCCGCAATGTGCGGGTCGCTCAGGCGAAATCAGGCGAGATCAGATTGCCTTGCGGTTCGACGCAAGATCGGACAGCGCGATACCGGAACCACCGGCTCACGCTGAATGCCGAGTGAATCGCAAAAGACGATAGCAATGTCTGGCCGCCGACGCCCGCTCAGCCAATATGACTGCGCTGCGCCGCGTACAACTCCCTGAACGTCCGACCGACCGGAGCGGGCATCTCCCGCGTATTGGTCCAGCCCGCGCCGCCCAGCGGAAGCCTGGCGATCGACCGGTTTCTTCCGCCCATGCGTTCCAGCAGACGGACAGCCAGTTTAGTGAAAAGCGCGTAAGCATCCGGGTGCAGCGCCAGAAACCCCCATATCGCAAGTCCGGCGCGCTCTTTCCACGGCCGCAGACGCCGCTCCACCTGCTTCTCGCGCAGCTTGCGCAACAGATCGGAGAGCGGAATCCCCACCGGGCACACGCTATTGCACTCGCCGCACAAAGTCGCGGCCTGCGGCAGATCCAGCGCCTTGTCGACGCCGACATAGCTCGGCGTCAATACCGAACCCATCGGGCCGGGATAGACCCAGCCGTATGCATGACCGCCCACCTTCTGATACACCGGACAATGGTTCATGCACGCGCCGCAGCGGATGCATCTCAGCATTTCCTGGAAGTCGCCGCCTATCAGTCCCGTGCGCCCGCCGTCGACGAGCACCACATACATATGCTCGGGACCGTCCTGGTCACCCTCGCCGCGCGGCCCCGTCAGCACGGAAAAATAGTTCGAGGTGGCCTGCCCGGTCGCCGAGCGCGGCAAGAGACGCATCGCCGTGGCCAGATCTTCAAGTGTGGGCAGCACTTTCTCGATGCCCGTCACCGCCACGTGCACGCGTGGCATCACGGTGCACATGCCCTCGTTGCCCTCGTTCGTGACCAGCACGACCGAGCCCGTTTCCGCCACCACGAAATTGCCGCCGGTCACGCCCATGTCCGCGGTCATGAAATGCGGACGCAACATCTCGCGCGCTTCGCGCGTCATGTCGGTGATTTCGGTGAGGCGCGGGCGGTTGTGAGTCTTAGCAAACAGGTCGGCGATCTCGTCCTTATCTTTATGGACGACCGGCGCGATGATGTGGCTCGGCGGCTCGTTGTCGTTGATCTGCAGAATGTACTCACCCAGATCGGTTTCGATGGATTGCACGCCCATCTGCCCGAGCACTTCGTTCAGGCGCATTTCTTCGGTGACCATCGACTTGGTCTTGATCACCTTTTTTACCTCGTGCCGGCGAGCAATGTCGCCGACGAGCCGCGCGGCCTCCTGAGTCGTCTCGGCGAACAGCACCGTCACGCCGCGCCGCGCCGCTTCGCGCTCGAAAGTTTCCAGCCACACGTCGAGATTTTCCAGCGCGCGATTGCGGCGCTCCTTCAGTGCGGCGCGCGTGGCGGGAAAATCGATCGCGGTCATGGCCGTGGCGCGGGCCGACACGAACTTGGTCGACAGCTTGGTGAGATTCTGCTGCAGACGCTGGTCGGCGAGTTTCTGACCGGCGCGCGCCTTGAATTGCATCGATTGGACTTGCATGGCGGCCTTGTGCGTAATCAGGCAAAGCGGGCGAACCGCGAGTTAGGACGAGTCAAGCGCGCCTATCTGGATAAAAAGGCGGACGTGCAGCCGCCCGCGTTACACGTCGCCGGCCAGCACCTGCGCGATGTGCAGCACGCGCGTGGTGGCGTCGCCGGTCCGCCGCAAACGGCCCTCGATATTGAGCATGCAGCCGAGATCGCCGAGCACGACCGCGCCGGTGCCGCTTGCCCGAATATTCGCGCATTTTTCGTCGACTATCGCCGTGGAGATATCCCCATACTTGACCGCGAAGGTGCCGCCGAAGCCGCAGCAATGCTCGCAATCCTTCATCTCGTTCACGGTCACGCCGACTTGCGCCAGCAAGGCGCGCGGCTGCGCCTTCACGCCGAGTTCCCGCAGCCCGGAGCAGGAATCGTGGTACGTGACCTGACCCGCGAACTCGCCCGGCTGCAATTGCACTTTGGCCACGTTCACGAGGAAATCGGTCAGTTCGAACACCTTGGCGCGCAGCCGGCCGAAGCGGTTCATCAGTTCGGGATCGTCGGCGAAGAGGTCGGCGTAATGCGCGCGGATCATGCCGCCGCACGAACCGGACGGGACCACGACGTAATCGAACTGCTCGAACTCGCGCAAGGTCTTCTCGGCCAGATCGCGCGCGATGCGCCGCTCCCCGGAGTTGTACGCCGGTTGCCCGCAACAGGTTTGCGCTGGCGGCACCATCACCTCGAATCCGGCGCCTTCGATCAGTTTGATGACCGAAAAACCGATCTCGGGACGCATCAGGTCGATCAGGCAGGTAACGAACAATCCGACTCGCATGAGCCCTCCTTCGGGAAAACGTCCCTGATTATCCGCTGTTTGCCGCACAATACCAACGGCCGGAAGGCATAGGACGAAAGCGACTTAATTTGGAATAGACGTTCCAACCGCTTTCCATCTTTTCACAATACGGGATACAATCAATTTCCGCTGTTTGACGCGTCAACCGATTCCTTCCCATGAGCGATACGAACCCGGATCCCAAAACTTCGATCCAGGTGATCGAACGCATGATGCGCTTGCTCGACGCACTCGCTGCGCACAGCGACCCGGTCAGCCTGAAAGAACTCGCCATCCGCACGGAGCTGCATCCGTCCACCGCGCACCGCATCCTGAACGATATGGTGATGTGCCGGCTGGTCGACCGGTCGGATCCCGGCACATACCGTCTCGGCATGCGCCTGCTCGAACTGGGCAATCTGGTGAAGGCTCGCCTGTCGGTGCGCGACGCGGCGCTCACGCCGATGCGCGAACTGCATCGTCAGACGGGCCAGACGGTGAATCTGTCGGTGCGCCAGGGCGACGAGATCGTGTATATCGAGCGCGCTTATTCCGAGCGTTCCGGCATGCAGGTGGTGCGCGCCATCGGCGGACGGGCGCCGTTGCATCTGACCTCGGTAGGCAAGCTGTTCCTCGCCGCCGACGAATCCACCCGCGTGCGAGCTTATGCGACGCGGACCGGTTTGTCGGGCCACACGCAGAACAGCATCACTGACCTGACCAAACTGGAGCGTGAGTTGTCGCATGTGCGCCAGCAGGCGTGCGCGCGTGATAACGAAGAACTGGAACTCGGCGTGCGCTGCATCGCCGCCGGTATCTACGACGACACCGGCAAGCTGGTCGCCGGTCTGTCGCTGTCGGCGCCGGCGGACCGCCTGCAAGACTCCTGGATTGGCCAGCTGAGCCAGACCGCGCTGATGATTTCGGCGTCGCTTGGCTATCGGCCGCAACCCCCGCAGGACCATTCGCATAGCCATCACGCGTAGGCCGGCACTTCACATCCTCCGTTCAAAACAAAAAAAGCCTCGCAAAAAATGCGAGGCTTTTTGTTTTCATGCGGCCGGTCCAAAAACCGGCCACCGGGGAAAAGCTTCAGGTACCCGGGCCGCCGGCGTCCGCGCTGGTAATACGCGCCTGGTCGCCGCCATTATCCAGCCACGTGCGCAGACGCGTGGCGTCCGCGAAGCGCGAGTACTTACCCGACGAGTCGAGCAGGACCATGATCATCGGACGGCCGTGAATGGTCGCCTGCATCACGAGGCACTCGCCCGCTTCGTTGATGAAGCCGGTCTTTTGCAGACCGATGTCCCACGTCGGATTGCGCACCAGCGCATTGGTGCTGTTATAGGCCAGCGAGCGCTTGCCGGTGTACACCTCGTAGCTGTGGTCGGTCGAGAACCTGCGGATCACCGGATACTGATAAGCCGCGTTGACCATCTTCACGAGGTCGCGCGCGCTCGACACGTTCTGGCTCGTCAAACCCGTGGGGTTTTCAAAGTGCGTGTCGGTCATGCCGAGCTGCCTGGCTTTCGCATTCATGGCCGCGAGGAACGCCGGACGGCCGCCCGGGAAATAACGCGACAGCGCCGCAGCCGCGCGATTTTCCGACGCCATCAGCGCGATGTGCAGCATGTCTTCACGCGAAAGCACCGAGCCCACCGACAAACGCGAGCCGGTGTTCTTTTCATAATCGCGGTCTTCGTCCGTGACTTCGATCTGGTCGGTCATCGGCTCTTTCGAGTCGAGCACCACCATCGCGGTCATCAGCTTGGTGATCGACGCGATCGGCACCACGGCGCGCGAGTTCTTGTCGAACAGCGATTCGCCCGAGTTCTGATCGATCACGTACGCAACGCTCGAACGCAGCATGAGCGCGTCCGGCGTTTCGTGCAGACCAAAAGCCTGGCCGACACTCGGCTGACGCGGCTCGTACGCGACACGGCGCACCACCGAACGGTGACGGCCGTTCGACGTATACGTTACGCGCTTGCGCTTGACGCCCGCGCGCGGTGCGTCGTCGTCCGCGGCTACGGTCTTTGCAGCCGCGCCCTTGGTGGCCTTCGAGGCTTTGCTCGACACCTTGGTGCCAGGCGCGGCAGCTAGCTTTTTGGCCGCTTTGGCGTGTTTGGAAGTTTTTGCAGGTGCAGCAGGTGTGGCGGCAAAAGCGCTCACGGGCGTAGCGAACGCCGCTGCGATGACCATGGAGGCGGCCACCGACAGAGCGGTGCTGCGGGCCGCGCCGTGGATCACTTTTAGCGACGAAAACATGTCGGTTTTCATGGGTGTTCGGTAGGGAGCGGCGAGTGGGTTCCGCAAGTGTAGTAAAACAACGAAAAATTAGCAATTTGAAGCACTTATGAGCGCTCCTTAAACCGGCTTGTAAGCTCCGATCGCAAAAACACGAATAAGTGCCGCGCATCGATCGAAAAAAACGATCGCCAGCGCGTTATGCCTCGTCGCTGCCGCCATACGCCGGAATCGAGGTGATTCTTCCAGCATAACGGCAATTTCGAGACAACCTTGATCAGGGGAAATACGGTCAGGGCACGGGCGGTCAAGACCGCCAGAGCAACAGCACGTGGCCAGAGTCGCGCAGCCAGCTTGTTAAATGCCTGCTGCAGACCGCCAACGCGCATTCGACCAGCATCATGCATTAACGTTCCGTGACACTTTCCGGTTTACACCGAATGGGCCTTCGAAAGGTTTTTTAACAATCGCCGGATGTTATCCTCCCCGCGCTAGCACGCTCTTTGCCCGCCAAAATAACCTTACTATTTTGTAATAAATGCGGCATGATTGAGCACCAGTGCGGTGCGACGGTTAAATTGACCCGCGTCACGCCGCTGTCATGCCGATCGCATAACACTCTGTTTTATCAGCAGTTTCTTAATATTGTGCGACGCACAAAAAGCACTTGACATTCTTTGCAGCCATCCTAAAATGGGAACCATTGCTGCGATGCACAATTCATCGCGGTCCGGCGGGACGCACCAATGTGTCTCACCATTCACCCAATGCGGTCCGCACAGACAGACCGCGATCCAGGAGCGTAAACCATGACTTTGCTGACCCCTGAGCAATTCGCCGCAGCCCAGAAAGCCAACTTTGAAACGTTGTTCGGCCTGACGACCAAAGCATTTGAAGGCGTCGAAAAGCTGGTTGAGCTGAACCTGCAAGTCGTGAAATCGACGCTCGCGGAAAGCCAGGAAAATGCCCAACGCGCGCTGTCGGTCAAGGACGCGCAGGAACTGCTGGCGCTGCAAGCGAGCCTTGCCCAGCCGGTGGCTGAAAAGGCGCTGTCGTACGGCCGTCACGTGTACGAAATCGTTTCGGCAACGCAAGGTGAATTCACCCGCGTCGCAGAAGCGCAATTCGAAGAGCAAAACCGCAAGGTGCAATCGCTGGTCGAAAACGTCGCGAAGAATGCACCGGCTGGTTCGGAAACGGCTGTCGCTGTCCTGAAGTCGGCTATCACGGCTGCCAACACCACGTACGACACGGTTCACAAGGCAACGAAGCAAGCTGTAGAAATCGCTGAAAGCAACTTCAATGCAGCTGCAACGGCCGCATCGAAGGCAGCTTCGCAAGCCGCCGCACAAGCATCGCGCTCGGCCAAGAAGGCAGTCTAAGCCTCAGTCGCAAGCAGCACGCTTCAAGCAGTATCTGGCGCCGGCACAGCTCACGAGAGTTGTGTCGGCGTTATCGCAAGCAACAGCGTTGTGCCGTTGCCGCTCACATGGTGTTAATTGACCGAACGCTCCGATACGTTGAATAGCGTATCGTTTGCCCGGCGAAAGGCCGGGATTTTTTTATCCGCGCCTTTTGGCCGTCGTCGCGACGGCAACCGCCCTACTCTGCTGCCCAAAGAAAAAGCGGCGCGCCCTTTACGGGGCGCGCCGCTTTTTTATCGATCCCGCCTGCACGAATGCAGACGGACCGAATCGCGTTACTTCTTTTTCTGCGGCGGCAGGTCGGTGCAGACGCCTTCATACAACTCGGCGGCCATACCGATCGATTCGCCGAGCGTTGGATGCGGGTGAATCGTCTTGCCGATATCCGTTGCATCCGCACCCATCTCGACCGCGAGACAGACTTCGCTGATCAGGTCGCCCGCATTCAGACCGACAATCCCGCCGCCGATCACGCGATGCGTTTCTTCATCGAACAGCAGCTTCGTGAAGCCTTCGTCGCGGCCGTTGGCGATCGCGCGGCCCGACGCGGCCCACGGGAACACCGCTTTGCCGTACTTGATGCCTTCGGCCTTCAGTTGGTCTTCCGTCTTGCCGGCCCATGCCACTTCCGGATCGGTGTAGGCCACCGACGGAATCTGCAGCGCGTCGAAGTACGCCTTTTCGCCGTGTGCGACTTCGGCGGCAACGTGAGCTTCATGCACGGCTTTGTGCGCGAGCATCGGCTGACCGACGATATCGCCGATCGCGAAAATGTGCGGCACGTTAGTGCGCATCTGCTTGTCGACGTCGATGAAACCGCGATCCGTGACCGCGACGCCTGCCTTGTCCGCGCCGATCTTCTTGCCATTCGGCGAGCGGCCGACGGCAACCAGCACGAGATCGTAGCGTTGCGCTTCGGCCGGCGCTTTCTCGCCTTCGAACGACACATAGATGCCGTCGTCCTTCGCTTCCGCCGCGGTGGTCTTGGTCTTCAGCATGACGTTAGCGAAACGCTTGCTGTTGTACTTCTCCCAGACCTTGACCAGATCGCGGTCCGCGCCGGCCATCAGGCCGTCGAGCATTTCGACCACGTCGATCTGCGCGCCGAGCGTGGCATACACCGTGGCCATTTCCAGCCCGATGATGCCGCCGCCGATCACCAGCATGCGTTGCGGAATCTGCCGCAGTTCGAGCGCGCCGGTCGAATCGACGACACGCGGATCTTCCGGAATGAACGGCAGCTTCACCGCTTCCGAGCCCGCGGCGATGATGGCCTGCTTGAACTTGACGACCTTCTTGCCGCCCTCGACCTGCACTTCCATATGATGCGGATCGACGAACGAGCCCGTGCCCGTGACCACTTCGACCTTGCGCATCTTCGCCATGCCGGCGAGACCGCCGGTGAGCTTCTTGACGACGCCCGACTTGAAGTCGCGCAGCTTGTCGAGATCGATTTGCGGCTTGCCGAACGTGATGCCGTGCGAGCCGAGCGCTTCGGCTTCGTCGATCACGAGCGCGGTATGCAGCAGCGCCTTCGACGGAATACAGCCGACGTTCAGACACACGCCGCCGAGCGTCGAGTAACGCTCGACCAGCACCGTCTTCATACCCAGATCGGCCGAACGGAACGCCGCGGAATAGCCGCCGGGGCCCGAACCGAGCACGAGCATGTCGCATTCGATATCCGCGTTGCCGGAGAAGCTACCCGCCTGCGGAGCGGGCGTAGCCGCCTTGGCCGGAGCCGCCGCTTGCGGTTTGGCTTCCGCCTGAGCGGGCGCCTTTTCGGGCTCCTTGGCCGGCGCCTTCGGCGCGTCTTTCGCGGGCGCTGCATCCGCCGACGTTTCGACGAGCGCGATCACCGTGCCTTGCGAGACTTTATCGCCGGCTTTGACGCGAACTTCCTTGACCGTGCCGGCGGTATCGCTCGGCACTTCGATGGAGGCCTTATCGGACTCGAGCGTCATGAGAGCCTGTTCGTTCTCGATGACATCGCCCGCTTTGATATTGACTTCGATGACATCGACGTCTTTGAAGTCACCGATATCCGGCACTTTTACTTCGACGAGACTCATTAGTGTCCCCTTCTCGTATTGATCGTGATGAGACAAAGAACCCGCAAAAATACAGCCCAAAAGCTGGCAGCGCGCCGGACAGAATCATCCTTTGCCGTCCGCCGAAGGACGCGCCTTTCTTTTGCCTACTTTTCTTTGGAAGACAAAGAAAAGTAGGTGCCGCCCCGCACAGGGGCGACGCTAATGGACCGAAAAGAAAGCAGGTTCTACAGAGAGACGCGGATAACAGAAACAGAAAAAACCCGCGCCCCACGCAACTACACGATCAAAGAATCACACGCCGGAAATCGGCAAGAAGCGCCCCAAGATACGCATTGAACCTGGCCGCCGCCGCACCATCAATCACCCGATGGTCATACGACAAGGACAGCGGCAGAGTCAGCCGGGGCACGAACTGCTTGCCATCCCAAACCGGCTTCATCGCGCCACGCGACAGACCAAGAATCGCGACTTCAGGCGCATTGATAATCGGCGTGAAGTTCGTGCCACCGATGCCACCCAAAGAAGAAATCGAGAAGCATCCACCTTGCATCTGATCGGGCTTGAGCTTGCCGTCACGCGCGAGCTTGGACAACTCGGCCATTTCCTTGGCGATATCGATCAACCCCTTCTTGTCCGCATCGCGAATGACCGGAACGACCAGACCATTCGGCGTATCAGCCGCAAACCCGATATGGAAATACTGCTTGAACACCAGGTTATCGCCATCGAGGCTGGCATTGAACGTCGGGAACTGCTTCAAAGCCGAGACCACAGCCTTGATCACGAAAGCCAGCATGGTGATCTTCACACCCGACTTTTCGTATTCCTTGTTCAACTTCACGCGCAGTGCTTCGAGCTCGGTGATATCCGCTTCGTCGTTATTGGTGACGTGCGGAATCATGACCCAGTTGCGATGCAGATTCGCGCCCGAAATCTTCTTGATGCGCGACAGCGGCTTCGGATCGACCGGACCGAACTTCGCGAAATCGACCTTCGGCCACGGCAGCAGATTCAACTCGCCGCCACCGCCCGCGGCAGCCGGTGCAGCCGCACCAGCCGGCGCAGCACGCTGACCGGTCATGACGCCCTTGATGAAGGCGGTCACGTCGGCTTGCGTGATACGGTTTTTCGGACCCGTGCCCTGCACTTGCGTCACGTCGACGCCGAGTTCGCGCGCGAATTTACGCACGGACGGCGACGCATGACTCGCGTGGCGCGCGCCACCTTCGCCAGCCGGAATCACCGGCGCCTGAGCGAGCGCCGACGGAGCCGCCGGAGCCGGCGACGGAGCGGCCGGCGCATCCGACGGCTTCTCGACCGCTTGCTTCGGAGCCGGAGCGGGGGCCGCAGCCGCGCCGCCTTCCGCTTCCACGATCACGATCACTGAGCCTTCCGACACGGTATCGCCAACCTTGACCTTCACTTCCTTGACGACGCCCGCAGCCGAGCTCGGCACGTCCATGGTCGCCTTGTCGGACTCGAGCGTCACCAGCGACTGCTCTTTCTCGACGCGATCGCCGACCTTCACCGCGACTTCGATCACGGGAATGTCTTTGTAGTCGCCGATATCCGGCACCTTGACTTCCTGCAGACCGCCGCCGCTGGCAGCGGGCGCGGGTGCAGCCGCGGGGGCCGCAGCCGGCGCCGCCGACGGAGCCGGAGCAGCGGCAGGCGCCGGGGGGGGCGCAGCCGCGCCGCCTTCCGCACCTTCCAGCACGACGATCAGCGAACCTTCCGACACGTTGTCGCCGACCTTGACCTTCACTTCCTTGACGACGCCGGCGGCCGAGCTCGGCACGTCCATGGTCGCCTTGTCGGATTCCAGCGTAACGAGCGATTGCTCTTTTTCGACGGTGTCACCCGCCTTCACCAGCACCTCGATCACAGGAATGTCCTTGTAATCGCCGATGTCCGGCACCTTGACTTCGATCGCTTGACTCATTGTTAGTGTCTCCTGGGCCGCGCACGCGGCCTGCCCCTGCAAACGCAGGAGCGGGCGCGCACGCCGTGGCACACGGGGAATGATGCCTTAGACGGTCATCGGGTTGGGTTTGGCGGGATCAAGGTTGTACTTCTTGAGCGCCTCGGCGACTACCTTGCGTTCGATCGTGCCTTCATCTGCGAGTGCATTCAACGCGGCAACCGTCACCCAGTAGCGGTCGACTTCGAAGAAGTGGCGCAGCTTTTCGCGCGTGTCCGAACGGCCGTAGCCATCCGTGCCCAGCACGACGAACTTCTGCGGCACGAACGCGCGGATCTGCTCGGTCAGCGCGCGCACGTAATCAGTCGATGCGATGACCGGACCTTGTGCGTCCTTCAACAGCGTCTCGACGTGCGAGAGCTTCTTTTCTTCGGTGGGGTGCAGCAGGTTCCAGCGCTGCACTTCGTGGCCTTCGCGCGCGAGTTCGGTGAAGCTCGGCACGCTCCACAGATCGGCGGCGACGCCCCAGTCGTTCTTCAGCAGGTCGGCGGCGGCGATCACTTCGTTGAAGATCGTGCCCGCGCCCATCAGTTGCACGCGCGGCGCCTTCTTGTCCGCTTCGGCCTTACGGAACGCGTACATGCCCTTGATGATGTCGGCTTCCACCGAGTCGCCCTGCGGAATCGCCGGGTGCTCGTAGTTCTCGTTCATCACCGTGATGTAGTAGTACACGTCTTCCTGATCCGCGACCATGCGGCGCAGGCCGTCGCGCATGATGACCGCGAGTTCGTAACCGAAGGTCGGGTCGTAGCTGATGCAGTTCGGCACCGAAGCCGCCCACAGCAGCGAGTGGCCGTCTTCGTGTTGCAGACCTTCGCCGTTCAGCGTGGTGCGGCCGGCCGTACCACCCAGCAGGAAGCCGCGCGAACGCATGTCGCCGGCTGCCCATGCGAGGTCGCCGATACGCTGGAAGCCGAACATCGAGTAGAAGATGTAGAACGGGATCATGATCTCGCCGTGCGTCGAGTACGACGTCGCGGCCGCGATCCAGTCACACATACCACCGGCTTCGTTGATGCCTTCCTGCAGAATCTGACCGGTTTCCGACTCACGGTAGAACATCAGCTGGTCGGAATCTTCCGGCACGTACTTCTGGCCTTCCTGATTCCAGATACCGATCTGACGGAACAGGCCTTCCATACCGAAGGTACGCGACTCGTCCGGCACGATCGGCACGATGCGTTTGCCGAGCGCCTTGTCTTTCAGCAGGATGTTCAGGATCCGCACGAACGCCATGGTCGTGGAGATCTCGCGGCCTTCGCCCGTGCCCTTGAGCAGCGGTTCGAATACCGACAGTTCCGGCACCGGCAGCGACTCGGCCTTCTGGCGACGCGCCGGCAGATAACCGCCGAGGTCCATACGCTTCTGGCGCATGTACTCGAGTTCTTTCGAACCCTCTTCGAACTTGAGATACGGCACGTTGACGAGGTCGTCGTCGGCGATCGGCAGGCGGAACTGGTCGCGGAATTTCTTCAGCTGATCCACGTGCAGTTTCTTCTGCTGGTGGGTGATGTTCATGGCCTGGCCGGCTTCGCCCATGCCGTAGCCCTTGATCGTCTTCGCGAGGATGACGGTCGGCTGGCCCTTCGAATTCGACGCTTCCTGGAATGCCGCGTAGATCTTGTGCGGATCGTGGCCGCCGCGGTTCAGGTTCCAGATGTCCTCGTCGGACCATTCGGCGACCAGCGCCTTCAGTTCCGGCGTATTGAAGAAGTGTTCACGGACGAACGCGCCCGACTCCGACTTGTACGTCTGATACTCGCCGTCGACCACGTCCATCATGCGGCGCATCAGCGCGCCGGACTTGTCGCGTTGGAACAGCGCATCCCAGCGGCTGCCCCAGATGACCTTGATGACGTTCCAGCCCGCGCCGCGGAATTCGCTTTCCAGTTCCTGGATGATCTTGCCGTTACCGCGCACCGGACCGTCGAGGCGCTGCAGGTTGCAGTTGATCACGAACACGAGGTTGTCGAGGCGTTCGCGGCCGGCCATGCCGATCGCGCCGAGCGATTCCGGTTCGTCCGTTTCGCCGTCGCCGAGGAAGGCCCAGACCTTGCGGCCGTCGGTCTTCGCAATGCCGCGCGCCTGCATGTACTTCATGAAGCGCGCCTGATAGATCGCCATGATCGGGCCGAGGCCCATCGAGACGGTCGGGAATTGCCAGAAGTCCGGCATCAGCCACGGGTGCGGGTACGACGAGATGCCCTCGCCGCCCACTTCCTGACGGAAGTTGTCGAGCTGGTTCTCGGTCAGGCGGCCCAGCAGGAACGCTCGCGAGTAGACGCCCGGTGACGAGTGGCCCTGCACGAACACGAGATCGCCGCCATGTTCAGCGGACGGCGCATGCCAGAAGTGGTTGTAGCCGACGTCGTAAAGCGTGGCGGCGGAAGCGAACGAGGCGATGTGGCCGCCGACGTTGGTGTCCTTGCCGGCGCGCAGCACCATCGCGATGGCGTTCCAGCGCGTGTACGAGCGAATGCGGTGTTCGATGTCCTGATCGCCGGGGATCTTCGCCTGACGCGAAACCGGGATCGTGTTGATGTACGGCGTGTTGGCCGAGAACGGCAGATGTTCGCCATGCACGCGGGCAAATTCGATCTGTTTCTCGATCAGGTAGTGAGCGCGATCGGGGCCCACAGCAGAAATCACGCCATCCAGCGCTTCCAGCCATTCGCCGGTTTCCTGGGGATCGTCGTCTTTTTCAGCAGCGACATATTTCATGACTTCGTCGGGTACAGCGGACATGCTCGTCTCCTGGATGTAGAGGAACGCTCTTTGAACAGACGACGCGGACGAAGCACGGCCGCGGCAGCTTCGGCCGATTGTAATAAGGGTCCCGACGTCAGCGCAACAAAATTTTCGAATTACGAGATCGAATCTCATAATGCGGAAAATTGTTGCGGCGCAACCTGATTTGACTGCCGATCGGCGGATACGCTGGCTAGTTTGCGCCGATTAATGGTCCTTTCCGCGCTTTTTTGCGCCATTTGCTAGCTTCACGCTGCGCTACAATGCCACGCATGTTGACCGAACGGCTTTTCGCACGCTCGGCGCGCACCGCCGGTTCGCCCGCGGATTCGACGCCGTCCTCCCGCTGGCACCATGGACCATGGTGGTCCAATTCCTATTTGCTCACGCCGCTTCTGTCGATCCTGGTGTTCCTGGTCGTCATGAGTCTGATTTTGTGGAGCCTGAACCGGCGCGAACAGCAACAGCAGGAAGACACGCTTTACCGTAACGTCGCGTGGGCGCAGCAGCAGATCCGCCTGTCCATGACCGGCGCGCAGGAACAGATCCAGGCGCTCGCGCGCGATCTGGTCGCCGGCCGCGCCGATCCGCATTCGTTCCAGGTGTCCACTACGGACATCATGCAGGGGCATCCCGAGATCCTCTACATGAACTGGTACACCAGCGCGCAGCAACCGCGCTGGCCCAATACCGCGCTGCCCGTGTTCGGCCAGCGTCTGGCCAAGCCGAACGACGCGCAGATGGACGAAGCCGTCAAAGCCGCCTTCACCGAGGCGCGCAACACGCGCCGCCAGGTGTATTCGCCGCTCATCTACGACGACGTCGGCAACGGCTACATCACGCTGCAAACGCCGGTGTTCCGCGACCGCGACTTCCTCGGCACGATCGCCGCCGTGTTCTCGGTGGAAGGGATCCTCAAGCACGACATTCCGCCTGAGCTGTCCGCCAAATACAAAATCTCGATCATCGACGTGAACAACCGCGAGTTGACCACCACGTCGACCCGCCCGCGCCTGCCGCGCGACATGTTCTACGATCTGCCGCTCGACCCGCCGGGCCAAGGCGTCTCGGTGCGCGTCTACGCGTTCCCGCAGATGACCAACTTCACCAACAACACGCTGGTGTGGCTGGTGGCGGGTCTGTCCTGTTTCGTGCTGTGGAGCCTGTGGAGCTTGTGGAAACACACACGGCAGCGCTTCGAGGCGCAGCAGGCGCTGTACGCCGAAGCGTTCTTCCGCCGCGCGATGGAAAACTCGGTGCTCATCGGCATGCGCGTGCTCGACATGCATGGGCGCATCACCCACGTCAACCCGGCCTTTTGCCGCATGACCGGCTGGGACGAAAGCGATCTGGTCGGCAAGAACGCGCCGTTCGCCTACTGGCCGCGCGACGCTTACCCCGAAATGCAGCGCCAGCTCGACATGACGCTGCGCGGCAAGGCACCCTCGTCGGGTTTCGAATTGCGGGTGCGCCGTAAGGACGGTTCGCTGTTCCACGCTCGCCTCTACGTGTCGCCGCTGATCGACAGTTCGGGCCGCCAGACCGGCTGGATGTCGTCGATGACCGACATCACCGAGCCGAAGCGCGCGCGCGAAGAACTCGCCGCGGCGCACGAGCGCTTCACCACGGTGCTCGAAAGTCTCGACGCCGCGGTCTCCGTGCTGGCCGCCGACGAAGCCGAGCTGCTGTTCGCCAACCGCTATTACCGGCATCTGTTCGGTATTCGCCCGGACGGACATCTGGAATTGGCGGGCGGCGGGTTCGATAGCGCACAGGCGTCGTCCGATTCGATCGATATGGTGGACACATACGCTGGCCTGCCCGCCGCCGCGTTGACCGAAAGCACTGCGGATGCGCAGGAAATTTACGTGCAGAGCATTCAAAAGTGGTTCGAAGTGCGCCGCCAGTACATTCAGTGGGTGGACGGCCACCTCGCGCAGATGCAGATCGCGACCGACATCACCACCCGCAAGCAGGCGCAGGAACTGTCGCGCCAGCAGGACGAGAAACTGCAGTTCACCAGCCGCCTGATGACGATGGGCGAAATGGCCTCGTCGCTCGCTCACGAACTGAATCAACCGCTCGCCGCGATCAATAACTATTGCTCCGGAACTGTGGCGCTGGTTAAATCCGGTCGGACCACGCCTGACAATCTGCTACCCGTGCTCGAAAAAACCGCCCAGCAAGCGGTGCGCGCCGGCATGATCATCAAGCGCATTCGCGAGTTCGTGAAGCGCAGCGAGCCGAAGCGGCAAGCCACGCGCGTCGCCGATATCGTCGCCGACGCCGTAGGCCTCGCCGAAATCGAGGCGAGGAAGCGCCGCATTCGCATCGTCACGGATCTGCGCTCGCGCCTGCCGGTGATCTACGTCGACCCGGTGCTGATCGAGCAGGTGCTGGTGAACCTGCTGAAGAACGCCGCCGAAGCGATGGCCGAGGCCCGTCCGAATGCGGTCGATCCGGTGATCCGCGTCGTCGTGCGGCTGGAGAGCGGGTTTGTCTGCATCAGCGTCGTCGACCAGGGGCCGGGCGTCGACGAAGCGACAGCCGAGCGGCTGTTCGAACCGTTTTACAGCACCAAGTCCGACGGCATGGGCATGGGGCTGAACATTTGCCGTTCGATTATCGAATCGCACCGGGGCCGTCTGTGGGTGGTGAACAACGTCGAATCTGACGGCCACATCACAGGCGCCACGTTCCATTGCAGTCTGCCTATTGGAGAGCCTGATGGCCCGAGCAACGGCGGGGCACAGGCGCCGACACCACAAACCGTTACGGGAGAGCTATGAATAGCCCAGTCACCACACAGGAAACTGTCTTTGTCGTCGATGACGACGAGGCCGTGCGAGATTCGCTGCGCTGGCTGCTGGAGGCGAACGGATACCGCGTGCAATGCTTCTCCAGCGCCGAGCAGTTCATCGACGCATGGCAGCCGCATCAGCATCCGGGCCAGATCGCGTGCCTGATTCTGGATGTGCGGATGTCCGGCATGAGCGGACTCGAGTTGCAGGAACGCCTGATCGCCGACAACGCATCGCTGCCGATCATCTTCGTGACGGGCCACGGCGACGTGCCGATGGCCGTGTCCACGATGAAAAAAGGCGCGATGGATTTCATCGAAAAGCCGTTCGACGAAGCCGAGTTGCGCAAGCTGGTCGAGCGCATGTTGGACAAGGCGCGCAGCGAAAGCACCAGCGTGCAGCAGCAGCGCGCTGCTGCCGAGCGTCTGGGCAAGCTGACCGCGCGTGAGCATCAGGTGCTCGAGCGCATCATCGCCGGCCGCCTGAACAAGCAGATCGCCGACGACCTCGGCATCAGCATCAAGACGGTGGAAGCGCACCGCGCAAACATCATGGAAAAGCTCAACGTCAACACGGTCGCCGATCTGCTGCGACTGGCGCTGTCGAACAAGCCGCAACCGGCGCAATAAGCCGCAACCGGCGGCTCGCGGCCCGAAGGCAAACGCCTTTGGGAGAGGCGCCGCCGGGCAGAAGTGACTGCGCATCAACGGCCGGACTATTGAAGAGTCCGGCCCGTCTCGCCCCTCTTTTTCCTCGTATTTCCCCGCGCTTTTTCATCTCCTCCATCGCACGGCAATCACACTAACCGCGTGATTTCGGCGCAGTTGGCTCGCGCAAAATAATACGCGTCGGTCAGCGATCACCTACCCCAATCCGCAACGGGTTCTTTCGTCCGACAAGGTTGACGGATCAGGACGCACCCTCCTTGATTTACCCAGCATTCCTTAGCAAACCTCGCCGATGCCGTGGTCAACGCGAGGGCGACGCGTGCTGCGAAACGCCGCATCCGGCATTGCCTGGTGATGCGAAAGAATGCGAGCGAGTCGAGCGTTTTCCGCGCCGTAGTGCGTGTCGATCGAGCCTTCCGACCACGTACCCGCCACCAGTCCGACGCGCCATTTTCCATCGCGGCGAAGCGACGCAGCCCGTGCTGCGCATCGACATCTCGTCGTATAAACCCCATCGGGAGGACGCAGCCGAGCACCACGCCGGCCGCAACCGCTGAACAAAAAAGGAAGAATCCGATGATGCATCTATTCGCAAAGCGCAAGCTGCGCGCCCAAGTCCTGACATTTGCGTTCGCTCTCGTCACCACCGGCACACTGGTGCTGGCGCCGGTTCTGCTGATCAGCGCGGTCCCCGCCCATGCCCAGGCGGTCTATCCCAGCGCGGACGACGCCGCCAACGCCTTCGTCGAAGCCCTCGCCCGCAACGACGAAGACGCGCTCAAGCGCGTGCTCGGCGGCGATTTTCATCGCTTCATTCCGACCGATGGCATCGGCCAGGACGACATCTATCAGTTCCTCGGCGAATGGTCGAAAAACCATCAGGTCGTCGAGGATCCGGTCAATGACAAAGGCCGCGCCACCGCGCATCTGACGGTCGGCGACAGCGGTTGGACCTTGCCGATTCCGCTCGTCCAGTCGGGCAAGGGCTGGCGTTTCGATCCGCCGGCGGGACGCGATGAAATGCTGACACGCCGCATCGGCCGCAATGAACACGGCGCGATCCTGGCCTCGCTTGTGTATCTCGATGCGCAATACGACTATCGCAACCTGACCCGGCACTACGCACAGCGCCTCATCAGTACGCCGGGGCAGCACGACGGCCTGTACTGGACGACGGCGCCCGGCGAAGCGGAAAGCCCACTTGGACCGCTCGCCGCCATCAGGCCCGACGGCACGCGGCCTGAAGAGGCGTATCACGGCTATCGCTTCCGCATTCTCACGGCACAAGGAGCGCACGCGAAAGGCGGCGCCGGCGACTACGTCGAAAACGGCGTGTTGAGCAAAGGGTTCGGACTGATCGCATCGCCAGCCGACTATGGCAGGACCGGCGTGATGAGTTTCATCGTCAACCAGGACGGCCAGGTCTATGAGAAGAACCTCGGGCCGCGCACCACGCGCGCGGCTGCCGCCATCACGGCATTCGATCCGGGGTCCGGCTGGCAGGCGGTCGAGCCTTAGGGGTCGCGTTTGACAGCCGAGCCTGCGCCCGCTGCGGCAGGTTCTCGGCGGCAGGCGCGGCGCCGAACAGGTGAACAAGCGAAAAGGCGTCTGGCAGCGCACCTGTGGCCGCCAGCGCTCGAAGCGGGCATTCGTGCCCACCATGTGAAGCACGCACGGCCCGCGTACCCACTGCGGCCACGCAGCCTGGAATCCGTACGCGGCACGCCAGGCAGGGCCGGTATAATGTCGCACTTTGCAGCGCCGCTTAACCCCGATTCGCGCCGCGCGCTTTTCACGTACCGACCCATTCCCGTTGAAAAGCGCCATCGCGCGCGGCACGCACGAGCGTCTGCGCCCCGCCCCGCTTTTCAAACTGCCCATCTCGACCCGACCATGACTGCCAAACTGATCGACGGCCTAGCCCTTTCCAAGACTCTGCGCGCCGACGTCGCCGCGCGCGCCGCCGCCCTCACCGCCCGCGGCCATCAGCCGGGCCTCGCGGTGGTGCTGGTCGGCGACAATCCGGCCAGTGAAGTGTATGTGCGCAACAAAGTGAAGGCGTGCCATGACAACGGGCTCGGCTCGTCGTTCGACCGCTATCCGGCCGATCTGCCGGAAGCCGAACTGCTCGCGCGCATCGACGAACTGAACCGCGACTCGCGCATTCACGGCATTCTGGTGCAACTGCCGCTGCCGCCGCATATCGACAGCCACAAGGTGATCGAGGCGATCGCGCCGGAAAAGGACGTCGACGGCTTTCACGTCGCCAACGCTGGCGCGCTGATGACCGGCCAGCCGTTGTTCCGTCCGTGCACGCCGTACGGCGTCATGAAAATGCTCGCCGCTTACGAGATTCCGCTGCAAGGCGCGAACGCGGTGGTGATCGGCCGCTCGAACATCGTCGGCAAGCCGATGGCGTTGCTGCTGCTCCAAGCCGGCGCGACCGTCACGATCTGCCACAGCAAGACGCGCGATCTGGCCGCTCACACGCGCAATGCGGATGTCGTGGTCGCCGCCACCGGCTTGCGCAACATTCTCACGGCGGAGATGGTGAAGCCGGGCGCGGCGGTGATCGACGTCGGCATGAATCGCGACGAAGCCGGCAAACTGTGCGGCGACGTGGATTTTGCGGGCGTCAAGGAAGTGGCCGGCTACATCACGCCGGTGCCGGGCGGCGTCGGCCCGATGACGATCACCATGCTGCTCGTCAACACGATCGAAGCCGCCGAGCGCGAAGCGGCGGCGAACGCGTAAAGCGGCGGAGGAAAGGCCGGCGGAGCGTCTTTGCCGGCTTTGGGATTTTATGGCCTTGGCGTTGTGTCAGGGTTTCGACACGCATCGGCGCTAACGCGCGCCACACTGCTTCGCGCTTGCGTTGGTCGCCTGGACGCCGGCGAAGCAACCTCGGCGGCAACGGGATGCTTGCGGCCTTGGCGTCTCGCCAAGGATCCGCATCCATCGGCTCCGCGCGCGCCTCTCGCATCAACGCATCTCAGCCCACCTCAGCGCACAGCTTGATCGCCAGCCGGCATCCCCGCCGCAACCGGCGCAGACGACCGCGCCAGACGCCCGCGGCACCACTTCAGCACCGGCCGTTCCACGAAGTGCCACGACAGCGCCGCGCACAGCAGAATGACCGGCGCGGCGATCAACACCGCCGTCACATGGCTCAACTGCGGCGCGATATTCGCGACGCATTGCTGCACCATGAAGCCATACAGATAGATGCCGTACGAGTAATCGTGACGCGGCACGAAGCGCCGCAGGAGCGGCGTCGTGCCGATCCACAGCACGCCGTACACGAAGGCCAGATAGAACAGAGGCTGCGCGCCGGCCGTGTCGCGGAACACCAGAAACACCATCGTGAACGCGAGCGCGGTCAACCCGTTGATGTCGATCCGTTCGCGCCAGCCATACAGCAGCATGCCCAGCATGAAAAACGGCTCCGGCCAGAACGAATAGCCGTCCGGCGTTTCGCTGAAATCGCGCAAGCCGATCTGCCAATGCGCATGATCCACGTGCAGCATGAAGAAGGCGCAGCCGAGCGCGGCCGCTAGCATCACGCCGCGCGAACTGGACAGCAAACCCACCATGCCCGTCACGAGCACGAGCAGATAGCAGCGCACTTCAACCGGTAGCGTCCACAGCGGTCCGCAGATGTCGACCGGATAGCGGTTGTGCTCGAACACGCCGGGCAGCGCCCAGCCGGCGCTGCGCACGATAGTCGAGAAGTTGTCGAGATTGGCCCACGTCATGCCGGAGGCGAAATACTCGCGCAGCGTCAACGTCGTAAAGAGCGGACCGACGATGAACACCGTCACCAGCGACCCGGCCGCCACCGCCGGCCACAGCCGCGCGATGCGCAACACGGCGAAGCGCGGCACCGAGCGTTGCCGGTCGAAGCTGGCGGTCACCAGCATGCCGCTCAGCAGGAAGAAGGCGTAGACGCCCAGCGCGCCGAAACCGTCGAAGCCCAACGCGTTCTGAACCCAATCCGTCGTGCCGTCGGGCGCCTGAAGCACGTACGAATGGCCATACACGACGGCAATGGCGGCGAGCAACCGCACGAGATCGAAATTATTGCCCTTGTGCGCGAGTGCGTCCGAAAGCGGATTCATCGATACCTCTTTGCAAAAAGCGCCGCCGGCCGACAGCGACGCTCCACATTGCCGCATAGCAGCAATCGAAACCGTGCGCTTTCGCACAGAGCACGGCGGCGAATTTCGGCGCGCGTGGCGCTCGGCTGCCATGTCGCGCTCGCGCACAGGGCCGCGACATCTGATAATTTGTCTGCCGACGGATTGGAATCAACGCGCCCTGCCCCAATAATGTCTGTATCGGCTGTTATGGGGCGTCATAGCGCGCGCCCCGAAGGCAGTCCCCTCGGGGGACGCCCGTCGATGCACCGATTACCCGTTCACCCGCGTCAGACAGGAAGCCTCATGTCCACTACCGCCTCGAATCACGACAATCCGCTCCTCGATTTCTCCGACCTGCCGCGCTTTGGCGAAATCCGCCCCGAACACGTCACGCCCGCCCTCGATGTGCTGCTCGCCGATGCGGCCGCCGCCGTCGAGCGCGCCGCCCAGCCGATCACGCCCGCTTCATGGGCCGACGTGGTCGAGCCGGTCGAGCGCGCCACCGAACCGTTGTCGCGCGCCTGGAGCGTGGTCGGCCATCTGAACGCGGTTGCCGACACGCCCGAGCTGCGCGCCGTGTATGGCGAGAATCTGCCGCGCGTCACCGAGTTCTGGTCGAGCGTCGGGCAAAATCTCGCGCTGTATGAGAAGTACAAGGCGTTGAATGCCAGCGCCGACTTCGAATCGCTGACCGGCGAGCGCAAGAAGATCCTCGGCAATGCGCTGCGCGATTTCCGCCTGTCCGGCGCGGAATTGCCGGAGGACCAGAAGCCCCATTTCGCCGAGTTGCAGGAACGCCAGGCGGCGCTTTCGAAAGCGTTTTCCGATCACGTGCTCGATGCGACCAACGCATACGCGTATATCGTCGAAGCCGGTAATGAAGCAGAGCTGGCCGGTTTGCCCGAAGACGTGATCGAAGGCGCGAAGGAAGCGGCCGAACGCGAAGGCAAAACCGGCTACAAGTTCACGCTGCACTTCCCGTCGTACTTCCCGGTGATGCAGTACTCTGAAAATCGTCCGATGCGTGAAGCGATGTATCGCGCCTATGTCACGCGTGCTTCGGAGCTCGGCCCGCAATACGGCAATGGCAAGCCCGAGTGGGACAACACCGCGGTGCTCGCCGATCAGCTGAAACTGCGCGCCGAAGAAGCGCACATGCTCGGCTTCAACAATTTCGCCGAAGTCTCGCTCGCGCCGAAAATGGCCGAATCGCCCGCCCAGGTGATGAGCTTCCTCGAAGACCTCGCCACGCGTGCGCGTCCGCATGCCGAGCAGGACTGGAAGGAACTGCGCGAATTCGCTGCGAACGAACTCGGCATGACTGAACTGCAACCGTGGGACATGACGTTCGCCGCCGAGCGTCTGCGTCAGAAGCGCTATTCGTTTTCCGAGAACGAAGTCAAACAGTACTTCCCGGAAGACGCCGTGTTCAAGGGTCTTTTCAAGGTCACGGAGACACTCTTCGGCGTGCGTATCCGTCGCGACGAAGCGGCCGTGTGGCACCCGGACGTGCGCTTTTTCCGCGTCGAGAATCAGGATGGCGGGCTCGTCGCGCAGTTCTACCTCGATCTGTATGCACGCGAAGGCAAACGCGGCGGCGCCTGGATGGACGACGCGCGCGGCCGTCACAAGCACACGCACGGCAGCGTGCAAACGCCGGTCGCGTATCTGACGTGCAACTTCTCGGCGCCGGTCGGCGGCAAGCCCGCCTGCTTCACGCACGACGAAGTCATCACGCTGTTCCATGAGTTCGGCCACGGTCTGCATCACATGCTCACGCGCGTCGATGAGCTGGGCGTGTCGGGTATCAACGGCGTCGAGTGGGACGCGGTCGAACTGCCGTCGCAATTCATGGAGAACTTCTGCTGGGAGTGGGACGTGCTGAGCGACATGACCTCGCACGTCGAAACGGCCAAGCCCTTGCCGCGCGACCTGTTCGACAAGATGCTCGCCGCGAAGAATTTCCAGAGTGGTCTTGGCACGCTGCGTCAGATCGTGTTCTCGATGTTCGACATGCAACTGCATACCGGCTTCGACGCGTCCGGCACGAAGAACGCCACCGAACTCGCGAGCGAAATCAACGAGCGCTTCCATGTCGTGCCGCAGGCGCCGTTCTCGCGTTGGCCGAATACGTTCAGCCATATTTTTGCGGGCGGTTATGCGGCGGGCTACTACAGCTACAAGTGGGCTGAGGTACTCTCCGCCGACGCCTACGCGGCATTCGAAGAAGCTGCGGAAACGGCGAGCGGCAGCGTGCTCGATCAGGCGACCGGCCTGCGCTATCGCAAGGAGATTCTGGAAGTGGGCGGCAGCCGCCCGGCGATGGAATCGTTCAAGGCGTTCCGCGGCCGCGAGCCGAATATCGACGCCTTGCTGCGCCACAACGGCATGTCGCCGGGCGCGGCGCATTGATCGGTTGATGCGAATGTCGGCGCTTTGCATGGGCCGATAAAAAACCGGTGACCTGCGTTATGCAGGCACCGGTTTTTTTCTTCGCGCGAGGCTCAGAGCCTCGGTGCAATCAGCCGCGATGCAGCTTGAAATCCACTTGCGCAGGCCGCCCTTCGAGCGACAGCGCTGCGCGCGCAGCCGGCGCACGGCTCACCACTTTGCCGCGGCTCACCACCGCAAGGCGCGCGGCGCGCAAACGAATTGCTTCCACCGGATCGCGCGCGTCGAGCAGCACGAGATTGGCCGCGCATCCCGGCGCGATGCCGTAGCCCTCCAGACCGAGAATGCGCGCGGCGTTCACCGTCACCGCGTCGAAACAGGCGCGCATACCGTCGACGCCCGTCATCTGCGCCACATGCAAGCCCATGTGCGCGACTTCGAGCATGTCGCCCGAACCAAGGCTATACCACGGGTCCATCACGCAATCGTGGCCGAAGGCGACGTTGATGCCTGCCGCCATCATCTCCGGCACGCGCGTCATGCCGCGGCGTTTCGGATACGTATCGCTGCGCCCTTGCAGCGTGATGTTGATCAGCGGATTCGCGATCGCCGCGACGCCCGACTCGCGCATCAGCGGCAGCAGCTTGCTGACGTAGTAGTTGTCCATGGAATGCATGGAGGTCAGATGCGAACCGGTGACGCGCCCGTGCAAACCGAGCCGGTGCGTTTCGGCCGCGAGCATTTCGATGTGGCGCGACATCGGATCGTCCGATTCATCGCAGTGCATGTCGACGCGCAAGCCCTGCTCCGCCGCGTACTCGCACAACAGGCGCACGGACTGCGCGCCGTCGGCCATGGTGCGCTCGAAATGCGGAATGCCGCCGACCACGTCCACCCCCATCGCGATCGAGCGCTTGAGGTTCTCGAAAGCACCCGGGCTGCGCAGCACGCCGTCTTGCGGAAAGGCCACCAGTTGCAGGTCGAGATACGGCGCGACGCGGCGTTTCACTTCGACCAGCGCCTCGACCGCGAGCAGGCGCGGGTCGCACACATCCACATGGCTGCGGATGGCCAGCAATCCGCGCGCGACGGCCCAGTCGCAATACTGCAGCGCGCGCTCGATCAGCGCCTCCTGCGTCAAATCCGGCTTCAGTTCGCCCCACAACGCGATGCCTTCGAGCAGCGTGCCCGACGCGTTCACGCGCGGCAGACCGTACGAGAGCGTTGCGTCCATATGGAAATGTGGATCGACGAACGGCGGCGTGACGAGCGAGCCCGCGGCGTCGATTTCCTCGCGCGCGTTGGCGGCCAGATTCGCTTCGACCGCAACGATGCGGTCCGCTTCAATGCCGATATCGACCGGCTCGTTGTGTTGCGGCGCGGCGCCTGACGGCAGCATCGCGCGGCGGATGATCAGATCCATCTATCGCTCCCTTTGACCCCGTCCTGATTGATTACGATTCTATCGGCGTCAGAAAACGTGTGGCGGCGATTTTGTTCCACGTTTCTTCATCCGGCCGTACCGGCGAGCGGCGCGCGATCCGTACCGGCAGCGCATTGCGCCACCCGCCTATACTCGCCGGGACAGACGGTCGATGCCGCGCCGTCATCCACTCACGGAGCAAACACATGAAAACGATCGGCGTGATTGGCGGGATGAGCTGGGAATCGTCCACCGAGTACTACAAGCTTCTCAACCGGCACACCAAGGCGCGCCTCGGCGGTCACCACAACGCGCGCAGTCTGATGCTCACCGTCGACTTCGCGCCGATCGAAGCGAACCAGCGCGCGGGCGACTGGACCGCGCTTGGCCAGCAGATGGCCGACGCCGCCCGCCAGCTCGAACGCGGCGGCGCCGATCTGGTGATGCTGGCGACCAATACGATGCATCGCGTCTATGAATCGATCGAAGCGGCGATCGACGTGCCCTTCCTGCATATCGCCGATCCTACCGGCAGCGCGCTGCGGGCGGCAGGCATCGAGCGGGTGGGCTTGCTGGGCACGCGCTATACGATGGAGCAAACTTTCTACACGGGACGTCTGCGCGAGCGCTACGGCCTGGAGACGGTGATTCCCGACGAAGCCGAACGCGCGGACGTGCATCGCATCATTTATGACGAGCTATGCCACGGCAAAGTGAACGACGCTTCGCGCGCGGTGTATCAGCGTGTGATCGAAGCGCTGGCTGCGCGTGGCGCGCAGGCGGTGATTCTCGGCTGCACGGAGATCACGTTGCTGATCAAGCCGGAAGATTCTGTGTTGCCTGTGTTCGATACGACTGCGTTGCATGCGCAAGCGGCGGTGGAATGGGCGATTGATGGGGAGTGAGGTGGAGGCGCGGGATTAATAGGCAATGGGCTCCGAAACCGGGCGGCGCCTGTTGCCGTCTTACTTCGATGCTCACCGCGCCGCGCTCGACTGGATAAACGAACATGCAGAGGAAAAACCGTGAGCCGGACCGACCTCAGACCCGGCGCCATCATCAGCGTTATTGAAATCTTGATGTTTGCCGGTGAGCGATGCACGCCCACCGAAATCCTCACGATCGAACCTCACAGGATCGACGCGCGTATCCTTGCGGGTGAGCGGCGCGGCATGTTGATAGCAGCTCGAACTGAGCGCCGAAAATCGCACCTGGCGGCGCGCACGATTGAGCCCGTTACGATCGGCCCGGCGACGCTCTTTAACGCGGACGCGCTCGCGGTGCTCCCGCAGCTTGCCGGGCTCGATGCGTTGCTCACCGATCCGCCATCTTCGAGCGGTGGACAGTTTCGCTCCGACCGCGTACTAGACACCTGGAAAAAAACGTTCAATCGGATTCATCAAGCCAACAGCTACCGGATTTCAGCGGAGATGCCCGCGACAAGCGCGCGTGCAGGCCGGGCGCGGTGGGTATGATGCCGCTGGATCTCACTGTCGGCACGATACCCCGCTCTTACGAATGCACCGCGCCGCGCGATTCGGGTACACGTCACGCAAATGCCGCTAGCGCTTACGCGCGAATGGCTGCGCGTGGTGCGGCCCGGCTCGATCGTGCTTGACCCTTCATGGGCTCAGGGACAACGGGCGTAGCGGCGTTACAGACCGGGCGGGCTTCGTCGTTATCGAGCTAGACCCGGCGCACTTCGATAACGCGTGCGAGCGCGTCAATGAAGCGCAGCGCCAGGGAGCGCTATTCGATCACGCCGACACGGCGCAGAAACAGGCGCGCTTGTCGCTCGAAAGTAATAGCCCAACCGAAGCGGTCCTATGGGATTGCTGGCGAAGATAGCTCAGTCATTCGCTTGAAGCGAAGCTGCAAAAGTTTTACTGACTTACATCAGGTTTGGTTAGCTCGCCGATCCTCGCTTTCGTAATTGCTTCCATGCACGTCCAGAAATCAATGAAACGTATGGATGCCTGGCCGATTTCGTAAACGTTCGCGTAGCACTGATTGTCTCTATAGCTTTGCCAGTGATTTTGTGCCTGTTTGAAGTACGGCAAAGCAATCGGGTTATGGTTCTTTCGAAGCTCTACATCGTTTTGCTCGATTTCCTTTTCGGCGGCTCCGACAGTCTTAGCGAGTGCTGTTTTGGCTAACTCGAACTTGAACTGGGCGCATGTGGTCAGTTCCATCGTTCCCAGGTTTTCGCCTTTGCAATGTTCGGCGATTTGTTGGGACGTCTTTCCAGGGAACTGGCTGATTGCTGGTTCCGCTTTCCGGTAGTCGAACGTGGTTCCATAGATTGAAGCTGAATTCGCAATGGAAGCGCCGGCCATGTAGAGAGAAGCACCGACGCACACATGCAAAAATTTAGTGAGTTGCGTCATAGACCCCCGTGTCGAACAGACGCGCCTCGCGCTGGCGGCGGCCTGCGACGATATTAGCGATGAAGCCCCGAATCACGTCACGCATACGCTCGTACTCGCCATGATTCAGAAAATCGGCCAAGTATTCCGACCGTGTACCCGGCCATGGGTCATGCGGTCGGCGTCCGTGGACAGTGTTGAAGAGAACGGACACCAGCGCATCATATTCGTATTAATAGAGCGGTACGCGAACGTCACGATTGATTGCCCTTTCAGTGGCTTCCCGATTGTGTCGAAAAAACTCTTTCGCCCGGTCAAGTGTAATAACGTCCCCAAGATGCAAATGGTCTTGCGGCAAGACACGATGCCCTAGTCCTACTGTCGGAATGCCGGTTCCATCGTCGTACCCCTGCAATATAAAGCCCTCAACAACGGTAAGGTTAGTTGTATGGCCGTGTACCACATGATGATACGTACCGTTGAGAATTCCACACTCAAGGACAGCCATGAACGTTATACCTTGCGGTGAAAGCTGCCAGGGCTTACACCGCCTATCTGTCTGTACGTTCACGCACGAATTCGGATTTGTATTGGTCGTTGCGATCGCAAGTGGTTGCGTCATTAAGCCTCCTATTTATGCTTTGTGAATCGGTAACGCCGTGCGATAGTGATCCTTGCAGCCTTACCGACATGCTTAATTCCTGTGGCCGAGATAGAGCGAAATGTTTTGTACGCCATCTGTCTTGTATCGCATCGTGCATCCCGCACTGTCCGTTACACCGCGCGCGACTGAGCCGGACGGAAAGCGGATGGTGTTATAGCTGTCGGCGAGCGGCCGCCCGCGCGCGTCGCGCAGCATGAACTGTTCGTCATGCAGGGAAGCTTTATTAGAACCCGCGACGAGTAATGCGGCGGCGTTGGCGATAGCGGCGTAATGCTCGGCTTCGTCATCGCACCATGACTCACCCGCGAGCTTTACGACGATCCGGGGCGGCGTTGCACAGTTGCACAGAGCGATGTCGAACTGCTGCGCGTGGTGCGCCCGGCTCGATCGTGCTTGATCCTTTCATGGGCTCAGGGACAACGGGCGTAGCTGCGTTACAGACCGGGCGGGGCTTCGTCGTTATCGAGCTGGACCCGGCGCACTTCGATAACGCGTGCGAGCGCATCAATGAAGCACACCGCCAGGGCGCGCTATTCGATCACGCCGACACGGCGCAGAAACAACGGCGGCTGGCGATTTAGTGAGCAGACGCTGAAGGCAGGAGGGCAACGTTGGCATTAGTCGCTTTGACGGCAAGGCTGAGGCGTTCAGGGTTCTTTGTTCGGAATCGAACAGTGTGCCCGTATTCATCGGTTACGCCTTTTGCCGTTATCCCGGATGGGAACGTTACCCGGTAGGCAATTTGCGCTAACGGCTTACCTTCTGAGTCGGCAATTGTGTATTGCATTGAATTCGGGAATTTCTTAGATAGGTCCGAATCCGTCGGATTGCTCCCTGTATTTGCGTCGGCCGTCTCCGGCACTTGCGCTGCAACGTGGTGCGCGGCATTCGTGGCGCTCACAGCGAACAACGCCAATATAAGATGTTTCAATTTCAAGTTTCCTCGCGGATCGAAAAGCCCCGCCGAAGCGGGGCCGATAATCACTGGGGCGCAGGTAGTCTAACGGCCTATCGAGATTGGACCTCTCGCGTAACGCCAATACCTAACCGTCCCCTGTCTTCGCAATCACCTGGCCGACGGTGACCTAAAAGGAGTTTCAACGATTGAACATTATTAGCTTCATAGAACATCGTGTACCCGTTAGCATCTGTTTCTCCTATTGCGGCCACGCCGGACGGGTAGCAAACCGTGTAATAAACCGTAGCACACGGGCCATTTCCACACGCCAATAGAAAACGCACAAATGAACGGTCTGAATTCGCTTTCCCCGATGTGATTGTGGTCGGCGAATCCTGCTTTGCATCGGTCGTCTCCGGTCCTTGCGCTGCAACGTGGTGCGCGGCGCTCGTGGCGCCCACAACGAACAACGTCAATATAAAACGTTTAATTTCCAAGTTTCCTCATGGATCGAAAAGCCCCGCCGAAGCGGAGCTTACGAGGCTGATCCTTGCCCTGCGCAACCTTTGCCCATCGACTAATAGCTATACTGGTCGACTTTCACCTCAATAGTTGTGTACTCAGGGCCAAGTAGTTGTAGAAGTTCGGTGCGTCCCTGATTGTCCGTCATACCTATATATTTATGTACGCTCGTCGAGATTCGGTAGCAAACCCCCGCGCGCGGCTTTCCGCCGTCAGTTGCCAACGTAAGAGCTTGCTCCTTCGTAGTAGCGGTCCAAACTTGACGCGTAATAATGCGGGCGTTGGCCGGTTCCCGCTTATCTCCACAAGTAAAAATGTTACTGCCGGGCACGGGTCCGGGTGTATCTGCTGTTACGGCATAGCTGACGCCCCCCGGAAGATTCGGCGTATTACACAGTTTTTGACAGTCGGCGGCCGCACACTTCGGCACGAACTCAACGCCGATCTGCCATTTATCGTCTGGATCAATTTTTCCCTTGTTGAGTTTTATAACTCTCTCATCAACATCTATATCGTCTTTGTCGAGCCCCAGTTGCTTTAGGAATGCCGTGATCTTTTCCCCTCGCAACGCCGCAAGCTGCTTGGCATTCGATTCGTATTCGAACGCGGTTGCCTCGACTGTGGCTCTCGTTCCTTCTCCCGTCCACCCCCTTGCAGTTAGATAGTGGCGAGTCAGGGCAAGACGATCGCCGTTGCTTATATCTGGCGCACCGTGCGGCAACTCGATTTTGTCTTGGAGAAGAATCGTACATGCCGTTGCCTGCAATGATGCAGCAGTCAGCACTAACCCCAAAATATAGATATCTATTTTCATATATTCTCTCTATTCATCGCGAGTCAAAATGTACCAAGCAATGCTGTCTGCATTGTTTATCGCGACATCTGAATGATCGCGGGCCAGCCAACCACAAGCCGTTCTCCCGTATGCGCCGGGGTAGTCAATCGTGCCGAATGTATCCATAAAATGCGTGCATTCATGAACCAGCGTCAATTGCATTGACGACAGTTTACCCGCTGACTTTTTCGGCAAGTAACAGAAATTTGTATCAATCGCTATTGTATGCGTAGCCGTATCAGGGCCGCAAACGTGTGCAACTTCCCCTCGATTATTTGCATTCGGTGTGCAGCCGACGGCGCGGTCTCTTTCTGGGTCTGGTCGAATGAAATTGCTGGCAGTTAGCCCGTTCATTACTTGAATAAGATTATTCAAGCCGTTTATCAGCTTTTTCCGCACAGCGTCGTCGTTCGAGCTAAACCACGCCTTGACTCGATCGCGCGCTGAAGGGGACCACATGGAAAGCTCACTTTGCCGCTGACGGATGATCTTTACGGCCTCATCTCTTAGAGACAGTACAGTTTGCCGAAACTCTCAATCAGTCATATTCGGGCAAATTGGTGTTGTATCTATGGACACGTAAACCATCGACCCAGGATTCGTATTTGTGACGGCAATCGAATGAACCTCGAACCATTCTTCGTTTTCGCTCGTCTTGAAGCCGTAACTGTTGCTGCCGGCGTCACTCATTGATAGATTCTCCAGTTATGTAGAGCCTTAGCCTTTCCGTTCCATCTGTTTCGATGCGTTCTGTTGCACCGATCGCGCTCGTCGTACCTGTGGTGACTTGGCTGCTATTGGTGACGATTCGATAACGAATATGTGCGAGCGGGCGGCGCGTGTTATCGAGCAAGCTAAATTGCTCATCGAAGGGTGCAGTTTGCGTAACTCCAAGCGGCGGGTTCGCTACGGTGGAACGCCCGATATTCGTATTTTTATGAACGAAGCACTTGGCATCCGAAGCGGCGATTAGTCGATTCTTTCCGCAGCGGCACAGAACAGGATCGTTATCAAGTACAACCGGTGTTCCACGGTTCCGCATCTTGTCGCCGGTTCCGTGCATCGGCCACGATCCCTTGCAGTTTCCGCAAGTTGCGTGTTCACTGTCCAGAGCTAGCTTTATCCCGTTGTTGCGAATCATCGCCTTTAATGCAATGACACGCCCGCCAGTCGTTGTAAGGTCGCGGTCCCCTACTACACAGCGAAACGCGCTGAAGGTTTGTGCGACTCGGGCACACAATCGGCGTCGAATAGCACCTCAATATCTTGGTCTTCGTCTACAGAGAGCCCGCGCTCGTTCGAGATGGCCGAAACGATCCTGTCGCCATTGCTCAGGCTGCTACCAACGAGTGCAACGGGATTGCCGGAATAGACAAGCGCGATGCCTGCGCCGTCCGTAATGACCGCTTCGCTGAAGCCGCTATACGTCACAATGTCGCCGATGCATGCAACCAGAAGGCCGCAGATTGGAAGTACGCGGCCGCCCGTCACGCATCCGCTACGCTCGGTACGAGCCCCGATGGTTGCGAACGGATACAACCTGCCATTACGTTCCTGCTGTTCCGACATTTACCCCCACGAAGTAGAAGAAAGCGACCCGCCCGGTAACGCGGCCGGTAATGCAGTAGTGGGCTGAATTGCTCCCACTCGGGTCATCGTGCCTCGGGTTTGAAACAGGGGGAATAAGACAAAGGCTAAAAGGGGTGCAATCAAATGCGCGGTGCATACCGGCGCGAATATGATCTGACATACGACAAATCCAGCCTATTAGGCAAACTATTCGGACGGTCAGAACTTGTCTGAATTATGAAGCCCGCGCAATGCGGGCTTTGTCGTTTCTGGCTGCACCTCTCTCGGAAAAGCTCACCATGCGCGACCTCTACGCCGGTCACGCCGCCGCGTTGCGCGAGTGCGCAACCGCTTTCGCAGGACTGAAGCGATGTTAATTGTTCGTCCGCCCGCGCGGGCTTGCTCGAAGCGTGGAAGACGTTTAACCGCCGCCGTACCGATTTCGCTAATGACTTCGCGTACCCGGTTCGCACCGCGTTTATCGAGGAAGCGCTCGAAGTCAATGATTTGCCGCTACCGGATAACGCGCCGCCGTTCATCGAAGCGCGCGGCGCATATTCGCGGCGTACGTGGATCGGCCCGGCCGTGGGTGGATTGATCCGGTAGCAGAAAAGCAAGGCGCGGTGCTCGGCATGGATGAGGGACTATCGACGCTCGAAAGCGAGTGCGCGGAAAATTCCGGCGAGGACTGGGAAGACGTGCTCGACCAGCGTCTTGCGTCGGTCCATTGCATGCTGCGTTGATCGACGTAGCGTCACGAAAGCCGGAAAAATATTTCGCGACACCTTGACTGCATGGCTCGCAAAGCGCGTTGCGAAGAGTCACGGGCATACGCGCGAAGTGCGTCAACGCTTTCCGCACACACCTTGGCGTCCCCTGTTCGTTCGGTGAACTCGCCTGCAACCTTCTGACGTGGCGTACAGATTGCAGTGTGGAGAACGAGGTAGCTGGTCGATCACCCATTGCGACGTCGGTTCAGAACAACGCTATGCGGATGCGTATGCAACCATGCGAGATAGGCTGAATCGTTACCGCCGAACAGAATTGCGGACAAGTCGGCTCCTCGTAGAAGAGGTTGCTCTCCGACAAAAGACAACAAAAAACCCGCACAGGGCGGGTTTCAGTTTTCGGGCAACTTCGCACAGAATGCGCAAGCTTTGCCTTCAGTTTGCCCTAACGGTGAATTCAGGGCGATTCAAACGGATACACAACGCGGCTAAAAGCCTCAATGCGTTTGGTTGCGGGGGTAGGATTTGAACCTACGACCTTCGGGTTATGAGCCCGACGAGCTGCCAGACTGCTCCACCCCGCGTCAGAGAAAACGGATTGTATAGAGATGTTCGCAAGACGTCAAACAATCGTGCGAATTATTTCAAGCTCGTGAAACGACGCACACGCGACTCACAGATCCTGCACCGTAGCGCCCTCTACCTTGCCGTCGATGATATCCGCGCCGTACTGGCTCGCGCTACGTTTGGCGACGCCAAAATCGGAGAACGTGAGCGGCAGCACGAGACGAAATACGCGGCTCGCTTTCGAGCCGCTAATCGCGCCTGGCCGGCAGACGCGCACCGCGACGTCATAACCTTCGGAGTGGCGCTTATGACCGTCGAACTTGTCGAATGCCCGCGAAAACACCAGCGGATGCACTTCGAAGTCCTTATAAAGAGCCGGGTAAAGTTCGGCCATGATGCCTCCCCGATGCGCAAAAGCGCGAGTGTGAGTCGTCCCACTATACGCCGCGGCATGAGCGGCTCGCGCTTTTATTTTCGATGCCGCGACGGGGCCATTTTCACCGCCTCCTCGTCCGCGCGATAAGATGCGGGACTATCGGAATCACGCAAGAAAAAGAGAATGTCATGAAAATCGCCACCTGGAACGTCAACTCCCTCAAAGTCCGCCAGCAGCATGTGATCGACTGGCTCGAAACCAGCGGCACCGACGTGCTGTGCCTTCAGGAACTGAAGCTGCCGGACGAAAAATTCCCGCGCGCCGAACTCGAAGAGAAAGGCTACCGCAGCTGGTTCGCCGGGCAGAAGACCTATAACGGCGTCGGCATTCTGGTGCGCGGCGGCTTGACGGTCGACGAAGGCAGCATCGTGCGGAATATTCCGGGCTTTGAAGATCCGCAGCAACGCGTGATTGCCGCGACTATCGAAGGCGTGCGCATCATCTCCGCGTATTTCCCGAACGGTCAGGCACCGGGCACCGACAAGTTCGCGTACAAACTGCGCTGGCTTGCTGCGCTGCACGACTGGATCGCAAGCGAGATGGCGCTGCATCCGAAGCTCGCACTGCTCGGCGACTACAACATTGCGCCAGACGATCGCGACGTGCACGATCCGAAAGCGTGGGAAGGTCAGAACCTGGTGTCGCCGGAAGAACGCGCTGCGTTCGTGCGCCTCATCGAGCTCGGTCTTCTCGACGCATTCCGCCAGTTCGAGCAGCCGGAGAAAATCTACTCGTGGTGGGACTACCGGATGATGGCGTTCCGCCGCAACGCGGGGCTGCGCATCGACCACATCCTGCTGTCGAAGGCGCTGGCCGACGTGTGCTCGTCGTGCGACGTCGACAAGGTGCCGCGCAAATGGGATCAGCCGTCGGACCACGCGCCGGTTGTCGCGCAACTCGGCTGATCTCGCGTCATCAAGTCGGGCTACGTTGACGGGTTCAACGTACGCCACAGGAACTCGAACACCATCGCATCGTGCTCGGCCTGCTCCAGTTCATCGGAGCCGCCGTGCCCGCCCTCCGTATTCTCCCGGTACCACGCCTGCTGCGCACCCAGCGCCTGCATGCGCGCGGCCATCTTGCGCGCGTGGCCGGGATGCACACGGTCGTCGGCCGTCGACGTGGTGAACAACACCGGCGGATACGCAACGTTCGCCGCCACGCGGTGATACGGCGAGTAAGCGGCCAACATGCCCGCCTCATCGGGCTCGTCGGGATCGCCGTACTCGTCTATCCACGACGCGCCCGCGTGCAGCAGATGATAGCGGCGCATGTCGAGCAAAGGCACCTCGCACACCACGGCGCCGAACAGCTCGGGGCGCTGCACCATGCACGCCGCCACCAGCAGACCGCCGTTGCTGCCACCCTGTATGCCGAGATGTGCGGCGCTCGTCACACCCGTGTCGATCAACGCCTCGGCCACTGCGATGAAATCGTCGAACGCGCGCTGGCGATGCTTGCCCTGCGCGGCCGTATGCCATCTCGTGCCGAACTCGCCGCCGCCGCGAATATGCGCGACCACGTACACAGCGCCGCGCGCCAGCCAGCCAATGCCTTGCCCGGTGAGATAGCTCGGCAGCAACGGAATCGCAAAGCCGCCGTAACCGCTGAGCAGGCATGGGCGCGCGTGTTGTGGCGCATCGCGCGGGCCGACGACGGTGTACGGCACGCGCGTGCCGTCCGCGGAAACTGCGTGAGCGCGAGTGACGGTAAATTGCGTCGCGTCGAATTGCGTCGGCCAGCGGTCGAGCAGTTCCCATTCGCTCAGATCGTCGCGCGCAAGGTCGGCGAGCCAGTACGCGGGCGGCTGCAGATAGTCGTCGGTATCGACGAACACTTCGTCGTCGAGGGTCGGCTCGACGGGCGACACGTCGGCTTGCGCGTCGTCGCGCGTCGGAAAGACGCGTTCCTGCCAATGCCACGCCTGGTTGCCGCCTTGCGACGGCGTCAATAGCAAGGTCTTATTCTGCACATCTTCCAGATACGACACGATCAGGTGATTGCGCGTATGCGTCCATTCGCAGGCCGAGGTTTGCGGCGTCGGCGTGAATAACGGCAGCACGTCGCGCTCGCCGCGCAGGAACGCGTCTTCGCGGATCGCCAGCAACGCGCCGCCCGGATAGTGCGCGCCATTGCAGTCCCAATCGAGTCGCGGCTCGAGCAACAGCCAGCCTTGCCAGCCGCTCACCGCGACATGCGACGGCACCTCGTAGCGGCGCCATGCGTCGGCGGCGCCGTGGGCGCCATCGAGGTAGTACGTGTGCGAATCGAAGAAATCGACGCTGCTCACCACCGTATGCCGCTGCTCGACCGGATCGTAGTGCCCTTCGACGCCGATATCGCCGAACGCGCCCTTGAACACCACAGGCGCGTCGGCGAGCGCCGTGCCGCGCGTCCAGCGTCGCACTTCGCGCGGATACCCGGAGCGCGTCAAGCTCTTGCGGCCGTTATCCCAGCCGACGTAAAGGGTGTCACGATCGATCCACGACGCCGTGTGCTTGCCGGCCTTCGCGATCACGAAACCGTCGTCGACGAAGCGTCGCGCGTCGATGTCGAACTCGCGCACCACGAGCGCGTCCGAGCCGCCCGGCGACATTGTGATCAGCGCGCGGTCGCCATCGGGATAAAGAATGTCCAGTTCGACGCACACCCACGGCGTACCTTCGGCGGCGCCGAGCGCGTCGAAGTCGAGCAGGTTCTGCCACTCCGGTTTGCCGCCACGCCATGCCGCCCACGCCGTACGCCGCCAGATGCCCTTGGGATTACGCTCGTCCTGCCACAGGTCGTAAGCCCAATCCTTCCAGCGATCGGGAATCACCGGACGTTCGCGGGGCAGATAGGCGTCCGCGAGCCGCTGCCTGAGCGAGGCGAACTCCGCGCTGCTGCACCACGCGGCGCGCGTGCGCGCGTTTTGCTGTTCGACCCACGCGAGCGCGTCAGGGTCGTCGAGCGCTTCGAGCGACAGAAAGGGATCGGGGGAAAGCGGCCAGGAGAAAGGAGCGGTGAGAGTGCGAGGTGCGGGCATCGTCGGCTGTCGAATGAAAACAGCGTTGATTATGCCTTGCGGGAGCGCGCGACTCGTTCGACAAGCGAATGAACGGAGCGGCTCACGCGCCGCCCCGCTCTACAACCAGACACTCAGGGCTCGAGATTGAGTTCCTGAATCTTGCGCGTAATCGTATTGCGGCCAATGCCGAGACGCTCCGCCGCTTCGACCTTGCGGCCACGCGTGAAGTCGAGCGCTTCGCGAATCACCGCCGCTTCGAAACGGCGCGCGAGTTCATCCATGACGTCCGCGGCATTCTCGCGCAGCATCCGCGCAACTTCGGTGCGTAACCCGCCTTCCCAGGCGCTGACGGCGGTCGCGACAGGCATGCCGCCCACCGTGGCCGGATGCGTTGCCGCACTTGCGCCGTTGACCGGCACGCCGCCTGCGAGAGTCGCATCGCCCGCGCCGATCGCCCCGCCGCCACCGCCGCTCAGATCGCTCACGCCCGCTTGCGCGGGGCCGAGATCGGGCGGCAAGTCCTTGATCTCGATGGTCTGCGCCGGCGCCATCACCGTGAGCCAGTTGGCGAGATTCTCCAATTGACGCACATTGCCCGGAAACGGTAACGACGCGAGATGAGCCAGCGCCTCTTCGGACACACGCTTCGGCTCGACGCCGAGATCACGCGCGCTCTTTTGCAGAAAGTGCCGTGTGAGCAGCGGGATGTCTTCGCTACGCTCGCGCAAAGCGGGCAAGCGCAAGCGGATCACATTGAGACGGTGATACAAGTCCTCGCGGAACAGACCCTGACGCACGCGCGATTCGAGATTCTGGTGCGTCGCCGCGATCACGCGTACATTGGCGCGCAACGGATTGTGGCCGCCGACGCGATAAAACTGCCCATCCGACAACACACGCAACAGACGCGTCTGCAGATCGAACGGCATATCGCCGATTTCATCGAGAAACAGCGTGCCGTTCTCGGCCTGTTCGAAACGGCCCTGGCGCATGGCCTGCGCGCCGGTGAAGGCCCCGCGCTCGTGACCGAATAATTCGGATTCCAACAGATCTTTTGGAATCGCGGCGGTGTTCAGCGCGATGAAGGGACCGTTCGCGCGTGGGCTATGTCGGTGCAACGCACGCGCGACCAGTTCCTTCCCGGTGCCTGATTCGCCGGTAATGAGCACGGTTGCCGCAGAATGGGACAAGCGACCGATCGCGCGGAACATATCCTGCATCGCTGGTGCCTGGCCGAGCATTTCCGGTGCTTCGGTGACGCGTTCGTCCCACGTCTGTTCGCCGCGCATGCTTTCGTCCACGGCACGGCGGATCAGTTCGACGGCCTTGTCGACGTCGAACGGCTTGGCGAGGTATTCGAAGGCACCGCCCTGGAATGCGGCAACCGCGCTATCCAGATCCGAGAACGCCGTCATGATGATGACGGGCAAGCCCGGCACCTTGTCGCGTACGGTTTGCAGCAATTCGAGGCCGGAGCCGCCAGGCATCCTGATGTCGGACACCAGCACCTGCGGGCTGTCGTGATCGAGCGCGGCCGATGCTTCGCGCACGTTCGCGAAGCTGCGGGTCGCGAAGTTTTCGCGGGCCAGTGCTTTTTCGAGCACCCAGCGAATCGATTGATCGTCGTCTACTATCCAGATCGGCTTCATATGGGTCGGTCAGAAGTCTTGAGTACGTTTGAGTACGTATGGTGTTAGCAGTCGAGCGGCAGCAGAATCTGAAACTCGGTGTGGCCCGGGCGGCTATCCACTTCGATCAAGCCGTCGTGCTGTTGCACGAAGGTCTGCGCGAGCGTCAGTCCAAGACCGCTGCCGTCCTCGCGCCCCGACACGAGCGGATAGAAAATGCGGTCACGGATCTCTTCGGGAATGCCTGGGCCGTTGTCAGTGATATGCAAGTCCAGTGCCAGCTTACATAAGCGTTTCGACACCGTAATCTTGCGAGCAACGCGGGTACGCAATTCGATTCGCGCGTCGCCCTGCGAAATACGTTCGCGCAGCGCTTCAGCCGCATTGCGCACGATGTTCAGGAGCGCCTGGATCAACTGCTCCTTGTCGCCGCGCAGGTCCGGCACGCTCACGTCGTAATCGCGTTCGATAGTGAGGCCCCGCGGAAACTCCGCGAGAATCACCTGACGCACACGCTCGCACACCTCGTGAATATTCACGTCGCCGACAATATGCGGATGACGGTGCGGCTCAAGCAGTCGATCGACCAGCGTTTGCAGCCGGTCCGATTCCTTGATGATGACCTGGGTGTACTCGCGCAATTCATCGCGCTGACGCTCGCCGAGTTCGAACTCGAGCAGTTGCGCCGCGCCGCGAATGCCGCCGAGCGGATTCTTGATTTCGTGCGCGAGGTTGCGAATCAGTTGCTTGTTGACCGCCGTGAGGTCGTTGATGCGCTCCTCGCGGTCGGTGCGTATATGGCGCTCGTTTTCGAACAGTTCGAGCAGCACGTAGTCTTGCGCGCCTTCAAGAAAACCGACGATCGCATGCACATGCAGCGGCTCGTGGCCCGGACGCTCGAGCACGGCGTCCAGATGCGTCGCGTGAAAACGGTGGGCGGCGATCGCGGTGATGGTTGCGACCAGTTCGTCGGCATTCGAGAAGATGTCCGGCCACGCCATCTGCGTCAGTTGCCGGCGCGAGAGTTCCAGCATCGACTCCGCCGACGGATTCGCAAACGCGACGCGCAGCGTGCGCTTTTCGAGCACCAGCACGACCGTCGGCAACGCCTCGAAGCCCGGCAGCAAACCCGAGCTGACGAGTTGAGCGTCGTCGGAGAGCGCCTGCTCGTGCCCTTTCCTTGCCTTGATCAGATTCTTAAGAACCATCTTGCAGTCTGGCCGATAGGAGATGGTGATAAAACTTTGATGCGCTTTAGGTGTTGCTCATTGCCTTGCCCGCGAGCCGCGAACGTTGCGAACATTTCAAACGTCGTGAACGTTGCGAGCGTTGCAAACGGCCTAACGAAAAAGGGACGGCGCCGCCGTCCCTTCGTGACCGATCGCGAGCGTCGGGCAAAGCGCTTCGCCGTGTGAAGGGCGAAACGCCATGGCCGCTTACAGCGAGTAGTACATTTCGAATTCGATCGGGTGCACCGACTGACGATAGCGTTGCAGCTCGCCCGTCTTCAGTTCGATGTACGCGTCGAGCATCGAATCCGTGAACACGCCACCGCGCGTCAGGAATTCGCGGTCCGCGTCCAGCGCGTCCAGAGCCTGGTCGAGGCCGGCGCACACGGTCGGGATCTTTGCATCCTCTTCCGGCGGCAGGTCGTACAGGTTCTTGTCGGCGGCTTCGCCCGGGTGAATCTTGTTCTGCACGCCGTCCAGGCCCGCCATCATCAGCGCGGAGAAGCACAGGTACGGATTCGCCAGCGGATCCGGGAAGCGCGTTTCGATACGGCGGCCCTTCGGGTTCGACACGTGCGGAATGCGGATCGATGCCGAACGGTTGCGAGCCGAGTAAGCCAGCTTGACCGGTGCTTCGAAGTGCGGCACGAGACGCTTGTACGAGTTCGTACCCGGGTTCGTGATCGCGTTCAGCGCGCGAGCATGCTTGATGATGCCGCCGATGTAGAACAGCGCGAATTCCGACAGACCGGCGTAGCCGTTGCCCGCGAACAGGTTCGTGCCGTCTTTCCAGATCGACTGGTGAACGTGCATGCCCGAACCGTTATCGCCGACCACCGGCTTCGGCATGAACGTTGCCGTCTTGCCGTACGTGTGCGCGACGTTGTGGATGATGTACTTCATTTGCTGCAGCCAGTCGGCGCGTTGCACCAGCGTCGAGAACTTGGTGCCGATTTCATTCTGGCCCTGGCCCGCGACTTCGTGGTGATGCACTTCGACCGGAATGCCGATCTGTTCGAGCAACAGGCACATTTCCGAACGGATGTCCTGGAACGTGTCGACCGGAGCGACCGGGAAGTAGCCGCCCTTCGTGCCCGGACGGTGGCCGGTGTTGCCGCCTTCGAATTCCTTCGCCGACGACCACGGTGCTTCTTCCGAACCGATCTTGATGAAGCAGCCCGATTGATCCGTGTTCCACTGGACCGAATCGAAAATGAAGAATTCGGGTTCCGGACCGAAGAACGCCGTGTCGCCCAAGCCCGTGCTCTTCAGGTAGGCTTCAGCGCGCTTTGCCAGCGAGCGCGGGTCGCGCTCGTAGCCCTTGCCGTCCGCCGGTTCGACGACGTCGCAGGTCAGCACGAGCGTGGATTCTTCGTAGAACGGGTCGATGAAAGCCGTGTTCGCGTCCGGGACCAGCAACATGTCCGATGCCTCGATGCCCTTCCAGCCGGCAATCGAAGAACCGTCAAACGCATGGCCGCTTTCGAACTTGTCTTCATCGAATGCCGACACCGGCACCGAAACGTGTTGCTCTTTGCCGCGCGTGTCGGTGAAACGAAAGTCGACAAACTTGACGTCTTCGTCTTTGACGAGTTGCACGACGTCGGCCACGGATTTACTCATAACCTATCTCCTGATTAACGAATTCGGCGGATTCAGCCGCCGCCCAATCTAGCTGACCCGTCCCGGCGCGTCCACCCTCAATCGTTGAGGATGAGCATAAAAGTCTGCCTGGACAAATCGATCGGCACCAATAAAGCAGCTTCTGTGCCATATATGCGCCAACCCGGCGCAGAACCACACTGCGCGCGCGTTTGCGGGGAATGGACGCACCGCACGGCATGCAGCCCCGAAATCTTCAACCCCGATTTCGCACCAAATATGTGCATTCGCCTGATTGGCAACGGCCAGCATCTCTATTTTGGTGCGTTGAACGAAATTTGCACCATCTTTGCGCACTCCGTACATCGCGACGCTCGCCCGTTCTCCGCTGCTCGCGCCATGCGCGCGGTGCACGCCGCGCGCTAGAATGGTCATTTGGTCCGATGGAGATTGCGCTCATGAGCACGCTCGAACAGTTGTACGCCAGCGCGGACAAGCGCCGCACCGAGAATCAGTTGCCGTACGCGGGCGCGATATCGCCCGCCGAAGCGTTCGAACTGCTGCAGCTCGATCCGCGCACGCGTCTCGTGGATGTGCGCACCCGCGCCGAACTCGACTGGGTCGGCCGGCCGGTGATCGGCGACGGCCAATACGCGCACGTGGAATGGACCCGCTATCCGGGCGCGGTGCCGAACCAGGAATTTCTCGCGCAATTGAAACAGGTCGCCACGCCCGATACCCCTGTGCTGTTCCTGTGCCGCAGCGCCGCGCGCTCGAAGCTCGCCGCGATTGCCGCCACGCAGGCCGGCCTCACCAAGGCGTATGACCTGCTGGAAGGCTTCGAAGGCGACAAGGACGGCCAGGGGCATCGGAAGACGGTGTCGGGCTGGTGCTTTCGCGGATTGCCGTGGATCGGCGCGTAAATACGGCGATTGCGTGACTGCTGTGTAGCGCTCGCTCGCGCGCTACCGTTCGAGGCCTGCCTGCTTGATAACCGCCCGCTAGCAGTTACGGCGGATTGTCTGGAGCGGTTCAACGTCAGCTTGTTGAGGCCCGCGCGTGAGAACCAGCACATACTCGGCGCCCAATGTGACAGGCCGATGATCCGCCCAAGCCGCGCTCGGCATCGGCAACGCGCTCTATGAAAAACGGGCGCCGCAGCGCCCGAGCGAAGGCAAACGTGTGTCGCGCCGATCAGCCGCGCGGCTTCGCTGCCGCCGCCGCCGCTTCGGGTTCGACAATATCCCCGCCCAGCAGGTGCACACCTTCGCGCAGCTTGACGAACGCCGCCGCCACCGCTTCCGGCTCGCCCTTCACGCCCAGATCGATGTGATGACGTGCGTACACGCCGCCGCGCTCCGCATCGCCCACGCTCGGCAGGCTGAAGACCCGCACGCCCGGAAAATCGCGTTCGATTTTTTCCATCAGCGGCGTGACGCGCGACTCCGGCAACTCGAACACCAATAGCGACTTCTCCGCATGCGGCATGGCGTGATGCAGATGCGCGTACTGCGTGTCCAGCACCCACTCGATCATCGGCCACGCCATCACCGGGAAACCCGGCACGAAGTGATGATGATGGATCGAAAAGCCCGGAATCTTGTTGTAGCCGTTCGGAATGATCGACGCCCCCTGCGGATACGTGCCCATGTTCAGCCGATGCCGATTCTCCGGCGACTCCAGATCGAGCGGCGCGGGCGAGTTCGCCGGATACATGTCGCGGATGCGCTCCTGAATCAGCTTCGCGGCCTCCGGATGCAGTTCGAGCGGCACGCCGAGCGCGGCCGCCGCGCATTGGCGCGTGTGGTCGTCCGGCGTGGCGCCGATGCCGCCCGTGGAGAACACGATGTCGCCCGAAGCGAACGTGCGTCGCAGCGTCGCGGTAATGCGCTCCGGATCGTCGCCGATGTACTCCGCCCAGCCGAGCGACAGCCCACGCGCGCCCAGCAATTCGATGACCTTCGGCAGATGCTTGTCGATACGTCTGCCCGACAGAATTTCATCGCCGATGATGATGACGCCAAATGCCATTGCCGCCTCTTTTCGCTTAGTCAGTCATGCATCAGTAGGGAACCGGCGCCGCGTGCCGCACGCCGCCGTGCTCATCCGCGCGCATGCGCTGCAGCGCGCGCAGACAGTAGTAGCCGAACCATAGCGCCGAAAATATGAGGATGAACGCATAGATCCAGATCGTCACGGCCGTGACCACCGGGAACAGCACGATCAGCCAGACCGACGACGCCCACAACAACGTCGGCAGCGAACCCAGCAAGCCGCTCGCGATGCCGATCAGCAGCAGCGGCAAGCGGAAGCGCCGCACCAGCGCGCGCCGCTCGTCACGCGTGGCATGCAGCGCGAGCGCGTCGTAGCTCATTACACGATACGTCAGCCAGCCCCACAAGAGCGGCGGAATCAGCGCGAAGAACGGCGGCACGAGCCAGAGCGGCAGCGTCACGATCAGCAGCACCAGACACACCAGCGTGGTCCACAACGCCTGCCCGAGGCTACCGTACCACGTTCCGCCGCGACGCATTTCCAGGCTCGGGAATTGCCGCGCCGACAGGAAGCGGATCACCGCGGGCATCGACAGCGTGGCGATCAGCAGCAGCACCGTGACGACGATCAGCGGAATCGCCATCGCGATCACGATAAACGGCGCGATCGCCGCATGCAGCGCCGAAAAACCGAGCCAGTCGAACAGATGATAAAGCGTGATCGTGAACGACCAGCCTTCGAGCCAGCTGCGGGTCGCGCCGATCAGCGTCTGCCAGGAAAACCACAGAATCACGCCCCAGCCGACCGTCGCCGCCAGAAACGGCATGAAAGTCAGCCAGAGCATGCGCGGGTGGAGCGCGCTTGCGAGCGCGCGTCCGAACGAGCGCAACAGATCATTCATGCGAGCCAGTGCCGGTGAACGAAACGATGGAAGGGAGCGAACCGCGCGACGAGCCCGCCGGGCAGGCCCGCGCCTGGTCGCAAACGTGAACAGGATAAACCACGTGACGCGCCGCCGGGGAAACCGGCGGCGTGGGAGGATGCGCGCTCAAACGGCGGCGGCGTCGTTGCTTTCGGTGCGGCGCTTCGGCGAAAGACGCCCGGCGATGCGCACGAAGGCGAGCCAGTGCTGCGCCCAGAAGCCGTCGCCGTAACGGCGTCCTTCGAGCTGATCACGGATGCCGGTCGGTTCCATCTCGCGGCTCCAGGACACGCTGCGGAACAGCATGTCCCACCACGGAAACAGCACGCCGAAGTTGCAGCCGTATTTCAGCCCTTCGTGGCCGTAGCCGATCGCATGGTGGCGCCGATGAAACGTCGGGCTGACCAGCAACCGCTCACCCAGCCAGCCGAAGTACATGCGGATGTTCGCGTGCTGGACGCTCTGCGCGAGATTCGTGATGGCGACCAGCACGACGAACTGCGACGGCGGCACGCCGATCACCAGCGCGATCACCGCGAAGAACGAGGCTTGCAGCAGGTCGTCGAGCAAATGGTTGCGGTCGTCGGACCACAGCGACATCTGCTGCTGGCTGTGATGCACCGCGTGCAGTTCCCACCACACGCCGATCCGGTGTTCCCAGCGGTGATACCAGTAGCCGGCGAAATCGAGCACCAGCAGATACATCACGAATGTGACGAGCGGCTGTGTGGTGACCCCGGGCCACAGATTGTCGAGTTCGATATTGGAAATGTTGTGCAGCCGGAACCACGCCTGCACGTTGTCGAAGAACGGCTGAAGCGCGAAGAAAAAGAACAGGTTGAGAATGCCGAGCTTGGCGATCCACGTGTAGATCACGTCGACGCGCACCGCCTTGCGGCTCTTCCACAGCTCCACCGGACGCAGCGCTTCGAGCGGACGCAGGACCGCGTACATGGCCAGCACTTCGACGATTCCCACGATCACCCAATACAGGCTGTCGTAGGTGTCTTCGTCGTAATCCATCAAATTGAAGCGGAACAGCAGCGGCTGCACCACGTCGACGTACAACAACGTCTGCACGGCGGAGACGAAGTTGTCGAGGGAAGAAAAAATCAGATGGAACATGGTGCTGGCCGGTTACTTCATCCGTGACGGTTCGCGTGTTGCGGCATGAGCCTTCGCATCAGGCGCCGTTCGGCGCCGTGACCGGCGCGCGATTGAAGAAATAGATGCCGTGCGGCGAACGGCCGACGGCAATCGTCTGGATCAGCTTACGCGTATTCAGGTCGATAATGCCGACGTGCTTCGCGAAGCGGAACGTAACCCACAGATAGCGTTTGTCGGCGGAAAGTTCCATGTCGTCCGGTCCAGGCATCAAACCGGTGATGTCGCCGACATTGGTCAGCGTGTCCTCGTCGATGATGCTGATGGTGCTCGCCACGCGGTTCGACACCGCGACGTGCTTGCCGTCGGCCAGCGAACGGAAGTTGTGCGCGCCGTTGCCGGTGTGAATCGTCTTGACGATCTTCTGGTTGCGCCAATCCACCACCGCGACGTAATCCGCGCCGGTCATGCCGATCAGCAGATATTTCTCGCCCGGCGTCATCCACAGGCCGGCCGGCACCTTGCCGACCTTCATCTTCCACTTGACGGTTTGCGTAGCGAGGTCGATCGCGGCCAGTTCGCCCGACACCTGCAGCGTGACGAAGACCGTCTTGCTGTCATTCGTGAACGCCATATGGCTCGGCATGACCGCGAGCGGCAGGCGCGACGCCAGCGTCATCTGGTTCTTCTGGCCGTCGTAGTGATAGATGTCCAGACGGTCCAGACGCAGGCCCGTGGTGACCAGCCATTTGCGATCAGGCGAAAAGCCGATCTGGTACGGGTCTTCGATATTTTCGACCCAACGCTGCACCTGACCGGATTTCGGATCGACGAACATCAGATTGTTCGACACCGAATTCGCTACGATCAACGACGAATTGTCCGGCGTGGCCATCAGGTGATGCGGTTCCTTACCCGTGGGCACCGTGCCGACAACCTGGCGGGTCGCCTCGTCGATCAGGCTGAGCGTGGCTTCGCCGGAATTGAGCACGATCACGTTGTTGGCGTGGGCTGCCGGAGAAAAAAAGCCTGTGGCGGCGACTAGCACCGCGCCCGCGGCGACCGTGGCAGTCAAGCCGGGAAGAAAAAATTTACGCATGAAAACTCACATCGGAGAACAACCATCATTGTAGAACGTTTGCCGGGGCCAGCGGTTGACGCAGGTCGAGCTATGACCAGGAGAAATCGAGGGCGGGATGCCGCGGCTCGCGGCACGGCGAGCGAGAGCGAACGCAACGCGCGATCACGTGTTTCTGAAAGCGCCGGCGACGGATTGTCGCGCCTGAAACCGCGAATCTCAATGAAAGCGGATAGGCACAAGAACACGCTTATACGAAATAAATAATTATCAGAATATACGTTGAAGATTCTTTATTTATTGCTTCTCACACACTAACCAATCAAGACCCGCCGACACAAAGAGATTTTTCCGCAATCGCTTCGGATATAACTGATCCCCCGCGCCGCCGCCAGATATGACAATCGCCTCGTCTCATCCCTATCCAATCATAGCTGGATGCACGGGCGTTACGCGGGTGTTGTGCAAGTTAAGAAAGAACGAAAGACTGAATCGGGCAATGCCAAAGTCTCGAGATTTTTTGTTGCGCGATTTATCGGGACGATTAATCCTTATACGAAACCCCGCGCTCATGTGCCGTGCACTCCCGCACTACGCGGAGTTTCTAAAACAATGAATAGCAACAACCCATTGGTTTGGTGTGAAGCGACGACAATGTCGGCGGCAACGGCGGCAACGGCAAGATCAAAGGCAAAGCGCAGAAAGGCCATCGCGCGTGCAGTGCTGATTGTGGCGGCACTGGCCGGGGGCGCGCCGGCGGCGCAGGCCGCCCTCTTCGTAGATACGAGTGTCAATTCCCCCGGTAGCGATCTCTTTGCCTCTGCGGTGGGCCCAGGCGCGATTGCGCTCGGCATCGGTGCAATCGCAGGGGGCCCCTACGCAATCGCGACGGGCTTTCAGTCCGGTGCGCAGGGCTCCATGTCGATTGCAACCGGCGTCCAGGCGCAGGCGTACGGCGACAAATCGCTTGCAATGGGCGTGCAGGCGACAACCGCAGCTGCCGCCCTCTACGGAATCGCGATCGGCGATCTGGCTTTCGCCAGCGGGGCCGGGGCCACGGCGTTTGGCTCAGCCGCGCGGGCTAGCAACCTGAACTCTGTCGCTATCGGCTATGCGGCGTCAGCCACGGTCGCCAACAGTGTCGCACTCGGCGCGAACTCGACCACCACCACGAATCTGAGCCAGCCCGGCGAGGAATTCGGTACGAGCGGCGTGGTCCAGGCGACAGCGGCCCTCGGCGAGGTGTCCGTTGGCTCACCAGGCAAAGAGCGCCGCCTGACTAACGTCGCAGCGGGCGCGGCGGCGACCGACGCGGTCAACCTGAGTCAGTTGAGCGCGGTCGACGGCAAGGTCGGCGCGCTTGCGCAAAGCGGCACGCAACACTACTTCAAGGCCAATGGCGCCGCCGACGGCACGGACGATGCCGTCGCAACCGGCACGCATGCGGTCGCAACAGGGGTGCTCGCAAACGCATCCGGCGACTACGGCACGGCGCTCGGCGCCAACTCCGCCGCGGCGGGAACGGGCGCCGCCGCGCTCGGCGCGTATGCTTCGGCTACGTCGGCCGGCAGCATCGCATTGGGTTACAACGCCGTTGCCGGCAATGTCGATTCAATTGCGATAGGCCACGACGCGGACGCGTCCGCTGACGGTTCCGTCGCCTTGGGCCAGGGTTCGGTCGCCAACCGCGCGAACACCGTCTCCGTCGGCTCAGCCGGCAAGGAGCGCCAGATCGCGAACGTCGCGGCCGGCACCCAGGCAACCGACGCCGTCAATCTGAGCCAATTGCAGGCAGCCAGCGCGACCGCCTCGCGCTACTTCAAGGCGAACGGTCTGAACGACGGCAACGACGACGCAGCGGCCACCGGCGACAACGCGGTCGCCGTCGGCAGTTCGGCACTTGCGGCGGGACAAGCCGCATCGGCTATTGGCACGAGTTCGCAGGCGAGCGGCGATTCCGCCACGGCGGTTGGCGGGTTCGCCAACGCGCAGGGCAACGGCTCCACCGCGCTGGGCTATCGGGCAAGCGCCCTCGTCGACAACTCCGTCGCGCTAGGCTACGAGGCCAGCGCAGCGGGCGCGAACTCAACTGCTCTCGGCTACCAGGCCAGCGCAGCGGCCGACAACTCCGTAGCGCTAGGTTACCAGGCCGACGCAGCGGGCGCGAACTCCACCGCTCTCGGCTATCGGGCCCGCGCCGCCGCGGACAACGCTGTCGCCTTGGGGCAAGGCTCGATCGCCGACCGCGCGAGCACCGTCTCGGTCGGCTCCGTCGGCAACGAGCGCCAGATCACGAACGTCGCAGCCGGCACTGCCGACACCGACGCCGTCAACGTCGCGCAGCTCAAAGCGGTGAGCGATCAAGGCGCCGCCAATGCCGCCAAGCTCGACGGCGCGGTGATGTACGACCAGAACGCCGACGGCAGCGTCAACCGGAACAGCGTAACGCTCCGTGGCGACGCCGCGAACGGCGGCACGACGATCCACAACGTCGCGGCGGGCGTGGACGGCACCGACGCGGTCAACGTCGATCAGTTGAACGCGGCCATTGCGGGCGCGGTCAACAACGTCGTGGTCAACTCGGGCAATCCGTTCTTCAGCGCGGAAGGCAATCGCGATGTCCAAGGCGCCGTGTCGTCCGGTACGCAGTCCGTGGCCGCGGGCGCCAACGCTCGGGCAACCGGCACCGACACGGTCGCCATCGGCGCCAACTCGCTGGCGAGCGGCGCGAATGCCACCTCGCTCGGCGCGAACTCCATCGCCAGCGGCGCCAACGCCACCGCGCTCGGCGCAGCAGCAAACGCCACCGCCAGCAACTCCGTCGCGTTGGGGCAAGGCTCGATCGCGGACCGCGCCAACACCGTCTCCGTCGGCGCGGCAGGCCAGGAACGCCAGATCGCCAATGTCGCGGCCGGCGTGCAAGGCACCGACGCGGTCAATGTGAGCCAGTTGCAGCAAAGCGTGGGTGGAGCGCTCAGCCAGGCGAACAGCTATACCGACGACCAGATCCGCTCGGCCCGTCGCGATGGTTACGGCGGCACGGCGTCCGCCATGGCAATGGCCGGCTTGCCGCAGGCGATTCTGCCGGGTCGCGGCATGGTCGCGATGGCCGGTGGCACCTACGCCGGTCAGTCGGCGTTGGCCATCGGCGTATCGCAAATCTCGGAAACGGGGAAGTGGGTCTACAAGCTGCAAGGCACCACGGATTCGCGCGGCCAGTTCGGCGCGGCAGTCGGCGCCGGCATGCACTGGTAACGGAACTGGAAGGACAAGCGAGGCCAAAGCGAGTCACAGCAAAAGCCTGAACCATCGACTTTTCATGTGCGACGAGCGTGGGCTCGACCCAAGCCCCACGCCCGTTTTTGCGCGCGACGCCATTCCCACAAGGCATGGCGTCGCGCGCTTTTTTTACCTCTCTGCGAAAGGCTGTCGGTCTATTACGCCGATCCGATCGGTAGCAGACACCACTCACGCGAGGGTCCCTGCTCGCCCCGATCAGCGCTGCATCGATTCCCACACCTTATAAAGGCGCTTCACCGAAATAGGCATCGGCGTACGCAACTCCTGCGCAAACAGCGAGATCCGCAACTCTTCCAACAACCAGCGGAACTCCGACAAACGCGGATCCAGCACGCCGCCGCGTTGCGCCACCGCGCGCTGATAGTTCTGCAGCAGCGGCTGGAATTCGGCGAACTGCCGTGCGTCGCGCGCGGGGTCCGCCTTCAGCTTGTCGATGCGCAGCGCGATCCCCTTGAGATAGCGCGGGAAATGCGCCAGTTGCGCGTACGGCGTGTCGACCACGAAGCGCTTGCCGATCAGTCCGTCGAGCTGGTTCTGCAAATCGGCATGCGCCGCCGTGAACGACCTTGCCTGCACCAGCTTCTTCGCGACGCTCGCGTATTCGCCCAGAATCTGCCCGACCAGCCGCGCAATTTCCTGAGCGAGCAAGGTCAGGCGGCTGCGGCCTTCGTCGCGGCGCGTGTGGAAACTGACGTCGTCGTCGGGCAATGGGTCTTGCAGGCAGGCGCGGTCGAGTGCGGTGTCGATCAGCTGATCGCGCAACTCTTCCTGCGTGCCGCGCGGCATGAACTGCATCGCCATTTCGCGCAGACCCGGCAGATTCTTTTCCAGATACTTGATCGGCTCCTTCAACTGCAACGCGAACAGCCGACGCAATCCCGCGCGATGAATCCGCGCGGCTTCGTCGGGTGAATCGAACACTTCGACGTCGCAATGCGTGCCGCGATCCACCAGCGCCGGATAACCGAACAACGTCTGCCCGCCGCGACGGATTTCGAGCAATTCGGGAAGCTTGCCGAAATTCCACGTCGTCAGCTTTTCATACAGCGCCGTGCCCTGCGCCCCGCCCTGCGGTACGGTCCGCGGAGCTGATGCGGCGCCCGCACCGCCCTTGCCCCGCGGCTCGTCCGCGCCGGTGGTTTGCGCCGGCGTCGCGACACCGCCGCCGCCCGCGTCCGCCAATGCCGCCCCGGCCGCGCTCGACGCGATCTTCTGAAAATGCTGCTGCGCCTGGCCGCCGAGTTCGGCGCGCAGTTGCGACATATTGCGGCCCATCGCGAGCTGGCGTCCATGCTCGTCGACGACCTTGAAGTTCATGAACAGATGCGGCGGCAAGGTCTCGAGCTTGAAGTCCGACTGCTTCATCGCCACTTGCGTCTGCTCGCGAACATCGGCGATCAGCGACTCGAGCAAACCGCCCGCACCAAAGCGCGGACCGCTGTGCCGGTCGACGAAACCCGCCGCGTACTCGGGCAGCGGCACGCAATGACGCCTCAACTTCTGCGGCAAGGACTTGAGCAGCAGTTGCGCTTTCTCTTTCAGCATGCCGGGCACGAGCCATTCGCAGCGCCGCGCGTCGACCTGATTCAGTGCATACAGCGGCACGGCGAGCGTCACGCCATCACGGGGCGAACCTGGCTCGAAGTGATAGGTGAGCGCCATCTCGACGCCCGCCATCGTCATCCGTTTCGGGAACAGATCGGTAGTCACGCCGGCGGCTTCGTGCCGCATCAGGTCATCGCGCGACAAATACAGCAGGCGCAGCTTGTCTTCCGGCTGGCCGCTCTTTTTCACTTCGTCGCGATACCAGCGTTCGAACGACGCGCCCGTGTGAATGCCCTTCGGCAACGCCTGATCGTAGTAGGCGAAGATCAGCTCGTCGTCCACCAGCACGTCCTGGCGGCGCGACTTGTGTTCGAGCTGCTCGATATCGGCGAGCAGCTTGCGGTTGTGCGCGAAGAACGCGAGCTTCGTATCGAACTCGCCTTCCACCAGCGCGCCGCGAATGAACAATTCACGCGCGCGCACCGGGTCCTGTTTGCCGAAGCTCACGCGCCGCCGGTGATAGATCGGCAGCCCATACAACACCGCGCGCTCGAACGCCGAGACCTGCGCCGCGCGCTTTTCCCAATGCGGCTCGGAGAGCGACTTCTTCAGCAGATGCGCGCCTATCTTCTCGATCCACTCCGGCTCGATCTTCGCGATACAGCGCGCGTACAACCGGCTCGTCTCGACCAGTTCGGCGGCCATCACCCACTTGCCGGCTTTCTTCACCAGCGCCGAACCCGGCCACAGATAGAACTTGATGCCGCGCGCGCCGAGGTAATACGGCTCGTCGTCGGCTTTTAGACCGATGTTGCCGAGCAGGCCCGTCAGCAGCGCGAGATGGATCTGCTCGAAAGTCGCTTCCGCCTCGTTCAGACGCCAGCCGTGCTCGCGCACGACGGTCAGCAGTTGCGAGTGCACGTCGCGCCATTCGCGCAGGCGCAGTTGCGACAGGAAGTTCTTGCGGCACTCTTCGTGCAGCTGCTTGTTCGACTTCTTGTGCGCGATCGCTTCTTCGAACCAGTTCCAGATTTTCAGCCACTGCAGGAATTCGGAGCGCTCGTCGGCGAAACGGCGATGCGCCTGATCGGCCTGCTCCTGCGCTTCGATCGGCCGGTCGCGCGGATCCTGCACGGACAACGCGCTCGCGATAATCAGCACCTCCTTCAACGCCTGCTGGTCGCGCGCGGCCAGAATCATCCGGCCGACGCGCGGATCGAGCGGCAGGCGCGCGAGTTCGCGGCCGAGCGGCGTGAGCCGGTTGTCGTCGTCGACGGCGCCGAGCTCGTTGAGCAGCTGATAGCCGTCGGCGATCGCGCGGCCCGGTGGCGGCTCGATGAACGGGAAGGTCTCGATCGCCGTCAGATGCAGCGACTTCATGCGCAGAATCACCGACGCCAGCGACGAACGCAGAATCTCCGGATCCGTAAACCGCACGCGGCCCTGATAGTCGCTTTCCTCATAGAGACGAATGCAGATGCCGTCCGCGACGCGGCCGCAACGCCCGGCTCGCTGATTCGCGGCGGCCTGTGAAATCGACTCGACCTGCAACTGCTCGACCTTGTTGCGATACGAGTAGCGCTTCACGCGCGCGAGGCCGGTGTCGACCACATAGCGAATGCCCGGCACCGTCAGCGAGGTTTCGGCGACATTGGTGGCCAGCACGATGCGCCGCGCGTTCGAGGTGCGGAACACGCGCTCCTGTTCGGCAGCGGAAAGCCGCGCGAACAGCGGCAGAATTTCCGTATGCGGCGGATGATGCTTGCGCAGCGCCTCGGCGGCGTCGCGGATTTCACGCTCGCCGGGCAGGAACACGAGCACGTCGCCCGGGCCTTCGCGGCAGAGTTCGTCGACGGCGTCGACGATCGCGTCCATCAGATCGCGATCGGTTTCGCGCTGCGATTTCGGCCGGTCGCCACCGCGTTGCGCAGCAGGCGCATCACCTTGCGCCGCCTTCACGGCGGGGCTGTCTTCGGCGACCGGCCGGTAGCGCACCTCGACCGGATACAGCCGCCCGCTCACCTCGATCACCGGCGCGGGTTTCTCGTCGCTGCCGAAGTGGCGCGCGAAACGATCCGCGTCGATGGTCGCCGAGGTCACGATCAGCTTCAGATCGGGACGCTTGACGAGAATTTCCTTCAGATAGCCGAGCAGAAAGTCGATGTTCAGGCTGCGCTCGTGCGCCTCGTCGATGATCAGCGTGTCGTACGCTTTCAGCAGCGGATCGGTTTGCGTTTCGGCAAGCAGAATACCGTCGGTCATCAGCTTGACGGACGCGCCCGGCGACAGATTGTCGGTGAAGCGCACCTTGTAGCCGACCACCTCGCCAAACGGCGTGCCGAGTTCCTCGGCGATGCGGCGGCCGGTCGCCGACGCGGCGATCCGGCGCGGCTGCGTGTGGCCGATCAGACCGGAGCCGCCGGCGCCGAGACCGCGCCCGAGTTCCAGGCAGATTTTCGGCAGCTGGGTAGTTTTACCGGAACCCGTCTCACCGCAGACGATCACGACCTGATTCCGGGCGATGGCTTTGGCGATTTCCTCGCGACGGCCCGAAACCGGCAGCGCTTCCGGGTAAGTAATCGGCGGAATCGGATTGGGCTCGACCACGCGCGGCGCGCGGGGTGCACGGGGTGCACGGGGTGCACGTGGCTGCTGCGGTTCGCGGCGGCTCGCGCCGCGCTCGGACGCCCGCCGCGATTCATCACTTGCAGCGTGTTGCCGCGCCGCGTCATTTGCTTGACCGCGCACGCCGCGGTCCGAAGCATTCTTCCGCGCCCCAGCATTTTCCGCGGCGCGCCGCGGCTCGCGCGCCGTGTGCGGCGTGTTGCGTTCGGCGTCCTGCGCATCGCGGCGCGGCGCGTCGCCGGCCTTCGGTTGATCGGCGGCCGGCGCCGGATTCTCGTTCGCCGCAGCGGGACTTTTGGGTACATTCGACATGGGGGCGCATTATAATCCCCGGCATGAATTCCCAAACCGACCTCGTCCCCGCGCCCGCGAGCGCTCCGGCCCCCGCCGGCGCAACGGAAGATCTCGCCCAGCACGCGCAATTCGTCGACTGGATGCGCTCAGTCGCCCCTTACATCCATGCGTTCCGCAATAAGACGTTCGTCGTCGGTTTTGGCGGCGAGGTGGTGCATCAGGGGCTCCTGAACGCGCTCGTCTCCGACATCGCGCTGCTGCAGGCCATGGGCATCCAGATCGTGCTGGTGCACGGCTCGCGCCCGCAGGTCGAGGAGCAGATGAGCCTGCACGGCGTGGAGTCCGAGTTTTCGCACGGCATGCGCATTACCGATGCGCGCGCGCTCGAGTCCGCGAAAGAAGCGGCCGGCGAAGTGCGTCTGGATATCGAGGCCGCGATCAGCCAGGGCTTGCCGAATACGCCGATGGCGCACGCGCACATCAGCGTGGTGTCGGGCAACTTCGTGACGGCGCGGCCAGTCGGGATTCTCGACGGGGTCGATTTCGCTCACACCGGCGTGGTGCGCAAGATCGACGCCGATTCGATCCGCCACTCGCTCGCGAGCCGCAAGCTGGTGCTGCTCTCGCCGCTCGGCTTCTCGCCCACCGGCGAGGCCTTCAATCTCGCCATGGAAGACGTGGCGTCCGCCGCGGCGATCGCGCTGCGCGCCGACAAGATCGTGTTCCTGACCGAAACGCCGGGCCTGATGGAAGCCGGCGAAGAAGGCCCCGTACTGGTGCGCGAACTGTCGCTCGACGACGCCTACAAACTGCACGAAAGCGGTGAAGTCACGGGCGACGCGGGCTTCTATCTGAAGCACTCGATTCGCGCCTGCCGCGGCGGCGTGGCGCGGGCGCACATCATCCCCTACGCGCTCGACGGCAGCCTGCTGCTCGAACTTTTCCTGCACGACGGCGTGGGCACGATGATTTCTTACGAGAACCTCGAAAGCCTGCGCGAAGCCACGCCGGACGACGTCGGCGGCATTCTCGCGCTGATCGAGCCGCTCGAATCGGACGGCACGCTGGTGCGGCGCGGGCGTCACCAGATCGAACGCGACATCGACCATTTCTCTGTGATCGAGCACGATGGCGTGCTGTTCGGCTGCGCGGCGCTGTATCCGTACACGCAGGAGCGCATCGGCGAAATGGCGTGCCTGACGGTCGCGCCCGAAGCGCAAGGCACCGGCGACGGCGAACGGCTGTTGAAGCGCATCGAGCAGCGTGCCCGCGCGCGCGGCCTGACGCGCATTTTTGTGCTCACCACGCGTACCGAACACTGGTTTCTCAAGCGCGGCTTCGTCAAGGTCACGGTCGACGACCTGCCGGAAGACCGCCGCCGGCTCTATAACTGGCAGCGCAAGTCGCTCGTGCTGATGAAACAGCTCTGAGCGGCCCTATATAGCGACTGTCCGCCCCCACACCGATTTTAGGAGAAGCACAGCATGACTCGTATGGTTCAATGCGCGAAGCTCGGCAAGGAAGCCGAAGGCCTCGATTTCCCGCCGCTGCCCGGCGAACTCGGCAAGCGGATCTACGAAGGCATCTCGAAGGAAGCCTGGCAGGCCTGGTTGAAGCAGCAAACCATGCTGATCAACGAAAACCGCCTGAACATGGCCGATCCGCGCGCGCGCCAATATCTGATGAAGCAGACCGAAAAGTTTTTCTTTGGCGAAGGCGCGGACACGGCGCAGGGTTATGTGCCGCCGTCGGCTGAGTAAAGTAAAGGCTTTCGCGCTTTTAAACTGCATGACCGAAATCCGCGCCCTGTCCGCGGATTTTTTTCGTCTGTACGCGCGAGCGGATTCACCGAATCGAGACCACCGGATCGCGCCTCCGACCTCGCCGGGAAACTCTCCAAACGGTACATTTCCGCGCGGTTTTAAGCCCCTTTTCCAGACCGCCAGGATCCGCTCGATCCCCCGCCTAGCAAGGGATTGAGCGTGCCCGCCAGAGCCCTCGGCGGACAGCGGGTTTGCACGATCCTCTGTTATCGTGCTATCATGTGCCTCGTTCCAACAGCATTTCACCTTCATTCACGTTTCTCTTCAATCTGGCGCGCAGTGCGTGTGCCACCCGAATTGAACAGTTTTTATACAAGAAGGCTTGTCGGTCGTTTCCCCGTTTCGCGTCACACGTGAGCGGCGAATAAAGCACCGGCCTTTTTCGTTTCAAGCCTTCCAGCGGCGCATGGGCCAGCTTTCAGCCACCCCGGCGTCCTCATGTACCTGCCCCCCTTCCACGGCCACGCAGGTGCAACGTCAGCACAATCTAGACGAGTGTTTTTTCGCGATCTGTCTCGCGAGGCACGGGCGTTGTGTTTTCCATTGCGCCCCGCTCCACTGCCCTTGAACGGCAACGGAGATGCTTTTCGCCTTGCTCGCGAAACCGCACTTCCCAGCAACCGTGGCGGAACGTTCATGCGCATCATGAGTTTCGTCGCAGTCATTGGAGTTTTCACCTTGACCGCTTCCAGCAACGGCTTCTGGCGACACCACAAAGAAGAACAACGCCTCTCTCTCGACGACATCACCGTCGTCGACAAATCTCTCCTCAAGCGGGCCGTCGGCGCCATGGCGCTCGGCAACGCGATGGAATGGTTCGATTTCGGCGTGTACAGCTACATCGCCGTCACGCTCGGCAAAGTGTTTTTCCCGTCGGCCAGTCCGGCTGCGCAGTTGATCGCCACGTTCGGCACGTTCGCCGCGGCGTTCCTGGTGCGGCCCGTGGGCGGCATGGTGTTCGGGCCCCTCGGCGACCGCATCGGCCGGCAGCGCGTGCTCGCCATGACCATGATCATGATGGCGCTCGGCACGTTCGCGATCGGCCTGATTCCCAGCTACGCGACGATCGGCATTTTTGCGCCGGTGCTGCTGCTGGTCGCGCGTCTGGTGCAAGGTTTCTCGACCGGCGGCGAGTATGGCGGCGCGGCCACCTTCATCGCCGAATTCTCGACCGACAAGCGCCGCGGCTTCATGGGCAGCTTCCTCGAGTTCGGCACGCTGATCGGCTACGTGCTCGGCGCGGGCACCGTTGCCGTGCTGACCGCGACGCTCTCGAACGACGCGCTGCTCTCGTGGGGCTGGCGGGTGCCGTTCCTGATCGCCGGCCCGCTGGGTCTGGTGGGTCTGTACATCCGGATGAAGCTCGAAGAAACGCCGGCGTTCAAGAAGCAGGCCGAGCAACGCGAAGCCGAGGACAAAGCCGTGCCAAAGCAGTCGTTCGGCCAGTTGCTCGCGCAGCAATGGAAGCCGCTGCTGCTGTGCGTCGGCCTCGTGCTGATCTTCAACGTCACCGACTACATGGCGCTCTCGTATCTGCCGAGCTATTTGTCGGCCACGCTGCACTTCAACGAAACGCACGGCCTGTTCCTCGTGCTGCTCGTGATGGTGCTGATGATGCCGATGACGCTCGCCGCCGGCCGTCTGTCCGACACGATCGGCCGCAAGCCGGTGATGCTGTTCGGTTGCGTGGGTCTGTTCGCGCTGTCGATTCCCGCCCTGCTGCTGATCCGCATGGGCACGGTGCTGCCGGTGTTCGGCGGGCTGATGATTCTGGGCGTGCTGCTGTCGTGCTTTACCGGTGTGATGCCGTCGGCGCTGCCAGCGCTGTTCCCGACCAAAATCCGCTACGGCGCGCTGGCGATTGGCTTCAATATTTCGGTGTCGCTGTTCGGCGGGACGACGCCGCTCGTGACGGCGTGGCTGGTCGACCGTACCGGCAATCTGATGATGCCCGCGTACTACCTGATGGGCGCGTCGCTGATCGGTATCGTCTCGGTGGTGGCGCTGCGCGAAACCGCCCGCAAGCCGCTGCTGGGCTCGGGCCCGTGCGTGGCGACGCGTGCCGAAGCACATGCGGTGTTGCGCGGTGAACGTGAAGCCGAGGAGATGGACGAACGTTATGCGGCTACGGCTACGGCGCGTGCCTGATTGCGGGTTGTTTGATGGTTAGCGCGGCTTGTCCGCGAATAGTCCGAGAGCGGGCCGGCTAGTTTGCCGGCCCGTTTTTTTATGGCACCAGCGAATCGAAACTCGCGCTTGCGTGCGCACCTTCGACGATCAGAATCCCGGCTGAAATCGGCAACTTGAAACGCCGTGGCCCCGCACTGCCTGGATTGACGAACAGCACGCCGTCGCGTTCGCTGATCATTGGCTTGTGCGAATGGCCCGTCACCACCACGTTGATCCCCTGGCTGCGCGGATTGGCGCCCACGTCGGCGATGTCGTGCACGACGAGAATCGTCACTTGCTGCACGGTCAGCGCGGTGTGGGTCGGCAACGACGCGGCCCAGTCGCCGGTGTCGTTGTTACCGCGCACCGCCGTGACCGGCGCGATCCGCGTGAGTGCATCGAGCACGGCTTCGTTGCAGATGTCGCCGGCGTGAACGATCGCGTCGCAACCGGCCAGATATTGCAAAGCCTCCGGGCGCACGAGGTTGTGCGTGTCGGAGATCAGGCCGATTCGTGTGCGTGACGGTTGTGGAGTGCGCGAAGTCATGTTGGGAGTATCGGGCAAATGAGCGGACTGCGCGCGCGGTCGTTTCGCTGAGCGGGCATCTCCGCTCTCCGCGGTAATTTTTCGCGGTCATAAGCGCGGCAAACCCACCCACTCAATCCGCCGATTGCTGCTCGGCAAGTTCACGCGACACGGCCTGCACCGACCGTTTCGCGCCGAGCATCCGTTTAGTGGCGCCCTGCACGATCACCGAAACCACCGAGGCGCACGCGAAGCTGATCCACACGCCGTATTGCGGCAACATCGTCGCCGTCACGGCAAAGAACGCCGCGAACGAGGCGCGGCCGATCACCATGCCGCGCGTCAGCAAGGCGACGAAGTCCGGACCATGCGCTCGCTGCGCGGACACCGCGAGCACGATGCCGAGCAAGGGAAACACCGACAGCAGTCCGCTCCAAATCGCGCCCATCGATGCGGACAGCGTGGTCACCGCGACCGTCAGCAGCGCCCCGGCGAGCATGCGCACGGCAAGATCGCCGAGTCCGAGGCGCGCCACGGGCACATGGCCGTTCACGCGCGGCAAGCCGCTCTGTGACACAGCCACGGCCGCACAGGCCGCCGCCACCGCCCATGCAAGTCCGGCGGGAAGCAGCGCGAGCACACTTGCCACGCCGGCCCAACCGGCCATACCGACAATCAATGCAAGCGGCCACGCCACCCGCCGGCAAGTCCACGCATACGCAAAATTGAACGCTTCCGATGCGGCAATCGCCGCGATCGAAGCCGCCGACGCCTGCGCCGCGAACGACGGCCCGCGTTCAAGCGCGAGCAGCAATACGATCGGCCCGGAGACCACCGGCAGCCCCGCGAGCCAGCCCGCCACCGACGGCCCCCACACGCGTCCCGCCACGGTCAGCGCGGCGAGGAACGCCGGCACCAGCGCGAGCTTGAGCGCGAGCAGCACGCTTACGATTCCAGCACGTGTTCGATGCGCCGGTCCGGCACCAGCCACCACGCGGCGGCGAGCGTATAAAGCGCGGCCGAAACCCATGGCACGACAAACGCCAGCGCGATGCCTGTCAGATAGATCACGACCGAAACCTTGCCCTTGAAATCGTTGCCGACGGCTCTCGCGAGCGCCGAGTCCTTGCCGTGCTCGCGAATCAGCACGCCCATCAGAATGAAATACGCGATCGACGACATGAACAGCACCACGCCGTACATCGCGGTCGGCCAGGAAGCCAGGTGGTTTTCGCCGACCCAATGCGTAACGGCGGGCAGCAGCGACAGCCAGAACAGCAGATGGAGGTTGGCCCACAGCACCGCGCCGTTGACCTTCTGCACGGCATGGAACATGTGATGATGATTGTTCCAGTAGATGCCGACATAGATGAAGCTCAGCACGTACGCGCAAAACACTGGAAGCACAGGCCGCAGCGCGGCGAGATCGAAGCCCTCCGGCACCTTCAGTTCGAGCACCATGATCGTGATGATGATGGCGATCACGCCATCGCTGAAGGCTTCGACACGTCCCTTGCCCATCGGTTGAATTCCTGATGATGAATGCGGTTGCGCGCACCGTTCGCCCGCATTCCGCAGACGACCCACGCCGTTGCCGATTATCCGCGATGGCCCGACGCTTTGTCGATGCGCCTGATCGATCGGCAGTTTGCCGAGGTCAGGTCGGAGCGTCGTCCGGGTAATAGACGGCGAGCCACACGCAGGGTTCCTGCTCGCTCGTCCATGCCACACGATGCCGGCAATGCGCGGCGATCAGCACGTGATCGCCGGCCTTCATCGGGTGAGGCCCGGCCTCGCCTTCGAATTCGAGCGCCGCCGCGCCGCTCAGCAGCACGACCCACTCGGCGCGCGAACTGTCGTACCAGAAACCCGGCGCGCTGGCGTGGCCCATCGAGACGATCCGCTCGATGCTCACGCCGCCCTCTTCGACGAGCGCATCGATCTGCTCGTCCGCGTCCGCGGATGCATCGTGATCGAACAGATTGCCGCTTTGGATTGCGCGCATCATCGTATGTGCTCCGCTCGTGCGCGCCGCTCACTTCATGGGCTTGAGTCCATCGAGCAAGGTCGGGATGAGTTCGCTGATGGTCGGGTGAATATGCATCGCGTACTGCAAGGTCGGATACGGCGCGCCCGTCGTCATGATGTCGATGAACGTGTGAATCGCCTCGTCGCCTTCGATGCCGTGAATCGCCGCCCCGAGAATCCGTTTGCTCTCCTGGTCGACCATCACCTTCATGAAGCCGTCGGTTTCGCCGCGTTCGCGCGCGCGGCCCACGCGTGTCATCGGCATGGTGGCGATCAGCGCGTCGCGGCCCGACTTGCGCACCTCGGCCTCGGAAGCGCCGACACGCGCGAGCGGCGGATCGACGAACACGGCATACGCCATGATCCGCGTATCGACGCTGCGTGAGCCGCCGTCGAGCAGATTGGCCGCGACGATCTGATAGTCGTCGTAGGAGGTGTGGGTAAAGGCGCCGCGCCCGTTGACGTCGCCGATCGCCCAGACGCCCGGCACGTTGGTGCGCAGCTGGCCGTCGACGGGAATCGTGCCGTGCTTGTCCACTGTGATGCCGGCGGCGGCGAGGCCGAGGTCGTCGGTATTCGGCTCACGGCCGGTCGCGAACAGCAGGTGCGACGCCTCGAGCGCGGGAATGTTCTGCTCGAAGCCGACGCACACGTCATTCTCGCGATGCGGATGCGGCTCCACCCGCGAAGGCTGCACATTGAAGCGAAATTCCACGCCTTCGCGCGCGAGCACCTTCTGCACGGAATCGGCGAAATCGGTGTCCTCGCGCGTGAGCAAACGCTCGCCGCGCACTAGCACGGTCACCTGGCTGCCGAAGCGGCGAAAGATCTGCGCGAATTCGAGCGCGATATAACTTGCGCCGACGATCACCAGATGACTCGGCAATTCCGTCAGATCGAGCAGGTTGGAGTTGGTGTAGTAGCGAATCCGCTCGAGCCCGTCGAGCGGCGGCACGACGGCGCGCGTGCCGGTATTGATGAAGACTTCGTCGGCGCTGATCTCGTCGAGCAGATTGCCGTCCGGTCCGCTGATAGCGAGTGCGCGCGGTCCGGTGAAACGCGCGTGGCCTTTGAACACGCTCACGTTCTTCGTGCCGCGCAGCCATGCTTCGACGCCGTCGCGCGACTGCCCAATGACCTTGTCCTTGCGTGCCTTGACGGCGTCCAGATCGACGCTGATCGCGCCGCCCACCTGCACGCCGAGTTCCGCGCAATGACGCGCGACATGGGCCGCGCGGGCGCTCGCAACATAGGATTTGGTCGGCGTGCAGCCGACGTTCACGCAGGTACCGCCAAAGGCAGCCCGTTCAATAACCGCTGTTTGGCGGCCGCTTTGAGCGAGACGCACGGCGAGCGGGGAGCCGCCTTGTCCCGTACCGATCACAACTGCGTCGAAGTGCTGTGGCATGGCAACTCTCCCGAGGCTGGGGTGCTGGTCGTAGCATCTTACGCTTCGCCTCTGGAATCACCACGTTGTGCTGCTCACTACTGCCGCCGATTGTTGCGGATTGTTGCGGATGACTGCTATTTTCCGTCCGTTGTGCTCAGGCGTGGCAATGCACGGCGCAGATCAGTTCGCGCGAACGTTGCAGCGCGGCCTGCGCGCCGCGTGACGCCATTACCCAGCCGACCTGGCCGAGATTGAAATCCTGCGACACCATCACCTGCATGAGGGCAACCATCGGCAAGACCACCGACGGCCGGTAAAGCTGGTCTCTGATTAAAGCTGGCATGACAACTCCCATCGCACGACGCCGTTTCGGCATCGCGCTCAATTTTCCTTTCGATGGGAGGATTTTAGGGAGACCAGCCTCGCGGATAAATAGCGCGAACGCGAAGTCACTTGTCCGGCAAACCGAACAATCCCGTCGGGATGCGCGCGCCGCGCGCCGTGCAAGCCGGCATTCGCAAGCGCGGCAAGGGGTCCGGGCTTGCGTGCGGAACGGCCGGCAGGTTCAGGAGGCGTCGGCGACGTTGAGCTGTGCGTCCCACAAACCGCGGGCATAGGCACTGGCCCCGACCGGACGGCTGTAAAGATAGCCCTGCTGCTTGTCGCAATCGATCGCGCGCAGAAACGCCGCCTGTTCGGCGGTTTCCACCCCTTCGGCGGTGACGTTCATGCCGAGCGAGTGCGCCATCGCCACCACGGCCTGGGTAATCGCAATCGAATCGCGATGATCCGGCAAACCCGCGACGAACGAGCGGTCGATTTTCAGGTTATGCAGCGGGAAACGCTTCAGATACGACAGCGACGAATAGCCGGTACCGAAGTCGTCGACGGAAATGCGCACGCCCATGGCGTTCAGCGCGCTCAGCATCGGCAGGACGGTTTCGCTGTCGCTCATCAGCAGCCGTTCGGTGATCTCCAGCTCCAGCGCCGTCGGCTCGAGCCCGGACTGCGCGAGACAGCGTTCGATCCGCTCCACCAGACCGTCGTTGAACTGCCGCGGCGACAGGTTCACCGCGACGATCAGCTCCGGCGCCAGCGTGCGCCGCCATTGCGCCACCTGCTCGCAGGCGCGCGCCAGCACGAAGTCGCCGATCTCGACGATCAGCCCGGCATCTTCGGCCACGGGGATGAATTCCCCCGGCGACACGTTGCCCAGCTCGCTGTTGTACCAGCGCAGCAGCGCTTCCGCGCCGATCGTGCGGCCGTCGCGGCTGTCGACGATCGGCTGGTACACGAGGCTGAGTTCGTTGCCGGCGAGCGCGCGCCGCAGCGATTGCTCGATCGTGAAGCGGCGCTGCAGATGCTGATTCAGCTCGGCGGTGAAGAACTGGAAGTTGTTGCGGCCGCGCTGTTTGGCGTGATACATCGCCGAATCCGCGTTGCGCATGAGCGTGGCGACGTCCTGGCCGTCTTCCGGAAAACGGCTGATGCCGATCGACGCGCCCAGGTAGTACTCGTTGTCCGCCACCGCGAACGGCACCGCGATCATGTCGAGAATGCGGCGCGCGAGGCCGATCAGATGCCCGGTGTTTTCATACGCGCTGATCACGATCACGAATTCGTCGCCGCCCACGCGCGCGAGCGTGTCCTCGGGCGAGATGCACGCCGAGAGGCGCTCCGCCACGCTGCAGAGCAGGGAGTCGCCCGCCTCGTGGCCCGCCGTGTCGTTGACCTTCTTGAAGCCGTCCAGATCGACGAACAGCACGGCGACGCTCGCCAGCTCGCCCATCCCGGACGACATGTCCGGCGTGAACAGGTCGCGCATCCGCTCGGTGAGATAGGCGCGGTTGTAGAGGCCGGTGAGCGAATCGCGGGTGGCGAGGAACTTGAGCTGGCGCTGCGCCTCGCGCACGGGTCCGATGTCGGTGAACGAGATCAGCACCGAACCGGGTTCGCCCTCGCCCGGCTTCATGATGGGCACGACGTTCTCGGTGATCCAGACGATGTCGCCGCCGATCAGCTCCACGCCGATCGTCACGCCGAGCACCGGTTTGCCGGTGCTCAACACTTGCGCGGTCGGGCGGGCGGCGTCGATGACGAGCGAGCCGTCTTCGTGATACGCGCGCACCATCACCGTATGAATACTGCGGCCGACGATCTGCGGGGTGGCGCGCAAGATGCGCTGCGCGCTCGGATTGCAGGCGAGCACGATGCCATCGCGCGACTGCACGACGATTCCTTCGATCAGATGATCGACCACCAGCCGGTGATGCTCCTCGCTGTGCGCGAGGCGCTGGACCATGGTGTCCTGATGCACGGCGAGACCGACGCTGTGGCCGATGTCGCGCAGCATCGCTTCTTCCTCAGCGCCCGGACGGCGCGGCACGCGGTAGTAGACCGCGAAGGCGCCGAGCACCACGCCGGAATCGTTTTCAAAGGGCACCGACCAGCAGGCCCGCAGGCCGATCGGCAATGCGAGGTGCCGGAAGTCGGCCCACAGCGGATCGGTTTCGATATCCTCGACGACGACGAGGCGCCGCTCGTACATCGCGGTGCCGCACGAGCCGACCCGTGGACCGATTGCCGTGCCGTCGATCGCCGCGCTGAAATGCGCCGGCAGCGACGGTGCGCCGCCCACTCTGGCGTGCACGCCGTCGGCGTCGAGCAACAGGATTGAACAGGACGCGCCTTCGCCCAGCAGCGCTTCGGCGCGGCGGCATACTTCGTCAAGCAATTCCGGCAGCGGCGTGTTGCGGGTGATCAAGCGCAACACCGTGCGCTCCGACGCCACCACTCCTTCGGCGAGATTCGATCCATAGCGGCCTTCAGGCGCTGCTTCCAGCTTGTTTTCTGATGTCGCTTCGCAAGTCATATGTGCGCCCCCTAACCCGACATCGGCAACTTAGTGTACGCGGCACACCGGGGTTTACGCGAGGCCGGCGAATTTAATTCGTCGCGGATGGGAGACGGCTTGCCGAATCGGGCCGGTTGATGGCCTTGGAGAAACCGCGCAAAGGCCTTGCTGGAGCGGGCGATGGCGCTTTGGGCGGGCGCCGCGCGGGCAGCGTTATAGGTTTCCCCGCTTTTGCGAGTCGGAACCCGAATCACGCGGGGAAGCTGCGCGGCGACTTGCCTCAAGCGTGTGATCGCGCCCTCGGCGCGCGCCGCGCCGGGAGGGTTTCGGGTTCTGCCGCCGCCTGTTGCGGAGGCAGAACCCGACTCATGCCGGGACGCTTCGCGTCGACTTGCCTGGATCGCGCTCAGCCGTGTTGATCCGGCGGGCGGCCACCCCCACCGCCGCCACCGTGTCCGCCGCCCTGTCCTTCACCGCCGTTACCGCCGCCCGGCGGTCTGCCTCCGCCGCCTTGCGGAGGACCGCCTTGAAGGCGGCCACCCGTGTTGCCTTGTGAACCATCGGGTGGCCGTCCGCCTGCATTGCCCGATGGCCGACCACCGGGTGGCCGCCCACCCGCATTACCCGATGGCTGACCACCCTGTGGCCGTCCGCCCGCATTGCCTGGTGGCTGCCCACCCGGCGGACGCCCGCCAACGTTCCCTGGCGGCGGCCCACCCGGCGGTCTTCCTCCGCCGTGCCCCGGAGGCGGCCCACCCGGCGGCCTTCCCCCGTCATGCCCCGGCGGCCTTCCCCCCGGCGGCCTTCCCCCGTCATGCCCCGGCGGCCGTCCCGCGCCCGGCCGCGGTGGAGGTGGCGGCGGATGATGCGCCCAGCGCGATTGCTGGCCGTACCAAGGCCGGCCGCGATAATAGTCGCCCCAATACGCGCCGATGGAGAACGTCACGATCGGCAGCCCGATTACCATGCCGTAGTTCATCACCGGCACATTGGCGCCCTGATACGGATAGCTGAGCGAGCCTGCATACACCCAGCCGCGCAAGTTCGGCGCGGCGACATCGCACCATTGATAGTTGCTGATGCACCCCATCACGCTCAGCGGCACCCCGCCTGGCAATTGCGTCACGACCGGGTAATCCGGCGCCGGGCCCGCGCGCACGTTGACGGTGGTGTTGGTATAGGCCTGCGACTGCGCGCAAGCCACGGCGGGCAAGGCCAGCACGCCGGCCGCCGCGTACAGACATCGAACGAGGTGTTGTTTCATTCTTTCTCCCGTTTCAAGCGCCGCGTGTCCTGCCGGCCGGTCCTGCTGATGTAGTGAGTGCTTGTGGTCCCTGCGCGGTGCGCCGCGCCGCCATGTAGCGCCGTGCGATGCATCCGGTTACAGGCGAGTTGCACGGCACATGCCTGAAAGCGTTCAGTCAAGCGCCCCGTCGATTCCCGCCGTCCCCGTGAGGCAAGATTTGGTAACCACCCACCTGAAGTCACGCGTTTTTCGGGCGTCCGTGTTCAGGCATCTCGGCCGATCATCCATTGCATGAAAAAGCCATGCACTTTCGGGACCGCAATGACCATCATCCGCCCACTTCTGATCGCCGCGCTGATGCTCGCGCATCCAGTCGCCCAGGCCACCAGCTTCGACTGCAACCGGGGACGCTCGCTAACCGAGAGGATGATTTGCAACGACCCCGCCCTCTCGAAGCTCGACGACACGCTGGGGCAACTGTACTGGAAAGCGCGTCGGCGGGTCAGCAACCGGCGCGCCTTTCTCACCGACAGCGACAGCAAATGGGCATGGCGTGAAGCGAACTGCCGCGATGCGGCGTGTCTGGGGACGTGGTACGCAACGCGTATCGAGGAACTGCAGACGCTGATCGAAGGGATGCAAACCCAAACCGGAACGCCGCCGCCATCCACCACGCCCGCCGAGCCCGACACGCGACGCAGGCCGCTCACGGCCCCCGCACAACCCACCGAGGTGGCGATGCGTCAGTGCACGGCGGCGAACCCTGGAATCGTGGTGAACGAGCAGTGTTCCAGCGTGCTCAAGGCGACCAGCGGACAGTGGAAACATCAGCCGCGCGGCGGCGACTGGTTCTGCGGCGTCGCGATGCTGGCGCCGGCGCAAATGCAGGCCGACGCCGCGCAATGACCAAAGCATGCTTTGCATGTCGGCTCGGCGAGGCCAGGCACTCAAGCAGGGGTGCAAACATCGCGCTTCTCTCTCCCGCAAGCGCACCAAGCACACCAGGCACACCAGGCACGCCTAGCGGCTGCTCCAGAATCCGCGCTGCACCGCCATCACCTCGGCTTCCACTTCGGGCACCGGCCCGATCACCTCGACCGGTTTCTGGCAATGATCGAAGACATACCGGCAATCCAGGCTCATGGTCGGATTCTCGGCGTGATCGCCGGTCGCCTCCAGCAAGCGCTTCTCGGTCATGCCGAACACCACCCGGCCGATGTTGGCCCAATACATCGTGCCGGCACACATGCAGCAAGGCTCGACTGACGTGTACAGCGTGCAGCTCCACAAATACTCAGGCGTGAAGTTCAACGCCGCCACGCGCGCCAGCACCGACTCGGCGTGATTCACCGTGTCGACGTTGCCCTGCTCCATCAGCACCGTCTCCTGGTCGGGTCCGACCAGCACCGCGCCGAACGGATGATGTCCCAGCAGCGTCGCCCGCTCGGCCACCCGGCTCGAATGCCGCAGATGCCGCACGATCTGCTCGTGCGTGGGCGTCAAACCCTGCGGCGGATAATTGGCGGCCGCTGCGGCGGCCTCCGTCGAAACCGTCAGACTCACGGGCGATCTCCTTAAATAATAGTTAGATTAGCGAAGCAAATTTTTACTTGGGCAGCGAGCCGTCCACGCCCTGCACGAACCAGTTCAAACGCAACAGTTCCGGATCGCTCAGCGACTTGCCGGCGGCGACCTTCACCGCACCGGACTGATCCATGATCGGACCGGCAAAAGGATTGAACTTGCCGGAGATGATGTCATCGCGCTTCTGGCTCAAAGCCTTTTGCGCGGCCGGCGAAACAGCTTCGGTGTTGATGTCGGCGAGGTCGATCGCTTTCTCTTTCAGCCCCCACCACACCGGCGAATTGTTCCAGGTGCCCGCCATCACCTGATCGACCAGGTGCGTGTAGTACACGCCCCAGTTGCTCACGCATGCGCCGAGTTGCGCATTCGGCCCGAACTTCTTCATATCCGAGTCCCAGCCGAACGCATGCACCTTCTTCTGCTCGGCGGTCTGCATCGTCGCCGTCGAATCGGTGTTCTGGATCAGCACGTCGGCGCCCTGGCCGATCAGCGTTTCGGCGGCCTGCTTTTCGCGGCCCGGATCAAACCAGCTATTGATCCACACCACCTTCACGCGCGCATTCGGATTGACCGAGCGGGCGCCCATCGTGAACGCGTTGATGTTGCGCACCACCTCCGGCACCGGCACGGAGCCGACAAAGCCGAGCGTGTTCGATCTGGTCGTATAGCCCGCGACGAGACCCGCCAGATAGGCGCTCTGATAGGTGCGCACGTCATAAGTGGCGAAGTTGGCGGCCTTCTTGTAGCCGGTGGCATGTTCGAACACGGCGTCGGGGAAGTCCTTGGCGACCTTCAGCTCGAAATCCTGAAAGCCGAAGCTCGACCCCACCACGATCTTGTTGCCCCTGGACGCCAGATCGCGGAACACGCGCTCCGAATCCGCCGACTCCGGCACGTTCTCGACGCGCGTCACCTTGATCTTGTCGCCGAACTTCGCCTCGAGCGCTTTCACGCCCTGTTCGTGCGCGTAGGTCCAGCCGGCGTCGCCCGGATTGCCGAGGTAGACGAAGGCAATGCCGACCGGCTGCGTGGCGGCGGCGGACGCCCCCGCTGCGCTGAATGCCAGCGTCGCGCCAAGCGCCGCAACGAGGACGGTTCGGACGGCTTTGATGCGCAGTGAATGATTCAGCGCTCGCGCCAGCGTTGTTTTCATGGATTCTCCGAAGATGGTTGAAGGTGCCTGCCCCAGCGCTCGGGATAACCCGGGCAAGGCTCCAGCATAGGGGGCCATATTCGAAGGTCAATTTCAGCGGAAAAATTATTTCCCGTTATTCCGCCCATAACTAAGCTCGTATTTTGGTATGGTCATAAACATGTTCGATACTTTCGAACGAGTACGTCGGAGAAATGGTACGGCAAGGCCGCCGCGCAGGCGCAATATCACTCTCACCAACCCGCAACACTCTTTCGGAGATTCAAAATGACTCGCTTCCAAGGTAAGTCGGTTCTCGTCACCGGCGGCAGCAGCGGCATCGGCTTCGCGGCCGCCAAGGCATTCGCCGATGAAGGCGCCCGTGTGGTGATCACCGGCCGCGATGCCGACGCCCTCGAAACGGCAAGACAGGCGCTCGGCGCCGATGCCGTCGCGGTGCGCAACGACGCCGGCTCGGTGGCGTCGGCGCGTGAACTGGCGGCTGCGATCAGCGCCGCCGGCATCCGCCTCGACGCGGTGTTCGTCAACGCCGGCACCGCGAAATTCGCGCCGTTTCCGGACGTCGACGAAGCCTTCTGGGACGCGATGTTCAACACCAACGTCAAGGGCGCTTACTTTCAGATTCAGGCGCTGCTTCCGTTGCTCAATCGCGGCGCGTCGATCGTGATCAACGGCTCGATCAATGCGCATATCGGCATGCCGGCGTCGTCCGTGTATGCGGCGAGCAAGGCCGCGGTGATTTCGCTGGCGAAGACGCTTTCGTCAGAACTGCTGCCGCAAGGCGTGCGCGTCAATGTGGTGAGTCCCGGCCCGGTGCAGACGCCGCTGTACGGCAAGCTCGGCCTCGACGCCGCCGCGCTCGAATCCACCGCCGCGCAGATTCTCGGCCAGGTGCCGGTGGGCCGCTTCGGCACGCCGGAAGAAATCGCCTCGACCGTGCTGCATCTGTCGGCGCCGGAGTCGGCGTTTATCGTCGGTACGGAAATCATCGCCGACGGTGGGATGAGCCAGCTTTAAAGCCACGCTCAGGCGAGCCGCGCTCGCGGTCAGTGAAGCTTCGGCTGCGGCTCCGCCTGATCCTCGTCGGGCGCATCGCCGTCGCCGTCGCCGTTACCGTCGCCGTCGCCGAACAACTCGCCGCACAGACTTTGGCCCAGCTCGCTCAGGCGCGCCGTGCCCGTGCCTTCCTCGTTGAACGTCGTGTCCACCAGACCGCCGTCGACGAGCGCCGTCAACTGCCGCCGCAAGCCGCTCATTGGCACGCCGGCCTGCTTCGACAGTTTGGCGAGCGACCACGCGCCGCCCGGCGTTTCCCGATGCGCGCGCCACAATTGCGTCAAGATGGCGACCAGCACCGGATCGAGTTCGTCGTCTTCCATAGTCAGTGTCTCCTCCTTTTTTACGCCATCTGCATGACCAGTTCGCCGAGCGTCTTCAAAGCCGCTTCGGTCTGCGCGGTCCACGGATAGCTGTAGTTGAGCCGGATGAAGTGGCGAAAATCGTTGCGCGTCGAAAACATCATGCCCGGCCCGACCGTGATGCTGCGCGCGAGCGCCGCCTGGTAGAGCCGCATCGAATCGACCCGCTCGGGCAGTTCGACCCACAGCACGTAGCCGCCCTGCGGCGTCGACATGCGCGTGCCAACCGGAAAAAACCGCTGCACCATCGCCATCATGATGCTGGCCTGCTGCCGATAAACCTTGCGCACGTGCCGCAGATGCCGATCGTAGCCGTCCTGCCGCAAATAATCGGCGACCGCGACTTGCGGCACCGAAGGCGTGGTCAGCGTATTGAGAAACTTCAGCTTCTCGACCTGGGCGCGATAGCGTCCCGGCAGCGCCCAGCCGATCCGGTACGACGCGGTCAAACTCTTCGAAAACGACGCGCAGTGCAGCACCAGCCCCTTCGCGTCGAAATTCTTCAGGGTCTGTGGCCGCGTCTCGCCGAAGTAAAGCTCCTGATAGACGTCGTTCTCGATCACCGGTATTTCGTGCGCCGCCAGCAGTTCGACCAGCTGCCGCTTGCGTGCATCGGGCATCTGGAAACCAAGCGGATTCTGGAAGTTCGGCATCACCATGCAGGCCGCGATCTTCTGTTCGGCGATCACTTGAGCCAAGGCCTCGATATCGATGCCGTGAAGCGGATGCGTCGCCACCTCGATCGCGCGCATGCCGAGGCGCTCAATGGCGTGCAGCATCGCGTAATAGGTCGGTGATTCGACGGCCACCGTGTCGCCGGGTTTGGCGACCGCCTGCAAGCTCAGGTTGATCGCTTCGGTCGCGCCGAGCGTGATGACGATTTCATCGGGATCGACTGGCGCGCCGTTCTCGGCATAACGCCGGGCGATCTGCCGAATCAGCTCGGGGTTGCCCGGCGGCAGATCGTCGATCAGATTCCAGCTCGCATGGCGTCGCGCGATCGCGTTCGCGTACTGGTTGATGCGCCGCCACGGGAACAGCGACGGATCCGGATACGGCGAGCCGAATGGCACGGCGTCGTGCGCGCGGATGCTGCGCAGAGTCGACAGCACGAGGCGGCTTACGTCCACCGCCGCGGCCACCGGCGGTGTGTGCGGCGTCTGCGGCGGCAAAGGGCGGCCCGGCCGCGGCTCGTCGAGCGCCACGGCCCGCGCCGCCGCGTCGCGCACGAAATAGCCCGACTGCGGCCGCGTTTCGACAATCCCCCGGCTTTCCAGCAACGCGTACGCGTGCAACACGGTCTTGATACTCACGCCGTGCTGCTGGCTCGCCTGCCGCACGGACGGAATCCGCTCGCCCGCCGCGAACACGCCGCGGCGCACGGCTTCGGTCATTTCATCGGCGAGTTTTTCGTACAGTTTCAAGGACTTGAGTCGCGCGAAAGCGTGGGCTGAAGCGCCAGTCTAGGGCAAAACCGGTCAACTGTATCCCTTCCCTTTCCAATTTTCTGTATGCTGCGCCCTTTTTGGAACACAGTAGGCTTGCACCTATCGGCTCAACAGCCTCGTCCAAGCCCGATCCGGCGGCAACATCATGAAGAAACCCGAAGCTCGCATCGAACCCTATACGCACCCCGCCGCCGGCTGGGGCGCGCTCAAGTACGTCGCCCTCAACCTGCTCAAGGAGAAGGTGACGGGCGGCGACTACCGAATGCTGTTCAAGCAGAATCAGCCGAATGGCTTCGACTGCCCCGGCTGCGCGTGGCCGGATCGCGAGCATGCGTCCACCTTCGAGTTCTGCGAAAACGGCGTGAAGGCCGTGGCCGCCGAGGCGACCAGCAAACGCGTGACGCCGGCGTTCTTCGAGCAACATACGATCGCCGAACTGATGACGCAGTCGGACTTCGAACTCGAACAGCACGGCCGCCTGACCGACCCGCTCGTCTACGACGCCGTGAGCGACCGTTACGTGCCGATCGGCTGGGACGAAGCGTTCGACCTGATCGCCGATCACCTGAAGCGGCTCGACGATCCGGACCGCGCCGCCTTCTACACCTCGGGCCGCGCGAGCAACGAAGCCGCTTTCCTGTACCAGCTGTTCGTGCGCATGTACGGCACCAACAACTTCCCCGACTGCTCGAACATGTGCCACGAGGCGACCAGCCGCGGTTTGCCGCATACGGTGGGCATCGGCAAAGGCACGGTCACGCTCGACGACTTCGAACACGCCGACACGCTGCTGATCTTCGGCCAGAATCCGGCCACCAACCATCCGCGAATGCTCGGCGAACTGCGTGAGTGCGCCAAGCGCGGCGCGACCATCGTGTCGATCAATCCGCTGAAGGAGCGCGGCCTCGAACGCTTTGCGAGCCCGCAGCATCCGGTGGAAATGCTGACGATGGGCAGCACGAAGATCAGCTCCGTGTTCATTCGCCCGAAAGTCGGCGGCGATTTCGCGCTGATCAAGGGCGTCGCCAAACGCGTGATCGAGCTCGACGACGAAGCGTTGGCGTCGGGCCTGGAACGCGTTCTGGATGTCGCGTTCATCGCCGAACATACGGTCGGCTTCGACGCCTTCGCCGATGACTTGCGCGCCGAGAACTGGGACACGATCGTCGCCGAAGCCGGCGTGCCGTTCGAAGACGTGCTGCAACTCGCCGACATCTACGTGAAGGGCCGCGCCGTGATTTCGACGTGGGGCATGGGCCTCACACAGCACAAGAATTCGGTGCCGACGGTGCAGATCCTGTCGAACCTGATGATGATGCGCGGCAATATCGGCCGCCGCGGCGCGGGCCTGTGCCCGGTGCGCGGCCACTCGAACGTGCAAGGCGACCGCACGGTCGGCATCGAAGAAAAACCGACTGAGGCGTTTCTCGACAAACTCGGCGAAGTCTACGATTTCGAACCGCCGCGCGAGCACGGACTCGACGTCGTCAACACGATTCAGGCGATGCTCGACGGCAAGGTGAAGGTGTTCATCGGCCTGGGCGGCAATTTCTCGATCGCGACGCCCGACACGCCGCGCACATGGGAAGCGATGCGTTCATGCGACCTCACCGTGCACATCACGACCAAGCTGAACCGCAGCCATCTCGTCCATGGACGCGACGCGCTGATTCTGCCGACGCTCGGCCGCACCGAAATCGACTTGCAGAACGGCGTGGCGCAAGGCGTGAGCGTCGAGGATTCGATGAGCATGGTGCATATCTCGTACGGCATGAACAAACCGGCGTCGGAGAATCTGCTGTCGGAAATTGCGATCGTCGCGCGCATGGCGCATGCGACGCTCGGCAGCGCGAAAGTGGATTGGCTCGCGCAGGCCGCGGACTACTCGCTGATCCGCGACGGCATCGCGCAAGTGATCGAAGGCTTCACCGACTACAACGAGCGCTTGAAGAATCCCGGCGGCTTCCACCTCGGCGTGGCGTCGCGCGAGCGGATCTGGAAAACGCCGAGCGGCAAGGCGCAGTTCCTGGTGCACGCAATCGATATGGCCACGCCGATCCACCAGGCGCGCAAGGAACACGGCGAGCGGCTGATGACGCTGATGACAACGCGCTCGCACGATCAGTACAACACGACGATTTACGGTCTCGACGATCGTTATCGCGGCGTGTACGGACAACGCCGCGTGCTGTTCGCCAACAAGGACGACCTTGCGATGCTCGGCTTCGCGGCGGGACAACGCGTGGATATCACGAGCGTGTGGGCGGACGGCATCGAGCGTCACGCGGATGGTTTTCTGCTCGTGGAGTACGACATTCCGCGCGGCTGTCTCGGCGCTTATTACCCGGAGACGAATCCGCTCGTGCCGCTGTCGTCGGTCGCCGATGGCGCGGGCACGCCGACGTCGAAGTCGATTCCGGTGTTATTGAAGGCCTCCGAAGTCGAGGCGGTCGCGGCTTGATCATCAGACGGGCTTTTTTGCCAGTTCGCGCTGCGTCAGATAAAGACGCAGATCGAACTCGATCTGGTGGTAACCCGGTTGCATGAACTCGCACAGGCGGTAAAAGGCCTTGTTGTGGTCGCTTTCCTTCAGATGAGCGAGTTCGTGCACCACGATCATTCTCAGAAATTCCGGCGCCGCCGCTTTGAACAGCGAGGCGATGCGGATTTCTTTCTTCGCCTTCAGCTTGCCGCCTTGCACGCGTGAAATGCTCGTGTGCAGACCGAGCGCGTGACGCACGACGTCGAGTTTGCTGTCGTAGGCGACCTTGTCGATCTGCTCCGCGCTGCGCAGGTGTTCGCGCTTCAGATCGGCGCAGTAGGCGTACAGCGCGCGATCTGTTTGCACGTCGTGCGTGTTCGGATAGCGCGCGGCGAGGTACTGGCCGAGTTGGTCGTCAGCGATCAGCTTTTTGACTTTCTCCTGAAGCGTGGGCGAGTAGCCAGTCAAATATTTCAGGTGGGACATGGTTGCGCTCGGTACTCGCTCAAACGCCGCGGCGATTGTCTTCGCAATCGTCCCAATACCGAAGCGGATCGCGGTGATCCGGGTATTCCTTGTCCAGCCAGTCGGACAGAATCTTCCACTGCGGATGGTTCGGGCCGCTGCGCGTGTCCCAGAACGAATCCTTCAGGACGCTGTTGTTGCGGCCGCGATCCCGCACGACGATCCGGCAATGGTCGTTCGATTCATGGAATTCGGCCTTCAGGTAGTAGCGCGGCAGAATCTGCAATGCGGCGCCCTCCACGATGCGGCCCTGCGCACGAACGACGCCCGCGGATTCGATCCGCAAAACACCGTCCACGGATTTGTCCGCGCGCCATCCAACTGGCAGTCTGACCACGCATTCGCCTTTGCCCACTTTGATCCAGTCCATCCGCCAGACGCGGGCGAGCGCATCGCGCATGGCGGCCGCGTCCGCATAGCCGGGCGGCAGTTCGAACTGGCCCGGCACGACGACCAGTTCGTCCCCGCTCGGCGTCACGCTGGCGGGACTGTCGAACGGGTCGTTGTCGAAAGGATTCGAGGGCCGGCTGGCCGTGGTGTTGCTGGTGCTCGGCAAATCCCCGAAGAGGCTTTCGGCGGCACGGCGTGCGCGCTTTGATTTTTCGTTGGCCATTGATTTTCTCGGTTGGGGTTGGGTTGGCCTGGTGGGAAACACTCGTTATGCAGATCGACATGCAGATTGCATCAACCGAGCCGATGGCTTGAACCCCGGACGCCGAATCGGCGCCGCGGGTTCAAGCATGCAGAATCCGCTATTGTAGTTTTTCCAGCGGATGATCGTCGACAGCGCTGAAGAGAGAGCGATCAAACGCGCGGCAGGTCGTCGATGCATTTTTCGACGTGGGCGCCGGGGACATCCGTGTCGATCCCATCGTGGCCGTCTGTGTGGGAGACAGGCACGATCTTGGGCCCCAGAAACCGCGTGCCGCCGAGCGTAAAAAGGGACCAGACAGCATCGCCCCGACGGATCGCGGCGACGACTTCGGGCACTTCGACAATCGCCGTGGGGGACAGCCAGTCACGCGTCGACGGGTCGACGGGAGCCCATCGCACGTGAGTGATCCGGTCGCTCGTCGGGTTGATGCGAACGGCGTCTATGGCAAAAGTAGTCACATCGACCTCCATCATCCTGATAACTGGATTCCAGCATTATGCGCCGCTTAATCCGCCTGCGATCAGGTTGACGTGGCCGTGTTGTCTCCGCTCGTTATCGACGTTTTTCGCCGGCGTGGGCAGCCGCGCCGGCATCGACGTGCGGCAAGCTCCGCGCCAGCCGCGGGACCAGTTCCATGACCGGCAAGCGCAGCGTTTGCGCCAGCTCGTCGATCTCGATCGATTGATCGCCGTCACGCCCCAGCAGCGTGACGACGCTGCCGGTCCGCGCCTGCGCGATTTCGGTGATATCGATCACGGTATGTTGGAAAGAACGGCGCCCGAGAATACGCGCGGTCTGTCCGTGCACCAGCACGCGGCCCAGCGGCGGCACATGATTCAGCCCGTCCCAGAAGCCGATCGGCACCACGCCGATGCGCACAGCGCGTTCGAGCCGGATCGGTTCCGCGTAGCCGATCCCGAGCACGGATCCGGCCGGATGCTCCTGAACGTGAATGATGCGTGCGCGCACAGCCCGCAACATCGGCCGCAGCGGCGCGCGCGCCATCCAGTCGGCGTCGAGCGCACCGTATAAAAAGCGCCCCGGGTCGACCGCCTGATACGCCAGATGCGGATGCGCCAGCATGACGCGCGAGCTCGCCAGCATCGTCGTCACGTTATCGAATCCCGCCGCGCGCGCGTCGGCCAGCGCGGCATCGAACACGCCGGCCTGCCGGCGCGTCACGTCGTCGCTCTCCGGCGAACTCAGATGCGTGTACACGCCTTTGAGCCGCACGGTCGATTGATCCCGCAGCGCCTCGAACGCGGCTTGCCATTGCGACGGCAGAAAGCCAAAGCGCCCGAAGCCGGGATCGATCTCGAGGAATGCATCGACGGCCACGCCGGCATCGATAAACGCGCGCAAACTTTCGTGACTCTGGATCGTCACCGTCAGTCCCAGCGCCGCGACCTGCGCCGCATCCTCCGGCAAGGTCGCGGCAAACAGCAGAATCTCGCGGTCGATGCCGGCGTTGCGAATCGCCACGCCCTCTTCCGGACTGCCGACGCAAAAGCCATCAACACCCGCTTGCGCCGCGAGGCGCGCAACATTCGCAGCCCCGAAACCGAAGCCGTCGCCCTTGCAAACGAAGTAGATTTTCGTGGCTCGTCCCACCAGCTCACGCGCGAGCGCCAGATTCGCCGCGATAGCGCCATAGTCGAGCTCGGCCCAGCTCGGACGCAGCAAGCGCACGCGTTGCGTGTCGAAGTCGGGCTCGATATTTGAAACGGACATGGATAACGCCCCGAAGTGGTCAGAGTTTGCCGATAGCCGCGGCATCGGCGCCGGTCGCTTGCAGGAACAGCGCCTCCTGCTTCGCGACGCGCTCCTGCCCGGAAAGCGTCTGCAACCGCTCACGCATCTCGGCGGTGCGCCGCGCGTCGATGTCGCGCCCCGCGCCTTCGAGCACGACGCCGTAGACTTCGCGCGCCATCTGCTCCGTGATGCGGTCGTCCAGCACGTCCTCGCGCACGGCTTGCGGCGAGCGCATCAACGGATCGCCATGGCCCGCGCCGCCCGCCGCGATATGGCAGAAGCGGTCGCCCTTGAGAAGCGCGGTCACGGTGCTCGGCATGGTCGGCAGCAACGTGCTTCGACCGTCGCGGGTCAGCAGGTTGAGCGACGGAGATCCACTCAACCCGCCATGCGAACCCGAAGGCCGATGCGCGCGCCGGTCCGAGCGCAGCCCGAGCAACGCGTGGTCGCTGCGCAATTCATAAGCGCGGCGCATGGCGAGGCCGCCGCGATGCCGGCCCGCGCCGCCCGAATCGGTGACGAAGCCGTACTCGGTGATCTTGAGCGGCAGACGTGCCTCGATCAGTTCGACCGGCTGATTCGACAGATTGCCGAGCGGATTCGCAATGCCCTCGCAGCCGTCATTGCGACCGCCGCCCCAACTGCCGAGCACGCCGTCGGTGATCAGCCAGTTGCCCGCGCGCGCGCCACCCTCGCCATCCTGACTACGCCCGGAAATCGACACGACCGACGGGCCGCCCTCACCCAGCGCCGGAATCGTATCCGGCACGATCTGCGCGAACGCGCCTTGCAACACGTCGAACATTCGATAAGCGATGATCCCGCGCGCCGCGCAGGCGGCCGGCTCCACCGGATTCACAATCGAGCCGCTTTCCGCGTAGACCTGAACGGGCCGCGAAAAACCTTCGCAGTTCGGCACATCGACGCCGATCGCGCAGCGCACCGCCGCATACGCGACCGATTGCGTGGTCGCGAACGGACCGTTGATCGCGCCCTGCACCTGCGCATCGGTGCCGGTCCAGTCGATGCGGATGGTGTCGTCCGCCACCGTCACCTTGACGCGAAACGCGATCGGCACAGGCGTATCGCCCAGGCCGTCGATGAAATCCTCGTAACGGTATTCACCATTCGGCATCGTGCCGATCGCCTGGCGCGTCAGGCGCTCCGCGTAATCGTGCAGCGCTTCGACCAGCCGCCCGAAACCGTCCGCCCCGTATTTGTCGAGCAATTGCACGAGTCCGCGCTCACCGGCCTTGCATGAGGCCACCTGCGCGCGCAGGTCGCCGCGCAACTGGCCCGGCATGCGCGAGTTCGTTTCCAGCAGCGTGACGAGCGCGTCGTTGACGGCGCCTGCATCGCACAGTTTCATCAACGGAATTCGCAAGCCCTCCTGATAGATTTCCGTCGCGCCGATCGCCATGCTGCCCGGCGCCATGCCGCCGATATCGGCGTGATGGACGATGGTCGCCACATAGCCTTCGATACGCGATTCGTAAAACACCGGCTGAATCAGATACACGTCCGGCAGATGCATGCCGCCCGACGTGTAGGGATCGTTCATGATGTAGATGTCGCCGGGCTTGCCCGCCGTGCCGAAACGGCGCACCACGTTGTCCATCGCGGCGGGAAACGCGCCGAGGTGAATCGGCAAGGTCAGGCCCTGCGCGATCACGCGGCCGGCGCGGTCGAACACCGCGGTGGAAAAGTCCATCGAATCGCGCACGATCGGCGAATACGCGGTGCGCAGCACGACGAGCGCCATTTCGTCGGCAATCGAGCCGAGCGCGTTCTTGACGATTTCAAGCGTGATGGCGTCGGTAGCCGCTGAAGCGGCCTGCTGGGTAGTCATACGGATTGCTCCAGAAACGTGATGACGATGTTTTCGTGGGCATCGACGCGCGCGCCGGCATTCGGCGGCACGACGCAGGTCGAGTCGTATTCTTCGACGATCAACGGGCCGGTCATCGGCGCGGCGCGCAGATCGGAGCGCGCGATCACCGGGGTGTCGATAAAGCCGTGGGTCTTGCCGAAATACGCGCGGCGCCGCACGGGCGCGCGCGCACCCGGCGAACCCGCCCGGCTGCCGCCGGCGCGTTGCGCGTCGTAGGCGCGGTCTTTCTGCGAGCGCAGCGAACCGACCGCGCGCAGATTGACGAGTTCGATCACCTCGTCCGTGGAGGCGTGGCCGTAGGTACGTTCGTGTTCCGCATGAAACGCGGCAGCGATCGGCACGATATCGAGCGGCTGACCGGCTCGCCATTCGATCGGCACGGTCAACTCGTAGGCCTGACCCGTGTAGCGCAAATCCAGCGCGCAGGTCACGGCGATATCGTCGAACGCATTGCCCTCGGCCGTCATATCCGCCGTGGCCCGCGCCACCAGGTCTTCGAGCGTGTTGGCCAATTGCTCCGCTGCGCAATGATCGAGGCGGCAGAACATCGTTTGCATGAACTCATGTTGCGTCGACGAGAACAGCAGACCAAGCGCGCTGAACACGCCGGGACTCGGCGGCACGATGACCGTCTTCATGTCGAGCAATTCGGCGATCGCATGCACGATCACCGGCCCATTGCCGCCGAAAGCGAACAACGCAAATTCGCGCGGATCGCGGCCGCGATATGTCGACACGGCTTTCACCGCGCGCGTCATCGTGGAGGCCGCGATCGAGAAAACGCCATAGGCCGCTTCGTAGAGATCCGTGTGCGTGGGCTCGGCGATCTGCGTGCGCATGGCCTCGAGCGACTTCTGCTGATTAATGCGCAACTCGCCGCCGGCAAGGAACGCCGGATTCAGATAGCCGAGCGTCAGCACAGCATCCGTGAGCGTCGGAATCGTGCCGCCCGCGTCGTAGCACACGGGCCCGGGCACCGAGCCTGCCGAATCCGGGCCGACCTTCACCAGCCCGCCCGCGTCGATACGCACCAGACTCCCGCCGCCCGCGCCGATCTCCGAGACGTCGATGAACGGCAGCTTGACCGCGTGCCCACCACCCTTGACGAGCTTGCTGCTGACATTGATGCCCGCACCGACTTCGTATTCGGTGGTGCGCGCCGGCTCGCCCTTCTCGATGATGGCCGCCTTCGCCGTGGTCCCGCCCATGTCCACCGTGATGCAATCGGCGTAACCCGACGCGGCGGCGACCGATGCGCCCGCGATGACACCGGCCGCCGGCCCGGACTCGATGATCGTGGCCGGCTTCTGCATCACCATCGCCGCGCTCATCACACCGCCGTTCGAATGCATGATCTGCACGGGACCGGTCATGCCGATGCCGCGCAGCTTGTCGATCAGCGAGTGCAGATAGCTCACCACCACCGGCCCGAGATACGCGTTGACGACGGTCGTGCTGGTGCGTTCGTATTCGCGGATCTCCGGCAGAATTTCGTGCGAGCAGGTCAGATAGATGGCGTCGCCCAGCACGCCCCGCAGCAGATCGCGAATGCGGATCTCGTGTTCGGGATTCGCATACGCATGAATCAGACTGATCGCCACCGCTTCGATGTTCTCGTCGGCGATACGTTGCGCGATGTCCAGCACTTGAGCATCGTCGAGCGGCGTGTCGATCGAGCCGTCGGCGAGCAACCGTTCATCGACCTCGTAACGATGCCGGCGTTTCGCGAGCGGCTCCGGTTTCTGATACGCGAGGTTGTAGAGCATCGGCACGCGCAACCGGCCGATCTCCACCACGTCGCGAAAACCGCGCGTGGTGATCAGCGCCGTGCGCGCGCCTTTGCCTTCGAGCACGGTATTCGTGGCGATGGTGGTTGCGTGAACCAGTTCGGTTATCTGGCGCGGTTGCGCGTCGAGCGAGGCGAGCAATGCCTGCAAACCCGCGACGATCGCGATGCCATAGTCCTGGGGCGTGGACGAAACCTTCCTCGTATGAATCACACCGTCATCACCGATCACGACGATATCCGTAAAGGTCCCGCCGATATCGACACCGGCCCGGTAAAGTCTTTCAGTCATTACACACCTTGCTTGTTAGTCGATGCGGCGCAAACGCGTGGCCGGTTTGCGCCCGTCAATGCAGCGCGCTAGAACTTATGCACGAGTCCGACACTGACCACGGCCTGGTTCTGTCCCGAAGACGGCAACATGGTCTGAATCTGCGAAGCCAGCATGCCGTTCGACGTCGCCGGCAACGGTCCGCCCGTGGGCCGCGGAAAACCGCCGCCCGCCGCGCGCAGATAGATCACCTCGGTATAGATGGAGGTTCGCTTGGAAAGGAACTTGTCGACCAGCAGATTGACCTGATGCCAGTGCACCTGCGTGGGTCCGCCCGGACCGCCGGTGATGTTGTCGCTCGTGTACGTGTAGGCCATGCCGAAGAACAGCGTCGGATCGAGCGTGAAGCGCGCATTCGCTTCATAGTTGTTGAAGCGATAGTTGATGCCGCTTGTCAGCGTCGTGCCCACGTTGTTGTAGATCGCGTTGCTGTACATCAGGCTCAGCTTGGCCGGGCCGATCACATACGACGCACCGATGCCCGCGATCTGTTCGCGTTTGGACGTGATCGGCGCGTCGCAACAGGTGATCGCGCCGTTCGTATTCACGTTCGCCGTGGTGTTCACGCCCGGTTGGTCATAGAGCGAATACGCCGCGGCAATCGAAAAAGCGCCCTGCGAATAGATGCCGCCTACCGACCACATGCGATTGTTCGCGAAGGCGCCGGGCGCGTTGCTGAACGCGTACATCGCCGTGCCGGTGAAGCCCTTCAGATTCGGCGAGACATACTTGATCGAGTTGTTGACGCGCAAATAGTCGTCGGTGTTGTCGTTGTCGTACGGATGCGAAAACATCACGCCGCCCCACGCACCGTTGGAGGTCATCGTCTGCAAGGTGCCGACGATCGCGTCGTATTGGCGGCCGAATGTCAGCGTGCCGTAGTCCGGATTCGAGAAACCGACGAACGCCTGGCGGCCGAACATGCGGTTGTTCTGACCGAGCGCGCCGTTGGTCGGGTTAAAGCCGTTCTCCAGCGTGAAGATCGCCTTGGTGTTGCCGCCGAGGTCTTCTGCGCCTCGCAGTCCCCAGCGGCTGCCGTACTCGCCGTTGCCGGTCAACTGCACCGCGCTATGGCCGCCCTGGTTCGACGAGTAAGTGATGGCCTCGTTGATGATCCCGTACAGCGTGACTGAACTCTGCGCATGAACGAAACCGCTCCCGCCCAGCAGAGCCGCCATGATGAATAACTTTTCCTTCACCGCTCTTCTCCAAACAAGGAATCGCGACACCCCGGTCGGCTAGCGATCGATTGATGATAGCAAATGAATCGATTCACCAATGGTGTAAAAAAATATCCCAAGGTGGGCCGGCTCACTGCTTGATCCGGATCTTCTTCTTTACTGCTCGGACCGACTCTCCTGTGTCGACCAGAATTAGCGCTTTCGCACTTACTCTGGTGCCACCCGTATTGGGTGCCGGCCGATGCCTTTCGGGATCGCCGCCAGCAACTCCATCGTGTAGCGCTCGCGTGGTTCAAACAGCACCTGATCCACGGCTCCCGCTTCCACGACACGCCCTTCCCGCATGACCACCACCCGCTCGCACAGCTCGCCGACCAGCGCCAGATCGTGGCTGATCACGACCAGCGAGACACCTGCGCTCTGGTGGAGATCGCGCAGCAGCCGGATGATCTCCGCCTGGATCGATACGTCGAGCGCGGACGTCGGTTCATCGGCGACGACCAGTTCTGGACGGCGCGCAAGTGCTCGCGCGATGCCCACGCGTTGGCGCTGACCGCCCGACAACTGATGTGGATAGCGCGCCAGCACGAAGGTCGGCAACCGGACCATGTCGAGCAATTCACGCACCGGCACGCCGTCGTTGCCGATCGCTTCGGCCAGCGTCGTGGCGATCGTCTTGCGCGGGTTCAGCGAATTCGTCGTGCTCTGGAACACCATCTGCACGCGCTGACGGAACGTCGCGTTCTGCGCGCGCGTCATCGTGTTCAACGCGTCGCCTCTGAAACAGATCGAGCCGGCCGTCGGCGCAGTGAGGCCGACCATCATGCGCGCGACAGTGGATTTGCCGCTGCCGCTTTCGCCGACGATAGCGAGCGCGTCGCCCTTCGCCACCTCGAGCGTCACGCCCGACACGGCGTGAAAGCGGCGCCGGTTGAACATGCGCTCGAGCGGCGAACGCGCCAGCGCATAAGATTTGCCGACCTCTCGCAGCGCGAAGATCGGCTGCGCGGCCAAAGCGGAGTTCGGCACGTTAGCGGACATTGCGAGGCTCCTCAGGTTGATGTCGGCCCAACGCACGCGTAGCCGGCAAACGCGGAATGCTCGCGATCAGATGCCGCGTGTAGTCGTGCGCAGGCCGCAGAAAGATATCCTCCACCGGGCCTGCTTCGACCACATGTCCCTGTTTCAGCACGACAGCGCGCGAACACAGTTCCGCCATCAGGTCGAGGTTGTGCGTGATGAACACGAGGCCGAGATCCATCTCGTCCACCAGCGTTCGCAGCAGCTCGACAATCTGCGCCTGCACGGTCACGTCGAGCGCGGTGGTGGGTTCGTCCGCGAGCAGCAGCGCCGGCTCGCAGACAATCGCGGCGGCAATCATCGCGCGTTGCTTCATGCCACCGCTCAGTTCGTGCGGATACGCGCGCTCCGTGGCGCGCAGGTCTTTGAAACCGACACGTGCGAGCACGGCATGCACTTCGTCGCGTATTGCGTGGCCGCGCAGCGGACGGTGGGCGCGGATCACGTCCGCGAGCTGCGCGCCGATCGTGAAAGCGGGGTTGAGCGCCGTTGCCGGATCCTGAAAGATCATGGAGATGCGCCCGCCGCGCAGTGTCCGCATACGCGCCTCGGACGCATGACTCAAGTCTTCGCCGTCGACCACGATCCGGCCACCGCTGATGCGCCCCGCGTTGCCAAGCAAGCCGAGCACCGCCAGCGAGGCGACGCTCTTGCCCGAACCCGATTCGCCGACGAGACCGACCGCCTCGCCGCGTCCCACTTGCAAATCGAGCCCATGCAAGACTTCGGTCTGCGTCTTGCGCGAACCGAAGGTGACGCGCAAGTTTTCAATCGACAGCAGCGCTTCACTCATAGCGTTCATAGCGATGCTCCCGGTACATTGGCCGCCTGCGCATTGCGCCGCCGCGGGTCGAGAATCGTGCGCATCGAGTCGCCGAACAGATTGAAGGCGAGCACGCTGACGAACACCGCCGCGCCAGGGAAAACCGAGACCCACCAGTTGTCGGTGAAAATCAGTGCGCGCGCGTCGGAGAGCATCGCACCCCAACTCGGTGTAGGCGGTTGCACGCCAAGCCCGATAAAACTGAGCGACGCTTCCACGATGATCGTCACGCCGAGCAGCAGCGTCGCCTGAATCAGCACCGGCGAGATGATGTTCGGCAGAACGTCGGAGAACATGATGCGCGCCCCGTTCGCGCCTTGCAGAACCCGTGCGGCGACATACTCCGCTTGCGACTCGGCCTTCGCGAGACTATGGGTGAGCCGCGCCAGACCCGGCGCGTACAGCACGCCGATCAGCAGCACCAGTTTGGTTTCGTTTGAAATGGCGAGCATGCCGACATGTAGCGTGTCAGTGCCGGTAATGCCGACGAGCGCAATCGCCCAGATCAATAGTGGAATCGACGCGAGCACTTCCATCGCTTTCATCAGCGTTTCGTCGAGCCACGAGCCGGCCTTGTAGCCCGCCACGAGGCCGATGCCCGTGCCGAGCACGAGGCCGATCGCCACCGCGCACAGTCCAATGGAGAGCGAAGCACGAGCGCCCCAGATGGTGCGGCTCAGAATATCGCGACCCACCTGGTCGGTGCCGAGCCAGAAAGCCGCTCCTGGCGCTTCCAGTCGATGTTCGATATAGAGCTGCAGCGGATCTTTCAAGGGCAGCCACGGCGCGCACACTGCGATCGCGGCGAGCAGCACGATCGTCACGAGACCGATCGCACCGGCCGGTTCGTGCATCAGCGCGCGGAGCAACCGGCCGGCCGATGCGAGCCATGAGCCGAGCGCATGCGGCTTGCGTTGGACGTTGGGGAGAGATGAATCAGCCATCATGTTCTATTCGCCTTCGGGTCGAGATAACCATGCAGTACGTCGGCGCAGGTGTTCGACGCGATGAAGATCGTCGTGATTACGAGCACGATGGCCTGCACCGTCGGATAGTCGCGCTGGAAGATCGCCGTGAGCAACGCGCGCGAGACGCCCGGCAAATTGAAAATCTGCTCCACGATCAGCGCCCAGCCGAACATGTAGCCGTAACTCATCGCGGCCGTGCTCACCAGCGACGGCAACGCGTTCTTCAACGCATACAGGCGAATGCGCGACGGCGGCAAACCGAGCGCTCTGGCGGTTCGCACATAGTCCTGCGAAAGCGCGTCGACCATGTTCGCCCGCACCAGACGGCTCAGCACGGAGATGTAGTACACGGACATGGTCAGTACGGGCAACACTAGCGCGAGCAGATGCGACACCGCGCCGTCCGACCAGGGCGTGAGCCCGCCGACCGGAAACCACCCGGTCTTCAAAGCGACATAGCGAATCAACAACAACCCCAGCCAGAACGACGGCACGGATAAGCCGACAATCGCCACGGCTCGCAGCAGATGGTCCGTGCCGCTGTTCTCCTTCAATGCAGCGAAGGTGCCGAGCACGATCGACACGAAGATCGTGAACACGAACGACAGTGTGACGAGCTCGACGGTATTCGGCAGCGTATCGGCGATTTGCGGGCCGATCGGGTTGCCGGTCGCGTACGACTTGCCGAAGTCGAGCGCGAGCGCACCGTTCAGCCACCGGCCGTATTGCGCGGCGACAGGCCGGTCCAGTCCGTATTGATGATTGAACGCGGCAATCTGTTCGACGCTGGCGTCGCTGCCCAAGGTCAGACGCGCGGGCGACACGGGTGTCGCGCGGCACATCGCGAACAGCAACGCGCTCACCACCAGCAGCACGAGCACGGAGGAAAACAGCCTTGAAACGGCTTTCATATCGACCTCATGCCTTCGCGAGATAAACGTTGTCGAGCTTCAGCGAGAAACCGGTGTTGACCTGGAAATCCTTAACGTTGCTGCGCCACAGGTTCTGCACTTCCAGCGCGCCGATCCAGACGGCCGGACAGTCGCGCGCCAGCACCTGCTGAATTTTCGCGAGGATCGGCTTGAGCGCGGCCGGATCGTCGATCAGATAGCTGTCGTCGATTAGCTTCAGCAGCTCGGCGCTTTCGTAGCCGCTCGCTTTCCAGAGACTTTCGCCGGGTCTGAACAGCGCGTTGAGCAGATAGGTCGGCTCCGGTGGCGCGATGAAACCGGTCAACGCCGCCGCGTGGTTGCCGACTAGCACCTGCGAGATCATCTGGCCGAAATCGAGCGGACGCAGATTGACGCGCACGCCCAGCGACGCCAGTTGCGCCTGAATGAAAAGCGCCGTGGACGATGTATCGATCAGATACGCAGGCTGCACATACAGCAGATCGAACGATGCGCCGCTCGCGTACTTCGAGCTTTTCAGCGCCGCTCGCGCCTGCTCCAGATTGAACGCCAAATTTCCAGCCGAGCCCGCGTCGTACCATGAGGACTCCGGCGCAAACGGCATGCTGCTCGCTTTGACCGCGCCGTAGCACAGATCGCGGCAGACCTTGACCCGGTCCAGCACGAGCGATACCGCACGGCGAAACGCCGGATCGTCGAACGGCGCCTTGCGGTTGTTCAGACACATCATCAGCGGGCTGGTCGGCGAGGGACGGCTGTCGCCCGCGAGGCCCGCCGAGGTGCGGATCTGCGCGAACGTCTGGGCCGGCGGCGCACTGATGATCTGCGTCTGGTCGGACATCAGCGAGGCAAGCCGCGACGACTCTTCGGGGATGATGCGGAACACGACCTTGTCCCAATGCGGCTCGCCCTTGCCCCAGTAAGCCGGATTGCGCTTCAGTTCGACGAAGTCGTTCGCCTTCGACTGCACAAAAATGGCCGGCCCCGTGCCAACGCCGATCGGCGTCTGCTTGAAGTAGTCGGCCGGATGCTGCTCGCGGCTGCCTGCCGGAAAAATACCCATGTACTTCGACATGTAGTCGAGCAACGGCCGGTAAGGACGCTTGAGGCGGATCACGGCGGTGTGCGCGTCCGGTGCGCTGACCGATTCGATCACGGTCCAGAACGGGCGGCGGAATGCCTTGTTGGCGGGATTCAGCACGTAGTCGAAGCTGTATTTCACATCGGTGGAGGTGAACGGCTGACCGTTCTGGAAACTCACGCCGCGCTGCAGATCGAACGTGTACGTGAGTTTGTCCGGCGAAATCGTCCATGCGCGGGCCAGTTGCGGCACCCGCTGACCGCGCGCGTCGATGGCAACCAGATTCTCGAAGATCAACTGATTGATCGCCATCACGTCGTGATTCGGCTGGTTGATCGGATCGAGCGTCTGCGGATTGCTCGGAATGGCGACCGACAGCACGCCTGCCTCTGCCGCGAAGACGCGGCCTTCGAATGCGAACGGCAAAGAAAGCCCTGCGATGCCCGCGGCGCCCGCACGGAGCACTTGTCGTCGCCTGCTGCTGAAAGTCATGAAATCCTCTGCTTTTTTTAATGCCGGCCGATTCGCCACAGTTTCGTGAATCGATTCACAGACAATAGTGAGGTTGGCGCGGCGAGTCAACTTTTTAAAAATATCGGAAACCCTGGCTGGCGGATTCAGAACGCTTTCCGGCGGAGTCTAGGCGAGCAGCAACGAGGCATCCGCGAGCGACAGCACCGTCGTGCGCGAATCGAATGCCGTGGAAAAAAGATGATCGTGCACGACCTGATCCGGGTCGTAACAGCAATCCTTGACGGTGTATAAGCGGAAGTCCGCGTCGCTCGCATAGGCGACCGACGACAGCACGACACCGGTCGACGCAACGCCGACCATGATCAGCGTGTCGATACCCTGTGCGGAAAGCCGCGCCTGCAGATCCGTACCGAAAAACACGCTCACACGATGCCCGACGATGAGCGGTTCGCTGGCCCGCTGGCCAAGCTCCGGCGCGATTTTGTCGTCGATGAAAAGGCCGAGCTGCTTGAGCCCTTGGCCGTTCTTGTTCAACGGGCTGACTTCCGGATAGCCCGGACTGAACTGGATCTTGGCGAAATAGACGCTGACGCCTTTGGCCCGCGCGGCATCGCACAACTTGCGCGTGTTGGCGAGCAACGTAGGCGCGACCGACGGAAAGAGCCCTAGGATGTCGGTCTGATAATGCATCACAACAAGCGCCGTCTGCGCCGGCACGAGCGCCGGTAGCGGCGCAGCCACGCTCTGCGCGGACGCGGCGCTGATTCCGCCATCTCCGCAGCCATCGAGACCGAGTCCCGTCGCCACCGCGCCGGCCAGCGCGCCTGCCGTTTTCATGAACCGCCGACGGCCCGCGCGGCCACCTTCCTCGCTATCGCCCTGCCCCGACCGTAACGCGTTTTTCCTGTCGCTCATGTCTCGTCCTGAGTTTTGGTGAATCGATTCATTTAACGCTTATGCGCAATGTCGGCGACGAAAAATCCGCTGTCAAGCAACTTTGAGATCGGACAAACCCTGAGGAGCGAACCGGGCTAGCGCTTTTTGCGGCGTGCCGGGCTGCGCGGCGCGCCACACGACTCGCGCACGATCATCCGCATGGGATGTTTGGAACGGCGGATGCCGGACGGCGCGCTGCCGTCGATCAGCTGCAACATCATGTCCGCTGCTTCGCGGCCGACGTCGCGCGGATTTTGCGTCACCACGGTCAAGGCCGGCGACGCGATGCCCGAATACTCGTGTTCGCCGATGGAAATCACCGACAGGTCGGCCGGGATCGACAGCCCGGTTTCCCGCACGACTTCGAGCACGATGGCCACGTCGTTCAGCGTGGCGATGATCGCGGAAGGCGGTTGTGGAGCGCTGAGCAACGCGCGGCAGACGTCCTTGTTGAAGGCGCTGGTACGCAGCACGAGCGCCGGATCGAGCGCGATGCCGGCCGCTTCGCACGCGGCCTGATAGCCACGCACCATCTCGCGGCCCACCCACGTGTTTTCGTGGCCGGCCACGAGCGCAATCGCACGATGCCCGAGCGACGCGAGATAGCGCACAGCCTGACGGCAGCCGTCGGCGTGATCGGTCAGTACCGAATTGAATTCGCCCTGGGCATCGCGCTCCCACAGCACGACCGGCATGTTCAGGGTATGCAGGAAGTTGAAATAGGAAGGCGTTTCGTCGTCGGAGATCGCACCGATGAATCCGTCGATGCGGCGCTGCTTCAGGCTCGACAGAATGGCCCGCTCGCGCTCGAGATCGTAGTGCGAATTGGCGATCAGAATCTCGAAACCCCTTGCTCGCAGGCGCTCTTCGGCGGCGCTCACCATCTGGGCGGCGGTGTGCTGCGTGATATCGGAAATCAGGCAGCCGATCGCGCTCGAACTGCCTTTGCGCATGCTGCGCGCCACCACGTTCGGCACGAAATTCAACTCGGCCACCGCGGCGCGCACCGCGTCCTGAATGGCCGGCGCCACATTCTCGCGGCCGTTCAGCACACGCGACACCGAGCCGACCGACACCTTCGCGAGACGCGCGACGTCCTGCACGGTGGGCGAGCCCTGCGGAGACTTGCGGCTGCGCAACGCGGGCTTGACGGGTTTGCTGGCTCTCTCTTTGGGCATGTCGGAAGGCGAAAAGGTCGTCGATCGATTCTCAATGAATCGATGCATCGGGGCGATTATAGTGCGTCCCGGCTTGGGCCAATGTCGGCGCGGCTTCGAGGCGTGAGTTGGTCGCCGTGTGAGCGCAAAGGAAACGGCTTTCAGGCTATGCGAAAAACAGATACGGGTGAGATCGCCCCGCTTTTAACTCCCGCATGCATGAATGAGGAACTGCTGGAACGCAACGGCCGGCGTATCCAGCGTTGCGCCTTTGCGCCACAGCATGCCCGCGTCCATCTGCGGGATCGCGTTGAGAATGGGCCGCGCGTCGATCCGCTTGCCTTCCAGCGACCACGGCCGAAACACCATATCAGACAGAATCGTCACACCGAAACCATGCGCGACCAGACCGCGCAGCGCTTCCATCGAACTCGTGCGAAAGGCGATCTTCGGTTCGACGTCGTTCTGCTTCCAGTAACGCAGCGTCGACTGCTCGCCTTCGTCCACCGTTATCAAAATATATGGATAACTCGCGATATCCGCGAGCGAAGGCGCATTGAGTTGCGCGAGAGGATGAGTCGGCGAGGTCCACAATTGCCGGCGCGACCGAATCAGCACATGGTGACGGAAACGCCTGATATTTTCGACGTTGGAGAGCAGGACGACACCGAGATCGACGTCGCCGGCGAGCACGGCCTGTTCGATCGACTCGCGATCCAGATCGTGCAGATCGATCTCGATGTCGGGATAGGTCGCGCGAAAACGCGCCATCAACTCGGGCAGAAAATAGCCCAACACCGTGTACGACGCCGCAATGCGCACGGTCCCTTTCAGATCGTGCGAACGGAATGGCGCCTTGTAGACCGCGTCGCGCACCGAATCGAGTATGTGTCGCGCGTGGTTCAGAAAGTCGTGCCCGTCCGGCGTCAACGTGACGCCTTGAGGCAGGCGTTCGAAGAGCCGCGTACCCAGGGTTTCCTCCAATGCGAGCACCGCATTGGTAATCGCCGATTGCGACACATGCTCGGCCGTCGCCGCCATCGAAAACTGCCCACTCTGGGCTGCCGCCACGAAGTAGCGCATCTGCCGCAAGGTTACGTCTTTTGACATGTGTTTTTCGAATAGCAGGATTCGGTATTCGTGATTTTACGTTGGAAATTCCGCTTCCTATACTCCGCCTCTAATAAAAGCCGCCGGAGACTTCCCCATGAACGCCCCGCTAACGCCTCCCCTACGTGACGCGCTTACCGCCGTATCGCTCGACGACAAATACACCCTCGAAAAGGGCCGCGTCTATATGAGCGGTACTCAGGCGCTGGTGCGCTTGCCGATGCTGCAGAAGGCGCGCGACCGCCGCGCCGGCCTCAATACCGCGGGCTACGTGTCCGGCTATCGCGGCTCGCCGCTCGGCGCGCTCGATCAGGGTCTCTGGAAAGCGAAGCAGCATCTGAAGGAACACGATGTAGTGTTTCAACCAGGGGTTAACGAGGATCTCGCCGCGACTGCCGTGTGGGGCACACAGCAGCTCAATCTCTGGCCGGGCGCCAAGGTCGACGGTGTATTCGGCATGTGGTACGGCAAGGGGCCGGGGGTCGATCGCACCGGCGACGTGTTCAAGCACGCAAATGCGGCCGGCACCGATCCGAACGGCGGCGTGCTGGTGCTGGCGGGCGACGACCATGCGGCGAAGTCGTCGTCGGTCGCGCATCAGTCAGAGCATATGTTCGTGGCAAGCGGCATTCCGGTGCTGTATCCGGCCAGCGTGCAGGAGTATCTCGACTACGGTCTGCACGGCTGGGCCATGAGCCGCTATGCGGGTCTGTGGGTCGCGATGAAATGTGTCACGGACGTGGTCGAATCGAGCGCGTCGATCGACATCGATCCGGACCGCTTACAGATCGTCATGCCGGAAGATTTCGACATGCCCGCAGGCGGCCTGAATATTCGCTGGCCCGACCCGCCGCTCGCGCAGGAGGCGCGTCTGCTGAACCACAAGTGGTACGCGGCGCTCGCCTATGTTCGCGCGAACAAGCTCAACCGCGTGGTAATCGACAGCCCTAATCCACGCCTTGGCATCATGACCGCGGGCAAGGCGTATCTCGACGTGCGTCAAGCGCTCGCCGACCTCTCGCTCGACGACGAAACCTGCGCCCGCATCGGCATACGCGTGCTGAAAGTGGGTTGCGTATGGCCGCTCGATGCGCAGAACGCGCGCGACTTCGCAACCGGGCTCGACGAGATTCTGGTGGTGGAAGAAAAACGCCAGATTCTCGAATATGCGCTCAAGGAAGAACTGTATAACTGGCGCGACGACGTGCGTCCCAAGGTGTTCGGCAAGTTCGATCAGCGCGACGACGAAGGCGGTGAATGGTCCGTGCCGCGTGGGCAAACGCTGCTGCCCGCGCACTACGAACTGTCCCCTGCCTTGATCGCGAAAGCGATCGCCCGGCGCCTTGCCAAAGCCGATCTGCCCGCCGATCTGCGGGCGCGTATCGAAGCACGCGTGGCCGTGATCGAGGCCAAGGAACGCGAGGCGGCCACGCCGCGGTCCGTGACGGAGCGGCAACCGTGGTTCTGTTCGGGCTGCCCGCACAATACCTCGACGCGTGTGCCGGAAGGCTCTCGCGCACTGGCCGGCATCGGCTGCCACTATATGTCGATGTGGATGGACCGCAAGACGGAGACCTTCAGTCAGATGGGCGGCGAAGGCGTCGCGTGGACCGGCCAGATGCACTTCACGAATGAGCGTCACGTGTTCGTCAATCTGGGTGACGGCACCTATTTTCATTCGGGTCTGCTCGCGATCCGCGCTTCGATTGCGGCTGGCGCGAACGTCACCTACAAGGTGCTCTACAACGACGCGGTCGCGATGACTGGCGGCCAGCCGGTGGACGGCGTGCTCACCGTCCCGCAGATCGCGTTTCAGGTCGTTGCGGAAGGCGCGAAGCACGTGCTGATCGTGACCGACGAGCCGGAGAAATACGACGCGAACATTCGCCTTCCGGAAGGTGTGAAGGTGTATCACCGCGACGAACTCGACCGCTTGCAGCGCGAGTTGCGCGAGATGGCGGGCACGTCGATTCTGATCTACGACCAGACCTGTGCGACCGAAAAACGCCGGCGTCGCAAACGCGGCACGTATCCCGATCCGGCGAAGCGCGCCTTTATCAACGATGCGGTGTGCGAAGGTTGCGGCGACTGCTCGGTGCAGTCGAACTGTCTGTCGGTCGAGCCGTTGCAAACGCCGCTCGGCACCAAGCGCAAGATCAACCAGTCTTCGTGCAACAAGGATTTTTCGTGTGTGAACGGCTTCTGCCCGAGTTTCGTCACGGCGGAAGGCGCGCAGGTGAAGAAGCCCGCTAAACCCGCATCCACGGCCGCGTTGCCCGATTTCGCGGCGCTGCCTCGGCCCGCGATTGCCTCACTCGCGAAGCCGTACGGCGTGCTCGTGACAGGCGTCGGCGGAACCGGCGTCGTGACGATCGGCGGCTTGCTGGGCATGGCGGCTCACCTTGAAAACAAAGGCGTCACCGTGCTCGATATGGCCGGGCTCGCACAGAAAGGCGGCGCCGTGCTCAGTCATGTGCAGATCGCCGCGGCACCCGACCAATTGCACGCCACGCGGATTGCGGCCGGTGAAGCGCGGCTGATTCTCGGCTGCGATGCGATCGTCTCCGCTTCCGCTGAAGTGCTGGCACGCACGCAACGCGGCATCACGAAAGCGGCGATCAACAGCGGCGCCACGCCGACCGCGCAGTTCGTGCGAGATCCCCAATGGAGTTTTCCGGCGGATCAAACGCAACAGGATCTGCGCGCGAGTATCGGCGACGACTGCGATTTCATCGACGCCAATCGGCTCGCGCTCGCGTTGTTGGGCGACACGCTCTATGCCAATCCCCTGCTTCTCGGCTTCGTCTGGCAACGCGGCTGGCTGCCGCTCGGCTACGACAGTCTCGACCGCGCGATCGAACTGAATGGCGTGGCCGTCGAAAAGAATCGGCTGGCGTTCGAATGGGGCCGCTATGTCGCACAGCACGGCGAAGCCGCTGCGGATGCTTTTACGCCGCAGTCCGCGAAACAGCAGGCCATTGTCGTGCAGATGCCGGAATCGCTGGACCGTCTGATCGAGCGCAACGTAGAGCGGTTGAGTGTCTACCAGAACCCTGGTTATGCGGCTCGCTATGTCGCAGCGGTCGAGCGGCTGCGCGCGAAGGAAACTGCGCTCATGGGAGGAGCAAAACCGCGCCTCACGCCGGTGGTCGCGCGCAATCTGGCGAAACTGATGACCTATAAGGACGAGTACGAAGTGGCTCGTCTCTACGCGGAACCCGCTTATATGGACAAGCTGCGGGCTCAGTTCGAAGGCGAGCCGGGTCGCGATTACAAGCTCGCGTTTCATCTGGCGCCGCCATTGCTCGCGAAACGCGACGAGCACGGCCATTTGAAGAAGCAGCGATTCGGGCAGTGGACACTCACGCTGTTCCGCGTGCTCGAAAAATTCAGGTTCCTGCGCGGCACGACGTTCGACGTGTTCGGCAAGACGGAAGAGCGGCGCAATGAACGTGAACTGATCGCGCAGTATTTCGCGTTGATCGACGAATTCTGCGCAACGCTCGATACCGTCCGATTCGATACGGCAATGAAGCTTGCCAATCTGCCCGACGAGATTCGGGGCTTCGGTCATGTGAAGGAGCGCAACGTGCTCGCCGCGGCAGCGAAGCGCGAACGGTGGGTTGCGGAATACCGGGTCGATGCGGGGGGCGCGCTGCGGGTTTCGTCTTCTGGAGTTTTCGAGCAGGCGCTCTGAAAACGACGATGTATGTTGGCAAATCGGAACGGTACGCGCACTGGATGACGGGAGTGCCCCGGCCTTTGCCGCTTGATGAGGCCGTCGCGCGGACGTCTGTGGGCCGGATCGGGCAGAAGAGGTGATGCGATGGATCCGGTTGAGGGAAGAAAAACCCACATCCCGAAGATGGGCGGTTAAGCCGCAAAAACGGACGAATCCTTGCTGGGACTGTGGTGCCGGGGACCGGACTATCCGATTCCACTAAACCCCCGCCATTAAAGGCTCACGCCCAACATCGTAAAAACGATGCCCCCTAATATGCCCCCGAAATTTCTTCGCTGGCTTGAGGGGAAAAAGGACAGCCATGGCGACCAATCTTTCAGCAGCGACTTTAATTCTTTCTCTTCTTCTTTGCGGTTGTGGCGGCGGAGGCAGCGGCGGTGGCGACTCTGGCAATACGCCGCCGGCAAAGTTTATTCCGACGCATGGACCGCAGTTACGCCCTTGCGAAACGACGGGCCCGACCGCGCCGCCCTGCCCGGCATCGTCGACGCAATGAAGCTATACGCGACCGACGACATCGCTACATCGATCCGCCGCGCTCACGGGGATTTCACGCATATCCTCGTGAACCGCGGATACACGACGATCAAGCCGGTGTTTTTCAGGTCGGTATTGATCGCCGATCTGCCCGTGTACCAGTGGGGATACTGGAAAGGCGCCACGCATGGCCAGCACGAAAGGTGGCGCAAGAACGGGGGCGTGCTGATCGACGAGTATGCGTTCTCAGACAAGTCTGGCGCGGCCGACGTGCTTGTCTTCGTTGAGTGCCCGATGACGATGCAGCGCATTGTCCAGTCGAGCCAGCACATTGCCGAATACACCGTGATCCCGCGACCGCACACGTGGCGCGTACACGAGGAATGCATCGAGCTGCGCACGCCCACCGTCGACGCGCTGAGGGTGCTGTGGCAGGCCGCTCACGGCCGGCGCATGTCAGACGATCAACTGGCCCGGGAAACCGGCGTACCGCGCCAGCACGTGACCTACATGCGCGCCAGCCTGAAGCCGGCAGAGGAATGGACGATGAAACCCCGACTGCAGCCGGAGTTCGCCGGATTCCAGGCCGCGTGGGAATGGATCGGCGCCGGCCGCTGCGCGATCAGGAAGGAAGTGAGAGAGGCAGGGCATCGCGCGGCGATCAAGGAAATGGCCCGGCTCGGGCACATCGCGCTGGAGAGGGTTCAGGCCTATCCGGACGTCGAGCCGGACTGGGAGCGCGTCGAGCGACGCCGGATCGAGGCTATGACTGATCTGGCTGCAGTTCGATCGTTACTTGAGGGACTTCCTGACCACCTTCAAGCTTGATCACCGTCTGCCGGATCTCTTTGATGCGAGGCGCGTTCTGGTGATAGAGGGCGTTGAGCTCGCTCAGCGCGTGCTCGATCTCCCGGTCCCCGGCGACCTGCTGGTGACCGCCGCGCAGCGCGAGCGCCGCCTGAAACTTTACCTTCGCCATCGCGCCGCTGTTCTGGTGTGACATCGTGGCCAGCTTGTGCAATTCCTCGATGCCGACGATCTTGTAGGCGAGGCTCAGATCCGCCAGACGGTTCTCAAACTGCTCGACGCTCATGCGCGAATAAGCCGGGTCAATCTTGACCTTCTCAATCGCCGCGGCGAACTGCTGCAGCTCGGCGGAAGCGCGGATATAGCCGTCAAGCTCGCGCGCCGTGCAGTCGAGCGCCGTCGACGCGAGGAAGATGTCTCCCTTCGCCTCGGTGAGCGCTTCCTTGATGGATTGCTCCGAAATCAGCCCGGCACGTTTGGCGCGTTTCACTTACGGCCCCGCGTCGGGGTCTTTGCGGCGACCTTGCGCTCGGTGCCGGCGACGCTCGAGTACCGCTTGGCTTCTTTGGCGGCATGAGACTTCGCCGCTATGTGGCGGGAACGATCCTGCATGATTTCCTGCGCCCGCGCCAATGTGTCGGCGTCCGATTGCGCGCGCCAGCGCTTCTCGTCACTCGAGATCGTCATCGGTGCGGCGCTACCCTTTTTTGTCGCCATTGCGTTCTCCTAGTAGCTCAATCCCTTCGCGTATCCCATGCGCTGAAGATCGGGCAACTGCTTCTTCAGCCGGCCGACACCAATGTCGGTCCGATAGAACGGACTGTTCGGAATCTTCACCTTCTTGATCGCGCTATACGCCGAGCGGCGCGCGCCGGTGATCGTCTCGCCGGTTCCGGTGGCGATCAGAACATAGTCGCCGGCGGTCACGGGGCCCGGCAGGTCGACCACCTTCCCGTTCACCTCGCGCGGCGCGGTACCCATCATGACTTCCGAAAAATGCAGGTGCTGCATGTCCTCGGCGCCGTAGATCGGGATGCCGCACAGTTCCTTGTTCGTGATCTTCGAGTATGGAAAGTCGGGCAGCGCCATCAGGACCGAAATGCACACCTCGTCCATGCGGATTTTCAGGGTGTCGCGTCCCTCGAGCTTGTCTTTCATCCACTGCGCAGGGTCACCCTCGATCAGCGCGGTCAGGTTGTGCCGGATCGGCCAGCCGTCGCGCATAGTCCACTCGAGCGGAAAGGGGCCCTTGCCGTCGGTCGGAATCATGCAGTTCACGTCGACGTAGCCGACGTACCCGATACGCTTCAGATGTTCGGTGGCCGGCGTCAGCACCTCGTCGGCCAGCTTCGACTTGCGCACCGCGCGCACCGTCGTGCCCATCTCGCCGGTGTTCACGCCGAGGTCGCCGTTCATCAGCTTCTTGTTTTCCCAGTTCTCGATCCAAACCTTCGACCAGCCATCGGGCCCAAAGAATCCGCCGACCGCCATCTCGATGCCGTCGATCTTCTCCTGCATGATGAAGCCGTCGGCGCGCGCCGCCGCGCGGTATTTGTCAATCTTCTTCCAGCGGCTGAGCATGTAGACCATGTCGGCGGCGCTGTTCGATACGTACGACATCGCGCGCTCGCCGTCGCCGGACGGCTTCGAGACGAACGGCTTGCACTCGCGCTTCACGTACGCAATCGCCGAGTCATAGTCGTGGAACGTTTTGCCCGGGATGATGCGCATGCCGCACTCTTCCATCACCTTCTGCCCCATCTCGCGGTCGAGTTCCCATTCGACCGCGGCGAGATTGCAGCCGTAGATCGGATAGCCCATCGCGCGGTACGGCTCCAGCATCGTCAGATACTTCACGTTGTCCGGCGTGTAGATCAGGTCTGCCCAGCCCAGCCACTTCTTTCGCAACTCGTCGAAATCGCGAATCTTCGGCACGATTCCCTCGCCGGCATGCCGGTCGGTGCCGTCGGCGCGCGGCTGGTCGTACCACGCAACCTGATGACCATGGTCCTGGCAGCGCATCAGCCAGTCAAGGCAGTTCGAGCCCACATCGATTGCGAGAATTCTCATTGCTGCGGTGCTCCGGTAACGGTCTGGCCAAACTTGGCACGCAGCGCGCCGAGGGCGGCATTGCGCGCCGCCGGCGTGCCTGCTGCATAAGCCTTGCGCAGCAGCTCGCGGCCTGGCTCTGAAAGTAGCGCTTTTGATGCAATCCACGGCGTGACGATGGATGCACCGGCCGCGACTGGATGTGCCAGTGCGATCGCCGCGGTGCCAAGCATGTGGCCAGCGGCAGACGTGCCCGATGGATTCGCTCCTGTGCGATCACCCGCGCGCGCCATCGTGTCGGTAACGTCCTTGATGTCCCTGATCTCTTTCGCGGTGAATCCCATCTCTTCGAGCTTGGGCTGCACCTTATCAATTTCCTTGCGGAATTTTGCGAACGAAATTCCCGATGCGCCGGGACCGCTGTTCGCCGCCAGCTCCAACCCGTTGCGCAGCACGAACGATTTTGCATCCTGCAGAACCTGCGGTGCGTGCTCGCGCAGGATCGCGGTCACCTGAGCCGCCTGGCTCGGCTGCATCGTGAGGTAACGTTTCGCGATCGCCTCGGGCGCCTTCGTCGAGAACGTCTCGTTGGAAAACGCGGCGTCCGTTACGTCCTTGCCGAGCAGCTTTCCAAGCGCAGACTGATCGATGAATTCGATCGATTTCGATGCCTTCGCATAGTTCTGGTTCGCATCCTTCAGGGCTTTCGCGATCGGCGTTCCGTCCGTGCTCGCGGCATCGAAGTCCTTGTTGATCGCGCCGAAAAGACGGCGGGCCAGCATCTGGTTCGCGTTCGGGTCGATGTCGGAAAAGATGTTGCCGGTACGGCGGGCCGCCTTGCCCCATGCCGCACGCGTCTTCATCGCATCCGACACGGTCGCCGCCTTCGCAGCGGGCGTGGGCGGAGTCGGCAGGCGCGCAGGTTGACCTGAAGGCAGGACGATAGGCGACGCAGACTGACCGGACTGCGCTTCGGTGAGCTGATCCAGGAGGCCGCGCGCCTGACTGGCGATCTTCTTCGCATCGCCGGCGGGCACGTTTTTGTTTTCCTCGATGATCTTCTGCAGTTCGTCTGTGACGTTCTGGTATTTGATCACCGGCTTGTTGCCGGCGAGCGAGCGGACCTTGCCATAGTCGACGGATGCCTGCTTGTCACGCTGTGCAGCGATCTTGCCAACGGTATCGACGTAGGCAGACCGCAGCCGGTTACCGATCGCCTCCGGATCCGCAACGCTTTGCGTGCTCAACTGGTCCGCGAGTTGATTCACCCGCGCGGCGCCGGCCGCGACCTGTTTGGCCTCGTCGACCTGCGCGGTGCCCTTCGACGGGAAAAGCTCGCGCAGCCGGTTCTCCAGGAACTGAAGCGACGAACTCCCGGTTTCCTGCCCGAGCGTGAGAGGAATGCCCGACGACTCCGCTGCGCGCGCGGCTTCGGACTGCGGCGGCCGCGCGATCTGACTCGGACGGGTAGTCGCGAGACCACCAACGCCGCCGCCTAGTAACGTACCTGCAAGACGCCCCGGCGCGCCGCCGATGTCCTGTCCTGCCTGACCACCCAGCGCGCCGCCAATCTGCGGGAGAACACGGCCAAGCACGCCTTCACCAGCACCCGGTAGCGCAGCGGCGGGCAACGCCTGCAGAGCGGCCGCGCCATATCGCTGCGCTGTTGTACGCGGCTCGGCGGATTGCCCGATGATGCCGAGCTTCTTCATCGCGGCCTGAAGCGCATCGTCACCGACGGGTAGCTTGTCCGCTGTTTTCGGCAACGCCGACACGGGCTTCTGTTTGCCGGACATGCCGCCGGTCACCATGTCGAGCGCCTTATCGAATGCCTTCGCAGGCAGATCGATGAGGCTCTGCGCCTTCTCCGCAACCGGCCCGACCGCCCCCGCCACGCCCTTCGCCAGGTTTCCACCGACAAAGCCGGTCATGCTCTGCGGCGATTGATCTGCTGCAGGCTTTGCAGCAGGCGCAGGAGCGCCGCCCGGCGTTGGAGATGAAGTGCCAGCACCAGGCGATCCGATACGCTGCTGCAGGATCGCAAAGGCCTGTTCTTTAGTCGCGCCATCGGGACCCTCCACGTCGTAGTTCTTCCCGTCCGGCGATGTGAACGTGAACTTGGGCATCAGTGCTCCGTGACAGACCATCCGTTCGGCAGACCACCGGCCGGCGGTGGCGGATTGGCCATCGGCGCCTTGCGTGTCACTGCCTCGCGGAACTCACTGCGCACTTGCCCCGGCGACTGCTGGGCGGCCGCCATCTCGCGCTTCATCATCGACACCACCGAAGCGTATTGCTCCGGCGTCTGCGCGGTATTCAGCATCTCGCGCGCATGCTCCTTATCGCTCACCGTCGGCGTGCCGCTCGGCGACACTGCGCGCGCGTATGCGTTGATCAGGGAATTCGTCGCGGCACCGAAAGCAACGATCTTCGGGTCCCCGGTGTTCGTCTGGTATGCATTTAGCGCCTTGTTCGCCGGCACAAACTGGCTACGCGGTACAGCCTTCGACGCCTCCTGCGCGATGTCGGCGAACTGGCTCGCTTCGTTGACGGCCATGCCGGCCTGCGCGGTTCTCGTGCCTAGTGCGCGCTCGCCAGACTTGACGCCCTCGAATTCCGCCACCGACGCGGCGAGATCCCGACCTGTCAAGCCCTGCTCCTGCGCCTGCTTGCGCACCTCATTGCGCAACGCGACGAGATTCTTTGAACCCTGCGCTCCGCGCCCAAGATTCTGCAATACGGTCCGATCGCCGGCCATATACTGCTGGGCCATGAAACTGAGATCGTCCTTATCCAGCGCAGCATTGGGATCGCCTTGCAAGCGACTGTTCAGCGACTCGCGGCGGATTTGTAGCATCTGTTGCTGGATACCGAGCGAGTCCTGGTGAGCCTGCTCGCGATCGGCGCGATTGGCTGAGTTATCTTCCGCGCGCTGGCGCAGCGAGTCGTAGCGCTCCTGCAGCTGCGCGAGTTGCAGCTGATGCTGGAATTGCTGCTGCAACTGCGCGGCCTGGCTCTTCGCCTGCGAGTCCAGAATCGGCGTGAGCTGCGAGAGTCCCGCCATCAGATCCGCGCCACTCAGCCCCTGATCCTGAAGCACCTTGACCGCACTTTCGAGCGTCAGTGGACCTTGCGCGGGCTGCTGCGAACCGGGCGAAGCCGTCGGCGGCGCCGGAATCGATGCCGGAGACGCCGCTTGTGTCGGCGATGCGCTGGTCGGCAGCGGGCGGAAAGGCGGCAGACCGCGCGCCGGCATTCCACCGCCAGCACCACCGGCCGGCAACGGAGGCCGACTCATCTGGCCAGGAACCGGTCCAGACGGCAGCGGCACGCCTCCCTGCGGCGCCTGCATGCCCTGCGGTGCAGGTTGCATACCTTGAGGCTGCTGCATCGGTTGCGACGCCTGACCGGGCGGCGGCGGAAGTTGCGGCTGCTGCTGTCCAGCGAGCAACTGCGGCAGCGCATTGCCCGCCGCAGCGAGCGCGGCCTGCTGACGCTGACGGTCCTGCTGGGCCTGCTGGAACTGTGCCATCTGAATCTGCGCATACTGGCGCTGCATGGCCTGCTGCTGAGCCTGCTCCTGGTATTGCAGAAAATACGGGAGTCCTGAGAGTCCGGCCATGATTCACCTCATTGCAGCGTGAAGCCGTACGAATTCCCGCCACCGCTGTAGTACGGGCTGCTGTTGAACGCGCCGCTGAAATCGCCACTACCAAAGGATCCGGTCGTGCCGTTGAAAAAGTTGCCAAAGCCACCCGCGTTCTGCACGGCATTTCCCACGCCGGTAATTCCCTGGGAGACCGCGCTACCGAGCGCACCCGCACCCTGCGACTGCGCCTGGAACGGTACGCTCTGCGCGCCCTGGCCGTAGTTCATATAGGGGATGGTCTGACCCATGATCCCCTCGGCCGGCCCGTAAACGTTCTGGTTCAGGAACGAGCCATACGTGTTCGCCAGGTTTCCCGGAGTTGCAGCGATAGTCTGCGCGGTCTGATATGGCAGTGCACCGGATTGCAGCTGATACCCTGGAACAGACGCTGCCTGCTGGTCCGCCAGTTGCCCGTAGTTCCCGGCGGTGTTCGCCGCGCCGGTATAGGCAGACAGACCCTGCGCTGCGCGCGAGAGCTGATTGTTCTGCCAATCGATATTGAAGTTGGACATCGCCTGGTTCGCAACGCCCGCCCCGGCCGCCGACGAGCCGAGGCCATACATCGAATTGGTCGCGCCGGTCTGATCCTGAAGCTGCTGAGCCGTGCGGTTATAAAGCGCGTTTTGCGGATCGAGGCCCATGTTGTAGACCTGCTGTCCGGCGCCGAGCAGCGACTGCTGCGTTCCGTAGTTTCCGTACGCCTGCTGTTCCATCAAACCAGCGAGGTTGCCGTAGTTCGACGCGGCGCCGTTGGCGGCGGCCTGGTACGCAGGGCCGTACTGATTACTCGCATCGACGCCGCCTTGCAGCGATCCCAGCGCATACTGGTTCAGGTTGTTTGCGCCATAAACGCCGTTGATCCCTGACAGCAGGCTTTGCCAGGTCTGATCAGCCGTGCCGAGGCCGGTCGGAACGTAATAGTTCGCGCCACCGCTGCCAGAGCCCCCAGACGTCGAAGGGGACATGGCGCTCGACACCGCGGCACCGGCTACCGATGCTCCGACCGCTCCAACGATTCCCCACGGCATGGCTTACCCCTTCATCAATGTTTCGGCGTCGGCCACGCTTTCTGCATGGATGCACAGCCAGGTCAGGTCCGTCAGAGCCTGGATACGATGCACGCGGCCCGCCTTTACTTCGAGCATGCACGGCCCGTCGAGCACGCTCAGTTCACCGTCCACGTCGAGCAGCGCGCGACCTTGCGCGAGGTAGCTCAGATGGTCGTAGTCGTGAACGTGCTTCTGCACCTCTTCACCCGCATGCAGTGTCTGCTCGCGCGCGTACACGCCTCCGGCCGAGAAGTGGTGTTTGATCATTTCTCGCACCGGATCGACACAATCAGCGTGATGCGATCGTCGTCGCCTTCATTGACGACCTCATGCTCTTTCGTGTTGTCGAAATACCAGACGTCACCAGGAGCCATTGAAACCACCTCGTCCTCGACGCGATTCCAGCACTTCGGATTCGACTGCAGCGGCACGTACAGCTTTGTGTTGAAATGCCGGACATGCCAGCTATCATCCGCATGCGGAAGCACTCGCTTGCCGGCGGGGATCTTCGTGATCAGCACACCGCCCAGACGCGTGCCTTCCACGCGAGCCATGAGCCCGAACACTATCGGCCGCAATTGCGGCAATGCATACCACTCCGGATAGAAGATCGCGTCATGCGGATCATTGAAGCCGGTGAAGTCACCCGCGGCCTTGTACGGCTTGACATCGTTGTAGCGAAGCCAGATGTCCGACACATCAGCGTGCGGGTTGCCGTCGCCTTCCGTACGCACGGTGTGGCGGTTCCATAGACCCGGCTGGCGGGCAATGGCGAGCAACGTTGGAGCGGTGTCGATCCCGGCACCGATTTTCACGAGATTCCTCATGCTGCTCCCTTGATCCGTTCGGCGACGTGCAGGCCGCCCAGCCCGAGCATTCCGAGCGTGAGCGTCGAAAGCTCGCTCAGGTCCATCGGCGGCAGGTTGAGCGGATGGCCCATGATCTGGGCGACGGCGTTCGTCAGCGGCTGCAACACAAAATTCCACGCGTAGCCGGAGACGCACACCCAACCCATACCGCCGCGCCAGTGCTGAAGCGGATCGGTGCTCTGCGCTTCGGACTGGTTGATCTGCATCTGTCCGGTGATCTGCGCGAGTTCACCCGTCTGCTGCAATTGCAGGAGCTGGAGTTTCGCGGCCGCAGCCTGAGTAGGGTCCGGCCAGATCCGATCGATAACGTCGCCGACCACGTTAGTGACAGCGGTAATGGGGTCGAGCGCAGCCATCACGCAGCTCCTTTCAGAAGGTTGTTCGCGATCCGGTTGGCCCAGCCATGACCGAACGCTGGCCACGTGGACAGATCACCGAGGTATCGCAGGCGGTAGGCAAGGAAGCGCATCACGATCTGGCGAGGGTCAACCGCATTCACTGCTGCGATCGTCACGGGTCCGATATTGCCGTCGACCTTCACACCGGCGGCCGTCTGAAGCCAGGTTACGGGCCTCCCGCCGTTGTATGCGGCGTCGAAGACCTCAAACGCAACGCGCGAATCGAACTGGTCGCAGTAGTAAGGATTCCAGTAGACCATCTTCGCGATCTGCTTCGCCGTGCTTTGCGGGAGCATGCGCATCTCGCCCGCGTACCCGTTCGCACGCGCCACGCGGGCAGTGATTCCCCACATGGTCTCGCCGCCCGGATCGGCGGGGTTGTTCGAATAGCCGCCTTCATTGCCCATGAGAGCAACGAAGGCGTCGTCGAACGAGCTCACAGCTTTCCGACCGCCGTCATAATCTCGGTCACCTTGTCGGCGGTAGCCTTCGCCGCGTCTTCGATGATCGACGTCACCGTGCTCTCGATCGACGAGAGCGACTGCGCCTTGCCATGCAAATCGACAAGTGCTGCCAGCTTCTCGGGGATCGACCGCGCGTCGGCGACGATCGCGTTAAATTCCGTTTCGATTCCAGTCCAGATGCTCATGACCTTCTCCTAGAAAAACTTCTTGAAGCCGCCGCCGGCGCCATACGCCGCCGTCGCAATCAGCGCGTACAGGATCGCTTTCCACACGATCGCCAGCACGCCTCGACCGACATTCAGTTGAAAACGCTGTGTAATGCCGACCTCAATCTGCGCGGCGATCGCCCTTACATCGGCCTCTGTCAAAGTGCGGTTATCGTCCATTTGTTTCCCCGTCTGGCAAAGATTTGGTCTCGGTGCGGTCCACCTGTCGCTGTGCTGACCGGACCGCGCTATTCAGAATGTCCTGGCGGGACACGATCTCGTTACGCGTCGATTCGACCGCCGCCTGCACGCCCCGCGTATGACGCGCCGTCTCAATCAGCAGAATCGGAAGCCATGAGATGGAGCAGCCGAACTCGTCGACGGGCAGACCGGTGTTCGGGTTCGTGCCGAGCAGGTGAGTCCAGAACGTGCAGCCCGATTCGATACAGGGCTTTTTGATGAGCGGGCACTTTTTCATGATTTTTGCGCGATGACCATGACCACATAGTTGTAATTCGTCGTGAGCTGATGCGAGTGTGGCTGGTTGCCACCAGTCCCCCCGTCAGTGGTTATGTTGAAAGGAGAAGAACTGGTTGCAGTGGTAAAAAACCCCGGATTCCCGGAGCTGTTGTACTGCCCACTCGCACCCGGAAGGACGTGCGTATGTGGCGGAATCTCCGATGCTGCGAGCGTGTGACCGGCCGTCGAGACACTGCCGGTAAGAAGCGCGCCGAAGTTTTGCTGACCGCTCTGTACGAAGCCACCGGCAGAAGAAATGAGGCATGCGTGATTGCCGATCGTCGTGTCGCTCACCCAGCCGGTCGGAGCCGCTGCCTGGTGAAACGCCATCCGGGTGCCCGACGGCGCATCGAGCGTCCCAGCCGCAGAATATGAACCCGCCGGCTGTGCGTTCGCATTGACGGCGTTCACGATGAAGTTCAGGTCGGTCATGACCTGCGAAGCGTCGGCCGTGTTTCCGTTCGCCAAAGTGACTGGTAGAGCTCCGATGATCGACATGTTTTACCCCTGATTCGTATATCCGGTGTCCGCATACCGCGCGTAGAAGGTGCCGATCTGGACGCCCTCTGCGGACGTCACCATCACATCGAGCGCCATCTTCTGGAACACGAGAGCGGACGTCCACGGGATGCTGTACACGTGAGGAATGCTGAAGCTCGATGCCCAACTCGCCGCGCCCCAGAGAAAACTGCCCCAAAGAGAGCCAACGGGCGGCGTCTGTACAAAGGTCGAGCCCAGCGTGTTGTTCTGGTCGTCGTACGCCGTGATGTTGTACGTCGTGGAGAGTCCGGACGAGGACAGCTCGATCGTCGACTCCACAACCTGAACTTCCGCCATGTGGTTCGTCTTCGGGAACGTCGAGGAGCGCAGATGACTGGTTAGATTCGTGCCGGCGTCATTGAACGCGCTGTTCGAATTCGGAATGGTCGAGCTGACGAACAGAGCCGCTCCTGACGCGGCGCCAGAAATGACAAACTGATTGCCGTACTGCACGGCGCAGTCGTAGGGAAACGAGTGCGGGCCGGTCCAGCGTTTGCGCCGGATGTCGTACCAGTAGTCGTTCGTCTGCGCCTGCCCCTGGACCAGCGTCGGCACGCACACGCGATAGATGTTGCCCGAGAACGATGCTGAAATCCGCGAGGCCTGCGTGGTGTTCTGGAACGGCACCTGAAGATCGGCGGGGAAGTCTGTCCCCGGCCGGCTCGACAGAGGCACGAGCGTGCCCAGGAAGTTCAGGATGTAAGGTGCGTCCTGCCCTGCGAAGAAAATCCCGAACGGCCCCTGCACGATGCTGCGTGGCGCAATGCATCCGGTCGTCAGCGTGATGTAGTTTTCGGACAGATTGCTCGTCGCAGGGTCGCCTGTGATCTGCCAGATCTGCGACTGCTTGAACACCACCAGCGCGCCGATCACGCCGGCAGAGGTCGTCTGGATCGGCAGACCGGACTGGGCGATGACCGGCGTCGTATCGCCCACCGTCACGGACTGCGACGCGTTCGTGCGCGTGGTCGGCACCAGCACATCGCTGAACTGCAGCGTGTTACCGACTGCAAACCATGCACGATTGTTGAAGTTCGCCACCGACGTCGGCACGCCTGTCAGAGCGTTTGTGGCGAGGTTCGACGACGACCACACGGGCGCGGCCGGATTGGTGATGTCGATCACGCCGAAGAAGTTGCTGCCCGTTCCGTTGAAGCCCGGATGCGTCACGAGAATCTTTGTACTCACGACGGCCATTGTCGGCGGGGTCCACGCGCCGCTCGTCGCCGGAGACGTCGGCGTATTCGCGGACGTCACGCCGGAAATCGTGATGAACGTGTTCGTCAGGATGTTGTACGCGAACGGCTCATCCTTGCCCGCATTGCGGCCACTCGACACCATGCCGTAAGCGACCACACCGATGACGATGTAGACCGAGACGAAAGTCGGAGTGGTGAAACTGGAGAACGTGGTGGCGGCCGCGCCAACGCCCGGCCGGGAGACCACCAGCTCAGGATTGGCCTGATCGAAAACAAGATTCGTCAGAAGCTGGCATGCGCCCGGAAAAGCCTGACTGGAATCGAATGCGTCACAGAGGCCTTTGGGCGTGAACTGCACCGGCTTGCCGTTTCGGATCGCCATGGCAGCCCCTAGTCGGTGATCTTCGTCGGCTTCAGCGTCCGGTTCGAATGGAAGCGCCGCGGGTCGAGACGCACCGACTTGACGACAGCCTGCTCATCTCCCTCCATGATCAGGTGTGTGCGCAGCATGGCTTCGCATTGCGCGCGCCACGACTCCTGACGGGTATCGTCCGTCTCTCCCATCAACTCCACGGCCGTCGCCTTGATCAGGTAGTTCTGATCGGGGAACCACGGAATCACCGTCGACGTCTCCGGCGCGGTGATATCCGGCTGCTTCACCATGTAGCGGTGCGTCAGCACGATCTGCCCTGAAGACTGCGGGTAAATATAAAGACTGCCCGCCGAGCCCGCCGCCTGCGCACTCGTCTCGTCGAGAAGAATCGTCATGTACTCGTACGGATAGTTCGCAATCGATGGGTCTTTGAATTCCTGGTCCCATTCCTCGGTCGAGATCGGATTCAGGAAGTACGGAAGGTTGTTCTGCTGGAAGAACAGGTCATATGTGCGCAGGTAGTTCAACGGCAGCGTGAACGGGCCGTAGTTATTTGCCTGCACCGTCACGAATTCGGTGATCCGGTTGATCTTCAGGTCACGATGCAGCCAAAGGTCCTCCAGGACCATATTCAGATAGATGCCGCCCTGCTGGATAAAGCCAGGGCATTTTGCGATCGCGCAGGCGCGCGCAACGATCTGACTGGCCTGGAGGTAGGCCATCTCATACCCCGGCGCGAGCGTCGGCGATCTTCTGGGTCGCCTTCAGGAGTTCCCGTTCGATGCCATCGAGTTGCGCCGGGTAGGTCTTCAGGTTCGCCTGCTCCTGGCTCGTCAGGCTCTTCGCTCCTGCCTTGCCTGCTGCCTTCGCATTGCTGCGTTCGAGCAGATCCGCGTATGCCTTCGCGATGTCGTCCCGCGCTTTCGAGTATTGCTCGATATGCGCCTCGATAACCGGGATCTCGAGCATGCGTTGCTGGCGCTGCAGGGACTCGCGTACGAGGTCCATTCGCGCATCCAGCGAATCCTTGTCCTCGCCATCGAGCAGATAACCGCTCGCCGACAGTTGTGCCTGATTCGGAGCAGGAAGCGTGATCGAGAAATTGCCGATCACGGTTGCAGGTACAGCCGTAACTTCCGGAGAGGCCGACGTTTTTTCCGACATGGTTTGTCCTGAGAGTTGAAGAGAGATTACTGGCGAGCCCACGAAGGCACCGCCCCAGCACCGAGCACCTTGTTCTGCGCCTTGCGGTACGGATTGAAGGCGTGCCCGTTGATGTCGTTTTCGTGAACCCACGTGCGCGCAACCATTTCCTTGATCGTGCGCAGCGTGTCCGTATCGAACTTGTACGTCTCGCCGTGCAGGTACGGTTTGCCGTTGATGCGCAGATCCGTTCCACCGCACGGCGCGAGATCTACCCGGTACCACCACAGTTCTTTGCCGTCTTCAGACTTGCCGGCAAATCGCTCAACGACCGAGGTCGTAAGCAGCGACGACTGGGCCTGAGCGGAAAGACGGGCTGATTCTTCCTCTGCCACGTCTTTCGCTGCGCTCAACTTTTCGTTGTCGGCCTCGAGCGCCTTGATGCGCGCACGGAGCGCCTCGATCGATTCCTCGGGAGCCGCTCCGGTTCCCTGAGACGCCGCTTGAGACGAATCCATAACATCGGCCTCTGTCATTTCCGGAGCCTGTGTCTTGCCCGGCTCCTGCGTATTGCGTGCGACCATCAGCTACTCCTTACGGGGTCGTGATCGTGCCGCCCTGATAGCCCGGCGAGAATGCAGAACTGCATTCGACGCGAGCCAGGAAGGCCGTGTTGAGAAGGATCGAACCGTAAAAAACTTTCCACGACACGACGCGCGTCTGATTCAGCGGGTCCGACTTGTCGGCACCGGTCAGGTAGTGGAACTCGGGGTTTTCGAGCAGCACCTGACCGTAGCTGTGGTTGCCGATGAAGATCACCGGGAACACCGACACGCCGTTAGCGGGCGCGGCCGGCGGCGTCTGCGTGACACCGACACCCGTCAGCGTGACCGTCTGGCCCGGCTGCAACTGCGTGGCCTGACCGGCGAGGACGCCCGTCACCGGGACACCGTTACCGATCGCGGTGGCAAGATTCGACGGGCTGTTGGTCGTGCCGATATACACGTTGAAGACGTAGTTCGGGAACGACGGCAGCGTGACCGCAATCGAGCCGGTGGGGCCGGTGACGTTGAGCGAGGCCGATACCTGATAGATCGTCTGCTCGACGGAGGTCAGGGCCGGCGCGGCGGTGACCTGGATATAGTACGTGCCGGTGGCGAGCTGCCCGCCGGATGTCGACGCCGCACCGTTGATCTGCGCGGCACCGGTCCAGTACGGCATCATGTTCGTTTCGACGTAGCGGATACCGCCGAAATCGCCAAGCTCGTTGTTATAGAGACGGTTCACGTCGCTATATGCCCAAGCCTGCTGGACCGACGAATTCTCGCGCATGTCCTGCGCCGAGAACGGACTGATCAGGGCGACATAGTGCTGCTTGACTGCGGGCGACTTCGACGGATCGCGATAGGCGCCCGCCTCGATCATCATGTCTTCGCGCTCATCGCCGTTGAAACGCGGCACGCCGTAAGCCGACATCGACGCGAACAGGCGGTTCGATTCGTGCGGAGACATGACGTCGGCCACGACCAGTGCCGCGCGGTTCGCAACGCCCCCTGCATAGTTGACCTGCGGCGCCGAGAGCAACGTGTTGAGCGTATTGCGCTCGAGCGTTTCCGGCATCTGCAGCGCAACCAGTTCGCAAGCCTGCTGGAAGAGCGGATGCTTGATGGTCAGGTTTGCGACATCGGTGATGATCACGCGATCGCCCCATTGCTGGGCGGTGGCGCTCACCTGTTGCAGGGTCATCGATTCGCCCGGAGGCGCGACGCCTTCCTGAAGCGGCGCGTAAGGCAGCGGCAGGCGCTGGTAGCGCGACGCGGTATAGGTCGTGCCGCGGTTCGAGTCGAGCTTCAGCGGCTTGCCGAACTGGTAGGCGACGAGTTGACGCCGCGCGAGCGGTTCAACTTCTTCCTGGATGTACGCTTCGACGTCGGCAGTAAAGCTCGACGAGTTGTTCGTCACACCCGGGAGCAGGAAGCCCAGCAGAAGGGCCGTGATTTTGGTCAACATGGATTTCCCCTTGCTGGTCAGATATTGAGGTTTTCCAGCCGCGCGGCGCGCTTCTGGTGTTCGGTCGATCCCCGCCCGGACTGGACATTGGAACGAACAGCCGGCGTGCGGCCGCGCGGCACATCTGCGGCCGGCGTCTTCGCCTTGGCTTTCGGCTTGAGCTTGCCGTCGGCAATGTCCTTGCCGAGCATGTGGTAGTAGATCGCCTCGCGCGAAGCGTTGCGACCGTGCCGGCGCTCTTCGGCGAGTGCAGCTTCCACCCTGTCGCGATAGCGCGCGCGGTGCGGATCGGCGGCGACCTTCGATTCGAACGTCGTCCGGTCATTCAGATCCTGCGCCTGAAACAGCGCCGCATTGGCCGCGCGTTGGCTATCACGCAGCACGCGATTCGAATTGATCTGCCAGCGCTCGGTTTCACTCAGGTCCGCAGCGCGAAGGCGCTCTTCCTCGCGCTGGAATTCGACATCGACCGGCGCCGTCGGAGCGCCGGTGCCGCGCATGCGCTCTTCGGCAAGACGCCGTGCTTCTGACATCGAAGCTTCGATTCTCTCGAGGCGGTCATCGGTAGTGCGCTTCGGCGCGGCGCGTGGCGTGGGTTCGACGAAATCGAAGTCGATGTCTTCGTCATCGGTTCCGCTTCCCGCCGGATCGATCGGGTCGACCGGGTCATCTGCCGGGTCAACCGGATCGACAGGGTCTGCTGCCGGATCATCAACACCAGGAAGCAGAAGACCAAGAAGCAATTTCAGGAGCTTGCTCATGTTGACCTTTACGATTGGGTTCCGGTGCCGACCGACTGTATCGTCGCGGTCGTCGCGCTGGTGATGGTGATGATGAAATCGCGCCACGTGTTTTGCGCCATCGACATGGTCCCGGCCAGTGTCCAGCCGGTGTTCGTCGTCGTCGTCCACGCAAAAGCACCTGACGAACTGTTGATGACACGTAGCTGGAAGCTCAGGCCGACCGGGTTGTTCTGGACAACGCTGGGCAACGCGGCGATGAGCGCGGCGACCGTCGGGAGCTGCATGTTCGCAGCGGCCCCGAGTGTGCCGGTGAGATTCAGGAAGTTCTGCGCAGCCCCGGAGATCTGCTGGGGCGCGGCGGTGAAACCGGTCGTGTTGGTTGCTGCGTTGTAACCGGTTTCCTGGAATGGATTCATTCCGAGGATCGCATTCACCAGCCCGATCTGGTCGGGCAATGCTCCGTTGTCGGGAACGTTCGGCGTATTACCCGCGCCGATTTCCGGGAAGAGAAAGCCAAGCAGTTTGGCCAGAATCGTTTTGCGCACGGTGATCTCCTGATCAGGGTTGCGCAAACGGTACGTTTATTTCCCGGACTGCTCAAACAGTCGATGACGGTTGTGGCGGTTCGCCAAATGTGCCGTTCGAATAGGTGGACCCGATTCCCGCATATACACCGTCCGGAATCTGCACGGCTGTCTGCCCGTTCGGCGGTTGCCAGTCGGAGTGACCGTCCCACACGATCACGTTGACGACGACACCATTTTCGATGAGTGCGTAGTTCATCACGAGAACTCATAGACGATTACCAGACCGGCAGTCCCATTTCCACCCGGCTGTGCGGTAGAGGAAATGTTGTTGGATGCACCACCGCCGCCCGCACCGTTTCCGCTGGCTGTGTTTGCCGAACCGCTGGTAGCCTGTCCGCCGCCGCCATAAATGCTACTGGCGCCCGCTCCGCTAATTGCTCCGCCGGTGTTGTAGACGCTAAGACCGAACGTACTGGCGTTACCCCTGGACAGAAAAATCTGCGTCGCCGTTGTGGTCGCGACTAAGCCGCCTGCCGCAGTACCCGCCAGCACTTGCGCATTCGTCAAAGTCTGCGCACTGCCGGCAGGACCGCCACCACCACCCGGGCATACGAGCCATGTCCCGATGCTGGTTTGACCACCCGCCGAGCCGGCATTGGCGCCAGCTGTGCCGCCACCGCCGGCGGCGCCGATCGTCACCGTTTGAGATGAGAGCGAAGTGACCCGCACACGGCCATATGCGCCAGACCCGCCGCCGCCACTTACAGCAACCTGCGTCGAAGATGTTGCACCAACACCACCGCCGCCACCGCCGCCACCCACGCACTCCACAATCGCCGAAGTCGCGCCGCTGGTGGGTGTGTATGTGCCACTGGCGGTGAATACCTGAACGTTAAGAAGTCGGCCGCTGCCGGCTGCCGCCTGAACGAACGCAGTCGTCGCGATTTGCGTGGTATTGGTGCCAACTGTTGCAGTGGGTGCCGTAGGTGTTCCGGTTGCATTCAGGTTGTTGACCGTTGGATTCGTACCGAATACCAGCGACCCGCTGCCCGTTTCGTCGGAGATGATGCTGGCAAGTTGCGCGGACGTCGTCGTAGAGAATTGCGCAAGCGTGCCACTCGTCACGGCAAGCCCGAGCGTCGCGGCGCTCTGGAACGAAGGATCGGCGCCCGTGCCGGTTGACGCCAACAGCGTGCCGCTTGCGCCGGGCGCGACAAACCCCACCGCCGACGAACCCTCGCCGATGAGCACGTTGTGCGCACTGAGCGCGTTCTGTCCGGTGCCCCCGCTTGTCACCGCGAGCGGCACGCTGAGAGACGCGGTAACGCCCGCGATCGTGCCGCCGGTAATGGTCACATTCGAGGCGTTCTGGTTCGCCATCGTGCCAGCGGTAACGCCATTGACCTTCGAAACCGTTGGATTCGGATAGGAGCCGGACAGATCTCCGCCCGCCGGACCAGTCGGATCACTCGCGACGCTGTTCAGCGCGCTCGTCACCTGGTTGGCAAGCGCGTTAAAGCCCGCCTGAATCTGTTCCGGCGGCACGTCTTTGCCTTCAGCACGCACCTGCGGCGGGATGATGCGGAATGCGTCAGCCATCGAGTGCCTCCAGACGTTGCCGTGCATTCGGATAGATCGGGCTCGACGTTTGCGGAAACCGCAGCAGGAAGCGACGCAGGCCAACACCGTGGCCGAGCGCGACCGCGTGCGCATCGGCGGCGAATTCCTGTCGACGGCACTGCTCGAACACCCACGTCGGGCGGAACAGGATCTGAAGCGAGAGCACCCACCATAGACGGCGCAGCGGGTCGCCATTGCGCAGGTGCCCCTGTTCGTGCGCAAGCACGGCGGATTTTTCTTCATCGGTGAGGCGCGTGAAGAATGCTCCGGTCTGGATGGTGCCCCACGGCGTGCATCGGGCAACGTAGCGTTTCATCGCGGCCCCGCGTCAGGAGAGGCAAGCTGATCCGGATGAATCATGCCGGCCGGTCCCTGCGGCCGAGGCTGCCCCGGCTGCGCACCCGGGCGCGGCGTACCGGCAACGCCAGGTGCCGCGCCGCCGGGCACACCGGGCTGACCTTGCGGCTTCGGCTGCTGCGCCTGAAGTTTGGCTTGCATGGCCTGCTGGTGCTGCTGGATGTGCGCGCGGAACAGCCCTGCCTGATCGCCGGTGAGCTGCGCGGCACGCAAATGCGAGGCGAGGTGCGCGCGGTCGTCGTCGGCCTGATGCACCTCGGCAGCCAGGCCGTTGTGCATCATCAGGTTCTCGTCATCAGGCTCAAGGTGGAACATGTTGCGCTCGTCGATCAGGATCCGCGGCGCAACTTCAGGGCCGAAAATCTGCTCGGTGCCGAATTCAAGGATCGGCCCGATATTCAGACGCCGGCCGTCGAGTTGCTGCGGCGGGATGCCGCGCAAGACGTTCATCCACGCGATCATCTGCTGCATGCGCTGCAGGTTCTGCTGGTAGGACGTACCGCACCAGCGGAAGAAATAGCGCTCACCGAAGGCCTGAGGCGGAATGACCTGCAGGTTCGCGCGCGCGCCGACTTCGCCGAGTACTTCGACGGTCAACTCCTCCGTGCGGAACTGACGGTCGAGCTCGAACATCCATTCGAGAAGCGGATTGAGCATGACTTCCTCATACCGCTTCGCGTTGTCGATGATGTTCGATTCCTGCGCCTGCGCCTGGGCAGCCATCTGCGCCTGATTCTTCCGGCCTTGCGGCGCCTTGCCGAGCATGGCGTCATTGACGTCCATCGACTCGTTGATCTGCCCTTTCAGGTTCTCGCAGAGCGGAATCGCATCCTTGTAGATCGCCGGGAAATTCGCGAACTTCGTCTTGTTCGGATCGGTCAGCCAGACGGCCGCGAGGCCCACCACCATCGATTGATAGTTCGGGTTCGAGAGCGGGTCGACCATCGTGATCGGCAGCAGACTGTATTGCGCCGAATCCTGGCCCATATTCCAGAAGTCATTCAGGTTCCACTGCAGGAACTTGACGGGTTCGATCTTGGAGATGCCGAAGAATGATCCGGTGATGCGCTCGATCGGCGCTGACAGGATCGGGCGTTTTCCAGACCAAAATGGGTTGCGGATAATGCCAAGAATCTCGTCCTGACCTGCGAAATAGACGTAGCAGGGCTCGCGTCCATTTCCGAGGTCGAGGTTGGTGTGCGTTTCATAGATCAGCGCGTATTTGAACGTGCCTTCAGTGCGGACACCGGCGTCACCGGTGCGGCGCTTGGGCGGGACGTACTTCTCCCGGCCGCCATCTGGTTTGGCCAGATTGTCGACCAGTTCCTTCGCCGAGTGCCCGAGGAAAATACCCTCGTCGACGAACTGCTGAACCGCCTCCCGGTCGAGCCGCAGCCGGATCGTCGTGGCGGTGGCTTTCTCAATGCTGTTGCAGGTCGGCGGCAGGACGGCGAGATCTTCCGTCGCGAAGGGTACGATGTCCGGACCCTCGGTCGTCACGTCCTTGGTTTCGGTCTCCCATGACCACTCTTCGTCATCGGCCGCGACGTCCTGAACCTCGACGCCGAGTTCGCTGTTTTCAAGGATCGGTGGTTTCCTGATGAGCTCGCGCACACGCCGCTGCGTCTTTGACCAGTCGATGTACAGATTCCACTGTCCAGTCACATCGCCCGCGATCAGGTCGGCGCGCACCGCGTCTTTCACATCCGCCGAGCGGATGTAATGTTCGAGCAGGCTGATCTGCGAGAACGGGATATTGCCGTCAGGGCCGGTGGCGCCCACGTGCTTGTGATTGACGGGGAACAGCTGCGCGAGCGTGCGCTTCATGCGTGCATTGACCGCGTTACGCACCGCCGGAATGTAGCACTGGGAATTTCCGGAGTACTGGGCGTTTTCGTCAGGCTGGGCGTTGTAGATCGCCCAGTATTCCTGGCAGCGGTCCATCTGCTCCTGCTTGTTCTCGTAGCACTTCGCGATCTTTGGGTAGAGTTTCGCCGCCTCGATGTAGGCGTCAGAGTCGGGCTTGTCGGCCCAGTTCTCTATCTCTTCACCCGTTTTCTCAGCGTCGAGAGCCCGCGAATCGAGTGTCTCGACTGCGGGCTTGTCATCCTTCTTTTTCTCTTTTTTCGCGCGCGCCATAGGTCAGCCAATTACCTTGCCGCGAAGCCGGCGCTCGACCGAAGTCCCGGTGTTCCGGTCTTTCGGCACACGCTTGGGCCGATCATCGACATTCGACTTGTACGGCGACTTGCCGAAGAACTCGTTGACGTCGCGCGACACCGAGCGCGTGCCCTTAAACTCACGGGGCTTTTTCATTGGAACCACCTTCGGGTGCTTTGTCAGCAGGCGCCGGCGCTTCCGCCGGGACGTTCTCGATGGTCGAGTACTTGCGCTCAAAGACGTCTTTCGGATTGAAATACACGTAGCCGTCTTCCTGGGTGACCACGTAGTCGCCTTCGATCGGCTCATAACGCGCGATTCGGGCATCGTCGAGAAAGAGACGGATATCGGTACCGTCCGACAACTCGAAAATGCACCCGTCGTGCACGCGGGCATCGTGCGCAGCGAAGCTCTTCAGCACGCGCGTGATCTGTTGGGCGTGCACCTTGACAGGGTTGGCGATGTGCGTGAATTCCACGATCACAGCCCCTTGCGGCCCATCTTCTCGCGCATGGGGCCGCCCTTCAGGCGCTCGCCCACCTTCTCGGGCTTGCCATAGGCGCCGCCCTGCTGCTTCGATTGATAGAAATCCGTCGGCTTCTGCGTGGGGGCCTTCGGGGAAATCTTGCGGTCGATTGCCATGTTCATCTCCGTGGCAGGGTTGTGACGTACGAAGCGCCCTGCGGGTTGACGGCCATATGGATGCCTTCCGGCAGGGCCGTATCCCGTTGCGAGCTAAGCGCCTGAACCGCGGATTCCAGCCCTTCGATCAGGGTTCTGTGCGGTCCAGTCTCGGGGACATTACCTTTATTTCCCGCGCGGTCGATTGGAAAGTTGTATCCACCAGCGAGCGCATTGAGCGTGTGCTTCGCGCTTTCCTGATCTACCTGGAAGAGGCGCCGCGCCTTTGCCTCCGTGCGGATCAGCGGCGACAGCGCGCCCCGGGCGACGTTCAGATACTCGCCTCGCATCGGGTAGAGATTGACCGCGCGCAGCGCCGCGACAACCGGCATGCGGTCGGCCTGATCCATGACATCGGCCGGCACCCATGCGGTGAGGCGCGCACGCGGGAACATCGCGCGCACCAGTTGCACGATGTCATTCACCGCCTCTTTAGGCGGTACCGGCGAGATCCAGTCGGCCACCACCACCATGCGCTGCCCTTCGATGCAGATGAGTGCGGCCGTCGTGTCGGCGCCGTTCGAGTTGAACGCGAGCGCCATCGGATGCTGCTGCGACGGCTCGTAGTAGGACACGATGTTCCACTGTCCGAAGTCTTCGTACACGGGGACCCCTGAGAACACGCGCTGGAAATACGCGAGCGCGTTCAGGATGTCGCGCTTGCCGGATGGGAAATTCTGGATCTCGGCGACGAGCTGGGCGTGCGCGCCGCGGCCGCCGACGAGCACGATGTCGCCAGCGAGCAGGAACGGCTGAATCCCCATGATGAACTGCGTCTTGTCGCGATCCTGCGGCGCGCTCAATGGCTTAAGCGCAAGCGTCACGCCGCGGCGTAGCATTTCGGCACGCATCGGCTGCAGAAGCCACTCGTCGAGCGAGTTCTTTTCGATCGCCACGGCCGCGTCGCCGAAGCGCGACGATGTCGCGAATGCATCCTCGATGACCTCGTCGGGTTTCCAGAAGGCGCCGATCGATGAATGCACCAGAATCTTTGTCCCCAGACGGCTCACCACCACGCGCCCCGACCGGTCGCTCTTCTTCACGTTCGTCGTGCGGGCCGGATCCGTGATGACCACCTTCGGCAGCCACGGCGCCGGGTCAACCGCACACTCGGCGATCTGATCGGTCTCGAACGGCTTGTCCTGCGTGCCGATCGCCAGCAGCATGTATTCCTGCATGAAGCCGCGGAGCTGGCCGGCGCGCTCCATCTCATCGCGCTTCTTGCGTACCCACTCCATCGGATAGCGATCGGGCCACAGCGCCACGGTCGACGGATCATCGATGTCGCCGTTGCAGACCGGAAAGCGCCGCGTCGTCCAGTCCGGGTTTTCGCGCAGCCTCGTCACGAGACAATCCTCGGCAAGCGGCGTCTGCGTGAAACGGATTTTTCCCTTCACCTTGTCCATTGCCGGCATCAACTCGAGATAGAGCTTGTTCATCGACGCCGCCACCGCCGCCGCGTCCTTCACGCGCTCCTTGTTCTCGATGTCGTCGAGGTACGCGCGGTCCGGCCGCAGGTCGTGCCACTTGAAGCCGCGAAGCTCCTCTTCCCACCCGTGCGCCTCGAGCAGCACGCCGTTCGGCAATTCGATCTGATGCTCGTTCCACTTCCGTCCGTCCTGCCTGAGCCTGCCGAAAAGGCTCTGCAACTTCATGTTGCGCAGCGCCTCGTGCTTGATCGCCTCAAGACGCTGGCAGGCCTTCGTGTAGGTCTCCCCGATAATCAGGCAGTACCCAAAATTGCCGAAGGCCGCTTCGAGCAGCAGGAACTCCTCCGACAGCGTCGACTTGCCGCCCTCCCGGAATGCCTCGATCAGAACGAACTCATCCTCCGCACGCCACAGGTCCATGACCTCGACGTGAAATGCGGGCGAGGCCTGCGGATGACGATGCGGAAACATCATCGCTGACGCGAGTGCCCGATCCTCGGAAATCGCCTTGAGCAAGGCGGCGTTGGTCAAAGCCATGCGAATCCTCCGTTGCGAAGGATCATCGGTGTTTTTCCTGTGCGCAGATTGGACAGGTGCTCCCCGAATTCTGTGCACCCCGTCCGGCGGGGCCCCGGGTGGTCCCAGAGTTGAGAATCATTCTCATCCATCGCCGCTCTACCGAGGGTAAACCCTTACGAATCAGGCTCTTACACGACATTATTCTTATAATGTCGCGCAGCCTTAGCGGGCCGATCTGCTGCGGTGTGGCGCGTCGTGGATGGTGGCCAGATGCGTGTTTTCCGGGCTGGCACGACACCCGAACCGGCCACCTCTACCCTCTTCCGATCCCATCTGTCCGAGCCTTTCCTCGCGCGCGTGCGTGTACGCGTGAGGGATCGGAGCAGACTGACAACTTTGCAGGTCAGCAAGTGGCAATGTTGCCGCTTGGTCTAATACCGGAATTTCTGGTAATACCGATGCGCGGCAAAGTGCGCGTATCTCACTTCGCCGGGGAAGCGGCTCAAATCTGAGGCAGCTAGGAGGGCCTAACGATCCGTTACCCCCTCCCCAGTTCTGGGGACACGCTTGAACTTCCCGAACAGGTCGTAAAACTTCGCGACTTGAAATCGAGACCTGCTGGCGGGTGTACTCCGTCGACGCATACCTAGCCCGGCGACGCCCGCTTGGACCTCGGCGTCCAGCACCACGAGAACTGTCGGCCAATAACGGCAGCATCAGGCGGAAGCACCACAACGACGAGATGCCTTACCCTGCCGTTACGCCAGATGGCGTCGAGGATGCGATATCGACGACCAGTCGTGGTCACGATCTCGTCATCCATATCCGGAGTATCGGTGGTCCATCCGTCGACGCGCAGCTTGGTGTGATCCCATGCACGCAACATGTCAATGGACAGGCGCGTAGGCGATCTGGGCGATGTTCTGGACCATCATCCACTCATCACGGTCGGCGAAGCCGTGCACCTCGGCGCAATGGTCTGCCATCTGCTCGATCGTGGGCGGGACGGCAGTGGTCATGTAGGCGAGCGGCGTGCCGTCGGGTGTGAAGATCGCGTAGGTCATCATTGCGATTCCCCGTCGAGCTTGCGCATACCGCGACCCATCATCCAGTACGCGAGGGACGGGTCTGCGTTGCCGAAGCCGTGAACAAGCACGTCGCCATGCTCATCGCGCAGCAGCAGTACGGCGGCATCGATGTCGACGAGGGTGCCGTCCTCGATGCGATCAGCGAATTGGCGCAGCTTGGCCGGGATGTCCTGCAGGTTGGTGAGCGGGAATTCGACGAGCTTCATGGTGACTCCTTGAACACCGATCCGGGTGGCAGGCGGCTGACCTCCTGCACAGGGCGTGACTTCCCACCCGCTAAAAAAAGTGGTTTGCTAAGCCGCGGCAGGTATATCCGGGTTCGTCGACCTGCTGCGCCTTTGTGCGTTCAGCCATTCCGGTCGGTCGTGGCGGGGCGACTCCGCCATTTACCCACGTTTATTGAGCCGGCGCGGCACCGGTGAATCTCAGGGCTGGGCTAATGGCCCCCTGTACCGTTTCTTCTATACCGCGCCCGGGTATTTGCGGTCGCTGCTCCGGATGGCGTCTGATCGCTTCGACGAGCCTCGCATCTGCGCGTTCGACGCACGCGGCACACCACAACGGACCGCGATGGCGAACCATCTCGATCGTTGTCAGTTGCCACTCGGCGCCGCACGACGGACAGATAACGGAATCAGGCTTCATCGAAAAAGAAGCCCCGACCTGCGGGGCTAAACTCTCATCGAGCGTTGGAGACGAAGACACTCTACGAATATTTCCTGCGCTCAGGCAGCGACATTGGTACGTCTGATGATGCTGTTCATGACGTCGCACAGTTCCTGCGCTGTGGGCGCGGCTGGCCGTAATGTGCCCGCCTGCGGCAGCACCTTCGAAGTTCGCACGTAAGTCCATGGACGCGGGCCGATCGACGTCCGGTGCCGGTTCATCGCGCGCGCGCCGCGGACAACGTAGCCTTCAGCTATGAGCAGCTTCAGGCATTTGCACGCGCAACCACCGGTGAAATCGCCGGCCAGACATATCTGCGTTTGAGTAAGTGGTCCGGCCCGTTCCAGCATGCCGCAGATCACGCGAGTGCTGGAATTTTCCCGGTAGAGTTCCCGTATCGTCGGCATGTCAGGCTCTCTCGTTGTCCATCGACGATCCGTTCATCTGACGGGCAACTTCCCGTTCAGCCAACGCCGCGTCACACGGTTGCCAGTCCCATTCGTCGTGCTGTGCGAAGTACAGCGGGTTCGTGGTGTAGAACGGATCGATCAGTACCGAGCCATCCTTCTTTGCTGTCGTTACCCAACCTTTTTTGTCTTCCATCGCTTTCACCCGTATTGGCCGAACCTGGCCATCAGTGGTACTAACCAGCACCTGTTGTTCAACCCCTAAACCACATCCCTACGATCCCTGTCCCGAGGGGAGCAAGACTCAGCCCATCCTGGGAGAGCCTTTACAACGTGATCTGTCCGTCGGATCGCATTGACTCGCCAGCCGTTCGGTCTCGGGCGCTAGCTTCGCCACCCTTATCGGTATTTCAGACCTATCCCCCAGTACCGAGTCTTCCCGCGCCGCTGGTGTTAAACCGTGTCCGCCCAGCGCGGTGCCTTGCCGCATCAGATGACCAGTCGGGCTCCCTTCATGATCTGCATGCGGACCTTTGCGGCCCCGCGATCGCCCCATTCGAGCAGCGCATCGGCCCAGTCAGTGCCCTTGATACCCTCGGGATAAGCCAAACCACATCCGATCGTCTCGGCGGCCTTCCTGCCGTTTTCCACGCCCTTGTTGATGCCTCTGTCGCGCTGCGTTTGCCAGTCGTTATCTGCACACACGACAGCCATCCCACGAACCTTGGTGTCCTTGGCCACGGCGATCAGGTTCTGCGCGTCGAAACACACAACGACAGATGCGTTGGTGACGGTCTGAAAGACAGCAAGTCCGGTGGCAAAGCCCTCTACAAAGCAGGTAACCGTGCTTCCCGTGCGGGCCATGACGAAAGACGCGCCACGGGTAGAACACCCTTTCCGGTACAGTTTCTGGCCGTCCATCGTGATGTTCTGCAGGCTGACAAGCGCGCCGCCGCGATACATCGGGATGACGAGGTCATCACCCTCCAGGCGGACACCTTGGCAGCCTCGCAAAGACAATCCTTTGCGTTCGATATAGGCGTGCCATTCAGTGAGAATTGGAAGCTTCTCCCAGTGCTCGCGCATCCGGTTGATGGACCGTGAGCGCGCCGCCGCCTCCTGCTGCCGGAGACGTTTGATACGCTCATCCATCGCACGTTGATCGGCAATCGCCACAGGTTTGTCGGATCGCCATTCGCAATAGTCGTCGTCAGTGGCAAAGTTCTTGTAAAATCCTCTCTGCCCATTCAGCCACAACAAGTAAGCGCCGTTCATCTTCCGGGGCTTGTCGACAGTCCGGCAGCGATACCACTTGCCGTCGGCGACAATCTGGCGGGGCATCAGGCCGTGAGCAATCATTGCCTGCTCAAAGTTCATGCGGCCTTCCTTGCGGCAGCATGCCGGCGAATCCAATACCGTTTGTCCATGTTGACAAACTTCCTGGCGACCTCTGGAGTGGGCAAAACGGGAATGGTCTCGAAGAAGTCAGCCTTTGGCCACGCGCCAGTGAGTTCCTTGTACATGGCGTACGCTTTCTTGTTTGCGAGCTGTACGTCCGTGGATTTCAGACGTGCGTAATGGCACACCATCGGCCATATTTCGGTCGTGAGCTTGCGCTGGTTACCGCTGGCCAGCATTTCCTCGAGCGTGCCGGCGACATGCTCCACAGTTGTGCGTTTCGGATACTCATGACCGCAGTTCGGACAGGCAGGGCGTGCTTTATGAAGGTGCGCGCAGTGCGGGCACTTGACCATCACGTCTTCGGCCTTCGGCTTCTTCTTTTCAGACTTTGGCTTTTTCTTGCCGTCGTCAAGTTCGAGCGCTCCCGTTTCGAAGAACTCGTTCATCTCGTCCCAAAACCGTTCGCAATTTCCTGAATGGTCGAGCACGATGCACTCGGTCTTGCCGGTGCCTAGGCTGGTCCTCAGGCCTCGCCCAAGCAACTGGATATGATCAGCAAGCGATTTGCGCAGCGGACGGCACATGATCACGCAGCCGACGTCGGGGACGTCAAAACCTTTCGTTGCTTTCGAGACGGTTATCAGCCCGCGGATAAATGAGTCCGGCTTGCTGAACTCCGAGACGATCTCGTCGCATTCGGCGTCCGTTTCCCTACTGGTGTAGACGACGCACTGGATACCGGCAGCAGTGAACTGCCGGTGAATCTCGCGGGCGTGATCAACGGTTATCGCGCTGCAGATGAATTTCTGGTTGTTGCCATGCTTCAGATATTCCGCAACGCAATCGCCCACTACTTCCAGTGCTCGCTTGGTAGCCTCTTTCTGCTCCCACTCGCCCGCGTTGACCTTAACACCATCCATGTTCGGCTTCGACGGCGAGAAGATCCGGAACGGAACGAGCGCACCCTGCTCAATCAGGCGATTCGTGGTTTCGACGTTGATCAGGGTGTCGTAAATCTGCCCGAGACCCTTGGTGAAAGGCGTGGCCGTGAGACCAAGTCCGCGCGCATCACCCGCAGCAAGGCGGTCTTTCGTCGGAGCATGAACCGTGTGGCACTCATCGACGATGATGAACTTCGGTTTGGGATCGTCAGGCCAGCCACGGCGCATCACTGTCTGGACGGACAGGATTTGCGCGCGCTCATAGGGCCGATAGCGCCAGTGATTCTGCTTGACGATGCCATGCGCGACGCCGAACTGGTCGAACGTTCGCGAGGTCTGGTCGACGAGGTTCTCCCGATCGACCACGAAGTGGGAATGCTTGCCGTTATTGGAAGCAAGGTAGGCAACGCATGCGGATATGCGTGTCTTGCCGGCGGCTGTCGGAGCGCACAGGAGGACGTTGCGGGCACCATTGCGATATGCATCGCTAACGCGTAGAACAGCTTCGATCTGGTACTGACGCAAGCCGAAATGTTCAAACGCAGCGAGTTCTTCAGGCGTTGCCTCCCTCATGCCGTTTTCTCCGTCAGTTTGCGAACGGCTGAAAGAACATCGCGATCGGTCTTCACGCCGAGGATCTTCCGCATCTCCACGTACTGACGACCGAACCAGTTCAACTGCTTCTCGCGCACTGAGCCGCGCTCGCGTTCAATTTTCAAAGAGTTTTCGGCGTTCAGCAGCAGCTGCGTTTGTTTCATCATCTCCGCGCCCTGATCCGATGCAGAAAGAGCATCGTTGGCGCGTTGCAGGCTGTCGATCTGCGCGAGCAACCCGTTCAGATAGATTTCGAACTCCGGATCGTCCATCGGGGCAGGTCCGGATTGCGATGAGGATTCCTCAACGGTTACATCACGGAAAGAAGCGCTTTGGTCGCCAGAATCCGAATCCTTTCTTTCGACCTGCTTCAGTGCCTTCGGGAGACTGATGTTGCCGTGCGCGACTTCCTTTGCGAGTTCCGGGTCGGCCTTTGCCACCTTGTCGGCCATACGCTGAGTCTTTTCGCTGACACCAGACATAGCAGCGCGCTCTGCAACAGTCCGCAAAGGAACGTCGCTGGATTCGGCCTTCGGGAGGTCCGGTAACGTTACCGGACCAGTTTCGTCGACGGGCCGATTCGGCGTAGAGAGGCCCGTGTACTGGTTGTCACCTTGCTGAGCAGCCTCAAGCCAGTTCGTCGCGGCAGCAACGATAGCGGCGTGCTGACCCTGCGTGAGATGCCGGCGCAGCAGATTGACCGAAAGCACATACGACAGCAGATCGCAGTCACCGAGATCCATATCTGCGATCAGCGGCTCGATGCCCAATTCGACACAGGCACGATACCGGTTGCCGCCGTCGAGAATCTTCCCGTCGTGCAGAACGATCGGCTGCAACTGGCCATTGGCTTCGATATCGGCCTTCAGAGCCTCAAACTCGACGCCTTCGAGACGAGGAAAAAGCGTGCACAGCGGATGCAGTTCGAGGCTCATCAGGCAGCCTCCAGACCCAGAAAATAGATCAACGGCGCCACTGCCGAGAACGGCAGAAACCCGCAATTGTACGCAGCCATGATGGCTTGCTTGAGCAGAGTACGCATGCGTTACTCCACCCGATAGCCGAGCGGATCGGCGAGCCAGCGGTGAATTTCTTCGTTTTTCCAGACGGTGCAGCGAGTGCCAAGCTGGATACGTTTGGGCGCTCGCCCTTCGAGACTGAGCTTGCGCCAGCTCTCGCGGCCCAAAGGGAGAAACGGCTTCAGTTGGTGCCAGCGAGAGAAGCCGTTGAGAGGGAGAGATTTCGGACGGCTATTGTCGTCCGGGTTTTTGCCATCCATACTGTTCACTCCGTGGTGAATGTTGGTATGGATGGATGTTATGGGTCTAAATGACCAGATTAAAGGGACGCAATTTAGCTGCTTTTAGTACCGGAATAATATTCATGTGAGATTCTATCCGGTACTGAAAAACATAGATTTCTATTCCGGATTAGTCATCGCTTGAGAAGCCATGGCCTCCAGATATGGCGTACTAATCGCTATAGAGGCCTCAGGAGCCACCGTCTTACGGATTCGTTCCGCTAGATTGACGTTGTACTCGTCAGGGAACAAAGCGACACCCATCACCTGATTGGTGATCATATGCCCTTTGACCTTAGCCCACAAAGTGAGGTCCAGATACGCCAGAATCCGATTCTGCGCCCATCGTCCAAAGTCAGACTTGTCAAGTCGCCTCACGATATCATGGACACCGAGAGCCGATCGCGTCACCTTAAGCCAAGCTCGGAAGTCATCCACAAGTTTATCCTCCGAAGCATATAGATCGACGTTCACGGCAACTTCGCCGGACAGATTTACACCAAGATCCGTCAGCATCTTCCAAGCCGGCACATCCAATACCTCGTAGGCGCTCTTGGCAGCGTCATCGCCTTTAAAGTCCCCGTACACTTCTTCGCGCATCACCGCGACTGCTTCGCGATAAACGCTGCCAACTTCGCCATATACGTTCAAAGCCCAGTCGCCACAAGACAACTCGAACGCTGTCTGATCTCTAACCTGCGAACGAAAAACATTTTTTATGTAGCCATCACCTTCTTCAATTTTTCGGACTGGGGCAATCGGATTTTCAAGCCAGAAGTCGACGGTATGGTTAAGCTCCGTCCAGTAGTGTTCGCGATGGTTCTCAAACATCGATCTAGTGAGCGCACGCCTCATAAGGTTGTTGTACCACTCCGAAACGCCGAACTGTGCGCAGGTATCGTACTTGGATATATCAAACGAACGTGGCAGATCTGCCCGTTGGAACTTTACGTTACTTACCATTTGCGCCCTCACGCACCCTTATAAGGAACCGCGCCAACAGGGTAAGGGAGCCCTGCTTTCGGTAGCGAACCTAGGCGCGGTTGTAATCTTCAATAACCGTCCGCAGACGGTGTTGACGCATCAATTTCAGTGTCGACGGACAACGCCTCAAACTTTCGAACCTGAGCCGTATGCTGGGCGGGCACGATCCGCTTGAGATGCGGGAACACATCATCAAGGACCCAGACCCGGTCCAGATCGTCGATCGACTTCCACAACTGTTCGGGCTCGACGCCCCGGTCTGCATCGATCTGGAATCCGATGATGACGCGCCCGTCGCCGGGTGTGACACCGTACGCTCGAGCTTCCATCGTGCGCTTGTTGTTCCATTCATCGTGATACATCACGAGCCGACTGCCGAATACTGCCGCCTTGAGTTCCGTATCGCGATCAGCGGTATTCGACGATCCGCGTCGGATTACAAATGCGCGATGAATATGGTCCACCTTCATGCTCCTGTAAAAGATCGACAGAGCCACAATCATTGGCCCTGTCGATAACAGAGTCAGAATAAACGACTCAGAATATCCTACATATCGTCGGTTTTGGCCCGCGCGGCTTCTGGACAGCATGACTATCTGTCATGTAGATCATCCCCCAACGGGGGTGAACATTTTTAGCTCACCGGATTTGGCGAGCTAAAATTCCCTCGCACTGAGAAGATTAGTTCGCGCCGTTCTCGGCCTCGCTCACGATATCCATCAGCCTCTCGGCGAGATCCATCATGTCGACCTGAAGGTGCATCAGCGTGCACTTCACCGGCAGCTCACCTCGCCCGTCATCCGGGAGCGCCGCGACCATGAACGCCACCAGTCCTTGAAGTTTGAAAGCAATCGCGGTTTGGTCGGTCAGGAGCTTGTCTATCCGCTCGATGATCGCCCTGGACTTTTCGGCTGAATGCGCTGCAGCCACTGCCTCATCGACGCCGCCGTTAAACTCGTTCTCGATTTCCTGGAGCAAGCCGTCAAACTCTTCATCGGACTGGCAGATAGCATTGGGAATGTTCCGGGCGGTCCAGCTTTTTAGCAACTCTGGATAGACTGCCGCGACGGCATCGATATCGCCGAGGATCGTGCGGCCACCAGCGCGAGCCAACGCAAGCGCCTGGTCCTTCGGCAAGGATGCGAGGTTGACGGACTTACTCATGGCAGGCCTCCCGTTTCATCCTTTCAATTTCGGCCTCGTTGAAGGTCTCGCTCTCGATGTTTTCGTAGATAAAGTCAGCCAGGCACTCGATTGCACCCGCGAGATTCTGCTTGTCGAGCTCATCGATGCTGGCGCTGACCATTTCATCGGTGCCGTCGCCGATTGAATTGTGCAGGATGCGCGCAATCGATTTGATACCGCGCGACGCACGGCTCAGGTCCGCCATGGCGGAAGTGCGGATGCGGGTGAATTCCGGAGCATCAGCGGCAGGCATCCAGCGATCGGCCGAAAGGTGCGGAAGCTCAGACATGGCGCTCTCCCTGTTCACTCAGCTTGAAAGCTGCGTCCGCACCGATCTGGGCGAGCTCGCCGATCACCCGGATCTGGTCGGCGATGACGAACAGCAGGCCGCTCACTGCACCCGGGTTCTCGAAATTGCCGGCGCGCATCCGGCCGGGTGTGAAGTCCGCGTTGATCAGGCAACCGATATTCGAAACGGCGTCGCCAAGCCCGTGAGCCATGTGACTCGCGCACTCGGTCGCTGAACAGAGGAACCTGAGTTCGTCGGCGTCAAGGTCTTGAACGCGTTCAGAAAGGAAACTTAGCATCCGGGCCGGTGTGACCTCGCCGTACGAACGCCTGTCATCACTTGTGTTGGGAGATTCACCGACTGACGCCGGCGCGTTTTGCTCAGGACGAGCGGATGCTTTGGTGGACATATGGACTCCTTCGTTTAGGAGCCTACCCCCACCGTCGCCAAACGGAATGGTGGGTAGGCATACGGCGGGGTTGGCGAACCGGAACGAAGGAACCGGCAGACCCGAAGGTCTCCCCACCGCAGCCCACCCATAAAATGGGTGCACGCGATGATACTACGGACGAAAAAATACCGCCAAATGGCGGCGGTTTTATGTCCGCCTTCGTCTCAGGTCGCCAAACCCGGTCACTGCTGTTTCAGTGACGTTTAAAGATTAGGGCTGCGTCACGAAAACGTCAAGAGGAATTTTGCAAACTCGCTGACTCTACGCGATGCCTTCGACCCATCTCACAAACCCTTGTATCGAGATCAGTACTCCGCCATCCGGTGTGCGGAAGAACTCCTTGCCCTCAACCCATTTGCCCTCTTCGATTTTTCGCCGAATTGCTTTGGGAGTGAGACCCGTCATCGTCGAAGCAAGTGAGACGGTGACATACTCGGCGCTCGTCACCTGGTTGGCTTTCGCAAAAGATGGTTGGCGCGGAGGAAGTTCAGGCATCTCCACGCGTAAGCTGGCAGGACACAGGTCGAACACCCACCGTTCGGCCCTAGCTCGCCACTCGGCATATCCTTCAATAGCCTTGCCGCCCGCTGCGAGGCGTCGATCAAGTTCCGCAAGATAGCGCCGCATGGATTCGGCGTGGCTCCAACTCTCGGCCTCGCAGACGAACTCATCGTAATCGATGTACTCATCATAGATGCGACGGCGATCCTCGCGTTTCTTCTTCTCGACAGACGCCCTCCGCGCTCTCTTTTTCGGCTCGTGCTGCAAAAGCTCGTGCCGACTGATAGCGCCCCGCGGAGATCGTGACGATAACGGAGGAGCATTCGGCACTACCAGCCCCCTTTTCAAATGCGACCAGTACGCCTGTGGCGGTAACGGTATCCCGAGCTCCTGGCAAGCCCATTTGATTGTCGGACGTGTTACCCCATACTTCTTCCCTACTTCGATCATTGGCATACGCCAGACTTCGTCATACAAGGCTTCTCGATCAATCTCTTCGCGACCGGGCATGGTAGCCTCCTTCTACGGTTACCTTACTGACGAGTTTTAGTATGCGAGCCAGAAAAACGCTAACAGTTGAGACTCCGAAACTGATTCCTCTTGAGGCATGGGCGAAGATTGTCTTCGGCGACTACGCACCGCACAGGAACACGCTTTACAACTGGCGCCGCGGAGGATGGATCGTGCCGGCACCCATACGAATTGGGAATCGGTATTTTGTCGAGCCGAACGCGGTGTATGCAGACGAGCACGGAGATATGGCGCGCCGCTTGGGATAAACTTTAGCCCCCAAAACAAAAATAGGCAGATGTATGCGGCGCGATAAAGACTTGGCAGAAGAAATCTTGAAGACGCTTGTGCTGGATGACAGTTGGACGATGGACCTCAGATCGTTGGTCGCACGATTTGATGGGAAATCCACCGAGGGCGAGGTCCGATACCACGCCCACCTGCTTGAGGATATTGGTCTCGTCGAGATCCGCCAGAACGGCTATATCCGAGTCACGTCTTCCGGACAGGATCGTGCGGAAAACAGGGACACGAAGGATCCCATGGCGACGTGGGCTAGCCTCGCCGGTTGAGGTAAAATCCGGCATTAAAGATGAACTATGTCACCGGCGAAAGCCGGCTTGAGTCTGTCGCATCAATTAGTGCGGCAGCGGCCCGGAGAGATCTGGGCGATGTATCTCAAAAGCGAACGCATTTCACCTTCCCAGCCCGCCGCGAGCGGGCTTTCGCACATTCAGCTATCGAAACTGAGGTGCGAAATGGCAGGTACAGCGCGGCGCCGGGCGGACCGGGCGCGAATCAAGAAAAATCGTGGCTACTATTGGTGGGGGCGTCGCCTCAATTCTGAGGAACTCGGCAAGGTCGTCGATACACCCACGCCATGCAGTTGCTGGATGTGCGGCAATCCGCGGCGTTATTTAAAAAAGGACAAGCTCACGGTCTGGGAGCAACGGTGGTTTCAGCAGGTCGATGATGACTGATCAACTGAGGCTTCTGTGCGGCGTGGAAATCAAGTCGCGCGTAATGATCAAGCCCAAGGCCAGAGTTGACATGTCCACGTCGGATGACACGAGGAGTTAAGGTGCGCCGATCGCGGGGTTATTGATGAGTATTACGACATGCTTGAGCGGATTGCCAAACGTTGACCTCCCATAATCCCGACGACGCCCGCGCCGACCTACTCTGCTACCTCGTCGTGGCGCAGCTCGTCGCGAAGGCGCGCACTGGCGAATGGTTGCGCACCGACCACCTAGTTGAATCAGGACGCATCTGGTGCAACGCGAACGGCGCGCGTTTCGATTGGCATGAGCGCGCGAGACTCGGGCAGATAGCGGCTGATCTGGCGCCGCAGGTGATGGAGACGTTCGGGCTCACGCGGGAGCAATCGTTGCTGCCGCTCTTTGTTGACGGCTGGATGCTCGACTATGAGTCGCCAGTGGTTTGCGGCATTCATGCGGTGTGCGCGGACCGCCTGGTGCGCTGACTAGCTCCATCGCGGACGCATCGGCGTGCGGTTGAATTTACGTCGACATGAGAAGGGCAACGCATCCAATCGGCATACGACAATTGAAAACTATTTTTTGTTTTATATCATCCACTTAGGGTATACATGCGCACAGACCTCTTGGTCCTTGGTACCTTATCTGTAACATGCTTCGCCTTAGAATCGGGTGCAAGCGCTGCAATTTGAGGCTAAAGTTCGTCTCTTTTCGTACGTTAATTCAGTAGATAGCGATGCTAGCATCATACTGTTGGCCGGCCGCGCCGGTGACAGCACACTCAGGAGTTACATCATGGCTGCTCTAGACAAGGAACTTGCGACATATCATCGCGAACTTGCAAATCTCCTTGGCGATGAAGGCAAATTTGTTCTAATAAAAGGCGACGCGGTAGTAGAAAAATTCGATTCTTATGAAGATGCCTTAAAGATCGGCTATCAAACCTTCAAGCTTGAGCCGTTTCTTGTGAAGCAGATCTCTCGAATCGAGCCGGTTGCAAACTTTACGCGTCGATACCTAGTCCCGTGCCAAGTATAAATTTACAAATCGGGCCTCTCGGCCCCCTCGTTCATGTCGTTATTGCAGTGAGTGTGCCGCGCCAGTTGGCGCTCCAAGCCGCCGGCCAGCCAGCGCCGCCGACGACGAATGGCGTGTTCCTGATTGACACGGGAGCTAGCAATACGAACGTCGATCCAACGCTGTTGGCACCGCTGCAGTTGCAACCGACAGGCAGTATTCAGGTCCATACCCCATCGACAAACGGCGCTCCGGTAGTCTGTAACCAATATGACGTCGAACTTGCGATCGGATCACCCAACGGACCGCCGTTCACCATTGCGGCGCTGCCCGTTACGGAAGCCAGTCTGATTACGCAGGGAATTGCGGGATTACTCGGGCGAGATGTACTGTCTCGCTGCACTCTGATTTACAACGGCGTGCTTCAGATGTACACGCTCTGTTATTGAGCTAGCTTTCGGAGATCGAGGTTCGAAGGCAGGAATCGCACCGCATTTCCTCGAGGACGGATTCTGGCAACAGACCGTTCCGCCCATTCCCGTCAGAGACGCGCCGCAATCTGCTCTGACGTCTCGCGGTAGTAGTGCTCCATCAGTATCTTCAGGTTCTTGATCCCGCTGATACGTGACAGCGTGAGCACGTCGACCTTCTTCGAGAGGCGTGTAAGCGCTTCCCCGCGGCTGTCATGAAACGTCAGGTTTGCAATTCCGAGCGCGATCTTGGCCTTCCGGAACAGGGTGGACAACGAGTCGGCCGACACCGAAAAGCACATCTCCCGATGCTCGACGGCCCGCAACAGGCGCAGCGCCGGCCGCGGTAATGGGATCTGCCTCGGCCGCTTCGTCAGGTATTGCATCTTGTGCCGCACCTCGGCGACGCCGGTGCGCATGTTCAGCGTCCCCTTGCCGAGGCCAAGCAGTTCCTTCGCCCGCATGCCACTGCGCAGCGCCACCAGATAGGCGAGCGCGACCTCCTGACTCTTCGTTACTGGCTCCTGCCCTGTCCGGTAGCCTAGCCAGCGGACGATCGGCCGTATCTCCTTCCACGGGTCTGGGCGCCGCTCCCGCGGAGTACCGTTGGGCGGTGACGCTACATCCGTGAACGGATTCACATCGATCCACTTCCACTCCCTGCGCGCAATCGTGAAGACGTTCCGGTAAAGGTTCATCTCGCGCAGCACCGTGCTGTTTTTGACGGGACGCGCTACTGTTCCGTCCGGGCGGGTAAATCCTTTGAGACGAATGTCGCGCCAGTCAGCCCACATCGGCGTATCGGCGTCCACCAACCGCCGCCCGGCAAATTCCGGGAGATCGCGTACGAACATCTTCAGTCGGTTCTGCTCCCACTTCGAGCCCTCCTTTTTTGCCGATACCTTCCGACCGTATTCCTCGAACGCATCAGCGACAGTACGCTCCTTGATGGCTGCCCGCTGCCGTTGCTCGACTGCCCGCTTCTTCTCCGTCGACGGATCGAGACCAGAGCGCAGCGCGTCCTTTATTTCCTCCCGGGCCTTGCGCGCTGCAAGCAACGATACTGCCGGGTAGACACCCAGTGCGGCCCGTCTTTCCTTGCCGTCGACCCGGTATTTCAGGCGCCAGTATTTGGAGCCGTTCGGCATCACTTCGAGATACATACCGTGGCCATCGGCGAGCTTGTAGGACTTGTCTCGCGGCTTTGCAGATCGCACGGCTAAATCGGTAAGGGGCATGAACGTTTGGGGGCATCTGAGACACCCAGTCAGGAAAATGTGCCCACAAAGATGCCCCCAAAATTACTGGGTGTCAATGGGAAAGCTTGGCGAAGTATGGGAGACGACTTACCGCAAACCCTTGACGCAGCGGGTTTTTTGGTAGATCCTGGGAAACGTTGGGAAGTGGCTTGGTGCCGGGGATCGGACTCGAACCGACAAGCCGTGAGGCGGCGGATTTTAAGTCCGCTATGTTTACCAATTTCATCACCCCGGCGGGGGTCGAAACGCGTGTGGACGCGAATTCTACCATTGCCCGCCGGGCGCACCAAACCGCCCCGCCGACGCTCCGCCCGCCTCCAGTTCCCCAAGTCGTATCCGCCAATACCCACGTCATCCCCAAGTCACAAACCTTCCCGATAATCCGCTCACGAAAACGTTTACACCCGAGCGGAAACCATGATCCCGACGATCAAAGATGTCGCTGCCCACGCCGGCTTCTCCATCGCCACCGTGTCGCGCGCGATCAACGCGCCGCATACCGTCAACCCGGTCACGCTCGACAAGGTGCGTCAGTCCATCGACGCCCTGAACTTCCGCCCCAGCCCGCTCGGCCGGCAATTGCGCGGCGAACGCACGCGCCTGATCGGCGTGATCCTGCCGACGCTCGCCAATCCCGTGTTCGCCGAGTGCCTGCAAGGCATCGACGAACTCGCCTCGGCGCAAGGCTACCGGCTCATGCTGATGACCACGCAGTACGACGCCGACCGCGAACGCCACGCCATCGAAACGCTGCGCGAACACCGCGTCGAAGGCCTGATCCTGACTGTCGCGGATGCCGACACGCACCCGCTGCTCGACGAACTCGACCGCGCGGGACTGCTCTATGTGCTGATGCATAACGACACGGTGCGTCGCCCGTCGGTGTCGGTCGACAATCGTCTGGCCGCCTACGACGGCGTGCGCATGCTGATCGCGCACGGCCATCGCCGCATCCTGATGCTCGCGGGCACGCTGGCCGCTTCCGATCGCGCCCGTCAGCGGCATCTCGGCTATTCGCAGGCGATGCAGCAGGCCGGCCTAACGCCTGCACCGGCGCTCGAAGTCGATTTCAACGCCGAAGAACTGTCGCCCTCGGTGCTCGCTCATCTGACGAGCGGCCCGAACCGCCCGAGCGCCCTCTTCTGCAGTAACGATCTGCTGGCGATGGTGGTCATGCGCGGCCTGCGCCGCGCGCGTCTGCAGATTCCCCACGACATGTCGATTCTCGGCTTCGACGGCCTTGCAATGGGAGAACTGCTGTCGCCCGCGCTTGCCAGCATCTGCGCACCGAATCGCGCGATCGGCTGCGCGGCCTGGCAGCGTTTGCTGGCACGTGTCACGGGCACGTACGAAGCGTTGAGCGAAACCTCGCTCACGCTGACCTTGCCGCATAGCTTGCGCCAAGGCGCCACCATCGCGGCGATTTCGAGCCGCGACGACGCAACGCCTACGCGTACGTCAATGCCCGCCGAGCGACCATTCGCCTGAAGCGCCGCGCAAGCGCGCGTCGACCAAATAAGCGCGACATGCACCGACACATGCCGACATGAAAACGTTTACCCCGCTGCCCCGCAAGACGACTTTGAGTCACCCACCCCAAAACCCGAACCACCCGCTCGCTTCTTCTCCTGGAGACCCGCAGTGATCCGCTCTTCCAAACATTTCGCTTCGCCCATCAAACCGCTCCGGCCGCTCTGGCATCGCCTCGCGCGCTCCACGGCTGCCGCGCTGTCGGCCGGCATGATGGTCGCCGCCGTGCTCGCCGCGATCGCACCGCAAGCCGCGCACGCCGATGAATCTGCGATCTGCTACAACTGCCCGCCCGAATGGGCCGACTGGGCGAGCCAGATCAAGGCGATCCAGCAAAAGACCGGCATTCGCGTGCCGTTCGACAACAAGAACTCCGGCCAGTCGATCGCACAACTGATGGCCGAGCAGAAAAGCCCGGTCGCCGACGTCGTCTATCTCGGCGTCTCGTCCGCTTTCCAGGCGAAGGACAAGGGCGTGATCCAGCCGTACAAGCCCGCGCATTGGGACGACATTCCCGCCAACCTGAAAGACCCGCAAGGCTACTGGTTCTCGATTCACTCGGGCACGCTGGGCTTTTTCGTCAACAAGGACGCACTCGAAGGCAAGCCGGTGCCGCGCTCGTGGGCCGACCTGCTCAAGCCTGAGTACAAAGGCATGATCGGCTACCTGGATCCGTCGAGCGCGTTCGTCGGCTATGCGGGCGCGGTCGCGGTGAACCAGGCGCTCGGCGGCACGCTCGATAACTTCGAGCCGGGCCTCGACTGGTTTCGCAAGCTGAAGGCCAACGCGCCGATCGTGCCGAAGCAGACCGCCTATGCGCGCGTGATGTCCGGTGAAATTCCCATCTTGCTCGACTACGATTTCGACGCCTATCGCGCGAAATACAAGGATCACGCGAACGTCGAATTCGTGATTCCGAAGGAAGGCACGATTTCCGTGCCGTACGTGATGAGCCTCGTGAAGGGCGCGCCGCATGAAGCGAACGGCAAGAAGGTACTCGACTTCGTGCTCTCCGACGAAGGCCAGAAGCTGTGGGCGGAAGCCTACCTGCGTCCGGTGCGCGCGAATGCAATGAGCCCGGAAACCGCCGCCAAATTCCTGCCGGCCAGCGACTATGCGCGCGCCAAACCGGTGGACTTCGGCAAGATGGCCGAGAAGCAGTCGAGCTTCGGCGAGCGCTACTTGCAGGTGATGCATTGAACGACATCACGTTCCCGCTGCGCTGGCGCATCGCGTTGATCGCGCCGGCGCTGGCGGTGTTCATCGCTTTCTGGCTGCTGCCGATGGGCGCGCTCGCGCAGTTGAGCGGCGACGGCCACGCGTTCGCCACCTATCGCGCGATGCTGACGAATCCGCGCTACATGTCGAGCCTCGGCGCGACCGTGCTGCTGTCGGCGGCGGTCACGGCGGCGACGCTGGTGCTTTCGGTGATCGCGGGTCTGCTGCTGGCGCGGCGCGAGTTTCCTTTGAAACGCACGCTGCTCGCGTTGCTCACGTTTCCGCTGGCGTTTCCCGGCGTGGTGGTCGGCTTCATGGTCATCATGCTGGCGGGACGCCAGGGGCTGATCGGCGCGCTCTCGCTGAAACTCACGGGCGACCGCTGGGTGTTCGCCTATTCGATGAGCGGGCTCTTTCTCGGCTACCTGTACTTCTCGATTCCGCGCGTGATCGTCACCGTAATGGCCTCGGCGACCAAGCTCGATGCATCGCTCGAAGAAGCCGCACGTTCGCTCGGCGCGTCGCCGTGGCGCATCACGCGCGACATCGTATTGCCCGCGCTTTCGCCTGGGCTGATCGCGGCGGGCGCGGTGTGCTTCGCCACCGCGATGGGCGCGTTCGGCACGGCGTTCACGCTCGCCACCGACATCGACGTGCTGCCGATGACCATCTACACCGAGTTCACCCTCAACGCGAACATGGTGACGGCCGCGGGCCTCTCGATCGTGCTCGGCATCGTGACGTGGGCCGTGCTGGCGTTGGCGCGCAGCGTAAGCGGCTCGGCCGTGGCGGCAAGCGCATGAACGGCGTTTCAAAACCTGCGGCTTCCAAAGCGGAGGACAGGACTTCAATGAACTCCATCACAACCTCTCTACAAGCGTCAACGAAGCCTCGCTCCCGGCTTCGCTGGCCAGACGCAAGAACGTGGCTCGCAACCGGCCAATGGCTCGTCACGCTGCTGCTGTGCGCGTTTCTGATCGTGCCGGTCGTCATGTCGATCATGGCGGGCCTGACGGTCAACTACTTCAAGGGCGTGTCGAGCGGACTCACGCTGCGCTGGCTGGGCGAAGTGTGGACGCAGTATCACAGCTCGGTGTTTCTCTCGCTCGAAGTGGCGGCGGCGACCTTGCTCATCACGCTCCTGACCGGTGTGCCCGCAGGTTATGTGCTCGCACGCAGCAAGACGCGGCTCTCGCGAATCATCGAAGAGTTTCTGGTACTGCCGATCGCGCTGCCCGGTCTCGCGTCCGCGCTCGCGCTGCTGGTGGTGTACGGCGGCTTCACGATGTTCCGCATGAGCGTGGCGTTCATCGTCGTCGGGCATGTAGTGTTCACGCTGCCCTTCATGGTGCGCGCGGTCGCGGCGGTCTGCGCGAGCAGCGATCTGCGCACGCTCGAGGAAGGCGCGGCGAGTCTCGGCGCGAGCTTCTTTCAGCGCTTCGTGACGATCGTGCTGCCCAACGCGCGCCCCGGCATCGTGGCCGGTGCGCTGGCGGTGCTGACGCTTTCGATCGGCGAATTCAACCTCACGTGGATGCTGCACACGCCCGATACCAAGACGCTGCCGGTGGGTCTCGCGGACACTTACGCGTCGTTGCGCATCGAGATCGGCAGCGCCTACACGATTCTGTTTTTCATCATGACGATGCCTCTGCTCGTCGCCATGCAATGGCTTGGCGTCGATGCGACCGGCCAGCGCAGCGCGGCGAAAAAACGCGTCGCGCGCTCTTCTTCAAAGGCCATCCAGCCATGAAACTCGCCTCCGTTCCCATCACGCTGACGCAATGCGCGAAAACGTTTCGCGGCACACGTGTGCTCGAACCGCTCGACCTGCATATCGATGCCGGCGAAACGCTGGTGTTGCTCGGGCCGTCCGGCTGCGGCAAGACTACGACGCTGCGCATGATCGCGGGTCTGGAAACGCCGGATGCCGGCGGCCGCATCGCGTTCGGCGACGACGACGTCACCGCGCTGCCGATCGAAAAGCGCCAGGTCGGCATGGTGTTCCAAAGCTACGCGCTGTTTCCGAATCTGACGGTGCGCGGCAACATCGGCTACGGGTTGAAGATCAAACGCTTGCCCGCGGAGACGGCGCGGCAACGCGTCGACGAATTGCTCGGCATGATGCGTCTCACCGCGCACGCCGACAAACCGATCGACCAGCTTTCCGGCGGCCAGCGTCAACGGGTGGCGCTCGCTCGCGCCCTCGCCGTGCAGCCGCGCGTGCTGTTGCTCGACGAACCGTTGACCGCCCTCGACGCCCGTCTGCGCGACACCTTGCGCAGCGAGATGAACACGCTGCTGCGCGAACTGGGCATCACGACCGTCTACGTCACGCACGATCAGGCCGAAGCGATGGAACTCGGCGACCGCATCGTGGTGATGAGCGCGGGGCGCATCGAGCAGATCGGCTCGCCGCGCGAGATCTACTACCGGCCCGCCAATCGCACGGTCGCGCAGTTCGTCGGCACGATCAACCGGCTTGCGGGCGAGCGGCGCGACGGCATGTTGAGTACCACGGGCGGCGCCGTGCCGCTGCCCTCGGGCTACGCGCACGCGAACTCGGTGCACGAAATTTTCTTCCGCCCGGAAGACGCTTATCTGGCCGATCCGGCTCACGCGCAATTGCGTGGACATGTCGAAAGCACCGCGTTTCTCGGCGAGCGCACGCGTCTGACGGTCGGCGGCGCCGCGCCGGACGCGTTGCTGATCGATGTAGCCGGCCGCGTGGAATTGGCGCGCGGCACGCCGGTCGGCATTTCCATCGCGCAGGACGCGCTGATTGCGCTATCTTAATGAAGTCGCGCTGGTTCAACATCGCGCTATAACAGGGACATCCCCATGCTGCTGGCTCAAATTAGCGACCTGCATATCAAACGGCCCGGCGCGCTCGCTTATCGCCGCGTCGACACCGGCGCCTATCTCGCACGCTGCGTCGCCGCCCTCAATGCGCTCGAACCGCGTCCCGACGCGGTGATCATGACCGGCGACCTCGTCGATCAAGGCGATCCGGAACAGTACGAACACCTGAAGACACTGCTCGCGCCGCTCGAGATTCCCTACTTCATGCTGGTCGGCAATCACGACGAACGTGCAGCGTTGCGCGCCGCGTTTCCCGATCGCAAGGAATTGCAAAGCGGTGGCGAGTTCGTGCAATACGCCGTCGATGTCGGGCCGTTGCGGATCATCGCGCTCGACTCCATGGTGCCGGGACAAAGCGCCGGCGATCTGTGCGATGCGCGGCTCGCGTGGCTCGCCACGCAACTCGATGCGACGCAGGGCAAACCGACGGTGGTCGCGTTGCATCATCCGCCGTTCGTGTGCGGCATCGGGCATATGGATGAACTGCGGCTCGATCCCGCCGCCGCCGGCAAACTCGCCGCGTTGATCGCGCGTTATCCGAATGTGGAGCGGGTGATCTGCGGGCATGTGCACCGGCCCATGTTCGTGCGCTTTGGCGGCACGATCGCTTCCGCGGTGCCGGCGCCCGCGCATCAAGTCGCGCTCGATCTGCGCGAGGATGCGCCGTCCGCATTCATGATGGAACCGCCCGCGTATGCGCTGCATCACTACGATCCGGCGACCGGCATCGTCACGCATCACGCTTATGTCGAGAAAGCTGATGGCCCGTATCCGTTTTACGAGCCCGAAGGCGATCTGATCGATTGACGCCTGCGGGTCAGGCGTCGAAGAAAGTCTCGCGAACGCGCCGGGAGGAGAGCCTGAAATACGGAATCCCGAGCGCGGCCGCCACGACAGCCTGAATGAAGCCGTCGAATGGAATGTCGATGTCGATGCCGATCGCGTGCGTCATGTAATCGCCGAGCAGATACGCGCCTGTGCGTATGGCGACAATCGCCAGCAGCCAGGCCTGAACGTGCACGGTAAAACGCGGTGACTTGCGCCATGCAAGCAGCGCCAGCCAACCCATGCCCACGACGATGAACACGCCCGTGAGCACGTCGCAGCCCACCATCACGATCACGGTGCGATACCAGCCGTGCGTTTCGGACCGCGCGAACACGGCCAGCACTTCCCATTCGAGCATGAGTTTCAGCGGATCGCGCATCGCGATCGCGGTATAGAGCGCCCACGCCGCAAGGCAAATCAGCGCGATGAGCAGCGAGCCGCCTATGCGTCGAGGTTCGTGTTTCGTAATCGGTGTCATGGGGTCGTTCTGATAATCGTCGGTCGGATAAGGCGCGCCGATTCTACGAACGAACGCCGAACAGCCATCTCATTTTGTTGGCAAGGCGTTGTGAGGCCATTGTGCGAACGTGCCAATGTGTGCTGCCCCGCCTCGTAGCCGTCAGCACGATCCGCCGTGCTCCGGTATGATCGGCACGCTTGAGGACCGCGCATGGGCCGGTCCGTCGAATGCACCCTCTCATGTCCACTTCCAAAGCGTCCACTCCCGCTTCCGCCGACCGGTCGTTGCGCGGCCTACTGTTTCTGCTCGCCACCATCGCCGGTGTCTCGGTTGCGAACATCTATTACAACCAGCCGCTGCTCGACGACTTCCGCCAATCGTTTCCGCACAGCGCGTCGTGGGTCGGCGCGGTGCCGGCCGTCACGCAACTCGGCTACGCGGCCGGCATGCTCCTGCTTGCGCCGCTCGGCGACCGATTTGACCGGCGTCGTCTGATCCTGTTGCAGATCGCCGCCATCTGCGTCGCGCTGGTCGTGGCGGCTGCCGCGCCGACGCTGACCGTGCTGATCGTAGCGAGCCTGGCGATCGGCGTGCTCGCCACCATCGCGCAGCAAGCGGTGCCGTTCGCGGCGGAAATCGCGCCGCCGTCCGAACGCGGCCACGCGGTCGGCACGGTAATGAGCGGTTTGTTGCTGGGGATTCTGCTGGCGCGAACAGCGTCAGGCCTGATCGCCGAATATTTCGGCTGGCGCGCGGTCTTCGGCGCGTCCGTGGTCGCGCTGCTGGTGCTGGCGGCCGTCATCATGGCGCGGCTGCCGAAAAGCCAGCCGACGTCGACGCTAACCTACGGCAAGCTGCTGGTGTCGATGTGGCATCTGATCGTCGAGCATCGCGAGCTGCGCGAAGCATCGCTCACCGGCGCGGGCCTGTTCGCGGCATTCAGTATCTTCTGGTCGGTGCTGGCCTTGTTGCTGGCCGGCGCGCCGTTTCATCTCGGGCCGCAGGCGGCCGGGCTATTCGGTATCGTCGGCGCAGCGGGGGCGATGGCCGCGCCGCTCGCCGGCAAGTTTTCCGATCGACGCGGACCGCGCGCGATCATCACCCTGTCGATCGTGCTGGTGGCGGTTTCGTTCGTCGTGTTCGGCGTATCGGCGAAAAGCATCGCGGGACTCGTGGTCGGCGTGATCATCCTCGATATCGGCGTGCAGGCCGCGCAGATTTCCAATCAGTCGCGCATCTACGCGCTCAAGCCGGACGCGCGAAGCCGCGTGAATACGGTGTACATGGTGGCGTATTTCATCGGCGGAGCACTCGGCTCCGGTGTCGGCGCGGTGGTGTGGCCGGCGTTCGGATGGCTTGGTGTGAGCGTGGCCGGGATCGTGTTCGCGGGGCTGGCGGCGTGGAATCATCTGGCGCTTCCCGCTCGCGCGGAGCGTTAGGCCGCGTTATTTGCACGGCGCGGAGCGCTTACTTGCTGCTTCGCGCGTACGCATATTCGTGCAACGCGTCGATCACGCGATCGAATTCGAACGACTTGTCGTAAAAGTGCCGCACGCCATATTGCTCGCAGCGCTTCCGGTACGCGGGCAACGCGTGATTGGTCAGCACCGCGGCGAACACCCTGTCGATCAATCCTTCACGCTGCAAATAGGCGAGCACCGGCACGCCCGAGCCCTGCTTCAACTGCAGGTCGACGATCACCGCGTCGAAGGACTCGTCGCTCAGGAGCGCAATGGCCTGATCCGCGGAATCCGCGTATGCGGCGACCTTGAGCAGGCCGGACGCGTCGATCGTTTCCACGAGGCTTCTGCGGATCAGCGGCGAATCCTCGATCAGCAGCACACGCAACGGCGCGTGACGGGCTGGGTCGGCAACAGGGTTCGATTCGCTGTTCATCGGAATATCTAGATCGTCCATTATTCGATCAAGCCGTTCTTGATCGCGTAATAAGTCAGATCGGCATTGTTCGCCAACCGCATTTTCTCCAGCACGCGAGCCCGGTAAGTGCTCACGGTCTTCACGGACAGATGCAATTCCTCCGCGATGTCAGTGGGAATCTGCCCCGCCGCGAGCTTGCAGAAAATCTGGAACTCGCGTTCGGAGAGCGCTTCGTGCGGACGCCCTGCCGCCGGTTTGTCGAGGTTGTCGGCGAGCGTGTCGGCGACCGCCTCGGACAGGTAACGATGCCCGCGCGCCACAGCGCGAATCGCCCGCACGATTTCCTCCGGCTCGCAGTCCTTGTTCAGATAACCGTTCGCGCCCGCGCGCAGCAGATTGATTGCGTACTGGCTCTCCGGGTAGCCCGACAGAATCAGCACGCCCTGTTCAGGGCGTACCTGCTTGATCACGCGCAAGGTGTCGATGCCGTTCTTGTCCGGCATCGCGATGTCGAGCAGCACCACGTCGAAGGCCTGTTCGCGCACGAGGCTGATGGTCTGGTCGCCGGTGGCCGCTTCGGCCGCGACGCACATATCCGGCTCGTCGGCGACGAACTGTTTGAAGCCACCTCGGACGATCGCATGGTCGTCAGCTATCAGCACTCGAATCATCGGTTTGGGTGTCCGTGCAATGGAACAATGGAATCGCTCCAAAGCAGACATTGTAATGATCTCCGGCATCGTTTCTGCCGGATTGGGAAAACCGGGCGGCGCATGCCGGGGCGGGAAACCTTGCGGCCCACCCGCGCCCTTCGCGCCGTCCGCCACGCTGCGTGGACCGGCTGAGCGGGCCGCGATGTACAGCGCTGCCGCTCGCCGTCGTGCTACGTTTCTTTAGTGCGCTGTTTGCTTTTGCGTTGTACGGTTTTCGCGCCGCCGCACACGCTTGCGAGCTGTTGATTACTCGCGGCCTTCGAGCAGATCCGCCATGTCGTCGGCATGCTCTTCTTCGACAGCGAGAATTTCTTCGAACATACGACGCGTCGTCACGTCCTTATCGCCCAGATAACGAATGATCTCGCGATACGTATCGATCGCAATGCGCTCGGCGATCAGGTTCTCCTTGATCATGTCCGTGAGGTTCGCGCCTTCCTTGTATTCCGAATGCGAGCGCGTCTTCAGACCGTCCGGCGCGAAATCCGGCTCGCCGCCCAATTGCACGATCCGTTCGGCGATGCTGTCGGCGTGTTGCTGTTCCTCGGCGGCATGCTCGGCGAACTCCGCGGCCACGGCTTCCGAGTTGATGCCCTTGGCCATGAAATGATGCCGCTTATAACGCAGCACGCAGACGATTTCCGTGGCCAGTGCATCGTTACACAGCTTCAGCACCGTCTCGCGATCCGCGCCGTAGGATTGCGTGACCGGACCATCTGACATGTGCTTGCGCGCGTCTTCGCGAATCTTCTTCAGATCCATCACGAACGGATCGCTGGATTGAGTCGGCGCACCCTGAACGGTTGATGACTTCGACATTGAATTTCTCCTTTATCCGGTATTAGGGGGAACTGCGCATCACGCACGAATCGCGCCTGATGCGCCGGCACAAGGAACGATGGCCGCGAACGACCGCCCGTCTATGTTCGGAAGACGCCAAGCAGCAGCGTGACCACGAATACGACGAGGAAAATGTAGAACAGGATCTTGGCAATTTCGGCCGCGCCCGCTGCAATGCCGGTAAAGCCGAACACGGCGGCGATGATCGCAATCACGAAAAAGACGATGGCATAGTGAAGCATGACGACTCTCCTTCTTGTTGTATCTGCGTGGCATGGGCGCACAACACTGATCGACGAACCGTTCTCGCACCTTGAAAAGCGGCTCGCGACTTCCTCATCGAGCAGCGCTAATCGACGATCTTTTTCGTCACCACGAAGCCCAGCACGAGGAACACCACGCACAGAATCACGAACACGACGAACAGGAACTTGGCGATCGCCGCCGCGCCCGCCGCGACACCGGTAAAGCCGAGAAGGCCGGCGATCACCGCGATGACGGCGAAGAACAACGCCCATTTCAGCATGATGGCTTCCTCCCGAAACATTGATTGAACGATTAGGTTCATCCTATCGATCAGCCACGCGCGGCGCATTCCGACGCACGCCGGTTTTCGTGTGAGAATCCGCTTACATTGGATTACGGCAGCGTTACGGCGCGCACGATCGCCTCGCCAGGCCGGCGTGCGGCGACGCAACGCCAGCGCGATGGCATCCCCGTGGCCGGATGCAGCGGACGTTACACTGATGCCCCATCAGAGGAGCCGAATGTGCCAAATGTGCAGAACGTGCCGGACACGGGTGATGCAGATCGCGCCGCGCCGGGAGCCGCCGCCAGGCTGAGCGACTGGATGCGCAGCCGCAGCTGGGCGATCGCCATGACGGTGGCGATCGTCATTACCGTGGGCGGCCTCGTGATACTCGAGACCGCGCGCCAGCGCATTGCCGCCGAATACGAAACCGCGCTCGAAGCGCGCGACGTCACCGTGCAACTGAGCACCCTGGCGAGCCAGCTATCGCGCCTGAGCGCCCAGCAAAGCGACTTTCTTCTGACGAAGCAGGACGCCGCCGCACACGAGTTCTGCGCAACCGCGGCGCGCATCCGCCAGAGCGAACAGCAGTTGAACCGCTTTTATCGCGGCGGCAAAGCGGACAGCGCCGAGCTCGCCAGTTTCACTCAGATTCTTGCGCTGATCGACGCGCGCATCGGCGCGGGCGCGTCCGCGCTGCAACGCGCGGCGCCGCATCCGCTCGATCTGGCCGCTTGCGGCGGCGCGAGCGAGGCCAGTCCTGCCGACGCGTCGCTGGTGGACAGCACGCTCTCGCTGCTGCGCGATAACGAAGAACGCCGCGCGCAACACGCGCTCGCCGCGAGCCGCGGCGATCAGCGCATCTCCACGCTGTGCGCGGCGGGTCTCTCGGCGCTGAACATCGTGCTGTTCATTCTGCTGTTTCGCAATCTCGGCATTCAGATCGATCGTCAGGCACGCGTGCAGCGTCAATTGATCACGCAACAGGAAAGTCTCGACCAGCTCGTCAACGAACGCACCCGGCAGCTCGAGGCGCTCGGCTGGCACTTGCAGGCGGTCAGCGAAAACGAGAAGACCCAGCTCGCGCGCGAATTGCACGACGAACTCGGCGCGATTCTGACGGCGAGCAAAATGGATGTGGCATGGGCCAACCGCAAGCTGAAGGACAGCGAGCCGGACATCGCCGACAAACTCAAACGGGCGCTTGCCAATCTCGACCAGGGCATCGCGCTGAAGCGCCGCATCATCGAAGATATGCGGCCTACGGTGCTGGCCAACTTCGGGCTCGTCACCGCCTTGCGCACGCTCGCCGACGAAGCCGCGCAGCGCAACAACTGGACGCTCGACCTGCACCTGCCCGCCGACGACATCAAGCTCGACGAGCAAACCGAGATCGCGTTGTTTCGCGTCGCGCAGGAGTCGCTGACCAACGCGGCCAAGTACGCGCGCGCCTCGAAGGTATCGATCGCCTTGCAGGTCGGCGACGGCCAGGTGGCGCTGCATATCGCCGATAACGGCGTCGGCATCATGCCGGCCGATCTGAACCGCACGCACACCCACGGCCTGCTGGGCATGCGCCAGCGTGTCGCCGCGCATGGCGGACGCTTCGATATCCGGCGCGGCGTGCCGAACGGCACCGACATCCACGTGGAAATGCCGAGCGTGAGCACCGCGACGCCATCGGTCGACCTGCCGCCCGCGACGCCTTCGCGAACCTCCGTATAACAAGGGCTCGCGCGGCGTTGCGGCAGACGTGTAGGAGTGCGCCGACGCAAACACCGGAGCACGCCTACAAGAAAATCGCAGCGCAGCCGACAGCGCCGCCCCCGCCCTTTTTTTATCATGCAATCAGACCGGATCGACTGGCGTAAGCCCCGGTCGGACGACAGCTAGCTCAGCTGGCGCGTGCCGTAAAGATGGGCACGTCAACCAATGCATTCTCGACAAGGAGAACTTTCATGAATCGACTGATCGCTTTGCTTCTCATTGCAGGGACAGCTGCGCTCGCCGGTTGCAACACAATGGCGGGGGCCGGGCAGGATATTTCGAAGGGTGGCAACGCCATCACGAACTCGGCCGAACAGGCCAAATAAGCAGCGCATAACGAAGCAGACGCCGGCGCTTGATAGCGCCTGGCTTGCGCAGTTCAGGCAGAACCCGCCACGGGAAATCGTGGCGGGTTTTTTTGCGCCCGCTTAATCGTCATCGCGGACTTTTGTCGAAGCCGCTGGCGTTGCGGATGTTAGTCCAGGCTGCAAAC